>JBBIPK010000031.1:33360-40109 GCA_037442885.1 Acidobacteriota bacterium | reverse complement strand
GGTGGTGGCGGCTGTGGTTCGCAATCAGATCTACGTGAGGAGATCGCGAAGGGGTTTACTGTGGCCGATCCGAGTCGCGATTGTTAGAAAAATGCTGGAAAAGCCGCCAACAAGGCCGGCAAGCTCAACAGACCAAAGCAATTAAACAGATTGCGCGTTGGGTACTTGCCCAACGGTCGTTGGGTTGTTTTTTGTTCCAAGTTTGTTCCAAGTTTGATTGCTCGGCGGTTAGCTGTACTTCGGAAGTGACGCCAGTGTCTTCTCTAAGTGAAAGCAAGAAGGGCGGTTCGAGGTTTGGCGCTCGAACCGCCCGTGGTTGCGGGGGTCGGATTTGAACCGACGACCTTTGGGTTATGAGCCCAACGAGCTACCAGACTGCTCCACCCCGCAGACGCATTCTACCGTGCCGAGTCGAATCGCGCAAGCTGATGGACGCGCCCAGTCTCCTGGCTTCTGCTCGGCATAAAGGAGCGCTTCGAGTGCAGGATGGAACCCTGAAGGGTTCCGCTACACCCTGGGTGGAATTTCTTCAAGCGCGGAAGAGTTTCGCTACAGCTAGTAGCAGCCCGAGGGAAGCTCGGTGCTGCTTTCATGGAAGGACATGGGAGCTGCGCGGGTCTCGCGAATCTCGGTACTTAGTGCGTCGCTCGCTGATTGCGTTACGCTGAGATCCTTCGCTTCGCTCAGGATGACAACCCAAGAGAGGCGGGAGAATGACGATTCCAGGTGTCCAGGTGGGGGCTCTTCCACCTCTGGATGGAACGTGAAGGGTTGCGCTACAACTTGGCATCTCCCCCAGGCGGGAGCCTGGGGGCCCGGTGCAATTCCCAAAGCAATACTGGCTACCAGGAGCTGTAGGGGGTGCCTTCGGTGGAGATGGCGGAGGAGCCGGAGCGGACGTTGGTGATGCCGGTCTGGGTTTGGTCGGCAGCAAGGTAGAAGTCTTCGTATTCGACCTGCCAGGTATCGGGGGAGCCGGTGATGTCGCGGGGGAGTTGGCGGAGGTAGCCTTCGGAGACGAGTTCGTCGAGGGAGAGGGGCGCGCGTTTTTTGTCGAGGGTGAACTGGTCAATCGTGGAGCGCAAGATGTAGAGGTTCTCGCGCAGGACCGACTCGCGCGCGCGGAGCACGGACTGGCGGTAGCTCGGCACAGCGATGGAAATCAGGATGCCGATGAGGGTGACGACGATCAGCATCTCAATCAGCGTGAACCCTTCGGCTTCGCCCCGCGACTTCGCGCGGGGCAGCCTCAGGGCAGGGCCGGATTGGAGCCGGCGGTGTCGCATTTACCAGTCGGAGTAGCGGGTGCCGTCGAGCGCCGTCTGGGTGCTGCGCGTATAGACATCGAACACGTTCTTCCCGCACCAGGAGTTCGAGTCCGGGTCGTCCTGCACGCAGCGCAGGCCCCAATCGGTGGACTTGGTCATGGGGTCTTGCGGGATTTTGCGGAGGAAGCGCACGCGGCGGTCGGGCGCGCCGGCCAGCGGAACGCCCTCGACAAGGGTTTCGAGGTCGGGGGGATAGCCCTCAGTTCCCAGCTCGACGGCGATGAGGTTGCGGTCGGCCGCATCTTTGTAGCGGTCAATGGCCGTGCGCATTTCGCGCAGGGCGCGGCGGAGATCGGTCTCCCTTTCTCGCTTGACGCGCAGTTGCGCCAAGGGCAGAGCGAGGGTGGAAAGAACCAAGAGGATGGTAGTGGCGACGACGAGTTCGAGCAGGGTCAGACCGCGCGCGCCTCTGGCTCTGGCGGCAGGATTTCTACTGGACGACAATTTCACCCGGGCTCACCTGCAGGCTCACGGGCTGGCCCGCGGCAGTCCGCGCATCTACCTGGACGACCTGGAGGGCTGCCTGTCCCGCCCGGATCCCGCGGAAGACCAGAGTGACCAGCGTGCCACGGCCCGAAACCCCTTGGCTGCCGGGCGGGCGCGCGAGCGAGACGATCGCCGTGCCGCTCTCGGCTTCCACCCGGTGCACCAGAGCCACGGGCTGCTCGCCGGCAGCCAAGAAGCCGCCGTGGTGCACCTCGGTCAGCTCGACAACTTTCGGGTCGAAGGTCAGCACTAACGGGACGGCAAACAAATCTTGCACGCCTTCGACCTGGAGCTCGATGCTGGTTAGCTGGCCGACCGTGAGGGTGGCGCGGGCGGGCTCGAAGCGCAGGCGCGGAGCTTCGACGGGTGTGGGCTCGGGCTGCTCAGGCGCGGGGGCAGGCTCCGGGAGAGGTTGTGGGGGTTCAGGGGGCGCCGGGGTTGGCGGCGGAGCTTCGGGGGCAGGCGCGGCCGGGCCGGCCGTCTGCCGCAAGGCAATGTTCTCCGCAGTTCCCACGTGGAGCGGGCGCAGGTTCAGGGGGGTGATTTCGGGCAGGCGAATGATGCGCGGGGTCATGACGATGAGGAGTTCGTTTTCCTGGGTTTCGGTGGTTTCGCCACTGAAGAGGTAGCGGAGGATGGGGATTTTACTCAGTCCGGGCCAGCCTTCGAGTCTCTTGACTTCGGTTTGCTCGATGATGCCGCCGAGGATGTTGACCTCGCCTTCGCGCAGGCGGATGTCGTGCTCGACGCGGCGCTGGCCGAAGATGGGCTGGTCAATGCCGCCGATGTTGACGCGGCCGGTGACGGAGGAGACTTCGACCAGCACCTTCAGGCTGACCTCGCGGCTGGAATGAACGCGCGGGGTGATGTCGAGGTTGACACCCACGTCCTTGAACTGAAACTGGGTGTTGACGAGCGGGTTGATGCCAACGCCGCCAATGCCGGGCTGGAAGCTGCCCACGGCGAAGGGGACGCTGTCGCCGATGCGGAGCTTGGCGGTCTGGCCGTCAGTGGCGCGGACCTCCGGATTCTGAACGACGCGGGTGGTGGAGTCGCGCATGAGGGCGAGCGCGGTGGCGCTGGGGAGG
Organism: Acidobacteriota bacterium; assembly: GCA_037442885.1. Taxonomy (GTDB): domain Bacteria; phylum Acidobacteriota; class Terriglobia; order Acidiferrales; family 2-02-FULL-67-57; genus JACQTG01. The sequence continues at coordinate 37,207 of JBBIPK010000031.1, read as the reverse complement.
ATAAGGGCGTAGTCGCCGGTCGATAAGCGCAGCTCATTCAGGCGCAGGCTCCCGGCCGTCGTGCCACCGGGCGAAAAAATGATGGGGGCTTCGCCGCCGGGCAGGATGCCCAATTCGCGGAGGCGGTCGCGGCGGGCCTGCAGGACGGAGACTTGCACGAGGACTTCGGGGCGGGCGCGGTCAATGTCGCGGATGATTTTCTCGGCCACGGCGACGCGGTCGGGGGTATCGCGGATGACGATGGCGTTCTGGGAGGTGCTGGGGGCGATGTGGCGGCTTTCGAGGAGGGTGCGGATGGTTTGGACGACCTCGTTCAGCTCGGCGGGCTGGGTGATGTTGGCGAGATAGATAGTCTTGATGATCTGCTCTTCGTAGGCCTGGCGCTTGGCCTTGGTGTCGGGGATAACCATGATGGTATTGGCGGTGACCGGTTTCCAGAAGGCCTTGGTCATCAACGCGACAATGTCGAGCGCCTGCTCGAGCGTGGCGTTGACGAGTTCGACGGGGATGCGCCGGGACTGAAACTCGGAATCGAAGATGACGTTGACGCCGGCGAGCCGGGCGATGGTTTCGAAGACTTGCTTGGAGTCAGCGGTCAGCCGCAGGTTGATGGGGGCGCGGGAGAGCGGCGTGAGCTGGGGCGGCCCTTCGGGGATAGTGGCCAGTGCCTGCAAGGCAGCGGCTGCGGCGGGCTGCTGCGCCTGGCGGCGCTCTGCCAGTTGCTCCAGTGTGCGGCGAAGCTCCTGTTCGGCCACGAAGCTCGAAGGGTCAATCGCGAGCGCCTTTTCGAACTCGGCGAGGGCCGCCTCCAGTTGTCCCTGGTCACGCAGCTTGTGGCCGCGGTCCACGTGCATCTGGGCGGCCTCGAAGCGCATGCGCTTGGCCTTGAGTTGATAGGAAACATTTTTCGGGTCCTGCTGCCGGGCGCGCTCGTAATGAATGAGCGCCGTGTCGTAGTCCTTTCGCAACTCGGCCTCGCGTCCCTGTTTGTAGTCGGCGCCGCCTTTGGGGCACGCAGTGGCGAGCAGGGCGACGGCCAGGCAGGCGGTCGCAGAAACGAAGCCTTTCCGTGGCATTGGTCTCCTCATCGTCCCAACGGCTTCCTGGGGTACTCCCCCTGTGGGCGTGAGTCTAACACTGGGGCGCTGCCCAGGCAAGCAGTTCAGTCGGTTAGAGATTGCAGTGAACCTCAGTTATGCTAGGATAAGCGGCAAAGGGGGTCAGCAGGCTGAGCCGATGGGGGCTGCGGAGCCGAGCCAACCAGCGGACAACGCCCGGCGGATTCCGCGCCGGCATCCGCGCGTACGTCTCGTCACGCAAGTGGAGAGCCGCGCCAGCGGGCAGAGCAGCATCGGCCGCACCGAGAACATCAGCGAAGGGGGCGTGCTGGTGCTGAGTCGGGACACCTTCGAACCCGAAACCGATGTCATTGTGCGCTTCAACCTTGCGCCCAACCAGGCCGTGCAGGCCCAGGGCACCGTTGTGCACGCCACGCCGGGCGTCAGCATGGGGATTCAGTTTGTGCAAATCAGACCCGAGGACGTGGCAGCCATCCGTGACTTTGTGAGTCGCGCCTGTGCGGAAGCGGAAGAAGCGCGCGGCTCACCTGGAACCTGACCCGCGCGGCCGCGCTGAGGGCTCGCCTAGAAAATCCCCAACTCACGGAAAGCGCGGCAAGAGCCTTTCCACGCGATAGGCAACGAGCACGGGCTCGCCCGTGTCGCTGCGTCGCAAGAGCAACCCTACCACGCGTACCGCCATCGGGTCGCTCGTATCCAGGTCCGCCAGGCCGCGCAGATTGACAAACCAGGTGCGGTTGGACGTGGCCACGCGCAGCGGCTCGCCGAACAGGTAGCCGAAGAGCCCGTCGGTGCGCAGCAGGAAGCCGCCGGTGTTGCCGCTGACAATCCGCACGCTGCCGATGACGCGCCCGCCTTCAAAGCCCTGCCGGTGGAGGATGACGCGGCGGATGTTCAACGTCGCCGGCGTAGTGGAGTTATCAATCGCGCCGCCGAGGGCCACGCGCTGGCCGCGCACGAGCATGGCGCGGTTGAAGAGCAGGAATTCAAGCGGCAGATTGAGGTTGTGGATGCCGAACCGCGTCTGGTCGCTGAACTCGACCGTCGCCGTACGACCTACCTGGATATTAACTAGGTCGGGAATCTCTTCGCGCACCAGCAGGGTGGCGCGCTCGGCCGGGCCGGTCGCCGGATCCGGATCGAGCACCAAACCGCCCAGCAGGAAGTGGTCGCGGGTCAGCACCTCGACGTTGATTGCCAGAATGCTGCCATCGGCCTGCACGCGCCCGGCGACTTCGACGATGACGGGCGCAGTCAGCGTGTTGAGGCTTTCGCCGTCTTCCCACACCGTCTCGTTGTTCACTCGCACGGTCAACTGGCGGCCGCGGAGAGTTTGCAGGACGAAGGAATTTCCGCCGACGTTCACCGCCGAGACGCCGCCGCGCAGCTCGTCAATCAGGGAATCTTCATCCGTGGGCGGAATCGCGCGCAGCCCGATACTCGGGGTCACCACGCCGGTCAGTTCGCCGGTGGCATCCGTCTGCAGCGACTCGCGTAGGCGGAAGTGCATGTGCAAGCCGCCCAGCCCGCCTTCGGCGACGATGAGAGGCGGGTTCAGATTCACGGTGATGCTGGACGTTGTCAGCGTGCCGTTGATGGTGCCGACCGAGGCCGGCGTCGTGCTGAGGTCAAGGAAGCTGATGACGGGGCTGGCGAGCGTGAGCGTCGCGCTGGTGTAGGTGCGCGGCGACACCGAACTCAAAGCCAGCAACGTCCGCATTCCCAGCAGCCGCCCGAACTCGACCGGGGTCGGCTCCGGCAGCACGGGAACGCTCTCGGAGCCATCGGAGAGTGTCAACCCGGTGATGGTGATCTGAAAGGCCAGCACCGAAGGCATGGGGGCGTCGGTGGTGGTGACGTAGACCAGCCCCGAGCGCGTGCCGAGCAGCGTGCGTGGGGTGCTGCTGCCACAGGAAACAAAAGTCGCAGTGGCCAGAAAAATGGCGAGGAAAACCAGCCAGCGGCGTCGCATGCGGTCCTCCGGGAAGGAATTCGGTTTCACCGCTTTATAGTAACCCCGCCGAAGCGAAAAAGTTGCGCCCTCCGGGGCGGATGGGGACGGTAGTGGACGCATCGAGGCGGAAGCGGACTCAACCGGGGCGATGAGTGGGCAACCCGCCAGTCATTGCTCATCCCTTCCGTCAGATGGGCCTATCACGCCGGTGGATGCCGCTATCCTCGCCTATCTCCCCGCACCTTTCCCGCCCTCTGTCATTCTGCGGGCGCAGCCCACCTGGCGTGAGCGCAGCGAATCGCAAGAATCTGCTTTCTCGCCTCTGCCCGAGTCCGCAAGCGGCGCCTTTCCCCTGCCAGCCCGGGAAGCGCAGTCGAAGGGCCTGTCCTGCTTACCCCGAGCGAAGCCGCGGGGAGCTTGTCGAAGGGCCCTGCCCTGAGCTCGTCGAAGGGCTCCGCACCCGCCGCCTCCCCCAATCCACCAATCAACCAGTAAACCAATAAACCAACAAACCAACAACCCGGCTTCCCAATAAACCAGTTCAGCCCACGGGCTTCCGCCCGTGGCGGTACCGGCGACGAAGCCCCGAAGCCTCGGCGTCTTCGTCGTCGGTCTGCAGCAACAAGCCGGCGACGAATGCGGTGTGGTCGTGGAGTTTCCCCGGGTTGAGAATTCAGGGGGGCATTCCTCGCCGCTACCTGGCCTAGGGGCGTTGCCTGAGAACGGCGGGGCAGCGGGTCATCTTGTCCAGGGGGTGTCCCCGGGCAGGCCCTTAGGCTCCGCTCAGGGCAAGCACGCGGCGTCCATAGCTAGG
>JBBIPK010000031.1:0-33260 GCA_037442885.1 Acidobacteriota bacterium | reverse complement strand
CTCCGCGCTCGCTTGTGAATCCCCGGGACGCTGGCTAAGATAGGCGGTCTGCGCCTCCAGGCGAGTGTGCTTCCGATGGGAAAGCCGCGTCGCGCCAAACCCGCCGCCGAGGAGTCCGGCCTCAAGGTGGTCGCCCAGAACCGCCAGGCCAGCTTCCGCTACGCCATCCTGGAGAAGTTCGAGGCGGGGATGGCGCTGACCGGCAGCGAGGTCAAGTCGCTGCGCGACGGCGGAGCGAATCTGCGCGAGGCGTACGCGTTCGTGCGCCGGGGAGAGCTTTGGCTGGAGAAGTGCCACATCAGCCCCTACCGCAGCGCCGGCTACGCGCAGCATGAGCCGTTGCGCACGCGCAAGCTCCTGCTCCACAAAGATCAAATCTGGAAACTCGCCGGTCGCGTCCAGGAGAAAGGCTTGACGCTGATTCCACTGCGCATCTACTTCAAGAACGGCCGCGCCAAGTGCGAGCTGGGACTGGCGCGAGGGAAGAAAGTCTTCGATCGTCGCGCCGAGGCGCGCAAACGCCTGGACGAGCGCGAAATCGAAGCCGAGCTCAAACGCTATCGCTGAGGGGAGCCACCGGTGCCAGAGGCCAAACTCATCTTCGACCCGCCGGAGTCGCTCGCCACACCGGCGCTCGTTACCTGGCTCTATGAGAAAACCCCGCTGCTGGAGGGCTTCCTCGCCCGCCTCGACCAGTTGACCTCCGGCCAACTCCAGGCCCTGATTGCCGCCGGAGAACTCACCGGCAAGGCCGGCGAGGTGCTCCTGCTTCATCAGCCGCGCAACCTGCCCATCCAACGCCTGCTCTTGCTCGGCGCCGGCAAGCCCGACAAGTTCGACCCCGCCTCCGACATTCGCCGCCTCGCCGGCACCGCCGCGCGCTTCCTCAAAGGCCGCGGCCTCACCGAATTCACCTTTCTTGTTCGTTCCGCTCATCGCACCCCGGACGCCGCTCAGTGGCTCACCGAAGGCGTGTGGCTCGCCAACTTCGAGCCCGGCCGGTACAAGACGGAGAAGAAGAACGACAAGAGCATCGAGCGGCTGCACCTGGCGGGCTTCGACCGCGGGCGCGAGCGCGAGCTGGCGCAGGCCATCCAGCGCGGGGAAATCATTGCCAACGCCCAGAACCTGGCCCGCGAGCTGGTCAACGAGCCTTCCAACCGCCTTACGCCGCGCCTCTTTGCCGCGCGCGCCGAAGAGCTGGCGCGCCGCGCCGGCCTCGGCATTGAAGTCTGGGACGAGAAACGCATCGCCGAAGAAAAAATGGGCGCCTTCCTCTCCGTCGCTCAAGGCAGTGAGGAGCCGCCGCGGTTCGTCGTGCTGACCTACGAACCAGGAACGCGCAAACCTGACAGCCCCGTCCTGGGCCTGGTCGGCAAAGGCATTACCTTCGACAGCGGCGGCATCTCCATCAAGCCCAGCGACGGCATGGAAAAAATGAAATACGACATGGCGGGCGCTGCCACGATGCTGGCCGTGCTGTGCGCGGTGGCCGAACTGAAGCCGCCGGTCAAAGTCATCGTTTGCATGCCCCTCACCGAAAACCTGCCCAGCGGCCGCGCGCAAAAGCCGGGCGATGTGCAGGTGGCGCTGTCGGGGAAATCCATCGAAGTCGTCAACACGGACGCCGAGGGTCGCCTGGTGCTGGCCGATGCGCTGAGCTACGCGAAGAAGCTCGGCTGCACCCAGCTCATCGACGCCGCCACCCTGACCGGAGCCATCCTCGTGGCCCTGGGCAGCATCAATGTGGGAGTCTTCTCGAACAACGAGCAATTTCTGGCCAACGTGCTCGCCAGCGCCCGAGCAACGGGAGAAAAGTTCTGGCCGATGCCGTTGCAGGACGACTACCGCGAGGCCATCAAGAGCGACATCGCCGACATCCGCAACACCGGCAGCGGGCGCGGCGGCGGGGCCGTCACCGCCGCGATGTTCCTGAAGGAATTTGTGGAGGAAACTCCCTGGGTGCATCTCGACATCGCCGGCACGGCCTGGCTGGAGGAGGCCAAGCCCCACCTCGCCAAAGGCCCCACCGGAGTCGCCGTGCGCGCCCTGATAGACTACATCCTGCGCCTGGGCGCGGCCTGAGAGGTAGAATCCAGGAAGGCAGCCGGAGCTTCTGATGCGCATTATCGTGGTCGGCTATGGCCGCCTGGGACGTCAGGTGGTCAAGCTGCTGGACACGCAGCAGCACGATGTAACCGTCATCGACAAGCAACGCATCGTCGTCGAACGGCGCGACCGTGACCTCCACGCCCGCTTCCTGGCCGGGAATGCGATTGACGAGTATGTGCTTCGCTCAGCCGGCGTCAGCAAAGCCGACGTCCTGCTCGCCCTCACCCGCGAAGAGAGCACGAACCTGATGGTGGCGCAGATTGCCCGGCTCATCTACCAGGTGCCGCGCGTGATTGCGGTGGTCTACGACCCGGCCCAGGAAGAAACCTATCGCGCCGCCGGCATTGAGACCCTGCCGCTGACGGTGGCCGGAGCGGAGTACCTCATCGGCCAACTCGCGAAGGCTCCCGCGCGTCCCGCCACGTTCCAGCAGGCCTGGGAACGCGCGCGCGGCCACAGCATCGAAACCCAGTTGCCGGTTCCGCAACGCCCGGAGGTCTCTCCCGGCAAGCCCTTCTACGTCATCATTGTGGGCGGCGGCCGCGTGGGTTACTTCCTGGCTCGCGCCCTGCTCGAAAACAACCTGGAAGTCTGCATCGTCGAGCAGGACGAAAAAGTTTTCAATCTGGTGTCCCAGCAGGTGGAATGTCCGGTGATTCGGGGCGACGGCTCCTCCACCGCGGTGCTGGAAGAGGCCGGAGCGGCGCGCGCGAATGTGTTTGTCGCCGTCACCAACCATGACCAGGACAACCTCATCGCCTGCCAGATTGCCAAGCAGCGCTTCGGCGTGCCGAAAACCATCGCCCGGGTCAAGAATCCCCGCAATGAACTCATCATGCAGCGCCTCGGCGTGGACGTCACCGTCAGCTCGACCGCCATCATCAGCTCGGTGATTCAGTCCGAGCTGCCGATGACACGCATCCGCACCCTCCTCGACCTGCGCACCGGCGGCCTGGAACTCATCGAGTACACGCTGGACGCACAGTCGCCCGTCATCGGCAAGCGTCTGCGCGACCTCCCGGTGCCCCCGGACTGCAACATCGTCACCGTCCTCAGAAAGAATCAGGCCGTCGTCGCCCGCGGCGACACCAGCCTCGAGAACGGCGACACGGTGATGGTGCTGGTGAAGATGACGGCGGAGCCGGAAATCCGCAAGCTCCTGCTCGGTTGAACACCCAGCGGTCAAACGCCAGCTTCGCTAGCGCGTGAACAGCCGTGCCAGCCGTTGGTAGAGGGCGCGCACGGCCTCAAAGAGCCCCTGAATCCCTTCGGTTTCGAAGCTGATCTCCGTTGCGTCCAGATCGATGGCGATGTCGCGCGAGAGTTGGGTGGCGCGGCGAATCCTCTCCTGCGTGAGCAGGGAGAGCACCTGATAAGCGTCGGCGTGTTTCGCCTGCAGCTCCAACCACTGTTGCACCGCCCAGGCCGTCTGCCGAACAAAGTCTACGGATTCCCGGAACTCCCGCAGCACGCGAGCATCTACCGTGCCGGCGGATTTCAGGGCTTGCTCCAGCTCGCGCAGCTCAGTGCTGACCTTTACCAAGCGGGTGGACAGCTCCTCCGAGGGAAGAACGTCTGGCGTCATTGGCCCTCCTCCGGCTGGCCGCTCGTCCGACACATAATGATCAGGTTCCAGCCACTACCATCGAGGCAATCTTGACGGTGGGAGCGGCGAACAGGTCCCGGAAGTCCAGGTCGTTGCCAACCAGCTCCACTCCCGCCAGCATCTGCCGCAGGTTGCCGCTGATGGTGATCTCGTGCACGGGATACGCCAATTCCCCTCGCTCCAGCCACAAACCGAACGCGCCCCGCGAGTAATCTCCCGTCACCAGGTTTACCCCCTGGCCCATCAGGCGGGTTACGTAGAGTCCCCGCTCCACCGATTTGACGATAGCCGCTGGCGAGGTGTTCCCCGGCTCCAGGTAGAAGTTGCCGGGGACTTCGCCGTTGCCGGCACCGTTGCCGGTGAGCGGCAGGCCAAGCTTGCGCGCCGAGTAGCTGCCGCACAGAAACGATTCCAGAACACCTTTGCGGATGACAACCGTGCGGCGGCAAGCGACTCCCTCGCGGTCGAACGGGCGCGAACCCAGTCCGCCGGGCAGCAGGCCGTCGTCCACCACTGTAACTTGCTCCGACGCCACTTGCTGCCCGCGCGCGTCCAGCAGGAACGAGCGTTTCAAGTAGACGGCCTCGCCGCAGACGGCTCCAAAGAGGTCGCTCAGCAGTTCAGCCGCCACCAAGGGTTCGAAGACGACAGGGACCTCCTGCGTTTCCACCTTCCGCGCTCCTAGCTGTCTCCGCACCCGCTCCACCGCCTTCCGCGCCACGCTCTCAGGAGACTCGAGCCCGTCCCAGCTGCGCGCGGCCGTGTACCAGAAGTCGGTGACTTGGCTGCCATCGGACTCGCCGCGCCCATGCAGCTCCAGCGTCAGGCTGGCACCAGAGGCACGATAGCTGCCCCGAAACCCCTTCGAGTTCGCTCCCCACACCCTGCCACGGTTCACGCGAACGGTGGCGCCCGAGGAGTTCTTCACCCGTGGATCGAGCGCCAACCCGATGCGTTCGGTTTCGCCGGCGCGCGCGATTGCGTCCTGCGGGCCAATGCGTTCGAGAGTCGGATCGTAGAGCGCCAACCCCTCCACCGGCGGCACCGGCAGGGAATCGTCCGGCAAGCCGGCGTAGGAGTCTTCACTCGCCAGCCGGTCTCGCTCGAGGGCATGGCGCGTCAGTGACTCGAGAGTCTCCCAGGAAAGGTCGGAAGAACTCCCCCGGGCTGTCCGCGTTCCAACCAGAAGGCGGAACGAAATCGCGCGCGTGGTGGCTTCCGTCAGCGTCTCCACCTGGCCAAAGCGAACCCGCGCCGAGAGCTGGGTTGATTCGGTGAGCCAGGCCTCGCTCTGGTCGGCTCCCAAGTCGGACGCCTTGCGGACAAGCTTATCCGGCAGCGCACCCATGTCGGTGGCGCTCATCAGCGGCCCCCAACTGTTATCTTCGCGATCTTCACCGTAGGCGTGCCAACGCCCACCGGTGCGCCTTGCCCTTCCTTTCCGCAGCTCCAGGCGCCGCGGTCGAGCTCGAGGTCGTGGCCCACCATCGTAATATTGTTCAGAACCTCGATTCCGCTGCCGATGAGCGTGGCTCCTTTGACCGGGTGCGTCAGCCGCCCCTCGTCAATCAGGTAGGCTTCGTGCATCGAGAAAGTGAATTTGCCCGCCGCCGGCTCTACTTGTCCGCCGGTAAAACTCTTGCAGTAAATGCCGCGTGAGACCGATTGCAGAATTTCTTCCGGCTGGCTCGTGCCGGCCGCCAGATAGGTGTTCGTCATCCGGGGAATCGGAATGCAGGAGTAGTCCTGCCGACGCCCGTTGCCGGTCGGCGCCAGTTTCATAAGCCGCGCGGAGAGCCGGTCCTGCAGATAGGCCACAAGCCTTCCTTCTTGTATCAGCAGCGTGGGCCGCTGCGGGATTGTGCCCTCGCCGTCGATGTTGAGGGATCCCCGCAGCCCGACCAGCGTGGCGTCGTCGATCACGGTGCAGAGCGCGGAGGCCACCTTCTCGCCCAGCCGGCCGCTGAACACAGAAAGCTGCTTGCGATTGAAATCCGCTTCCAGCGGATGGCCCACGCTTTCATGGAGCAGCACGCCACTGGCGCCGGCCGCCAGCACCACCGGCAACTCGCCCGCCGGAGCCGGTTGCGCTTCCAAGAGCCTTGCGGCTTGCTCGACTGCCTCCCGCGCGAGCCCGAGGGCGCGCGCGCGCGTGAAGGCTTCCATTCCTGCGCGCATCCCCAGGTTCTTCCACCCGACCTGGCGCTGCTGGTTACGTTCTGCGACCACGCTGACACTGAAGGTAAAAAGTGGCTGGATATCATCCACGTATTCGCCCTCGCTGTTGGCGATAAGGACAAGACGCAACTCGTCTCCCCAGCCCACCTGAACTTCCTGCACGCGTGCGTCAGCCGCTCGCGCCGCCTGGTTGGCCGCGAACAGGAGTTCGCTCTTCGTTCGGAGATCGGCCAATGCGGCCGGCTGCTCCAACGGATAGCGGGCGGGGGCGGTGAGGCTTTGCAATTTCTCGGAGTTGACGCGCGCCGGGCCGGAGGCAATCTGGGCAGCCACGCGGGCTGCTGCACGCAGCGCCTCGGCCGTCAGGTCATTCGTGTAGGCGTAGCCGCTCTGCTCGCCCGCCAGCACGCGAATCCCCGCGCCCAGCGAGACGCTCTCGCGGGATTCCTTCAGCAGGTTTTCCTCTATCTGCAGTGAAGTTGCGCGCCGCGCCTCCAGATAGACATCGGCAAAGTCGCCGCCGCCCCTGAGCGCCTCCGTCAGGACGCCTTGCAGGAGAGCGGTATCGAGGCCGAACAGACGCGCAAAGAGTTGGCGTGGCCGTTCTGCCACTGCTGCTGGTGAAAAGAGTTCGCTCAACGACTACATCCGGTCGGGTATCTCGATCCCGAGCAGTTCCAGTCCGCGAGTGAGTTGTCGCTGCACGTAGTCGGTCAGGGCAAGCAGAAAAGCGCGGCGGGCGGGATTGGCTTCGCTCAGGATGTGATGGCGGTGATAGAAAAGATTGAACTGCTGCGCCAACTGGAAGGTTTTCTTCGCCACCAGTGCCGGCTCCTGTTGCTCCACCGCGGATTGAGCGAAGGTGCCAAGCTCGGCAGCCTCGAGCGCGAGTTCCCAGAATTCGTCCCCGCCCGGAGCAGCCAGCCAGGACTCCGCATTGGCAGCCGTAACGCTGCCAAGGAGCGGCGCGAGAGTCACTCCGGGTTCTGCTTCAGCAAGCTTGCGGAAAATGTTCCGCGCTCGCACGACCGCATACTGAACGTAGGGCCCTGTCTCGCCCTCAAAGTTGAGCGCATCGCGAAAATCGAAGGCGATCACGACGTTGCGCGTGAACTTGAGCAGGAAGAAGCGCACGGCCCCGACGGCAATGGTGTGTCCCAGGGCGCGGGCGGAGGCATCCTCGAGCTCCGGATGGCGCGCGCGCACTTCCGCCAGGGCTCGCTCCTCCACGGCGTTGAGCAGATCGTCGGCTTTCACGCCGAGCCCGCGGCGTCCGGAAACCTCCACAAACGGCCGTTGGGCTTCCTCAGGAGTAAGCTCCATCCCCAGCTCCTGGCAGGAACGGGCCGAGAGACCCACGATTTCATAGGAGAAGTGAATCGAATTCTTGGCCTGCTCGGCATAGCCGAGCGCCTCCACCCCACGCGCCACAATGTCCTGCAGATAGGATTGCCGCGCATCAATCACGTTATAGACCCGCGCGCCGCGACCAAAACTCGGCGCCCCCGCCTCGCCGTTGCTGGTGGTGATCCAGGCGGTGTGGCCGTCCGGATAACGGTGAAACACCCGGTAGCCGAACTCTCGCTCCAGCAGGCCGAGCTTCCACAACTGGTAGGCGATGTCCTTGCCCACGTAGGTGACGGTGCCATTCGAGCGCACGATGATCTTGGCGTCCTCCCCCTCTGCCGCATCTGCGCCGCTGGCAAGATCGGCTGCCAGGGGCATCACCCAGCAGCCCTGCTGGGGGCCGGAATCCACATAGCGAATGGCCTCGCGTTGCTTGAGAAGCTGGAAAGCGGCCTCCCAAAACTTGAGCTGCAGAATCTCGCTCTCCCGCGGGAGGACATCGTACTGGATGCCGAGCCGCCACATGGTGCGCAAATGCGCGGTCACGATCGCGGTGGAAATCTTTTCGGCCAACTCGGCCGTTTCCCCGCCACCCTGCTCGATCTCTCGCAACGCCTGCTGGCGCAGTGCGAGGCGACCGGAGTCTTCTTCGTAGAACTTCATCACGCGCGCGTAGAGGTCCCAGCAGAGGTAGTCGAAGGGAGGCTGCTGCTCCGCGATGAGCTTCTCGACTTCCCGCAAGCTCTTTCGCTCGAGATGCTGGAAGCCGACCACAACGTCGGCCACCTGCACGCCGGTGTTGTCGATGTAGTTCTGGACTTCCACCCGGTGACCCGCCGCGCGCAAGAGCCGCACAAAGCTGTCGCCCAGCGCGGCATTTCGCAAGTGGCCGATGTGGGCTGCCTTGTTGGGATTGATGTTCGTGTGCTCGACGATAATCTTTGCCGCCTCGGGACTCGGCGGCGGCGGCCGTCTCTGGGTTGCCTGATAGCTGGCCAGGAAGAACTCACCCCGGCGCAAGCGCAGGTTCAAGTACCCGCCGCCGGCAACGCTGACACGGGCAACTCCTTCCAGGGCAGGGAAGACCTCCGCGAGTTCGGTGGCAATCTGCCGCGGGGAACGCTTCAACTGGCGCGCCAGCTCAAAGGCAAGCGGCAGCGCGAGGTCACCTAGCTCGACGGACGGGGGCCGCTCGATGATGACCCGGGCGAGGGAGATTCCGTACCGCGAGGCAACTACGCTGCGGACGGCGTCCTCGATGCGTGAACAGAGTTGCTCGAGCACTGCGCGTCACGTTCCTGCAAATGCCAAAGCATCGCATTATAGCGAAAAGCCGCTGAACCCGTGGAGCGAAGCCGGCTGTGCTATAGTAGCGCTGTTGGGGCGAGATTTCGGGATGAATCCCTCTCTGCAGAGCGTGGCCGAGTGGATCGCGTCTGCCCGCGCGATTGCGGTGCTGACCGGAGCCGGACTCTCGCAGGAAAGCGGCGTGCCGACCTTCCGCGGCGCCGACGGTCTCTGGCGGCGCTACCGGGCGGAAGAACTGGCAACGCCCGAAGCCTTTGCGCGCGATCCCCGGCTCGTCTGGGAATGGTACGACTGGCGGCGGTCGGTCATCGCGCGGGCGCAACCCAACCCCGCCCATTACGCGCTGGCCGAACTCGAAACGCGAGCCGCGGATTTTTCCCTCCTCACGCAAAATGTCGACGGCTTGGAAGAAGTTGCCGGCTGCCGCAACCTCCACCGGCTGCACGGCGACATCTGGCTCCTGCGCTGCGTGCGCTGCGGGCGTGAGGAGAAGAACCGCACCGTCCCGCTGCCCGAGCTTCCACCGCGGTGCGCCTGCGGGGGGCTGCTGCGGCCGGGCGTGGTCTGGTTCGGGGAGGCGTTGCCGGCTGCTGTGCTGCGCAGCGCCTTTGCGGCGGCTGAGCGCGCGCAGATCTTCTTGGTCATTGGCACCTCGGCGGTGGTACAGCCGGCGGCTTCGCTGCCGCTGGTCGCCCGGCAAGCCGGCGCGCGGGTGGTCGAGATCAACCGCGAAGCCACGCCGCTCTCGCCGGTGGTTGACGCCAGCCTTCTCGGTCCGGCGGGCGAGATTCTGCCGCAGCTCGTCGCAAGTAGCGTGCGCCGATGAAGATTGCTTACCTCGACTGCTTTTCCGGCATCAGCGGCGATATGTTCCTGGCCGCACTGGTGGATGCGGGGCTGCCGGTGGCCACCCTCGAAGCCGAACTCCGCAAACTGAACCTCCCGGGATGGCGGCTATCCACCGCGCGCGTCCGGCGCGGAGAATTGCACGCCACCCAGTTGACCTTTGAGACCTCAGAGCAGCACACCCACCGGGGCTGGGCGGAGATTCGAAATCTGATCCGGGCGAGCGGGCTGAGCGCGAACGTCAAGCAGCGCGCAGAAAGCATCTTTGACCGACTGGCCGAAGTGGAGGCGAGCATCCACCAGGTGCCCAAGGATGCGGTTCATTTCCATGAGTTGGGCGCGATGGATACGATCTTCGACATCGTGGGCGCCAGCATCGCCGTCGAGGCCATGGGAATCGAGAGGCTCGTGTGTTCCGCGCTCAATCTGGGGAGCGGAACGGTGCAAACCGCGCACGGAGTGTTGCCGGTGCCCGCGCCCGCGACGGCGGCGCTCCTCCGCGGGGCTCCCGTGTACTCGAGCGCTATGCAAGCCGAATTGGTCACGCCCACCGGTGCCGCCCTTGTGGCCACTCTTGCCGTTGAATTCGGCCCCCTGCCGCCGATGAAGTTGGAAGCAGTGGGCTACGGCGCGGGCCGCCGGGATTTCCCCGAGCGCGCGAACCTGCTGCGGGCATTCATCGGGGAGCGGGCCGAGCGCGGCGTGGCGGCGCGGGCAGACACGGTGGCTGTGATAGAGGCCAATCTGGACGATATGAGCCCGCTGCTGGGAGGCTATTTCGCCGAGAAAGCCCTGGAGGCGGGTGCGCTCGACGTTTACTTCACACCCGTGCAGATGAAAAAGAATCGCCCGGGGGTTCTTCTTTCCGTCTTGTGCCCGCCGGAGCGCGTGGAGGCGCTGGCCGAGTTGGTGTTTCAGCAAACAACCACGATCGGGTTGCGGATTCTGGAGGCGCGTCGGCAAACACTGGAACGCGAGACGGTGCAGGTCGAAACACCCCTGGGAAGTGTGCGGATGAAGCTGGCGCGGCTGGATGGTCGCGTGCTGAATGCGGCGCCGGAATTCGAGGACTGCCAACGAATCGCGCGCGAGCGCAACCTGCCGCTGAAGGAGGTGCTGGCGGAGGCGCACTACTATTTCCGCAAAGCGCAGGGTGAACAAAGCTAGGATGCCGAAGTTCTACCTCACCACTCCCCTTTACTATGTCAACGCCCGCCCCCACGTCGGCCACACCTACAGCACCATCGTGGCCGATACCATCACCCGTTACAAACGGATGATGGGCTATGAGGTGTGTTTCCTGACCGGCACGGACGAGCACGGGGAACACGTGGGCCGCGCAGCGCGGGTGGCGGGCCGCGATCCGCAAAGCTTCGTGGATGAGATTGCGCAGGACTACAAGAGAGTGTGGGACCGCCTGGGTCTGCGCTATGACCAATTCATCCGCACCACGGAGCCCCGGCACAAGGCGGCGGTGTGGAAGATTTTCCGCGCCGTGCAGCAGGCAGGCTACATCTACGAAGGAACCTACGTAGGCCAGTATTGCGTCAACTGTGAACTCTACGTCACCGATCCCACACCGGAAGGCAATTGCCCCAACTGCGGACGCCCGCCGGAGTCGGTCGAGGAAGAAAACTATTTCTTCCGGTTGTCCGCCTTCCAAGAGCCTCTGCTCGAGCACTACCGCAAGCACCCGGAGTTCATCCAGCCGGAGGCGCGCCGCAACGAGGTGGAAGCCTTTGTGCGCGGCGGCTTGCGCGACCTTTCCATTTCGCGCACGCGCTTTCGCTGGGGCATCCCGGTCCCCGAAGCCGCAGACCACGTCTTTTATGTGTGGTTCGACGCGCTCACGGGCTATATAAGCGGAATTGGCTACGGGAATCCGGACGCCGAGGCGTCTACATTCAACCGCTTCTGGCCAGCCGACCTGCAACTGGTCGGGAAAGAAATCGTCCGCTTCCACGCCGTTTATTGGCCTGCCTTCTTGCTGGCGGCGGGCCTGCCCCTGCCCAAAACCATCTACGCTCACGGGTGGTGGCTCTTCCAGCAGGACAAGATGTCGAAGTCACGGGGGAATATTGTTCGTCCGGAGCCCATCGCCGAAGTCATGGGCGTGGACGCGCTGCGGTACTTCCTGCTGCGGGAGATGGTGTTCGGCCAGGACGCGAATTTCAGCTACGACGCGCTCGTCGCCCGCTACAACAGCGATCTGGCCAACGACTACGGCAACCTAGCCTCCCGGGTCCTTACTATGATTACCCGCTATTTCGACGGAGAGATCCCACCCCACGACTTTTCCGACAGACCGGCAAAGACAGACGACGAGCTCCTCAAAGCCCTCAGGGAAGCCAGCGTCATAGATCATGCTGAAGAAGCTGTGAAGGGGTTCCGTGAAGCGTTCGATGAATACGATTTTGCGTCGGGGCTGCGAGCGGTGGGAAACCTGATTAGGGAAATCAACCAGTACTTGGTTGAGACTGAGCCCTGGAAGCTGGCGGAAGCGAGTAGCAACCGCAGTAGGCTTGCCACGATCTTGTGGACAGCAGCGGAAGGATTGCGAATTGCCACTGCCTTACTACACCCTGTAATCCCAGAGGGCACAGAGCGTATCTGGCAGCAGTTGGGTCAGGAAGGACCGCTCGCAAAGTATTCCCTTTCTAGGCTTGCCTGGGGGCAATTGGCTGCAGGGAGCAGAATTGGCAAGCCCGAGCCCATTTACCCGCGGGTCGAGAAGGATACGGCCATTCAACGAATGGTTGAGCTAGAAGCCAATTTGGGGCAGTCGGCGGTGGGCGCAAGCAAAGGAGGGAAACCGGTGTCAAACAATCCGAGTGTCATTAGCATGGAGGAGTTCGCCAAGGTTGACATGCGCGTGGCGGAGGTGCGCGCGGCCGAGCGCGTCCCGGGCGCCGACAAGCTGCTCAAGCTGCGCGTGGACATCGGAGGCGAGGAGCGGCAGATCGTGGCGGGCATCGCCGAGGTCTACTCTCCGCAGCAACTGGTGGGGAAGAAGATTGTGGTGGTGGTGAATCTGCAGCCGCGCAAGATTCGCGGCATCGAGTCGCAGGGAATGCTGGTCGCCGCCACGGTGGGAGAAGCGGGGAAGCCGGTGATCGCCACGTTCACGGAGGATGTTCCTGCCGGAGCGCGTTTGAAATAGAGGCTGAAAACAGGGCCGAGCGGAGGGCGAGAATCTTGCCGTTCATTGACTCCCACGCACATCTCGCAGACCGTCAGTTTGATTCGGATCGGGCCGAGGTTCTGGCCCGCGCCGGCGACGCCGGGGTGGAGTGCATCCTGAACATTGCCAATGGGACGAACGCAAGCGAGTTGGAGCACGCCCTGCGTGTGGCCGAGCAAGCCCCGAGCGTCTGGGCGGCCATTGGCATCCACCCGCACGAAGCGCGGCATTCCACCCCTGCCTTACTCGGCGCTGTGAAAGAGCTGGCGGGCGACTCGCGCGTGTTGGCGGTCGGAGAAATCGGCCTAGATTACCACTACGACCACTCGCCGCGCGAAACCCAGCGGGCGGCGTTTCGGGAACAACTACACCTGGCGGGTGAATTAGGCCTGCCAGTGGTCATCCACTGTCGCGAAGCATGGTCTGACTGCCTTGAAATCCTCGAACAGGTTTGGGCCGCGACGCGGCGGGGCGGCATCCTGCATTGTTTCAGCGGGAGTCTGGACGATGCCCGCCGCGCGCGGAAGTGGAATTTCTTGATTTCCTGGGCGGGAAACCTTACGTTTCCCCGGGCGGAAGAACTTCGGGCGGTGGCGGCAGAGCTTCCTCTGGACGCTATGTTGATCGAAACCGATTGTCCCTATCTGGCTCCTCAACCGGTGCGGGGTCAACGCAATGAGCCCGCTCACGTACGCGCCGTGGCTGCCGAACTCGGTCGCCTCAAGAATCTGACCGAGGAAGAAGTGGGCCGCGTGACCCGGGAGAACTTCCTTCGTTTGTTTCCGCGTGTCGCAGAGAAGGCAACACGCGCAGGCTCGGCCAGGACGCATGGATAGAACACAGGTTGACACCACAGAAATCTTCGAACTGATTGGCGCCGAGTTGCGCCAGGTGGAGCGGGAGTTCGCCGCACAAGCAGAGTCCGGCATCGAGCCGGTTGCCGAGATCGCCCGCTACCTGCTGGCCGGGGGAGGGAAGCGATTGCGGCCGGCGCTGCATCTGCTGGCCGCCAAATTCTGTGGCTCCGCCGGGCCTTCAGCCATCAAGCTGGCCACGGTTCTCGAGCTCATCCATACCGCCACGCTGATCCACGACGACATCATTGACGAGGCCGCCACGCGGCGGGGACGACCCTCGACGAACCAACGCTGGGGCAGCCAGATGAGCGTGCTGGCGGGCGACTGGCTTTACATGCAGGCGTTTCGGATTGCCCTGGCCGAGAGCAACTTCCGCATCCTGGACGTGCTGATTGACCTCACCCAGCGGATGGTGGAGGGGGAGCTGCTGCAGCTTACCTACCTGGGCCGGCTCGACATCAGCGAGCAGGAAGCGCTGGATCTGGCCGAGCGCAAGACGGCCTGCCTGTTTGCGACCTGCATGCAACTGGCCGCTATTCTGGCCAAGAAAGATTCCAGCGAGGAAGAGCGGTTGGCCGCCTACGGCCTGAATGCCGGGCTGGCTTTTCAAGTGATGGACGACTTGCTCGACTTCATTGCTTCCCTCGAGCGGTTGGGCAAACCCGTGGTCAGCGATCTGCGCGAAGGCAAGGTGACGCTGCCCTTGGTCTATGCCCTGGAAACGGCCGGCAGAGAAGGGCGCAGCCGGGTTGAGACCGTTCTGCGCGAGAAGGGGTTTCATTCGGTGCAGCCGGAGGAGATTGTGCGTCTGGTGCACGAAACCGGAGCCGTGGAGCGCACGCGGATGCGCGCGCGGGCACTCGCGGATGCAGCACTCCGGCCACTTACTTCCTATCCCGATTCTCCCGCCAAGCGGGCACTGGAAGCCGTCCCCGCCTTTATCCTGAACCGGGACTTCTAGCTGGCAGCGAAGCGCAGAACGAAGTCCGCGAAGCCTTTCTCGATCCCGGCCAGCCCATGCAGGGGCGGAGCCGCGTCGATGACGAGATACTCGTCCACGCTGTGCGCGCCTCCCCCGTGGCCCAGGCCGAACATCACGAGCGGAAGCTGCAGGTCGCGAGTGAACAGGTAGAACGGGGCGCTGCCGGCGATGCGGGGCCAGACGCTGACGGGAACGTTGTAGTCCTTGTACACGCTGAGCGCGGTTTGAACGGCGGCACTGTCGGCGCTCGTCTGCGACCAATCATAGCCGCGCGACCAGTTGATCTGAATGTCAGTGAAGCCGTGCCGATCCAGGTGCTGGCGGAGGAGCGGCGCGATGTCCTCCGCGCGTTGGTTGGGGACGAGCCGGAAGTCGAGCTTCGCATTCGCCTTGTGCGGCAGGATGGTCTTGCCTCCCTCGCCGGTATAGCCGGCCCACATCCCGTCAATGTTGAGGGTCGGATCGAACAGATACTTGTAGAGAGCCTCGCGGGGGCTGGCGCCGCCGATCCAGCGATCAATCTGGTTCTGCTCTTTCCAGGCCTTCTCATCGAATTCCGGCAGGAGCGCTTCCAGCATCTGCAGTTCGGACTCGCTCGGGGGGCGCACGGGCGCGGTGACGCCCTCAATCCGGATGCGATTGCCGCTGGGATCAGTGAGGGTCGCCAGAGCCTGCACCAGCCGCCAGACGGGCGAGTCCACCGCTGCCTTGAGGCTGGAGTGGATCTCGAACTGCTTGGGACCGCCGTGCGGCCCGCCGCGCGATTCGAGCTCCACGTAGACGATGCCCTTATTGCCTAGGTTTAAGGAGGCGCGGCCGTCTCTTCCCTGGCTGCAGAAGGGAAACAGGACAGCGTGGGCGGTGCGCAGGCGGCTCTGGTAGCGGGCAATGATGTCGGGGAGATGCTTGCTGCTCATTTCCTCTTCGCCTTCGCACACGAACATCAGGTTGAGGGGCAATTCGCCCTGGACGGCCTTGATGGATTCCAGCGCATTCAGGAAAGCGCGCTCGGGGCCTTTGGTGTTGATGGCGCCGCGGGCGCGGATGATGCGGCCGCTGGGTCCCCAGCGCTTGTCTTCGGCCACGCGGGCTTCGAAGGGCGGGGAGGCCCACTGGTGTTCTTCAACGGGCTGGACATCGTACATCCAGTAGATGACGAGCGTCTTCGGCACCCCGGCGTCGTAGTAGCCCCACACACCCGGATGGCCGGCGGTGGGCACGAGCGCGGTCTCGCGGCAGCCGAGGGCGGCCAGGTACTGGCGCGTGAGCTCGGCGCATTCGCGGATACCGACGTTTTGCGCGCTGATGGAAGGTTGCCGGAGATACTCCTGGATCTTGGCGATGTGCGCCGCGAGATTGGAGTCAATATGCTTGTGAATCGCTTCCCGCGCAGCGAGAGCTTGACTGGAGACCGCGCGGCGCGTTTGCATGCGAGCCCAGAGCTGTTGGGGCTGGAGCCAATTCACTAGTGCGGACACTGTAGTCCATGCGAGGAACTCCCGACGCTGCATGCCTGCCCTCCTGTGCACGAAGAGTGATCGCGGGCGGCGTCACGGGATGACGCGCGTACCCGCCGCCATCAACGACTCCATCTCGTAGGTATCCACCACCAACAGGGCCCCCGAGGGCCGGCGCAGAATGGCGTCGTCCGGGGTGAAGTGAATGAGCTTCCCGGAGAACTTCTTCTGCGGTTTCCCGGGCGGCTCCACCGGTTCGCCGGTGATGAAGTTCACCGGGTTGATGTCAATCACGCGGGGAGTTTTCAGGACGACGCTGACTGTGGTCAGGTCTCTTCGCCAGCGCTCGAGTTGCCCGCGGCCTTTCCGCCAGCCGTACACAGTGCGCATGTGGAACCCGGTCGTTGCCTGCTCTCGGCGCGGCCATTATACTACCAGCGCGAATGGAGCCGGATGGCGAAAGAAGTCGAGATCAAGCTGCGGGTGGGCGATCCCCGCAGCGCCCGGCGAGCCTTGCGTGCCCTCGGCTTTCGTGTCTCCCAGCCACGGGAATTTGAACACAACACTCTCTTCGATACGGCCGGCGGGAGTCTCCGCCGCCGGGGATTGATGCTGCGCCTGCGGACGACGGGCGGAGAGGCAGTGCTCACCTTCAAGAGCCGCTCCATGCCCTCCGCGTTTTACAAGATCCGGCGCGAAGTGGAGACGCGCATTGCCTCGCCGGCGGCTGCCCGCGAGATTCTGCTCTGCCTAGGGTTTTCTCCCTCCTTCCGGTACGAAAAGTATCGCACGCGTCTTACTCGTCGGCATGAGCGGGGAGAAGTGGCGCTGGATGAGACGCCCATCGGGACGTTTCTTGAGTTGGAGGGCAGACCGGGCTGGATCCGGCGGGTGGCACGAGGGCTTGGGTGGACGCCGCGCGAGTTTATCACTGGCACGTATGCCGAACTCTATCAGGAGTGGCGGCGCCGGAATCGTGCGCCGGCGCGCGCCATGGTATTCAGGCAGAAACGATGATTCACGCGACCGAACTGATCCGCGCTGCGGTGTACGACGTCAACGGCAACTACGTTGGCCGCGTGCGCGAACTCTGTATTGACCCGAGCGAGCAACCCAACCGCATCGCCTGGCTGGTGATTGCGCGTGGGCGATTTCAGCCGCTGCTCGCGCGCTACGACCAGGTAGCCTCGGTGGCCCCGCGCGCCATCCGGCTGAACGTCCTGGAGCTGAGCCTGAAAGCCTACCTGCCCAACGAAGCCTGGCTCACCGTGAGCAAAGACTTGCTCGACCAGCAAATCATTGATGTCCACGGGCGCAAGGTGGTGCGGGTGAATGACCTGGACTTGGTTGAGATTCCGGTCAACGGGCGGATGGAGCTCCGCATCGCGCAGGTGGACGTCGGCCTGGCCGGGGCCCTGCGCCGGCTGCTCCAAGGCCTGCCTCCGGGTTGGATTCGGCGGCTCCAGAAGAGCTTGCCCACGCGGGCGATTCGCTGGGAGTTTGTGGACTTGATCGAAACAGATCCGATGCGACGGGTGAAACTCAAGATCCCGCACGCCAAGCTCGCCCAGCTCCACCCGGCCGATATCGCAGACATCTTGGAGGAGCTGGCTCCCTCGGAGCGAGAAGCGGTGCTCGAGACCTTGCCGGAAGAGACGGCCGCCGAAACGCTCGGGGAGTTGAAGCCGGAGTTGCAAGTGCGCCTGCTCGAGGAACTCGACGCCGGACGCGCCGCCGACATCCTGGAACACATGCCCGCCGATGAGCGCGCCGACTTGGTGGCCGAGCTGCCGGAGGAAACCAGCCGCGAGCTGTTGGCCGATATGGAGCGCAAGCAAGCGGCGGAAACGGAAGCGCTGCTCCAATTCGAGGAAAACACCGCCGGCGGCCTGATGAACCCGCGCGTGTTCAGCGTAGCGGAAGCCTCGACTGTGGCGTCTGTGATTGAAAATGTCCGGCAGTCAGGAATCGACCTCGACACCCTGGACACGGTTTATCTGGTCAACGACACGGGCGGGCTGACAGGGGCCGTGCCGGTGGCCCGGCTCTTGTTGGCTACCGCCGAGACACTGCTCGCGAGTCTCTGCGCCGACCCGCTCGTCTTTGTGGACACGGACACCAAAGAGCGCCAGGTGATCGAGATGTTCGACAAGTACAACCTGCGCTCGCTGCCGGTCGTGGACACCGACCAGAAGCTGGTCGGGGTGATCACGGCGGACGACGTCATCAGCCGCCTATGGCAAACGCGCCGCTAGCGCTGACTCGGACGCTGGAGTGGCTGCGCGCGCAGCGCCGGCGGGTGCGCCATTCGCGGCGCCGCCTGGCTTTGCTGTTTGCGGCGGTGGGGCCGGGGCTCGTAACCGGCACCGTCAACCAGGATGCCGGCGGCATCTACTCCTATTCGCTGGGCGGGGCGCAGTACGGCTACTGGCTGCTCTGGACACTGATTCCGGTGGGCGTGCTGCTCTACATCAGTGAAGAAATGTGCGCCCGCATGGGCGTGGTCACGGGCAAAGGCCTCTCCGACCTGATTCGCGAAGAGTTCGGCTTCCGGATAACGTTTCTCCTCATGCTGGCGGTGCTGGCGATGAGCCTGGGGAACATCCTGGCGGAGTTTGCCGGAATCGCCGCCAGTATGGAGTTGTTCGGTGTCAGCCGCTACGTGGCCGTGCCCCTGGCCGCGCTCTTCATCTGGGGGATTGTGGTTCGGGGGACGTACCGCACGGTCGAGAAGGTATTTCTGGTTGGTTGCTCGTTTTACGTGGCCTACCTGCTTTCGGCGGTGCTGGCGCGGCCGGACTGGATGGTAGCTGCCTACCACACCGTGGTGCCGACCGTGGCATTTGAGACGGGTTATCTGGTTCTGGCCCTGGCCCTGGTGGGCTCGACGGTGGCTCCCTGGCAGCATTTCTATCTGCAATCTTCCGTCGTGGAGCGCGGGGTTTCCCCGCGCCATTACCGGCAGACGCGCGGCGATGTGTTTTTCGGCACGCTGAGTTGCGTGGTCATCGTGTTCAGTATCGTCGTGGCTTGTGCCGCCACGCTGCACGTTGCTAGGAGAACCGAAATCGCCACCGCGGCCGAAGCCGCCGAGGCGCTGCGCCCGCTGGCAGGCTTTTATGCCTCCAGCCTGTTTGCTTTCGGTCTGTTGAATGCTTCGCTGCTGGCCGCTTCCATCCTGCCGCTTTCCACTGCCTATGTGATCTGTGAAGGCCTGGGGCTGGAAGCAAGCCTGAACCGGCCGTTCCGCGAAGCGCCGATTTTTTACTGGCTCTATACGGCCCTAATTGTTGTGGGGGCCAGCTTGATCCTGGTTCCGGGCGCGCCGCTGGTGCGGATTATGGTGCTCTCGCAGGTGATCAACGGGGTGGTGCTGCCGGTGGTGATGATTTTTGTCCTCGTGTTGGTCAACCGTCGCGAGCTGATGGGCGAGTTCACGAATTCCCGGGGGTACAACGCCGTGGCCTGGTCGGCGAGCCTGGTGATCATTCTGCTGACGCTTCTTCTTGTTTATTTGGGCTTGAGCGGGAAGGCTCCGATTCTGGCTCGGCTCTAATCCTCTCCTACCGTGGGAAGAGTCGCTCGCTTGCTGGCCGGTTCACGCTGTGGTAGCGTGCATGGAGTGAGGATTCTTCTGTGACTACCGCGGCGCCGTTCAAGAAGAGCAGTGCAGCCGACCTGCTGTGGCAGAAGATTGATCGCCGGCGACTGCCGCGCCACATCGCCATCATCATGGACGGCAACGGCCGCTGGGCGCGGCGGCGCCACCTGCCGCGCGTGGCGGGCCACCAGGCAGGGGTGCGCGCCGTGCGCCGGGTCGTCGAAACCTGCGCCCGCATCGGCATTCCGGTTCTCACCCTGTATGCCTTTTCGCTGGAGAACTGGAAGCGCCCGCGGCAGGAAGTCGAGTTCCTGATGAAGCTGCTGCGGGAATACATTCGGACGGAGCTCGACACGTTGCAGCGCAACAACATCGCGTTGCAGGTCATCGGCCGCTGGCAGCAGCTTCCGCAGGGCGTGCGGGAGGATGTGGCGCAGGCGGTGGCATCCACGCGGGGAAACACGGGCATGCAACTGGTGGTGGCGCTGAACTACAGCGCGCGGGCGGAACTGGTGGATGCGGTCAACAGCCTGCTGGAACTGCACCAGCGCAACGGGTTCGCCGGGCGAATCACGGAAGCCGACTTGGCCGGGCATCTCTACACCCGCAACCTGCCCGACCCTGACCTGCTGATCCGGACGAGCGGGGAGTTGCGGATCAGCAACTTCCTGCTCTGGCAGATTGCCTACACCGAGATCTGGGTGACCGACACGCTGTGGCCGGACTTTACCGAGCGGCACCTGCTGGAAGCCGTCTATGAGTACCAGCAACGCGAACGCCGCTACGGAGCGGTAACACCGGCAGGGGCTACGCGGGCAAGCACGCGGCTCGGTTCTCCTCCCGACAGACACTGAGTTCCATCCGGTGTCCTCCTGCCTGCTACAATCGGCCCGGCCGAATCCATGAAACGACTCCTGACCGCGGCTGTCTTGTTGCCCGTTGTGGTGGCACTGGTCTGGTTCGGGCCGTCCTGGCTGCTGTTCATCGGGCTGGTGCCATTCTTGCTGGTCGCCCTCTGGGAGTTTTGCCAGCTGGCCAAGCGGGTCGGCTCGAGGCCCAATCAAGCTTTGCTGTTTGGCGGGGGACTCGCCGTTGCGTGGTTCGGGTGGTGGCAGGCGCCGCTGGTTCCTGTGGTCGTCGTGACGGCGGGGTTTGTCTTGCTGCTGTGGGAGGCGTTGTCTCGAACCAACCGCAACGAGGCGTTGCCGACTGCAGCGGGGGGCTTCCTGGGGCTGCTCTACGTAGCCGTCCCGTTTGCTTTCCTGTTGGACCTGCGGACGGAGCCGGCAGGCCACAAGCTCGTTCTCCTGGTTCTGGTGATGGTCTGGGCCGGCGACATTGCGGCCTACTACGTGGGACGCGCCTTGGGACGGCACAAGCTGGCGCCGCAGATCAGCCCGGGCAAGACCGTGGAAGGGGCGGCGGCAAGCCTGCTCGCCACGGTGGCGGCGGGTTTCTGGCTGATTTCGAAGGGCGGATGGTTCCCCGACTCGTCCCTGCGGCACGCGGTGGTGCTGCCGGTCGTGGTCAACCTGGCGGCGCAGGCTGGTGATCTCGTCGAATCGGCACTGAAGCGCGGCGCGGGCGTGAAGGATTCTTCTTCGATCCTGCCCGGCCACGGCGGGATGCTGGATCGCATCGACAGCCTGCTCCTGGCCGTTCCGGCGCTGTGGTACTATTATATCTGGCTTGTTTTCTGAAGCTTGATGCAGGGCATCGCGATACTCGGCTCGACGGGCTCGATCGGGCAGCAGTGTCTCCACGTTGTCGAACAACTCTCAGACCGTCTGGGGGTGGTGGCACTCGCGGCGGGGGAAAACGTGGAGACGCTGGCGGCGCAGGTCGCACGCTTCCAGCCGGCGCTGGTCACTGTGAGCTCGGAGTCGGAAGTGGCGCGGCTGCGCGAGCAGCTCCATCGGCTGGGGGCGCACCGCCTGCCGGACATTCTCTGGGGCCGGGAGGGGTTGAATGCGGTCGCCACGCATCCGGCAGCCGACACGGTGGTTTCGGCCATTGTCGGGATTGCGGGTCTGGAAGCGACCTATCGGGCGGTGACGGCGCGCAAGCGCCTGGCCTTGGCCAACAAGGAAAGTCTGGTGGCGGCGGGAGAGCTGTTGACGCGGGCGGCCGCGGCGGCCGGCGTCGAGATCATCCCGGTGGACAGCGAGCACAGCGCCGCGCACCAGTGCCTGCGCGCGGGCCGACGGGGAGAAATCAAGCGACTGATTCTGACCGCCTCGGGTGGGCCGTTCCGCACCTGGCCGCGGGCGAAACTCGAGCGGGTGACACCGCAAAAGGCGCTGCAGCACCCGAAGTGGCGGATGGGGAAGCGCATCACGATTGATTCGGCGACGCTGATGAACAAGGGCTTGGAAGTGATTGAAGCCCATTGGCTGTTCGGCCTCGCGCCCAAGCAGATTGAGGTCCTCATCCACCCGCAATCCACCGTCCATTCGCTGGTGGAGTTTGTGGACGGCTCGGTGGTGGCGCAACTGGCGCCGCCCGACATGCGCATCCCCATTCAGTACGCGCTTACCTTTCCGGAACGCGTGGCGAGCAACGGCTTTGCCCTGGATTGGCGGAACGTGCAGAAGCTCGATTTTCGTCCCCCGGATGAGAAGAAGTTCCGCTGCCTGCGGCTGGCGCGGCAGGCACTGGAAGCGGGCGGGTCGCTGCCCTGCGTGTTGAACGCCGCCGATGAAGTGGCCGTCAAGGGCTTTCTGGAGCGGAGAATTCGTTTCCCGCAGATTCCCGAACTGATCGAGCGGGTTCTGGACGCTTCGGCGCCGGTTCGGTTGCATTCGGTCGAGGAAGTGCGAGCGTGCGACCGCGACGCGCGCGGTTACGCCGAGCGCGTGCTGGGACAACTGGCAGCCGGGCGGCGTCCGAGGTAGGGATGTTCTTGACGATCCTCATCGGCCTTCTGGTTCTCAGCCTGATGGTGTTGGTCCACGAAGTCGGCCACTTCCTCCTGGCCAAGCTGTTCGGAGTCCGCGTGGACACGTTCTCGGTCGGCTTTGGGCCGCGCTTGTTTGGCCATCGGCGCGGGCCGACGGACTATCGGGTGAGCGCCTTGCCGCTGGGCGGCTACGTCAAGATGGCGGGCGACACGCCCGGCGAGCAGCGCGCCGGGGCAGCCGACGAGTTCCTCTCCAAGCCCCGCTGGCAGCGGGCCCTGGTGGTACTGGGCGGGCCGACGATGAACGTCTTGCTGGCCGTCTTGCTGCTGGCGGGCCTCTACACCTACCGCTACGAGCGCCCGGCGTTTTACGAAGAGCCAGCCGTGATCGGAGCCATTGTGCCCGACTCGCCGGCGGCCAGCGCCGGCATCCAGCCGGGCGACCGCATTGTCGAGTTGGCGGGCGCAAAGAACCCGACCTGGCGCGAGGTCCTGGTGCAGGCGGCCATTTACGCGGGGAGACCTGTACAGGTGACCGTGGAACGGGGCGGGGAAGTCCTCCAGGTTGAAGTAACACCTGCGAGTGACCGCCGCGCGGGATTTGTGGGTTGGGTCCCTTATGATTCACCGGTCGTACTGGCCGTCGCGCCCGACACGCCGGCGGCACGCGCGGGGTTGCGCCCCGGCGACGCGCTGCTGGAATTGGATGGCGAACGCCTGACGCCTTCCCCCCAAGAGCCCAATGTGGTTTCCGACCGCGTGCAAAAACGCGGCGGCGCGCCCATCCGCTTGACCATCGAACGCACCGGGCAGCGGCAAGAAGTCGTTGTCCAGCCCGAATTCAACGCGCGCGAGCAGCGCTGGATGCTGGGTGTCCAGGTGGGGCCGCGGCTGATTGTGGTGCGGTTGTCGCCCTGGGAGGCAGTGCAACAATCCGTCGCGCAGAACTGGCAGACCAGTGGCTGGATCTTGACGTTGGTGGGGCGTTTGTTCACCGCTCGCGCGAGCCTGCGCGCGCTGGAGGGGCCGGTGGGGATTGTGCGGCACTCCGGCGAAGCCGTGCGGTTGGGCGGGGGCGCCGTGGTGAATCTGATGGTTGTCATCAGCCTCAGCCTCGGCCTGCTGAATCTGCTGCCCATTCCGGTGCTCGATGGCGGCCATCTGCTGCTGCTGGGACTGGAAGGAGCGCTGGGGCGCGACTTGAGCGTGAAGGTGAAAGAACGGATGATTCAAGCCGGATTTGTGTTCCTGATGGTGATCTTCGCCATCGTCATGTACAACGATATCGCCCGTCTGTTTGGCAGCTAGGACAAAGACAGGGAGTCGAGCGAAGAATGCTGGAAACACTACGGCCCCGGCGGCAGACGCGTCCGGTGCGCGTGGGACGGCTCACCATCGGCGGGGATGCGCCCATCGTCGTGCAGTCGATGACCAAAACGGACACGCGCGACGTCGCCGCCACCCTCGCCCAGATCGAACAGATGGTCGAGGTTGGCTGCGAGCTGGTGCGGCTGGCGGTGCCGGACGCGGAAGCGGCGCGGGCCTTGGCTGAAATCGTCAAGCGCGCCCCGACCGTGCCCCTGGTGGCTGACATCCATTTCCAGTACCGACTGGCGCTGATGGCGCTCGACGCCGGCGTGGCGAAACTCCGCTTGAATCCCGGCAACATCGGCGATCCCGAGCGCGTGCGGGAAGTGGTGCGCAAGGCGCAGGCCTGCCGCGTGCCCATCCGGATCGGGGTGAATGCGGGCTCGCTCGAGCGGCGCCTGCTCGAGAAATACGGCTACCCGACCGCCGCGGCGATGGTCGAGAGCGCCCTTGATCACATCCGGATCCTCGAGGAACTTGACTTCCGCGACATCATCGTCTCGCTCAAAGCCTCGCACGTGCCGCTCACCGTGGACGCCTACCGCTTGCTGGCGCCGCAGGTGGACTACCCCTTCCATCTCGGTGTCACCGAGGCAGGGACGGCCTTCGCCGGCACCATCAAGTCAGCCGTGGGGCTGGGGATGCTGCTGGCAGAGGGCATCGGCGACACGATCCGCGTTTCGCTGGCTACCGATCCCACGGAAGAGGTGCGGGTGGCCTACGAGATTCTGAAGTCGCTGCAGATTCGCGCCCGCGGGCCTATCGTCATTGCCTGCCCCACCTGCGGCCGGCTGGAGGTTGACCTCTTCAAGATTGCCGGCGAAATCGAGAAGCACACGGCCCACATCCAGGAGCCATTGCACCTGGCGGTGATGGGCTGCGCGGTGAACGGCCCGGGCGAAGCCCGCACGGCCCAACTGGGGGTGGCCTGCGGCCGCGGCAACGGAGTGATTTACCGCGACGGCCAGGCCATCAAACGGGTGCCGGAGGACCGCATCGTGCCGGAGTTGGTGGCCGAGATTGAGCGTTACGTCGAGGAGTTGCGGCGGACCGCTCCGGCTGCAGCTTCTGTCTCCTCCGCTCGGTAATGCTCTTCTTCACGGGCAGTGGACTCTCCCCCCGTCTTGTCATTCTGAGCGGAGCGAAGAATCTCAGCGGAGCATTCATCGCATTGTTGCAATGCTTCGTCCCGAAAGCTTTCGGGGCTCAGCATCACAAACCGGAAGAGGCTTTGGCTACCCAGCAAGTTCAGGACATCAGGGCGGCGCCGCGAACAGCCTTGACCCGGCCGGTGAACCCATCTATGCTTGTTGCAAGCGGATTTCATTTGGAGGAAACGCCATGCCTATGCCTGGAACCGCGGCGCCCGGCCGCCTGCAAGCGGAACTCATCGCGCGCGGCGTTCGGATGACACGCCAGCGACGCATTATTCTGGAGATCATCGAGTCGGCGAGCAAACACCTCGATGCAGGGGCGATTCTGCGCAAGGCGCAGGCGGCCGACCCGGGCATTGACCGCGTAACCGTTTATCGCACCCTCAGCCTGCTCAAACGCCACGGCCTGGTGGACGAACTCGACCTGCTGCATCTAGGCGGGCAGAGCGCCCATTTCTACGAGCGCCGCCCCTCCCGCGACCACATCCATATGGCCTGCCTGCGCTGCGGCAAGATCATGGAGTTCGAGAGCCAGCTCTTCGAGCGGCTGAAAGCCCAGATTCAGCGCGACTGCCAGTTCCACATCGCCGTCACGCGGGTGGAGATGGGCGGCTACTGCGCGGAGTGTCGGCGGCAGCCGCTGTAGCATCTCGTTGCAACAATCCTGCAACACTTTCTTTTCCGATCAGCCTGTTTTCCCTTGACGTCTCGGCAGGGGCAGCGCTAGACTTCAGGTAGTTGCAAATTAGTTGCATGTAGCGAGGCCCCGCCCCATGTTGCCAGTTGCCACACCTGCCGCCGGCAAGCGTATTCTCCTTTTGGCGCTTCTCCTCCTCTGCATCGTTCTTCCGCTCGCAGCCCAGACCGCGAGGCTCGAAGGCCGGGTGCTCGATCCAAGCGGCGCGCGCATCGAAGGAGCGCAAGTGCTCCT
Source organism: Acidobacteriota bacterium (assembly GCA_037442885.1). Taxonomy (GTDB): domain Bacteria; phylum Acidobacteriota; class Terriglobia; order Acidiferrales; family 2-02-FULL-67-57; genus JACQTG01. The sequence continues at coordinate 7,433 of JBBIPK010000031.1, read as the reverse complement.
CCGCCAGGTGGAGAAGGAGTTCACTGCGACGACCTTCACCGACACGACCGGTGGCTTTCACTTTGCCGCGCTTCCCGCCGGAAAGCTTCTCGTGCAGGTTACGGCCAAAGGCTTTTCTGTCTTTGAGGCCGCGGTGACACTGGCGGCCGGGGAAAGCCGCGCGGTGGAGTGGGTGCTGCGGGTGGCGTCGGTAGCCGAGCACGTGGTGGTGACGGCGGCGCGGATCACGCGCGAAGAGGAAGCCGCGCGGCTGCTGCCCGGGACGGTGAACGTGCTTGACCGGCAGACGCTGGAGAGCTCACGCGTCTTCACCTTCACGGAGGCATTGCGGAAGCTTCCCGGGCTGTTCGTGCGGGACGAGGAGGGCTTTGGCCTCCGTCCCAACATCGGCATCCGCGGACTGAACCCCACGCGCTCGAGCAAGCTCTTGCTGCTGGAGGACGGCATCCCCCTGGCCTATGCCCCCTACGGCGACAATGCCTCCTACTACCACCCCCCGATTGACCGCTTTGAAGAAGTAGAGGTGCTGAAAGGTTCCAGCCAGATCCTCTACGGGCCCTCCACGGTCGGAGGCGTCATCAACTACATCACGCCCTCGCCGCCGGGAAAAAGTTCGGGGAGCGTGCGCCTGCTGGGTGGGAATCGGGAGTATTTCAACGGACACGTCAGCTATGGAGGCACCTGGGGCAACACCGGGCTTCTGCTCGACTACCTGCGCAAGCAGGGTGACGGGGCGCGGCAGAACACCCACTCGGCGCTCAACGACGTCAACTTCAAGCTGCTGAGCGCGCTCGGGCCGCGCCAGGCCTTCACGCTGCGCGCCAACTACTACGACGAGGATTCCAACGTCACCTACTCGGGGCTGCGGGAGGACGAATACGCGGCCAACCCCCGCCAGAATCCCTTTGGCAACGATTTCTTTTTCGGTGACCGCTGGGGACTTTCGGCGACGCACTCCCTTGTGTTTACGACCGATCGAGTTCTGACGACCAATTTCTACTGGTCAAACTTCCAGCGGCACTGGTGGCGGCAGTCGAGCAATTCCAATCAGCGGCCCAACGACAGCGCGGATCCCAACTGCGGCGGTATGCAGAATCTCGACACCACCTGCGGAAACGAGGGCCGCCTGCGGGAGTATTACACCTGGGGCATCGAGCCTCGTCTGCACCTTCGCCACCGACTCTTCGGCCTGGAGAATGCGAGCGACTTGGGCGTGCGTGCCCACTACGAGAACCAGGATCGGCGCCAGGAAAATGGAAACCTCCCCACTTCCCGCACCGGCGTGCTAGTGGAGGACAACCTGCGCCGGAATCAAGCCTATTCCGGGTTCATCCAGAACCGGTTCTCGTTCGGCAAGTTGACTCTCACGCCCGGCGTGCGGCTGGAGCGCATCTTCTACGAGCGGACGAACCGGCTCGCCAATGGCGGCGCCGGGGGAACGGGCAGCGCCGACTTGACAGCGGTGGTGCCGGGGCTGGGGATTTCCTACGCCCTCGCGCAGCATGCCTCTTTCTTCGCCGGCGCCCACCGGGGTTTCGCCCCGCCCCGGACCGAAGACATTCTCACCAACAGCGGTGGGAGCGTGGACCTGGACCCGGAACTGAGCTGGAACTATGAGGCCGGCCTCCGCAGCCGGCTCGGACGGGCGGTCAGCCTCGAGGCTGTCTTCTTCCGGATGGACTATGAGAACCAGATCATCCCGGCCAGCGTGGCCGGGGGCGTGGGCGCGACGCTGACGAACGCCGGCCAGACCCTGCATCAGGGGGCCGAATTGCTGGCGCGGGTGGATGCGGGCACGCTCTTGCGCTCGCCGCACAATGTGTACGTCCGGCTGGCCTATACGTATCTGCCGGTGGCGGAATTCGTCGGCACGCGCTTCAGCAATATCAGCGGATTTCAGTCGGTCAGCATTACGGGCAACCGCCTGCCCTATGCCCCCGAGCACCTAGTCAACCTGACCCTGGGCTACGCGCATCCGCGGGGCCTGGATGCGTTGCTGGAGGCGATCTACGTCAGCGACCAGTTCGGCGATGACTTGAACACCGTCGCCGCCACACCCGACGGCCAGCGCGGGCTGATCCCCGGCTACACCCTCTGGAACGCCACCTTCAACTACAACCTGGAGGCGTGGCGGAGCACATTCTTCCTGACCATCAAGAATCTCTTCGACCGCACCTTCATCGTCGATCGCACGCGGGGCATTCTCCCCAGCAGTCCGCGCTTGCTCCAGGCCGGCCTGAAGTTCCGCTTCTAACTTCTGCTGCTTAGCGGGGCGTGCGAGTCTGGGGCGCCCGCGCGCGGAGTCGGTCGAAGAACCGCCGGGTGCGGGCGACGTCGTGCTCGATTTGCTTCCGCAACAATTCCGGGGAAGGGAACTTCCTCTCGTCTCGCAGGCGGCGGTGAAAGCGTGTTTCCACGCGTCCACCGCGCAGGGTTTCGTTGAAGCCGAGTAGATAGCTTTCCACGATCAACTGTTGGCCGTCGAAGGTGGGGCGGATGCCGACGTTGGTCGCCGAAGGATAGGTGCGCTGGTTGACGCTGGTTTCGGTGATGTAGACGCCCCGTGCGGGCAGGCACCCCTGCTCCGGGTTCAGGTTCAGGGTCGGAATCCCGACGCGGCGACCGCGAGCTTCGCCGGGCTGGATGGCACCGGTCAAGGCGAAGGGCCGACCCAGGAGCCGACCTGCGCGGTCCACCTGGCCTTCCGCAATCAGATGTCGAATGAAGGTGCTGGAAACGACCTGTCGGCGGAAAACCACCGGCGGAAGCACATGCAATTCAAAGCCGAGTTCCCGCGCGAGTTCCGCGAGGACGGAGACGTCGCCGGCCTGGCGATGTCCGAAGCGGAAGTTCGGCCCGACGTAGAGTACGCGGGCCGAGAGCGTGCCTCCGAGGACATCGCTGACAAATTCGCGCGGGCTCAGGTGGGCCAGTTCGGGTGTGAAGGGGAGGACGAGGGTGGCATCGAGACCCAGAGCAGCCAGTAACTCAAGTCGTTGCTCGAGGGTCGTGAGCAACGGGGGCGCGTTCTCGGGGTGGAGGATTCTGGCGGGATGGGGGTCGAGGGTAATCGCCCAGGCTGCGAGACCCCGCTGCCGCCCGGCGGCCACGACCTGGCGTACGAGTTCCTGGTGACCGCGATGGACACCATCAAAGTTGCCGATGGTGGCCACCACGCCGGGGCGTTCGGCGGGCAACGCCTCGAAGGCGCGATAGACTTTCACCGAGCTTCAGGCCTCCAACTCGCTGGCGAGCATAGCGCAAACCACTCCGAGTCGCGAGGACCGGCGGGGCTCACTTGGAGCCGAGGCTGACGTAGGCCATGCGGAGTTCGTAGAGAACCTGTTCGAGGAGCCGCTTTTCTTCCGCGCTGAGGTTGTTGCGCGTTTTTTCCTCGAGTACCGCCAGCATGTCAATGCTCTGGCGAGCAGCTTCCGGATCAGGCGGCGGAGGCGGCGAGCCGGGCTCGGCCACCAGGCCCAGCTGATACATAGCAGTAGTCGAGAGAGAAAGAACGAGTGTCCGAAAATCCATCTTGGGCTCATGGGCGGGTCGGCGGCTCTCGTAAGCCTTCTCTGCCTGCTGGCCAACACCAGAACGTGTTTCCCGGGGCGGGGGAGGGGGCTGCGGGGGCGGCGGGGTTTCGCGCACTTCTGCGGCGGGCGCATCCGCTCGGACGGCGCCCTCGGCGGTGAACCGTCGGCGATCCACTACCTTCACGGTTTCTTCCGCCGACTCATCCGGCTTGCGAACATCAGCCATCAGCGCACTCCAGCGGGAAATGCAGATTCCCGAGTGTAGCATTGCGCGTCGCGGCCAGCAAGGCAGCGGGCTTGTCAGACCACCCAACTTCACGTAGAGTTTGGCCTTTGCGCGCAATCTCACGCCAGCCACCATGCCTGCACAATTCGAAGACCTGGTGAAGTTGATGGCGCGCCTGCGAGCGCCTGACGGGTGTCCCTGGGATCGGCAGCAAACCCCCGAGAGCCTGCGCACTTACCTGCTGGAAGAAACCTACGAAGTGCTGGACGCCATCGAGCGGGGCGAAGGGGAGGTCTTGCGGGATGAGCTGGGCGACCTCCTCCTTCAGGTGTTGTTTCTTTCGCAGATTGCCCGCGAAGAGGGGCACTTCACGATTGAGGATGTGCTGGGACGGCTTCACGAAAAACTCGTCCGGCGCCACCCGCACGTCTTCGGCGACAAGCAAGCCGAAACCCCGGAACAGGTGTTGAAGAACTGGGAGGCCCTGAAGGCCGAAGAACGCGGCGAAAAGAGAGCCGGGAACGCGGGCCAGTTGCTGGCCGACGTGCCGCGGACACTGCCGGCGCTGCTCGAAGCCTATCAGTTAACGCGCCGCGCCGCCCAGGTGGGCTTCGACTGGCGCCGACTCGAGGACCTCCTGGCCAAGCTGGATGAAGAGTTGAAGGAGTTGCGGGAAGCGCTGGGGGCGGGGGTAGAGAAGGAGCGGTTGGAAGACGAGGTGGGCGACCTGTTGTTTGTCGTCGTCAACCTCGCGCGCCACCTGCGGATTGATCCCGAACTCGCCCTGCGCGGGACCAACCGCAAGTTTGTTTCCCGCTTTCGCCAGATTGAGGAGGAACTGAAGCGCCAGGGAAAACGCTGGCAAGAGACCTCGTTGGAGGAGATGGACGCGCTGTGGGAAGCCAGCAAGCAGCGGGAGCCTCATCGCTAGCGGAACGAATCGAGATTCGCCGCTGCGATACCCTCGCAGAATTCGACCGCTGCGTCGAGCTGCAGCGGCTGGTGTGGGGCTTTGCCGACGTTGATCTTGTGCCCTCCGCCTTGTTCGTGGTGGCTGCGCATACGGGCGGCCACGTGTTCGGGGCCTACAACGGGGAGGAGATGATTGGATTTGTGATGGCCTTCGCCGGTTACCGCGAGAACCAGCCACTGCTGCACTCCCACATGGCGGCGGTGCTGCCGGCCTATCAGAGCTCCGGCGTCGGCCGTCGGCTGAAATTGCGGCAGCGGGAGGATGCGCTGGCGCGGGGCATCCGGCTGGTGGAGTGGACGTTTGACCCGCTGGAGATTCGCAACGCCTATTTCAACCTGGAGCGGCTGGGAGCGATTGCGCGACACTACCTCCCGAACGTCTACGGCCAGACCACGAGTCCGTTGCACGCGGTCTTGCCCACCGACCGACTGCTGGCGGAGTGGTGGCTGGACACAGAGCGCGTGGAAGCGCGGGCGGCCGGGAAGCCGTGGACGCGGGAAGCGGTAACGGCACGGATTCGCGTGCCGGGAGCGATTGCCGAGTGGCGGCACGCAAACGCGGCTGCCGCCGCCCAAGCGCAAACAGAGATCCGCGAGCAGTTCCAGCATTGGTTTGGCCGCGGGTTGGCGGCGCTTGGCTTCGAAGTTGACGCGGCGAGCGGCGACGGCGTCTACCTGCTGGGGCGCTATGAAGATTGAATCCATCTGCCTGCGCGAACTGCGGATGCGCCTGAAGGCGCCGTTCGAGACAAGTTTCGGCGCCACGCAGGAGCGGCGCATCCTGCTGGTGGAGGTGGGGTCGGATGGCGTGAGCGGTTGGGGCGAGGTGACGGCGGGCGAAGAGCCCTTCTTCAGCAGCGAAACCACCGACACCGCCTGGCACGTCCTGAAGGACTATCTCGTGCCGATGGTGCTCGGACGGGAATTTGCCACGGCGCGTGAAGTTGCACTCGCCATGGCGCCCGTGCGTGGGCATCCGATGGCCAAAGCTGGATTGGAGAACGCCGTCTGGGATGCGGAAGCGCAGCAGAAAGGCGTGCCGCTGGCCAAGCTGCTCGGCGGCGAGAAGGCTGAGATTGCCTGCGGGGTGTCGCTGGGGATTCAGAAGTCAGCCGATGCCCTCCTGCAGAAGGTCGAAACCGAGCTGGCGGCCGGCTACCAGCGCATCAAAGTCAAGATCAAGCCCGGGTGGGACGTGAACGTGGTGGCGGCGATTCGCGCGCGCTTCCCGCAGATTCGCTTGATGGTAGATGCGAACTCCGCCTACCGGCTCGAGGACGTGGCACAGCTCAAGAAACTCGACGACTACTACCTGATGATGATCGAGCAGCCGCTGGCCTGGGACGACATCTACGAGCACGCGCAATTGCAGGCGCAACTCCAGACGCCGATCTGCCTGGACGAGCCGATTACCAGCGCGCGGGTGGCGGCGGCGGCGCTGGCCTTGCGTGCCTGCCGCATCATCAACATCAAGCTCGGCCGCGTGGGCGGGCACAGCGAGGCGCGGAAGGTCCACGACCTCTGCCAGGCGGCCGGCATCCCGGTGTGGTGCGGGGGAATGCTGGAGTCGGGTATCGGCCGCGCCCATAACGTCGCCATGTCCACCCTGCCCAATTTTGTTCTCCCGGGCGACGTTTCGGCCAGCCAGCGGTACTGGGACCAGGACATCATCGAACCCGAGGTCGAAGTGACTCCCCAGGGGACGATCCGCGTCCCGACCACCCCTGGCCTGGGTTATCGGCCGCGCTGCGACCTGATTGAGAAACTAACTGTGCGCAAAGAAATCTTTCGATCTGCGTCCTGATCCACAGCCACCCGATGCTCGGGCTCTACCTGTTGATCTCGGTGATGGTGCTGTGCTGGTCGGGGAATTTCATTGCCGGCAAAGTCGCCCTGCGCGAGCTGCCGCCGTTTGCGCTGCTGTTCCTGCGGGTATGGTTTTCGGCCGCCTTGCTGGCGGCTATCTATTTCACTTCACCCGAGTCGCGCCGCTGGCGCCCGGACCGCACGGCGCTGAAGAAGTTCGCCGAGCTCGGTCTCTACGGGGTAGCACTGAATCAAGCTGGCTTCACGGTCGGGCTGCATTACACCACGGTGGCGCACTCGGCGCTCGTCATCGCCCTGGGGCCGATTTTTGTTTTGCTGTTGGCGCGCTGGCAGAAGCTGGAAGCCCTGACAACGAGAAAGCTCCTCGGGATGTTCATTTCCTTTGCGGGCGTGCTGATTCTGACCAGCGAGCACGGGTTCCGCAGCGACAGCCCGACGCTGGCGGGCGATCTGATTACGCTGGCGGGCTCGCTGGCCTTCGCCTGCTACACGATTGTCGGCAAGAAGGTGGCGCTGACCTACAACACGCTGGCGATGAACACCTATGCCTATCTGACGGGGGCGCTGTTGGTGGTGCCGCTTTCCGCCTGGCAGTTGAAGGATGTGCCGTGGGGAACGATTAGCTGGGAGGGCTGGCTGGCGGTGGGCTACATGGCGGGATTGGCTTCCGTCGCTGCCTATTTGATCTACTACTACGCGCTCTCGAAACTCTCGGCCTCTCGTGTGGTGGCCTTTGGCTATCTCCAGCCGGTGGTGGCGACGCTGCTGGGCGTCCTGCTGCTGAAGGAATCGCTCAGCCCGCAACTGCTCACCGGCGGCTCCGCCGTCCTGCTTGGCGTCTACCTCGCCGAACGCCCGACTGAAAGCACGCG
>JBBIPK010000030.1:0-41024 GCA_037442885.1 Acidobacteriota bacterium | reverse complement strand
GCACGCACCGGGCGCAGGCGGAAGCGAATCGGTGTGCCGGGAAAGGGGAACGCTCTCCGCACCTGGTTCTCAAGGAACCGCTCCGCCGCGAAATGCAGTTTGGCAACATTCGCCAAAAGCTCAAACACGGGCGGTGCCGCCGCCACTTGCCGCAGGCCGTAGATGCGCAGCTCGCGCCCACCCGGCACTGTCGCCCGCTCCGCGCGCAGCCGCTGCCGGAACGCGTCGAGTTCTCCCCGGGCGATCCGCCGGTCGCGCCACGTCCCGACCTGTTCAATCAACTCGAGTAGCTGCGGCACGCGCTGGCCGGTGAGCGCCGAGATGAAGACCAGCGGGGCATACGCCAGAAACTTCAGCCGCCGCCGCACGGCCGCCGCATAGGTGTCCATTGTGTCGGTTTTCTTCTCAATCGCGTCCCACTTGTTCATCACCAGGATCACCGACCGCCCACTGGCCTCGGCATAGCCGGCGATGGCCGCGTCGAGTTTGGTCACCCCCTCGGTCGCATCCATCAGCAGCAGCGCCACGTCCGCGCGCTCCAGGTGCTTGCGCGCCATCACCACGCTCAGCTTTTCCGCCTTCAGCTTCGTCTTCCCCTTCCGACGAATGCCGGCCGTATCCACCAGCCGCCACACCTGCCCCGCAGACTGCGGGGCGTCTCCGTTGCGCCGCAGCAGCGTGTCCACCGCGTCGCGCGTCGTCCCCGGCTCCGCCGCGACGATTACCCGCTCCTCGCCCACCAGCCGGTTCACCAGCGTGGACTTGCCCACGTTCGGCCGCCCAATGATGGCTACATTCAACGCAACGGGTGGCACAGGCGTCTCGGCTGTGGGAAAACCCTTAGTCAGTTCATCGAGGAGCGTGTCCACGCCCAGCCCATGCTCGGCGCTGAGGGCAATCACGGGCGCAATCCCCAATTCGTGGAACGCCAGGCTGTGGGGCTCAATGCCGGGCGTGTCCACCTTGTTCGCCGCGAGCACGACGGGCTTGCCTGTGCGCCGCAGCAGCCGCGCCAAATCCGCATCGAGCGGCGTCACGCCTGCGCGCGCATCCACCACCAAGACGACTTTCGCCGCCGCCTCAATCGCCACCCGCGCCTGCCGCAGGATGTCCTGCGCCAGTTGTGCCTTCTCGTCCGGCATCAAGCCGCCGGTGTCCACGACTTCGAAGGCTTTCCTCTGCCAGCTTGCGCGCCCGTAGAGCCGGTCGCGGGTGATGCCCGGCTCATCGGTGACGATGGCGCGCCGCTGTCCCGTCAGCCGGTTGAAGAGGGCGGACTTGCCCACATTCGGCCGCCCCACAATCGCCACCACCGGCAACTTGTCCGTCTGCTTCTCCATCACACGCCGCCCGCGTATGCTATTGTACCTGCTGCTCTGCTCAGGCAGGCTAATGTTGCGCTTACAATAGCGTGTCGAGACCCCAGGCCCCTGCCTGGGGGATTCCTCCTGCTCTTTCAATTGATGGGTTGATGGCAGAAGCAATAACAAGACCTGAAGCCTCGCTGGCCGAATTCTTCGGGCCGGGCGGGCTGCTGGCGCGGTGTCATCCGCAGTACGAGTTCCGCGCCGGGCAGCTCGAGATGGCCGAAGCGGTCGAGCAGGCCTTCCGCGAAAAGCAGCATCTCGTCATCGAAGCCGGCACCGGCACCGGCAAGACCCTCGCCTACTTGATCCCCGCCATCCGCAGCGGCCGCCGCATCGTCATCTCCACCGGCACCAAGAACCTCCAGGAGCAGCTTTTCTTCAAGGACATTCCTTTCCTGCAGGAGCACCTCGGCCGGGAAATCCGCGCCACCTATATGAAGGGCCGCGCCAACTTCCTCTGCCGGCAGAAACTCTACGACCTGGAAGGTCAGCCGGTGTTGAAGGGCCTCGAGGAGCTTGACCACTACGCCCGCATCCGCGACTGGGAAAAGACCACCGAAACCGGCGACCGCGCCGAGCTCGACTGGCTCCCCGACCAGTCCGAGCTCTGGACGCGGATGGACGCCCGCGCCGAAGCCTGCACGGGGAAGAAGTGCGCGCAGTTCGAGCGCTGCTTCATCACCAAGATGCACCAGCGGGCGGCTGCCGCCGACCTCATCATCGTCAACCACCACCTCTTCTTCGCCGACCTGGCCGTGCGCCAGGACGACTTCGGCAGCATCATCCCCGACTATTCGGCCATCATCTTCGATGAAGCCCACGAGCTCGAAGACGTCGCCAGCCAGTACTTCGGCGTCCAGGTCTCGAACTATCGGCTCGACGAGCTTGCCCGCGATACGGAAAACACTCTGCGCCTCAAGAATCTCGGCGGGAAGCGCCTCAGCCGCCTCCTCCGGCAACTGCGCAGCCACAGCCAAGAGTTCTTCGGCCTCTTCCCCGACGGCGAGGGCCGCTACCCCTTCGACAACCGCGCGGAATTCCTCGAGCGCCACCGCCAGCCCTATGATGCATTGCTGGCAGGGCTCAAGAGCCTGGAGACCGAGCTCGCCTCCCTGCGCGAGAAGCCGGAGGAGATTCATAATCTCATTCGCCGCGCCGCAGAAATCCGCACCGCGCTCGCGTTTCTGCTGGAAAGCCCCGACCGCCGCTACGTCTTCTGGTACGAGCGGCGCGGCCGCGGTGTCTTCCTGCAGGCGACACCGATTGATGTTTCCGAAATTCTCCGCGAGCGGCTCTTCGACCGCTACGACACCATCATCCTGACGTCCGCCACCCTTGCCGTCGGTGGCCACTTCGACTACCTGAAAGCGCGCCTCGGCCTGCGCGCCGCGCGGGAGAAAGTCCTTCCGCACGGGTTCGACTACGCCCGCCAGGCCGTGCTCTACGTCCCCGAGCGCCTGCCCGACATCCGCGCGCCGGAATTCGTGGCCGCCGCCGCCGGAGAAATTGCCGCGCTGCTCCAAGCCAGCCGCGGCCGCGCCTTTGTGCTCTTTACCAGCTACGCGCAGATGAAGGAAATTTACGAGCGGGTGGCGAAGCTCGTTCACTTCCCCTTGTTGTTGCAGGGCACCGCGCCCAAGACCACGCTGCTCGACCGCTTCCGCCGCAAGCCCGGCGCCGTGCTCTTCGCCACTGCCAGCTTCTGGCAGGGCGTGGATGTGCAGGGGCCGCAGTTGAGCGCGGTCATCATTGACCGCCTGCCCTTTGCCGTGCCCACCGACCCGGTGGTTGCCGCCCGCATCCGTGCGCTGACCGAGGACGGCCACAACGCCTTCGTCGAATACCAGATTCCGGAAGCCATCATCGCCTTGAAGCAGGGCTTCGGCCGGCTCATCCGCGCCCGCAGCGACCGCGGCCTGCTCGCCATCCTCGACAACCGCATCCTGCGCAAGCAGTATGGTAGACTTTTCTTTGCCAGCCTCCCGCCCTACACCGTGACGTCGGAGCGGGACGCGGTGCGGCGCTTCCTGGAGTCGAGCGGCTGATGTTTGAGATTGCGGTGGAGGAAAGTTTTGCCGCCGGGCACGCCCTGCGCGGCTACAAGGGCAAGTGCGAGAATGTGCACGGGCATAACTACAAGGTGCGGGTGACCCTGGCGGGGGAAGAACTGGACTCCGTGGGGCTGCTCTACGACTTCGTCGAGCTCAAGCGCGGCATCACGGCGGTCATCAAGGCCCTCGACCACAAGTTCCTGAACGACCTGCCGCCTTTCGACCGTGTCAATCCCTCGGCGGAGAATATCGCCAAATATTTCTACGACGAGATTGGCCGGCAACTCGCCGCCAGCGCCAACGGCGCGCGCGTCAAGGAAGTGACCGTCTTCGAAACCGAGTCCTCCACCGCCACCTACCGCCCCACGTAGCAAGACGTGAACCGGGAAGCGCGAAACGTGAACCGGAACCAATGGTAGTAACCGAAATCTTCCGCTCGATTCAGGGGGAGAGCACCTACGCCGGGCGGCCGTGCATCTTCGTCCGGCTGACGGGCTGCAACCTGCGCTGCCGCTGGTGCGACACCGCCTACGCCTTCTACGGCGGCGCCAAGCTGACGGTGGAGGAAGTGCTGGCCAAGGTGCGCGAGTTCAGCGGCGCCGACGGCACGCGCATCCCGCTGGTGGAGCTGACCGGCGGCGAGCCGCTGCTTCAGCCCGACATCTATCCGCTCGTGGAGAGGCTGCTTGCCGAAAAGTTCACCGTGCTCGTCGAAACCAGCGGCGAGCGCTACGTCGGCAAGCTGCCCCGCGCCGTGGTCAAAATCATCGACGTCAAGTGCCCTGGCAGCGCCGAAGGCGACACCTTCAACTTCGACAACCTCAAAGCCCTCGACCGCAAAGACGAAATCAAGTTTGTCGTCGCCGACGAGCGCGACTACCACTGGGCGCGTGCCTTCCTGGCCGAGCATCGGCTCAGCGAGATTGTGGATACGGTCATCTTCTCGCCCGCCTTCGGCGAACTCGAACCGCGCCGTTTGGCCGAGTGGATTCTCCGCGACTGCTTGCCGGTGCGGCTCGGCTTGCAGTTGCATAAATTCATCTGGGAGCCCGACACCCGCGGGGTGTAAGAACGTGCAAAGAAAACGCCAGGCTGTCATTCTGAGGAGCCGGCAGGGGGAGGAAGAATCTCACAAGTTTCTGATTTCAGAGGAAAGAGATTCTTCGCTTCGCTCAGAATGACTAATGAGGCGATGAGCGACACACGATCAAAGGCGGTGGTGCTGGTGAGCGGCGGCATGGACAGTTGCGTCACCGCCGCCATCGCCGCCCAGGAGCACACGCTCGCCTTGCTCCACGCCAGCTACGGCCAGCGCACCGAAGCCCGCGAGCGCCAGGCCTTCACCGACATCGCCGACTTCTACCGCGTGCGCGAGCGCCTCCTCATCCGCCTCGACCACCTGCGCACCATCGGCGGCTCCAGCCTCACCGATCCCAACATCCCGGTCAGTGAAGCGAACCTGGCGAGCAAGGAGATTCCCACGAGCTACGTCCCCTTCCGCAACGCGCACCTCCTGGCCGCGGCGGTCAGTTGGGCGGAGGTGCTGGGCGCGCGCCGCATCTACATCGGCGCGGTCTGGGACGACAGCTCCGGCTATCCCGACTGCCGCCCGGAGTATTACCAGACCTTCAACGAGCTGGTGCGCGTGGGGACGAAACCTGAGACCGAAATCGAAATCCTCACGCCGCTCATCCACCTACAGAAGCACGAAATCGTCCGCCGGGGCATCGAGCTGGGCGCGCCGCTGCATCTTACTTGGTCGTGCTACCAGAGCGAGGACGAGGCCTGTGGCACCTGCGACAGTTGCGCCCTGCGCCTGCGCGCGTTTGCCCGCGCGGGGGTGGAAGACCCCATCGCCTACCGCGTGCGAGTGAGCTATACTGAGAGCCGGTAATTAGTGGTCCGGGTAGTGAAGAAAGGGGGAGTGATGAGAATGCTGCTGCGAGTTTTCCCGCTGCTTCTGGTGTCTCTGGTGCTGCTGGTGGCAGCCGCACCGCTGGCGGCACAGACCGGCGCGTTGGAAGGGACGGTGCGGGATGATGCGGGCAAACCGATTGCCGGGGCCCAGATTGTCATCGTCCGCCAGGACATGCGAGGGCGCTGGGAGACCAAGACCGACAAGAAAGGCAACTATGTTTACATGGGCCTGCCTGCGGGCCGGCAACCGCGCTACCGCCTGGAGGTCTATCGCGAGGGGGAGTTGATCTACCAGATGACCGATATCCAAGTGGAGATGGATGCCTACCGCCGCGTTGACATAGACCTCGCCCAGATCCGGAAGAAGCAGCAGGAGGAGATGACAGAGGAGCAAAAGCGGGAGCTGGAAGAGTTCAAGAAGCGCCAGGAAAAGCAGAAGGCCCTGGAGGACCAGTTCGGCCAGGGCGTCGAGCTGCTCAACCAGGGACAGTTTGCTGAGGCCGCGACGATGTTGGAAGCCGCCGCCGCCACCGACCCCACCCAGTTTGCGGTTTGGATCCGGCTGGGGGATGCCTACAAGGGCCTGAACAACGTAGACAAGGCGATCGAGGCGTATGAGAAGGCCATCGCCCTGAAGCCCGATGAGCCCGGCATACACAACAACGTCGGAACGCTCTATGCCCGGCGCGGGCGCGTTGCGGATGCGCAGCAGGCCTTCGAGAAAGCCGCCAGCCTCGATCCGCCGAAGGCGGGCATGTACTACTTCAACCTGGGCGCCACGCTCGTCAACGCCGGCCGCATGAAGGAAGCTGTGGCGCCGCTGCAAAAAGCCATCGAGCTCGAGCCGAACCGCGCCGCTGCCCACTACTGGCTCGGCGTCTGCCTCTACGCGGGCGCCGAAAGCAAGATTGAAGGCGGCCAAGTAAAGACGGTGCTGCTGCCGGGGACGGTGGAGGCGTTCGAGAAATATCTGGAGCTGGAGCCCAACGGCCAGTACGCGGCCGACGCCAAGGCGAACCTGGAAGCCATCGCCGTCCAGGTGCCCGCCGCCATCAGTACCAAGAAGAAGAAGCGGTAGCACACCCGCTGCCGCATTGCGGGGCATTCGTGGGAGCTGAGGGACGCTTCTCGCTCGTTCTCCGCTGGGCTCTCCTCACCGCACTCTGCTTTGCTGTGCCGCTGGCCCCGCAAAATGCGGGGCTGGCCGCCCAGGTCACCACCCGCATCGAAGGCCAGGTGCGCGGCTTCGACGCGCAACCACTGGCCGAAGCGACCGTCATCTTCCACCACCTCGCCCTGAATCAGCAGCAGCGCCTGCCCACCGACTCGCAGGGCCGCTTCTCCGGCGCTCTGCTCCCCGGCCGCTATCGCGCGGCCATCCTGCACCAGGGAAAGGTTCTTTGGGTCGTCGCGCTTGAGGTAGCGGAGGCCGCCGAGCCGCTGCGGCTCGAGATTGACCTGGAGGCACTGCGGCGCCGGGCCGAGGCTCCGCCCGTGCTCGACGTCGAGTTGCAGCGGCGTCTCCGCCAACACGAAGAAGACCTCGCCCGGCGGATGCGCGTCCGCGACCACTACCGCCAGGGCCTGGAGGCGCTCGAGCGCGGCGATGCCGAAGCCGCCATCCGCGAACTCGAATCCGCCCGCGACCTCGAACCCTCCGAAGCCCTCTACCAGGCCCAACTCGGCGAAGCCTACGCCAGCGCGCAGCGCCTCAGCGAGGCGCTGGCTGCCTACGAAGCCGCGCTGCGCCTGGAGCCGGACGACCCTGCGCTGCGCAACAATTACGCCAACGTTCTTGCCCGTGCCGGGCGGACCGAGGAAGCTCTGGCTGCCTTCAGCGAAGCCGCCCGCCACGCCGGCGAGCCCGATTCGGGCGAGCAGGCTGCCGCGGTCTATTTCAACTGGGGCGCAACGCTCTTCCGCGCCAACCGCTACGCCGAGGCCGCCGACTCTTTTCGCCGGGCCACTCACGGAGAAAAGGCGGACGCGATGGCGTTCTACTTCCTCGGACTTTCGCTGGTTCGCTCGGTTGCCGCCGAGCCGCCTGCAGGCCGGCATGCTCCTGAAGCGCGCGAGGCCTTTGCGCGCTATCTCGCGCTCGCCCCCGAAGGCAAGTATGCGGCGCAGGCCGCCGACTACCTGAAGCGTCTGAGGGCACCGAGCCCGCCCTAACTCGACGTGCGCAATTCCTCCAAGAAGACCAGGGCCGGCATTTGGCGCATCGCCACTCACTCATTCCTTTTGCTGCTGGCGCTCTGCACGCTGGCCTGCGAGAACCGAACCCGCGTTGCGGTGCCCATCGGCGAAGAATCGTTTCCGGCGACCTATTGGCGTCCGCCGCGGTCGCTCTCGGCTGCAATCCTGCTGGTGGCGTCCGGGGTGAATAGCGATCCCGCCTGGCTCGAGTTTGGCGACCGCCTGCAGGGCAGCGGCTACGCCGTTCTGAGTGTGGAGCCGGAAGGCAGTGGGGCGTCGGAGGACGAGCGCGAGGCACGCCTGGAGGCTGCCTATCTCTTCCTCCGCAACCTCGAGCGCGTCGACGCCGCGCGCCTCGCCGCCGTGGGCGTCGGCGCGGCCGCCCCCGCGACGCTCGCCTTCAGTGCGCGCGAGCCTTCCATTCGCGCCCTGGCGTTGCTCTCGCCGGTGGCGTCGGCCGACCCGAAGGAGTTTGAGGACGCCATCGCGGACTACGGTTGGCGGCCGGTGTTGCTGGCAGCGGGTCGCGCGCCCGCGCAGCGGGAGCAGATTGAGCGCCTGTCCGAGCGCGCTCATGGCACGGTCGTGGTTGAACTCGACGGGAGCGACCGGGAAGGAGCGGCCCTGCTGGGCGCTGGCTCGCGGCTCGAGCGCGCTCTGCTCGCCTTCTTGCGCACGCACCTGGCGCCCCCTGTCCTTGACACTGCGGGAGGGGGTCGCTAGACTCGCACTTCCTCGAACGGCCACTGTGGAGGGGAGATGCGGCGGGATTTGATTGTGACCGCCCTTATTTTCATCGTCATCGGCTTTGTCGGGGGCTACATCTTTACTCGCCAGGCGGGGAAATCCGGCGCCCTTCTGACTCCTCCGCTGACCGGCGGGGCGCAGAGCGCAGACGAAGCGATGGGGCTGCCGCCGGGTCATCCGCCGATCGATGTCTCGCAGCGCATCGTCGAGCTGCGGCAGGAGGCCGAGGGGAAGCCCGAAGACCCCGTTCCGGCGCTCCGGCTGGCGGACTTTTTGTTTGAGGTGGGCCGCTGCCAGGATGCGGTGGCCTGGTACGAGCGTGCGCTGGCGCGCGCGCCGAAAGAGATTGACGCGCGCATCAAGATGGCCAGCTGCCTGACCGAAACCGGCCAGGCCGATGCCGCCATTCGCCACCTCAACACCGTGCTCGAACTGAAGCCGAACGAGCCGCACGCCCTCTATCATCTCGCCGTCGCCTACCTGCGCGGGAAGCAGAACCGGGCGGAGGCCGAGCGCCTCTACCGCCAACTCCGGCAAGTGAATCCCAACTTTGAAGGCCTCGACGACCTGGAGCGGCTGCTGCGCGCCGGCGGGGCCGGCCGCTAGAGGCGTGAGCCGTGCTGCGCTGGTTCCTCCGGGTTGTGCTCGTTTTCTTTGCGGTGGCCTTGCTCTTCCGCTGGCTGTTCCGGGTGTTGGGCCGGTCAGCCGCGACGCCGCCCGCGCGCGAGATCAAGACCGGCACCATGAAGCGCGACCCCGTCTGCGGAATGTTCGTCGTGGCCGAGACCTCCTTGTCCGAGCGGGCGGAGGGCGAGAGCTTTTATTTTTGTTCGGAGCGCTGCCGGGAGCGGTTCCGGGCCGAGCGGCGCGCCTTGCATGCCCCGCCAACGGCGGGGCAGGCGGGCTCTGGACGTTGACAGCGTAAGGGGATCCCAACTCACTTTCACACTCCTGCCCCCGGTCCCGAAGCTTCGGGATGCGGGGCAGAGCGGAGGCGACTCGAATGGAAGAGCTGAACCCGTACGTCATCTCGCAGATGCAGTTCGACCAAGCAGCCGACTACTTGAAGCTCGACCCCGGCCTGCGCCAGGTGTTGCGCCGGCCCAAGCGTGTGATGGCGGTTTCGATTCCGACCAAGATGGACGATGGTTCGGTGCAGGTGTTCGAAGGCTTCCGCGTGCAACACAACATCGCGCGCGGTCCCGCCAAGGGCGGCATCCGTTACCACCCCAACGTCACCCTGGATGAGGTCAAGGCGCTGGCCGCCTGGATGGCGTGGAAGACCGCGGTGGTGAACATCCCCTTCGGGGGCGGCAAGGGCGGAGTCATCTGCGACCCGCGCAAGATGTCGAAAGGGGAGCTAGAGCGGATGACGCGGCGGTATGTGAGCGAGATCCTGCCCATCATCGGCCCCGACCGCGACATTCCCGCGCCTGACGTCTACACCGACGAGCAGACCATGGCCTGGGTGATGGACACCTACAGCATGACCGTCGGCTATTCGAGCCTGGGCGTGGTGACGGGCAAGCCGGTCAGTCTGGGTGGTTCGGAAGGGCGCCACGAGGCGACGGCGATGGGGTGTCTGTTCGTCACGCGCGAGGCCTGCAAGGCAAGAAAGATTCCGTTGCGCGGCGCCAGCGTAGCCATTCAGGGTTACGGCAACGCTGGCAGCATCGCGGCGCGACTCTTCCGCGAGGCCGGCGCGAAGATCATCGCCGTCAGCGACTCCAAGGGCGGCATCGTCAATCCCCGCGGTCTGGATCCGATCAAGGCCCTCCAGCACAAGGAAAAGACCGGGTCGGTGGCTAAACTTCCCGGTACGAGCCCCGTCACCAATGAAGAACTGCTCGAGCTCAAGTGCGACATCCTGATTCCTGCCGCCTTGGAAAATGTCATCACCAGCCAGAATGTTTCCCGCATCAAGGCCAAAATCATCGCCGAGGCCGCCAACGGCCCCACCACGCCGCTCGCCGACGAAGTGCTGGCCGAGAAGGGCGTCTTTATGCTGCCCGACATCCTGGCCAACGCCGGCGGCGTCACCGTCAGCTACTTCGAGTGGGTGCAGGACCTGCAGAACTTTTTCTGGGAAGAAGAGCAGGTGAATACCAAGCTCGAGCAGATTATGAAGCGCGCCTTCCACGAGGTGTACGAGACCTCGCAGAAGTACAAGACGCACATGCGCACCGCCGCCTACATCCTGGCGGTGGGCCGCGTCGCCGAAGCCACCATCGTGCGCGGCCTTTTCCCCTAGCCGGGCACGCAAAGGACAAGCAGATTCCTCGCTTCGTCCCTCGCGCGAATGCTTGCGGGACTCGGGACAGGCTCGGACTGAGAGGGCTGAGGATTTTTTCCTCGATTTGTTGGCGTAGAAAAATTTTTGCGTTGACAGAAGTTTTGCGCTAGAGTTCCGGGCGGGGAGAGTAGGACGAGGTTCGGGGAGTTCGTGAACCACGCCGCCAGTGCGCCGCCGATTCTTCTGACCATAGCCGGCTTCGACCCTTCGGCCGGGGCCGGTATCGCCGCCGACCTGAAAACTTTCGCTGCCCACAACTGCTACGGCGTCGCCGCCGTCGCCGCCATCACCGTGCAGAGCACGAAGGGCGTGGAGTCGGTGCAGCCGACACCGCCGAGCCTGCTACGCGCGCAACTCGAGCAGTTGGTCGCCGACGTCGGCGTCGCCGGGGTGAAGATTGGGATGCTGGCGACGCGGGCGAACGTCGAGGTCGTCGCCGAGTTGCTTGAACAGAAGAAGTTTCCCCACGTCGTGCTCGACCCCATCCTGCGCTCCTCCTCCGGCTTTGAGTTGCTCGAGCCACGCGCGCTGAAGGAATTGACCGGACGCCTCTTCAAGCTCGCCACGGTCATCACCCCGAACAGGAGCGAGGCGGCGGCGCTGGCGGGAATGGAAGCGATCCGCAATGGCGAGGGGATGCGCGCCGCGGCGCAGAAGCTGGTGGAGCTAGGCGCGCGCGCCGTGGTCGTCACGGGCGGCGATCTGGACAAGCCCGTGGACCTGCTCTACGACGGCAAGGAGTTTCTCCCCTTTGGCAGCGAGCGCGTGCGCGCCACCAGCACCCACGGGACCGGCTGCACCTTTGCCTCCGCCATTGCCGCCAACTTGGCGCTCGGCAAGCAACTCCCCGACGCCGTCATGCTTGCCAAGGCCTACGTCGCCAAGGCCATCGAGAAGGGCTTCGCCATCGGCAAAGGCCCCGGGCCGCTCAACCACTTCTACCGCTTCCAGCAGGAGCCGATTCACCGCGTGGTGAGCGAGCCAGCGGCCGTGCCGCACTAGTTTTTGGCACGCCCGATGCGTTCAACTCTTGTCGCAGCTCTCCTGTTTTTCCTGGGTGTGTGCCTCGTCGGCTGCCTGGAGCGGCCGCAGGCGCCGAACTGGAAAGTGGAGCTGCGGGTGGTGCCCGACCCACCCCGCCCGCTGGAAGAGTCCACCTTCGCTGTCCGGCTGCGCTCGGTGACGGATGAGGCGGTGAGCGGTGCGCGCGTGGAAGCCGACCTCTCGATGCCCTCTCATCGCATGGGAGAGAACCGCGTCGCCCTGCGCGAGACCGAAGCTGGCATCTACAGCGGTACAGGGCGCTTCACGATGCCGGGCGAGTGGCGCGTCGAGATCCGCGCCGAGAAAGGCGGTCATCGCCAGACCGAGCAGTTCCATTTCATGGTGCGGTGAGACCCCGTCCGCCCTATTTTCGCTCCCTGTATCTGCGGGCTGGAGCCTGCGTCTGACCAAGAGGGAATGAAACTGAAATCTGAATCTCATTCAGGGCTGGATAAGCGTGCTTATCCGCGATGGACGAAGCGGCCGGCGACGAAAGTGGCGACGGGGGCGCCGCGGAAGCTCCAGCCGTCAAAGGGTGAGTTGCGGCTCTTCGAAGCGCCGGTCTCGGCGCGGTAGGTCCACTTCTTTTCCGGATCAAGAATCGTGATGTCGGCGGGAGCGCCCACTTTGAGCGCGCCGCCCGGCACGCCGAGAATCCGTGCCGGATTGGTGGAGAAGAGCTCGACCAGGCGCAGCAGGTTGATTTTCCCCGTGTGATAGAGGCGGTCGAGGGCGAGAGCCACGGCGGTTTCGAGGCCGATGACGCCGAAAGGGGCGGAGTCGAAGTCCACCTGCTTTTCGGTGACGGTGTGCGGGGCGTGGTCGCTGGCGATGGCATCCACGGTGCCGTCGGCGAGGCCTTCGACGAGCGCGGCGACATCGGCGGCGGCGCGCAGGGGCGGGTTCATCTTGGCGAGCGTATTGTAGTTCTCGACCGCTTCCTCGGTCAGGGTGAAGTGGTGGGGCGTGACTTCGCAGGTGACGCTGAGGCCGTCCTGCTTGGCGCGGCGGATGAGGGTGAGGGCGGCGCAGGTGGAGAGGTGTGCGATGTGGAGGCGCCCGCCGGCGAGCGCTGCCACCTCGAGGTCGCGTGCCACCGCCACCGACTCTGCCGCTGCCGGAATCCCGCGCAGGCCCAGCCGCAGCGAGACGTCGCCTTCGTTCATCACCCCGCCGGCAGAGAGATGCAGGTCTTCGGCGTGGTCAATGACGGCGATGTCGAGCGCGCGGGCATATTCGAGCACGCGGCGGAGGATGCGCGCGTTCCAGATGGGGCGGCCGTCGTCACTCGCGGCGACGATGCCGGCTTCGCGCAGGGATTCGATTTCGGCGAGTTCTTCGCCGGCGCTCTCTTTGGTCGCCGCGCCGACCGGATAGACGCGGATGCGGTCGGCGACTTCGGCCTGGCGGAGGATGTAGCGGGTGATGAGCGGGTTGTCGTTGATGGGGGTGGTGTTGGGCATGCAGGCAACGGCGGTGAAGCCGCCGGCCGCGGCCGCGCGCGTGCCCGTGTCAATGGTTTCGGCGCTCTCCTTGCCTGGCTCGCGCAGGTGCACGTGCATATCAATGAAGCCGGGGGCGACCACGAGGTTCGCGGCGTCGAAGATTTCCGCGCCCGCCTTTTCAATCTTCTTGTCAATGCCGGCGATTTTGCCGTCTTCGATGAGGAGGTCGCGCCGGTCGTCGAGACGGCTGGCGGGGTCCACTACCCGCCCGTTCTTGATCAGCATCGGCTGCAATGATTTCCCTCAGGGGCTAAAGCCCCCTTTACTTTTACGCCTTGTGCGTGCGGGCTGAAGCCCGCACCCAACCAAGCTCAGGCATAGCCCACATGGCCGGGATACCGCTGTTGCCTTGTCAGGTACGGGCTTCAGCCCGTACGAAGACTCGCCCCTACTCTAGTGGGCTTCAGCCTCTGAGGTAAAGGGTCGAGTTCCCAGCGACCAGACGCAGAACTGAAAGGATAGGCTGCCGGTTGCACTACCAGCCTGCCCGCAACCGGGTTCTGGGCAATGTAATGGATGTGCTTCTTCCAGTCCGCGGCGTCCCGGATGCGATGGTCATAGAAACCAACCTGCCAGACAGGGAAGCGATGATTCAGTTCCCGCCGAATCCGGTAGGAGCTACTTCCCTTGATGAGTTGGAGTGCTTTCTCGAGCGTGACCTCGTTGCAAGGTGTCAGGAGAGCGTGGAAGTGGTCGGGCATCACCACAAAATGATGCAGGAGGTAGACTCCCTCCCTGCGGTAGTGCATTGTCTGTGCGATCAGAATTTCCGCTGCTGCCAGTTTGGTGAATAGGGGACGGCGCTGCCAGGTTTGGGTGGTGATGAAATAAGTCCCCGGTGCATGGATGTGGTGTCGTGGTTTACTCATACCTCAGGGGCTGAAGCCCATTTATTTTTGCGCTTTGCACGTGCGGGCTGAAGCCCGCACCCGACCAGGCAAAGAGCATTATGAGGTTGAAGCCTGTGTCTGACCAAACCACCGCTCTTACTGAAACCATCAGCGGTTCTCGCTGCGGGCGGGGACGGCTTCGGCGCGGGTGGGTTCGGCGGCGAGACCCTCTTCCGGCGGGGGCATGAGCAAATAGAGCAGGGCCATGCGGACGGCGACGCCGTTGTCCACCTGCTGCGGGATGACGGAGCGGGGGCTGTCGGCGACCTCGCCCGAGATGTCCACGCCGCGCAGGAACGGCCCCGGATGCATGACGATGGCATCGGGCTTGGCCAGCGCCAGCCGCTCCGGCGTCAGGCAGTAGTGGCGGGCGTATTCGCGGGCGGAGCTGAAGAGCGGCTCGCGTTGCCGCTCGAGTTGCACCCGCAGCATCATCACCACGTCGGCGCCTTCGAGCGCGGATTCCAGCCGCCGATGAACGCGCACCCCGGGCGCAAGCTTTTCGAGCGATTCCGGCACAAGCGGCGGCGGGCCGGAAAGCGCGATGCGAGCGCCCATCTTCGAGAGCAGGTGAATGTTCGAGCGGGCGACGCGGCTGTGGAGGATGTCGCCGAGGATGGCGACCTGGAGGCCGCGCAGGGCGGGCTTGTGGTCGGTGATGGTCAGGGCGTCGAGCAGCGCCTGAGTGGGGTGCTCGTGGGTGCCGTCGCCGGCGTTGATGAGCGGCACGTCGGTGTGCCCCGCGAGCCAGTGGGGAACGCCGGAGCCAGCGTGGCGGATGACGATGGCGTGGGGTCGCATGGCCGCCAGCGTCTTGATGGTGTCGAGCAGCGACTCGCCCTTCTGCACGCTGGAGCCTTCCGGGGTGATGTTGACGACGTCGGCGCCCAGCCGCTGGGCGGCCATCTCGAAGGAGACGCGGGTGCGGGTGGAAGGCTCGAAGAAGGCCAGCACGAGCGTCTTGCCGCGCAGGGTCGCCAGCTTCTTGATGGGGCGGCGCTGGACTTCCTGAAAGCGCCGGGCGGTTTCAAGAATAAGCTCGATGTCGGCCGCGCTGAGCGGGGCGATGCCGAGCAGATGCTTTGTACTCAGGCCCACAGAGCGATCCCCGTGGCCAACCCGGACGGCAGGCCGGCACTACTCTAGTGGGGTTTTGGATTCTGGTAAAGGGGTAGGGCAGCGGCTTGCCCGCTGCCACGGCAAGGCTCAGGGCAGGCGCTCGACGAGCATGACGCGCTCTTCCGGGTCGGTTTCGCGCAGGCGGACTTCGATGATTTCGTTGGCGGCGGTCTGGACGAAGCGGCCGACGTAGGTGGCTTCGATGGGGAGTTCGCGCCAGCCGCGGTCGATCAGCACGCAGAGCTGGACTTTTTTCGGCCGGCCGAGGTCGAAGAGGGCGTCGAGGGCGGCGCGGATGGTGCGGCCGGTGTAGAGGACGTCGTCGACCAGGATGATGGTGCGGGCGTCGAGGGGGAAGTTGATTTCCGTGGAGCGGACGATGGGCTGCTCGGCGACCAGGGAGAGGTCGTCGCGGTAGAGGGTGATGTCGAGGATGCCAACGTCGGTGGGGCGCTTCTCGATCTCAGCGATGCGCGCGCCCAGGCGCTCGGCCAGCGGCACGCCGCGGCGGCGAATGCCGAGCAGCGCGGGCTTCTCGGTGCCCACCTTCTCGACAATTTCGTGCGCCAGCCGGACCAGGGTGCGGTCAATCTCGGCCGCCGACATCAGTTGCTGCTTTTCCTGAATCCGCATGGCGGGCGAATACTAGCAAATCACAAATGACAAATGAAAGCTGACAGACTCCGGAGGCCCGGAAAGGAGAAGAGCCCCAGGTAGGGGCCTGGGGGCTCGGTAGGACAGGTGTCTCAGTAACTGAGTGGCTGCTAGCGCGGGGGCGGGGCTGGCGTGTAGCTCAGGTCGGGGCGGAAGCGGATGAGTTCGCTGCGCTGGCAGTGAACCGATTTGTCCAGGGTCTGCATGATTGTCTGGGCTTCAACGCGTCCCAGCACCTCTTCCAGGACGACCCAGAGGGGTTTGGGCGGCGGGGCGAAGCCGGCCCAGTTCGTCCGCGGCAGCACCAGGTAGTAAGTGGGATGTTCGGTGCCGTTCAGCAGCAGGTACCACTCGTAGGCGCTGCCCCAGTTGGCCTTCTTCAGCGCCTGGGTGATCTTGTTGAGCGCGTTCGCCCATTCGCGGTCGTGGCCGATGTTGAGGTGGAAGGTGTAGACGGTGGCGAGTGCCAGGGGGCCGGTGGCGCCGGCGGGCGGGTTGCTGAGGACAGGCAGGGGGGCGACGATGATGCCGCTCAGCGACTCCACCAGCGCTCCCGCATTGGCCGCGAAGTCGGCGCCGTCGGCCTCGTCCATCTTGGCGTGGGCATCGAAGTCGGCCCAGGCGTGGTCGAAGGTGCCGGTGACGTACTGGCCGATGCGGTCGCCGGTCTCAAATTCCCAGGTGAACCAGCTCCAGGTGTCGTTCTGCGCCTTGTGCCAGGCCAGATGTTTCTTGTAGGCAGCTTCGTACTGCTGCTGCATGCCAGCCTTGGGCTTGACGAAAAACACGCGCCCGACGGTGGCCATCTCCTGCTGAGCGGCGGCGGGAAGCGCCAGCAACAGCACGAGCGGGGCAAGCCAGAGTCCTCTCCTGCGCATAGGTCTGCTCCTTTGTTGCGATTTGGGGAATGCGCGGCGGAGTATAGCATAAGGAATGATAATGACCGATAGGAGAGCAGATCCTCGCCGCAGCAGAGCACGCGGAGAATGACAGAGGAGAAGTGGAAGATGGTAGACTGGCGGGCTTTTCAGGAATAACTGGGGAAGGGGACGAGCCCCTGCCCTACCCACAATGGCGGATACGGAGGAGAAGGCGGAGATGAGGGGGAAGCTGATTCTGGTGTGGGTGGTGCTGGTTTGCCTGGTGCAGCCGGTTTGGGCGCCGGCGGGCGCAGATGCCGACGAGCAATTTCTGATTCTGGTGACGAATGACGACGGTTATCGGGCGCCGGGACTGACGGCGCTGGCGGAGGCGTTGGCGCCGCTCGGGGAAGTGCTGGTGGCCGCGCCGCTGGAAAACCAGAGCGGCGTGGGGCATGCTACCACCACGCGGGAGTTCGTGGCCGTGCGGCCGGTGGAGATTGCTCCCGGCATCAAGGGATTTGCCATCGCCGCGCGTCCGGCGACCTGCACGCGGTTGGCGCTGGAGGCGCTGGTGCCGCGCAAACCCGACCTGGTGGTCAGTGGCATCAATGCGGGGATGAACTTGGGCATCGTAGTCTACTACTCGGGGACACTGGGGGCGGCGCGGGAAGCGGCGCTGGTGGGGATTCCGGCCGTGGCGGTCTCGATGCAGGGGAATGCGACGGAAGACTACGCCGCCACGGCAGCATTTGTGCGGCGGCTGGTGGAGCAGTTGCGCGCCCAGGGAAGGCTGCGTCCGGGGCTTTTCCTCAATGTGAACGCGCCGGCCGGCGAGCGGAAGGGAGCTGAGGTCGTGCGCCTGAGTAATACGCCCACGCCGCAGACCTTTGACCGCACGGTGAACCCGCGCGGGGATGTCTTCTACTGGTCGGATTTTCGCCCGCTCGGCGATGATGCCGAAGGCACCGACGTCTGGGCGACGGCGCGCGGCTTCATCGCTCTTACCCCGCTGACGATTGACACCACGGCGAGCGGTGAAATGGAGGGCTTGCGACGCGCCATCAAGGAATGAACGATGACCGATGACCGATGACGAATAGGAGAAGCAGGAAAAGATGGGCAGGGCTCGCTGCGGCGGTCGTGTTGCTGGGCGGGTGGCTGGCGGCGGGGGCGAAGAGCGAGGCGCGAAGCCCGAAGCGCGCGGCCCAGCCGCGGTTGATTGTCCTGTTGGTGGTGGACCAGATGCGGGCGGACTATCTGGAGCGGTTCCGCGCCCGCTTCGGGGCGGACGGCTTCCAGCGGCTGGCGCGCGAAGGCGCCCGCTTCACGAACTGCCACTACAACTACGCCGTCACGGTAACCGCGCCGGGCTACGCCACGCTCGCCACCGGCACCA
Source organism: Acidobacteriota bacterium (assembly GCA_037442885.1). Taxonomy (GTDB): domain Bacteria; phylum Acidobacteriota; class Terriglobia; order Acidiferrales; family 2-02-FULL-67-57; genus JACQTG01. The sequence continues at coordinate 22,982 of JBBIPK010000030.1, read as the reverse complement.
CCCCCGACCGCCACGGGATTGTGGACAACAGCTGGTATGACAGGGAGCGCCAGGGCGTTGTCCAATCCATCTTTGATGAGAACTTCCCGCTGGTTGCAGAGGGGCTGGCTGCGGGCGCGAGCAGAAAGGGCGCGCGCGGTTCCCGCTCCGGCGCACCGGATCGCTGTCGTCGCGCCACAGAGCAGGGGAGAGCAGAGCGCAGCCGCCGAGCGGGGGCTTCGCCGTGCAGTCTGATGACTCCGACGCTCGGGGACGAGCTGAAGCGGGCGACTCGTGGCCGGTCCAAGGTCTATGGGGTGGGCTGGAAGGACCGGGCGGCGATTCTGGCGGCGGGGAAGGAAGCCGAGGGGGCGTACTGGTTCGACACGTCGTCGGGCCGCTTCGTCACTTCCACCTACTATGCCGACCGGCTGCCGGGGTGGCTCGGTGAATTCAACCGCACCCGCATTGATGCCTACGGCGGGCGGCGGTGGGAGACCCCGTCACCAGCAGGCCAAGCTGGCAGAGAGCTGCTCTTTGAGCTGCCGGATCCGAAGGAGAAGCCGCGCCAGTACTACGCCGGCTTGCCTTACACGCCCTATGCGAATGAGTTGACGCTGGAACTGGCCGAGCTTCTCGTGGAACAGGAAGAGCTGGGAGCCGACGATGTGCCGGACTTGCTGGCGCTAGGGCTTTCGGCCAATGACTATGTCGGCCACCACCACGGCCCCTACAGCAGGGCAGTGGAGGAGATTACGGTGGAGACCGACCGGCAGGTGGCGCGCTTTCTGCGATTCCTGGACAAGCGGCTGGGAGCGGGGAAGTACTGGGTGGTGGTGTCGTCCGACCATGGGGTGGCGCCGACGCTGGCGCAAGCGCGGGCGCAGGGGATAGCGGCGAAGAACGTCCCGCGGGCGGCACTGCGGGAGGCGGGGGAGGCGGCGCTGGAACGGCGCTGGGGGAAAGAGCAGTGGGCGGTAGCACAAGCCGGCGGCGCGGTCTTCAACCCCGAGGTGCTGGCGAAGCATGGCATTGGGGTGGAAGAGGCGGCGCGGGTGGCGGGCGACGCCCTGTTGCAGGTGGGGGGAGTCATCGGCTACGCCACGGGCGGGAAATTCGTTGGCCCGCCGGAATACGCGGCGGCGTTTGCGCGCAGCTACTACCCCGGGCGGTCGCCGGATATAAAGCTATTGCTGGAGCCCTTCGCGCTGGTGGAGGGCGACGACGGCGAAACCACCCACGGTACGCCCCACAGTTACGATACGCACGTGCCGCTGATTCTCTTCGGGTCGGCTTTCCGTGCGGGAGTTTATGCCGGGCGGGTCAGCCCCGCCGACGTCGTGCCGACGCTGGCGGCGGCGCTCGGCATTCGGGTGCCGCGGGCAACGGGACGGCTGCTGCGGGAAGCAATCCGATGACGACCGTAGATCTGAGCGTGACCTTGGCCGGGATGCGGCTGAAGAACCCGGTGCTGGCGGCTTCGGGGACGTTCGGTTACGGGGTGGAGTTCGCCGAACTGGTGGACCTGAATCGGCTGGGCGGAATTGTGACCAAGGGGCTCTCGGCGGAGCCGATGGAGGGGCTGCCGGCGCCGCGGTTGGTCGAGACGCCGGCGGGGATGCTGAATGCGGTGGGGTTGCAGAACATCGGCGTGCGCCGATTCCTCGCCGAAAAGCTGCCCGCGTTGCGGCGCTACGACACCGCGGTCATCGTCAACGTCTTCGGGCAGACGACGGAAGAATACGTCGAGGTGATCGAACGATTGAACGAGGCCGAGGGCATCGCCGCCTACGAGCTGAATGTCTCTTCACCCAACGCCCGCCGGGGTGGAATGCAGTTCGGGACGCATCCGGAGCTGCTGCGCGAGGTGGTGGCGGCGGCGCGACGCGCCGCGCGCCGGCCGCTCATCGTCAAGTTGTCGCCCAATGTCGGCGACATTAGCGAGTTTGCCCGCATCGCCGAAGACGCCGGCGCCGACGCCCTGACCCTGATCAATACCCTGCTGGGAATGGCCATTGACCTCGACAGCCGCCGCTCGCGCCTGGGCCATCCGACCGGCGGGCTGTCGGGGCCGGCCATCAAGCCGATCGCTCTACGGATGGTTTGGCAGGCTGCTCGGGCGGTGAAAATCCCCATTATCGGGGCGGGCGGCATCGCCACGGGGCAGGATGCCCTAGAGTTCATGGTCGCGGGGGCTCGGGCGGTCGAGGTGGGCACGGCCAATTTCGTCAAGCCGTCGGCGGTAGTTCAGGTCGTGGAGGAGATTCGTAATTACTGCGCCAAGAAGAAGATAGGACGCGTCGAAGAACTCGTCGGAACCCTGCAAACCGGCTAGTCCAGGCGAAGGCGCGGCGAAAAAAGTGCTTGCTTTCCAGTCTTCCTCCTGCTAGGATACCCCCTGCCTCAGGAGAGCCCGCACTAATCAGAATCCCAGACGATCGGATTATCAGTCGGGCTTGATACGCCCCGCGATGGCGGGGCAGACCTGAAACCGGGTGCAGGTTCAGGATGGAGGGTAGATGGGAAAGCCTCATTTAGCCGGGGTAGTGGGAGCGGTGTTGGCATTCGTGGCTTTGCTGCTGGTGGTGGCCCCTCCGCCGTTGGCCGCTCCCACCCCGATGGCGAGCGTCGAGACCGAAGCCTCCCCGCCAGGAGCGGGGCAGGCCCTCCACACCGTTGCCGTGCAGGTGGGGAAAGCCAGTTGGTACGGCCCGCGCTTCCACGGGCGCACGACCGCGAGCGGCGCAGCGTTCAACCGCTACGCTCTGACGGCCGCGTCGCGCCGCTGGCGGCCGGGGACGCTGGTGCGCGTCACCAGCCTGCACAACCAGCGCACGGTCGTGCTGCTGGTGAACGACTGGGGGCCGGTGCCGGCCGACCGCGTGATTGACGTCTCGGAAGCCGCCGCCGAAATCCTCGGCTTCCACCGGCAAGGGCTGGCGCCGGTGCGAGTCGAGGCGCTAGGCTCCAGCCCGACGCTGTAAGGGCAGCTTTCCACGCGTGCGTCCGCTGCGGGCGTACGCGGTTCGGGCGTGCTGGCAGAACCGCCAGCGGCCGTTGTATTCTCTCCGCGGAGTCGGATTCATTGGTTCTTTCGCGCCCGCTTCGTTCTGCCTCGGGGCCGTCTGTTGCCAGCACTCCCGCCAGCCAACGCATCATTGTCGCCCTCGACGTTGCCACCGAGGCCGAGGCGCTGGCGCTGGTCGAGCGGTTGGGCGGCCGGGTGGGAATGTTCAAAGTGGGCAGCCAACTCTTCACCGCTGCCGGCCCCGGCATCGTCCGGCGGCTCGTGGCGATGGGCGAGCGCGTCTTCCTTGACCTGAAATTCCACGACATCCCGCACGTGGTGGCGGCGTCCTGTGCGCAGGCGGCTGAGCTGGGTGTTTCGCTGGTGGACGTGCACGCCAGCGGCGGCCTGGCCATGCTCGGCGCCGCGCGCGAAGCGCTCGAGAAGGCCCCTGCGGGTCGCCGCCCGCGCCTGCTCGCGGTTACGGTTCTGACCAGCCTCGAGCAGCGACAACTGAAAGCCATCGGCTGGAAGGGGACGCCGCAGGAGAACGTGCTGCGGCTGGCGCGGCTGGCGCAGCGGGCGGGCTGCGACGGCGTGGTGGCCGCGCCCACTGAGATTGCGGCTCTCCGCCGCGCTTGCGGCCCTGACTTCTTGATTGTGACGCCGGGGATTCACCTGCCGGGGCGCGAGAAGATGAGCGACCAGGCGCGCGTCGCGACGCCGACCGCCGCGCTGCGCGCGGGCGCGAGCTACATCGTGCTGGGCCGCGCCCTCACCCAGTCCCGCAACCCGAGGCGCACGCTGAAGCTTCTCCTCGCAGACTTGAAGCAAGTCCGCTCGCGGCTCTCGATTGCATGACGGAGCTAGGGCTCGGAGGGTTGAGGCACGAGCAGACCCTCTCTGGCGGCTGAGCGGAGCATGGCGCTGGCGGCGTACACCACCACGACGACCACCAGCCAGCGCACGGCGGTCAAGGGCAGCGCCTTGACGAGGAAGGCCGCGATCAAGACCGCGGGCACGCCGCCCAGCGTCAGACCGAGCGCCGGCCGCAGCGTGTAGCGTTGTTTGCGGATGAAGCGCACGCTCGCCACCGGCATCAGGAAGGCGCACGAGCCCATCATGATGGGGAAGGCGGTGATGGGGTTCATGCCCAGCAGGCTTGTCATGATCATGCAGGGCGCATAGAGCCCGATCCCCAGCGTCATCAAGGCGCCGAGGAAGAAATTCCCCAAAACGCCCACGCCCAACCGAAAGCCTTCGAGGCCGAGCGTATTGCCGCCGCCGGGCAGGAGGCGAAGGTTGGTGAGGAGGAAGATGGTCGCCGCCACCAGCAGCGCCGCGCCCATCCCCAGTTGAATTTTTCGCCGCGGCCAGGCGGCGACGATGCCGGCGCCCAGCCACGCTCCCAGTACCGCCGCGCTAATTAGGGCGATCAAGGTGGTCGTCTCCACCTCCACAACAGCGATGAAGATGAAGGCCTGCGTGACGGTCGCGGGCGTGTGGCCGACGTTGAGCGTGCCGGGAATCTGCTCATCGGGGACGACCTTCGCCAGCTTGTAGATGGAGGTGGTTGGCGCGTAGGAACCGATGCCGAGCGTGTCGAAGAAATTGGTGACGAAGCCGATCCCGGTCTCCAGCAGATTGGGCCAGCCGGACGGCCCGGTTGGATTCTCGGCCTGCCTGCGCAGTCGCCGCACGCCCTGCATCCACGTGAGGGCGTACCCCGCGAGGAAGATTCCCAGCACGACCAGAATGGCAGCTTTCGCCCCAACCACGGCCGCGAACCTACTACACTTCCCGCGAAACAACAATGCCCTGCAAGGGGCAGCAGGCGCGTGCAGGCCCATCCCGGCCCTGAGCGGAACCGGGAAGACACACCCCAGTCACCCCGCAGCTCAGCCCCGGCGCCCGCAGGTCGAGTTCAGTCCACGGGCTTCTGCCCTCCAGCCAAAGCACCGTGCGCGGCTCGGGGAGTTCGAGGGCGGCGCGGGTGGAGGGTGAGCCGGCTCCCGGCTGTTGCGGCGCCGGTGCGCGCAGCAGGACGCGGCTGCGGCTGTGGGCCGCAGACGGCAAGGCGCAAGGCCTTGCCCTACCCATGTGGGCAGGCGGCCACCCACGCCTTGGCTTGTACGGCACCAGGGGCTTGGCGGCTTCCACCTCTGTGATGCACCCATGTGATGTGGGTGGTTTAGCCCCGGCGGAAGCCCCGCGGCGGGAGCCGCTGGGTTGAACGAAATGGGCCTATCACCGCCGGGAGTGCCCTGGTTGGCCGCCGCCGAGGCTGTGGGTCTTGCTTCCTGCTGGGAGTTCAGGGGCGGGGAGCGAGGGCGGCGCGGGTGGAGCGGAGGATGTGGAGGAGGAGTTCGCGCGGGACGCTGCGAATGAAGGGCTCAATGAGCCAGCCCAGTCCCGGCGGCACGGCGCGCGTCAGCGAGACCGACTCCACCTGCACATAGACGCCGCCGTCCTTCTCCTCGAACCGCCACCAGGAATGCAGCCCCCAGAGCAGCCCGCGGTCGCGGCCGAACGTTTTTTGCCGTTCGTCCGGTTCGCTGGGATCTTCGACTTCGGCGATGCGCGTGGTCCAGGAGCGGCTGGTCGCCCGCTTCGGGTCGAGCCGACGATAGTGCACCTCGTGCTCGGTGTTGAGCACGCCGGTGATGATCTTCTTCTTGTAGAGCCGCAGATAAATGCGGAAGACGTCGCCGCGGCGCTCGAGCAGCTTCGACCGCTGCACATCCGGCGCGTAAATCTCCTGATGGCGGTCGTAGTCCTGCACCAGCGCCAGCGTTTGCGCCAGGCTCACTCCGGGAATGAACACCACCCCCAGCCAGTGATGAATCAACCCGTCGTCAACGGGGATTCGCTGGCCATTGGCGCGCGTTTCCAGCCGCTCGATGACGACCTCGCCCTGGCGGAGTTGTTGGTAGAGCACCTCGCGCTGTGGGGTGGGTTGTTCGTCTATCCACAACAGGAACCGTCTCGATCCGTCCAGTTCCGCCTCATTGCGCGCCTCGGTGGCTTCGACGTAGCGCGCAAACGCCGCGCGGGTTTTCTCCTTCAGCTCGGCCGCATCCGAATCCTGTGGGGTGGCGAAGAGGAGCAGGAGCGCGACGGCCTCCAACCATGCGCCTCTGTGCTTCAATAGATGCTCCATGTGCCCGGCGTCGCCAACTCTACTAAGTGATGGTCGGGATCGCGGAAATAGATGCTTCGCCCGCCATCTTAAGGACTCGGCGTCTGGCAGTCAAAAGTCGCCGGGCTTCTTTCTGTCTCCACTGCCGGCGGGTACAATGCACGTTCCTTTATGCGGAAACGCTCCCTGCTCGCGGCGGCTCTGTCTTTGCTCGTTTTTCCCGTGCCGGGTGACTCTCAGGCGAGCTCGGCCGATTCGGCCGAGCACACCATCACCGGCCGCGTCACCGATCCGCAGGGACTTCTCATCGTGGACGCCTCCGTCCAACTCCTCGCCGCGAACCGCGTTCTTCTCCGCGAGGTTCGCACCGACGCCGAGGGCCGCTTCCGTCTGGCCGCGGTTCCGGCCGGGAGTTACGAGTTGCGCATCGAAGCCCGTGGCTTCGCCGTCTTCCAGCGGCTCCTCGTCGTCCCCGCCGATACCGCGCAGCCGCTGGAAATCAGCCTGCGGCTCACCCCGGTCGAGTCGCAGGTGACGGTGACGGCGCGTCCCGGCGCCCTGGAAGAAGTCCTGCGCGAGCCCGCCGCCGTGCGCGTGCGGGGCGCAGACGAGCTGGCTCGCCACGAGCCTGCCCACCTGCCCCGCATGCTCGCCGACGAGCCGGGCGTCCTCGTTCAGGAAACCTCTCCCGGCCAGGGCTCTCCCATCCTGCGCGGCCAGGCCGCCCAGACCGTCCTCTACCTCCTCGACGGCATCCGCTTCAACAACGCCACCTACCGCTCCGGCAACACGCAGTATCTCGGCTGGATCCCGCCGGCAGCCGTGGATTCCGTCGAGGTCTTCCTCGGCCCCGCCGGCACGCCCTATGGCAGCGACGCGCTGGGCGGCGCCATCAACATCATCTCCACCAACCTCCCGCCCTGGAGCGAGACCCGGCCGCGCTGGGGCGGGGAAGTGAACACGTTCTTTACTTCCGCTGACCTGGCCGCCGGCAGCTCTCTCCTCGGTCATGTGGCCGGCCGCAATGTCGCACTCGCCTGGAACGGGTCCTACCGCCGTCACCAGGAGATGCGTGCCGGGGGCGGCTTCGATTCCCACAGCACCCTCTCGCGGTTTCTCGGTTTGGCCCCCGAGCAGGTGCGCGCTGTCGTCGGCTCTCGCCTGCCGGACACCGACTACGTCCACAGCGGCGGCAGCCTCAAGCTGGGCCTCCGGTTCCGCCACGACCAGTTCCTCACGCTGACTTGGCTGCAATCGGAGGAATTCGGTATCCGGCGCTTCGACCGGCTGCTCGGCGGTGATGGCACGCTGCGCAGCGAACTGGCCCCGCAGCGCCTCCAGTTCGGCTACGCCCGCTACTTGAAACTCGGCACCCGCCGCCTGCGCAGCCTCGCCGCCACCTTCTCCTTCAATCGCCAGACCGACGGCCAGATTTCGCAGCGACGCGAAACCTCCCCCTTGCAGGACGAGCGAACCCGTGTGACTGCTCTGGGCTATTCGCTCGCTCTCTCCTGGGCTCCTCTCCGCCAGCACGCGCTCAGCTCCGGCTTCGAGTTCTATGACGAGTTCGTCGCCGCGCATCGCACCGACACCTCCCCCACCGGCACCGTCCAGCCCGCCCGGCCGCGCTTCCCCAATGGCACCCGCTATCAATCCGTCGGCCTCTACCTCACCGATGAGTGGCAGGCGCTGGCCGAGCGGCTGCTGGTGGAAAGCGGTGTGCGCTTCAGCGCCTTCCGGTTTCGCAGCCGCGCCGACAAGAACGTCTTTATCGGCGGCCAGCCCACCGTCCCCGATGCCACCGAAACCTTCACCGACCTGACCTTCAGTGCTGGCCTCTCCTATTCTCTCCGGCCATCGCTTGTCGCCGTCGGCCGCGTGGCGCGCGGCTTCCGCGCGCCTTCCGTCTTTGACCTCGGTGAGCAGGGCCTGACCGGCGGGGGCTTCGAGGTTTCCCCCCGCGATGCGGCCGGCTTCAACGCCCTGGTCGGCGACTCGGCCGCCAGCCAGGCCGTCAGTACCGGCCAGCCTTGGCGCGCGCTTGAGCCGGAAGTGCTCTGGAGCTTCGAGGGCGGCCTGCGCTGGAAGACCACGCGCGCCAGCGGCAATGTCACCGTCTTCGATTCCGAGTTCTTCGACTCCATCCAGCGCCGTGTCGTCATCGTGCCCGCCCCGGTCGTCGGCCAGACCATTGGCGGGCAAACCATCACCGCCCAGGACGCCGCTGGCCGCATCTTCGTCGCGCTCGATCCCCGCCCCGTGGTTTCGCGCGCCAACATCGGCCGCGTGCGCATCCACGGCCTCGAGGCTCAGGCTCGCATGGACTGGGCGCTGCAGTGGAGTTCGACCGTCAAAGCGGCCCTCTTGCGTGGGCGCGAACTCGACACCGGCAATTTCGCCCGCCGCATCCCACCTGCCTTCCTCTCCGCCAGCCTGCGCTGGAGCCATCCCGGCGGGCGCCTTTGGCTCGATGGTTCCGTGGAAATTTCCGGCGCGCAAACCCGGCTCAATCCCGCTGAACTCGACGACCCCCGCATCGGCGCGCTCCGCAGCGAATCCACCATTACCGAATTCTTCAACTTCACCGCCCGCCGCCTGGGTCTGATTGTGAATGACCGGTTGACCCTGACCGGCGAGTCGCTCGATGAAATCCTCGACCGCGTCCTCGGCCCCGCCCGCCAGCCCGCCCCGTTGTTCACCCGCACCAAGGGCTTCGCCGCCTTGAGCCTGCGCTGTGGCCTCGTGCTGAGCGAACGCAATGAAATCCTTCTCGCCGTCACCAACCTCACCGATGCCAACTTCCGCCGCCACGGCTCCGGTGTCGACGCCCCCGGCGCGCAACTGGCCGTCACGTATCGCCTCCGCTTCCGCTGAAGGGGCTGCCCTGCGCTACCATAGACGTTGCGTGTTCTTGCTGATTGCTGAGGGCTGACTGCGGATGGCTTCCAAGAACGTCATCGTCGGCACCGCCGGGCACATTGACCACGGCAAATCGGCTCTCGTCGAAGCGCTCACCGGCATTGACCCCGACCGCTGGGAAGAGGAGAAGCGCCGCGGCATCACTCTCGACCTCGGCTTCGCCCACCTCGAGCTGGACGACGTCCGCCTGGGGTTCGTGGACGTTCCCGGCCACGAGCGCTTTGTCCGCAACATGCTCGCCGGCGTGGGCGGCATCGACGTCGTTCTGCTCGTCATCGCCGCCGACGAATCCATCAAGCCGCAAACCCGCGAGCACTTCGACATCTGCCGGCTGCTGGCAATCCCCCGCGGCCTGGTGGCCCTCACCAAGGCCGACTTGGTCGAGCCGGACTTGATCGAGTTGGTGCGCGCCGAGATTGAGGACTTCGTGCGCGGGTCGTTTCTCGCCGGCGCCCCCATCGTTCCCGTGAGCGCGAAAACCGGCCAAGGGCTGGACGCGTTGCGACAGGAGCTGAGCCGCGTGGCCGTGAGTGTGCCCGGCAAGGACGCCACTCACCATTTCCGCCTGCCCATTGACCGCGCCTTCCTGATGAAGGGCTTCGGCACCGTGGTCACCGGCACGCTCATCAGCGGCGCGCTCGCGCGGGAAGACGAGGTGGAGATCTTTCCCGCGCGCCGCCGCGTCCGCGTGCGCGGGGTCCAGGTGCACAACCAGCCCGCCGAGCGCGCCCTGGCCGGTCAGCGGACGGCGCTGAACCTGGCCGGCGTCGAGCCGGGTGAGCTGGCGCGCGGGATGACGTTAGCGGCTCCGGGTCGCTTTGAGCCGAGCACCCGGGTTGACGTCCTGGTGGAGTTGCTGCCTTCGGCGCGGCCGCTCAAGCATCGTGCCCGCGTCCACTTCCATCACGGCACCGCCGAGCTCATCGCTGAAGTCCTCCTGCTCGACTCGAGCGAGCTCCAGCCGGGCCAACAAGCCTTCGCCCAGCTTGTCCTGGATGCGCCTACGCTGCTCCTGCCGGGCGACCGCTTCATCCTCCGCCAGTTCTCCCCGGTCGTCACCATCGGCGGCGGTCGCGTCCTGGATGCGCTCGCGCGCAAGCACAAGCGCAACGACGAATCGGTCTTGAATCACCTCAAAACGCTCCGCAGTGGTGCAGCGGAAGAGATCCTGGCGAGCTTTCTCGCGACTGAGCGCCGCGTCGGCGTCAGCCTGTCCCGCCTGGTCGCCCGCACGGGCTGGCGCGAAGGCGAGATTCGAACTGCTCTGGAGAGGCTGGAGACTTCCGGCAGCATCCGCGTCCTGGCGAGGACGCCGCTCGCGGTGGCGGCGGCGCCGCGGGTCGCGCGCCTGGCCGAGCGGGCCGTCGCGGCGGTCGAAGCCTTTCATCAACGCGAGCCGCTCCGCGAAGGTATCTCGAAAGAAGAATTGAAAGAGCGCATCTTCGCTGGCGCGGAAGAGCTCTTCGAACCGGTGCTGGGCGAACTGGTGGCGGCGAACAAACTCGAGCGCGTGGGCGATGTAGTCAAGTGCGCCGGGCGCACGGTGGCGCTTTCGGCTGAAGAGGCGGAAGCGCGCGTCACGATCGAGCAGGCCTTCGCCCGCGCTGGCCTGACCGTGCCTGCGCGCAAGGAGGTGCTGGCGCGGCTCAAGCTCGATTCGCAGCGCGCCGAACGCATCGTCGAGCTGCTCCTGCGGGAAAAGGTGCTGGCCAAAGTCTCGGAAGACCTGCTCTTTCACCACACGGCTCTGGAGCGATTGCGGGAACTGCTCGCCACCTACCGGCGGCAGAAGGGCGAGCGCATCTCGGTGCCGGCGTTCAAGGAATTGACGCACGTGACCCGCAAGTACGCCATCCCCCTGCTCGAATACCTCGACCGCGAGCGCGTCACCCGCCGCGTGGGCGACGACCGCATCATCTTGGTCTGACGGTCAGGCGTTGGGTTTGACTCTCGTCGCTCTCTTCCCTAGAATCACCAAAGGAGGTTACTGTGCCTCGCATTGGCATCTGGGAAATCCTCATCATCGCCTTCCTCATCCTCCTGCTGTTTGGCGGCAAGCGCATCCCGGAGATGATGCGCGGACTGGGTGAGGGCATCCGGAGCTTCAAGGACTCGCTCAAGGGCGAAGCCAAGCCCGAGGAAAAGCCCAAGGTCTAACCGGGCTTGCTCCGCGCGGCTGGCGCTCCGGGCAAGCAAAGGTTCTGCATTCCTGCCTGACGGTGCCGGATACCGCGAATGAAGATCACGCGCCAGGATGTTGAATACGTCGCCGCACTCGCCCACCTGGACCTGAGCGAGGAAGAGATTACCCGCCTCCAACGCGAGCTCGACTCCATCCTGACTTATGTGGACCAACTGAACCGGCTCGACACCACCGCCGTCGCCCCCATGGCGCAGGTGCTCTACGCGGCTCCGCCCGATGTGGCTTTGCGCGCCGACCAGGAAGGGAAGTCGCTGGAGCGCCCGGAGGCGCTGGCGGCGGCCCCGGATGCCACCGACACGTTTGTCAAAGTGCCCAAAGTGATTGAGCGCTGATGGACGATCTCCCCCGAAGCTATTCCGAGATTCGGCCGCTGCTGGAACGGCGCCAGCTCTCCGCCCGCGAACTTAGCGAGCAGCACTTCCAAGCCATCGAGGAACGCAACCCGCAGCTCGGCGCCTATCTCTGGCTCTGCCGTGAGCGTGCCTTTGCGCAAGCCGAAGCCGTAGACCAGGCCGTGCGCACGGGCGCGCCCTTGCCTCCGCTCGCCGGGCTGCCCGTTGCCATCAAGGACGTGATCCTCACGCGTGGTGTTGCGACCACGGCCGGCTCGCGCATCCTCGAAGGCTACCTCCCGCCCTATGACGCCACCGCCGTCGCACGCCTCGAGCAGGCCGGCGCCATCATCCTGGGCAAGACCAACTGCGACGAGTTCGCCATGGGCTCCTCCACAGAAAACTCCGGCTACTTCCCCTGCCGCAATCCGCACGCGCTCGACCGCGTGCCGGGCGGCTCCTCGGGCGGCTCAGCCGCCGCCGTGGCGGCCAATCTGGCGGTGGCAGCACTCGGCTCCGACACCGGCGGCTCCATTCGCCAACCAGCGAGCTTCTGCGGCGTGGTGGGACTGATGGGCACCTACGGGCGCGTCTCGCGCTACGGCCTCATCGCGTTCGCTTCTTCTCTCGACCACATCGGGCCCTTCGCCCGCAGCGTGCGTGACGTCGCCGCCGTCCTCGGTATCATCGCCGGCCGCGACCCCCACGACTCCACCTCGGCCGACGTCCCCGTGCCCGACTACTTGGCGGAGCTGAACAAACCCGTGAAGGGAATGAAGCTGGGCGTGCCGCGGGAGTACTTCGGTCCGGGCTTGGACGGAGAAGTGAAGAGCAAGATCGAGGCTGGCATCCGCAAGTTCGGCGAACTGGGTTGCGAAATCCTTGAAGTCAGCCTGCCGCACACCGAATACGCGATTGCCTGCTACTACATCATCTGCACGGCGGAAGCGAGTTCGAACCTGGCGCGCTATGACGGCGTGCGCTACGGCTTTCGCGCGCCGGGCGTGAATGAATTGGACGCGATGTATCGTGCGACGCGCGGGCGCGGCTTCGGAGCGGAAGTCAAGCGGCGCATCATGCTCGGAACCTACGCGCTCAGCGCGGGCTACTACGAGGCCTACTACCGCAAGGCGCAGAAGGTGCGCCAGCTCATCTACCAAGATTTCGTGAAGGCCTTCGAGCGCGTGGACGCTCTGGTCACGCCCACCTCACCGACACCGGCGTTTCGCCTCGGTGAAAAAACTGCCGACCCCCTGCAGATGTATCTCGCCGATATCTACACCGTCACCGGCGATTTGGCGGGCGTGCCCGGCATCTCGGTGCCGTGCGGGAAAAGCAAAGAAGGTCTGCCCGTCGGCCTGCAACTGATGGGTCGCCACTTCGACGAAGCTCGCCTCCTGCGCCTCGCCCACGCCTTCGAAGCCGCTGGCGGATTCGAGCTTTAGATTCAGCTTTGAGATTCGGCCGAAGGAATCCTCTCTGCGCGCAGTTCTTCGGCGGGGCAGGCCCACGCGTTCGAACAGGCCGGCGGCTTCACGCTCTAGTTAGTTCTCTTACCGGCCTACATCTTTTCTAGAATCTGCCACAGGATGAGGGCAATGCTGAAGCCCAGCAGGCCCATCGCCCCCCGCCACCAGACCGTGGGGTCATGGCCCAGCACTTGGAACTTGAGAAAGCGGCTCAGGCCGCTCAGTACGTACAACAGCGCCGCCAGAACCAGCAAAATGTGAGTGAGCTGCGTCATGGTTGTTCCCTCCCGTTGGCCTGAGCGTACCACAGAGCCAGACTGCAACCCTAGGCTCAGTCGGTGAGCTTGCCGGTCAGCTCCCAGTAGGCGCGTTCGATCAGTCCGGCGACGCGTTGGTCGAAGGCCGCGTTCAACCGCTCCTGGCCGCCGGTGACGCGCGCGCGGAAGGCCTCCACGTTCACCGCTTTCTTCGTATCCTCCAGGGACTGGCCGCGGCTGACCGCTGCACGCACCTGCTCCACAATCGAACTGATTACCTCAGCCACAAGCCCCAGATGGTCTTTGCCCTGCTGCACGGGGCCGTGCCCGGGGATGACCTGGTCGAACTCAAGCTTGGCCATCGCCTCCAGGGTCTTCACCCACTCACTGGGATAGGAATCGCGCGGGAAAGGCAACTGCGCCGTCAGCAGGTCGCCGGTCACGAGCACACGCTCCTTCGGCAGCCACACCACCACGTCACCGCGCGTGTGCCCTTTGTAGAAGAACAGGATGTGGATGTCGCGGCCTGGCCGGTGGAGTGTCAGGCTGCGCTCGAAGGTCAGCGTGGGCAGCGTGATTTGCAGCTGTTTCAGCTCTTCGAAGTAGCGCCGCTGCCGCTCCAGCGCTGCCCGCTGCTGGGTCTTTTGCTCCTCCGTCAGCGGCTTGCCGGCCGCGTCCACGCCCTGCGCCAGCCGCTGCTCGGCTTGGGCAATCTGTTGGGGGATGGATTCCAGTTGCTGCGCCACGGAGGGAATCGCCTTCTTCTGGATGTCTTCGCGCGTGGTATGGTGGCTGATGAACTCGACCGGAGCCGGGAAGACGTTGAAGTAGGCCTGATTGCCCTGGACGTGGTCGTTGTGCCAGTGGGTATTGACGACAGTGCGCACCGGCTTGTCGGTCATTTTCTTGATCTCGGCCAGCAGCGCCCGCGCCGCTGCCGGCGTGTAGTGCGTGTCCACCACCAGCACGTCGTCTTCATTGATGATGATGGCCGCATTCGAGCCGATGACGATGGGCGCCGTCATCTTCCCGATGGCCGCATAGACGCCCTCGGCCACGCGCACAATCTCAAACGGCGACTCCTGCGCCGTCACCGTGTAGGGAACCAGCACCACAGCCACCAGCAAAATCAGCTTCGCTCGCATCTAGCGCCTCCTCGCTTTTGATTGGATTTCCAGCAAAGAATCTGGATGATGGTTTTCTTGCGCCATCAGTTTCACAAGTTCTTCACGGCCGACTGCGCCCGAGCCACTCCCCGGGCGCTACTCCCTCCACCACGCGGCCCTTGTCCACGACCAGCGTGCCGTTCACCAGCACATACTCAATGCCCTGCGAGTATTGGTTCGGCTCCCGATAGGTGGCGCGCTCCCGGATCGTCGCGGGGTTGAAGACCGTGAGGTCGGCATCGCAGCCGACCTGCAGCCGCCCCTTCTGCTTCATACGCGGAACCGCGCGTTCCAGTTGCTGCGCCGGCAACAGCGTGATCTTCCGCAGTCCCTCCATCCACGGCACCACCTGCTTCTCCCGGACGTAGCGTCCCAGGAAGCGCGCAAAATTCCCCACGCTGCGCGGATGCCCTCGGCCATTCACCAGCCCGCCGCCGTCGCTGCTCACCATCCCCCGCGGGCTGCGGATGGCCAGTTCGATCTCCGACTCGGGAATGAACTCGGTCTGCACCAGGGTGTCCTGTGCCGCCCCTCGCAACTCGTCAAACCGCTCCTTTGTCAGCGGCTCCTGGGTTTCGGCCACATAGATGTCGCGGTAGGTGATGCCGCCGAACCGCGCTTCCCACCCCGGGTCGTACAGCGCCGACTTCAGCGAGGTTTCGTTCCGCGTCCACACATGGAAGTCAAACGCCACATCAAGACCACGCTCGGCGGCTCCTTCAATCAGCTTGAGACAAAGTGGAGCCGAGCCGACCGTCGAGGAAGTCAGGTGCGCCAGTTGCGCCTGCGCGCCCGTGGCCGCGGCCAGGGCGATCACCTCCATCACCGCCAGGCTCATTGTCTCCGGGAAGATGTTCCCCTTGTGGCGCGCATGCAAATGGCACGGGACCCCTTCGGCCGCCGCCACTTGGAAGAGGGCAAAGATTTCCTCGTAAGAAGCCCCTGGCGTGTAGTTGATGCCGAACCCGATCCCCACCGCCCCGGCGCGAATCGCTTGACGGGCAAGCTCCTGCATGCGCTGAATCTGCTCGGGGTTGGCTGGCTGATAGGGGTTGGTGGCGCCGACCGCCCGCCGCAACTGCGCGTGCCCCACCGCGCGCGCGTAGTGCACGAGCGGACCCATCGCTTCCATCTCCCGCACGTAGCTCGCCACATCAATCGGGCCGCCGTGCATCCCGAAAGAAGTCGTCACGCCATCCGTTACCTTTTGCCGGTGGGCCTCGCGGTTGGCTGCGACGGAACCGAGAATGTCAATGAAGCCGGGAGCCACCACCAATCCCGTGGCGTCCAGTTCCCGGCGCCCGTGAATGGGCTCGGTGGTGATGGCCGCAATTTTCCCCGCGCGAATCCCCACCTGTGCCACCTCGTCGCGACCCGAAGCCGGGTCCATCACGCGCCCATTCCGGATGACGAGGTCATACTCCCCCGCGGCGGGCTCGGCCCCGGCCGGGCCCAGCAGGCACAACGCCAAGGCCACGAGTAGAAGGACAAGTCGGCCCGGCAAGCAAACCCCGCGAAGTCTCACCTCCATGGTTCTACCCGCTCCTGGAACGATTCGGATGGGGGAACCCTATGCCAAGCCCACCGCTTTTGCAACCTCGCCGTTGCCGGAATCCGGTGAGCCCGGCGAGAACATGCGCCCGTTCGGGGCGCAATTGGAGTAAACTAAGGGGTTCCATCTTCGGACGAGGATTCGGGTGGAGAGCGACCGCAAATACCGGCAGAAGGGCTATATGGACTCCTACCGGGAGGAGAAGCGCGAGCGCTCACCGGCGCCGCCGAAGTCCGGTGCCGAATTAGGAGGACCGAAGGTGCCCCGCATGCCCGGGACGCGCGCAGTTTCCCGCTGCGCGCAATGCGGCACCGTGCTTCCCGTCACCGTGGGCGCCCTCAGCCAGTGTCTGCAGTGCGGGTTTTCCCTCCACTCCTGCAAGCAGTGCACGCACTTTGACCCGGCCAGCCGCTTCGAGTGCACCCAACCCATCCCACACCGAATCGAGAACAAGACCGCGGAAAACCAGTGCGAGCACTATGAAATCCGCACCACGGTGGAACGCGAAGCCTCCTCCGGCACCCTGCGCGCCGACGACGCCCGCCGGGCCTTCGACAACCTCTTCAAAAAGTAAACCGTGTTTGCAGTAAAATCTGAAGCCAGTTGACATGCGGCGCGCGCAGCTTAAGGCGCTCATTCTTAGGTCCCTCCGAGAGCAGGGATTCCGCCTCCGTGGACACAGAGTTCTCCCGCCCCGTAATCTGAACAAGAAAAAGATTCGGGATTTGCACGCCTCCGCTGTGCGGGAGCGGGTTGCACTCTCGCGGAAAGGGCTAATTCGACATGAATCGCGACTTCTCCGATGGGTGGCTGCAGGCACCGAAGTGGAGCCCGAGCGAATCAGGCCGCGGCTCGTGGAGGTGGAGCCGGGATCAGAGCATGAACTGCTGTTTCGCTACGCCAGGTTACATTGGAGTGTTCCTGTCTCCGCGGGGTACGGGAGGCGGCTCCGCTTTCTGGTTATTGATGAGCAAAACCAAAAACTCATAGGGGTGCTAGGCCTATGCGACCCCGTCTTCAGCCTATCGGCAAGGGATATGTGGGTCGGATGGGACCGAGAGGCAAGGAAGAACCGTCTTCACCACGTCATGGAGGCCTTTGTTCTCGGAGCTGTGCCACCCTACACGTTCTTGCTATGCGGAAAGTTGGTGGCTCTCTTGGCGTCCAGCAATGAAGTTCGAGATGCCTTTCGCAGCAAGTACGCCGGAAGCCAAAGTCTGATCCGTCGGAGGCGAGAAGACGGGCGGTTGGCTCTGATTACAACTGCTTCCGCCCTAGGGCGTTCCTCCATCTACAATCGCCTGAAGTACCGGGATCGACACGTATTCGAAAGTGTGGGGTTTAGTCGTGGCTCGGGAGAATTTCACTTTTCCAACGGGCTCTATGGTCCGATTTGTGATTACGCCGCACGGTACTGCGATGCGACGGCTAAGGTAGACACCTGGGGTACCGGATTTCGAAACCGACGCGAAGTGATACGGAAATGCCTAAAAAAGGTGGGCCTGCCCACGGATTGGCTTTATCACGGAATCCGCCGAGAAGTTTTTGTGGTTCCATTGGCCCGAAACACGCAACAATTCCTCCGAGGAGAGCACGCGAGACTTTACTGGTTTGACCGGCCATTGGAAGATCTTTTTGAATGGTTCCGCGAGCGTTGGCTGCTCCCCCGCGCCCAGCGTGATAGTCGCTATGTTGAGTTCAATCCTCGGTCTTACCGCCTTTGGAGCGGGAAAGAGTGAAGAGAAGTGGCGAACGAGCAGACTCCCTTTGTTGACTTGCCTGCCGCGCTGGTGGAGGAAGTTCTCGGCCAGACCGGCGCGATTGGCGATCTTCTTCTGACGACATTTCGCCAGCTCAAGACGGATCGGGCCAAGTATCGTCAGGGGCTACTGGATCGTGGACTCGTTCTAAACGAATCCACTCTAGGCTACCCGCCACTGCCGACAACTTGCGGTGCCGACGGATCGTACGCCATCGAGCGCTTACTAACGGCTGATTTGGCTGCTGCCGCTGCAGTTGCCGTAGAAGGTTTGACACCCCCCTCGGAGAAACGACACTGGGACCAACCCCACCACGCCATTTTTGTAGCTGCGGAAGTTCATCACTCGGATACGGCTACCATTTTACGGTCCGTGATGCTAGGAAACGAGCTCCTACTCGCGACACAGGCTCCACATGAGCTCGTAATGATTGATGGAACACTTACCTTGCCCATCATTTACTTCAACCAGGCTTTGAATCAGGCTCCTAGTACTCCCAGCCTTCATTGCTCGCATGAATTTCTTGACCACAGCACCGACTACTTGGAAGCCTACCAGGTTGTGCTTCGATCTCAGCGCTCGGACAAGAACTACATAGCCCTGCCCAAGTATTCAACGCGACGTGAAATTGGTAGTGAGATGGGTTGGCCTGGCGAGCAAGACGATAGGGGAATTCTGACTCTTTTGTTGCAGCCAGGCGAATTGACCAGGCCTCGGCTCTTACAAAAACCACCTCAGGAGTGGCACTTCAATCTGGGCGGGCTGAGGGGAGAAAGTAGAACTCGTGCGGAAAAGCTCGCAGCAGACATTGTTAGGGATTTAAATGAAGTGCATATCTTCTACTACAAGCCGCACGAATGGCTTCCGGCCCTTCGCGTGGAGGCAGCGCACGACATCGCCACCAATCAGCACCGGCTCGCATCTGTCGTGCAAGGACTCAAGCACCAATGCGCCACCGCAGCAATGTTAGAACCCTATCCCGTTTACTTGGCCGACCGGACGGTTAAAGCTTTGGCCAGAGCAGTCCCGGCATTTCGTCAGGTAACGACGCAGCGCATTTCGGAGAAATATGACGGCGACATAGGGGAAGTGTTCTTCGCAATGCATGGGTATCGAAGCGAGGCAGGAGGATAGAGCGATGCCGGACAGTCGCCGTGACTTAGATGCCCTGGTAGATGGTACCGAGCGACTCGGTGTAGTAGGCTCCCCATCCTCCACCTCTCAACTGGCACTCGATATTCTGGGTGCCGCTGTCACTCGGAAGCTGGTAGGAGAGCTTGCCCTTTTCCGCTTTGCACAGGATTCTGGCGCGCACTACGCATTGGGTCAAATCACCGAAGTTCAACTCCGCAACATTTGGCATGAAGATCCGACGATGCGGAGCTTGATCCGCCAACGGGGACGGGTGGATGCGGTTAGCGAACGCCAGGACACCCACCTTGGCCAGATGGTCGTCAGCGCAGTTTTTCGGAAGGGCGGGCCCGGTGGATACGAACCCAGCATTTTGGGGACAGTGCCATCCACCGGCACTCCTATCCACATCATCACCGACGATGTTCTCAACGAAATCCTGTATCCATACCGCGATCAAATCTTTTACTTGGGCCATGTGTATGGCTCCAAGCCGAAGCTGCCGCTTTGGTTCAAGCACTTTGATCGGGGTCCGGATGGTGCGGGCGAAGCCTACCACCTTGGGATTTTCGGTAAGACCGGGTCTGGGAAGTCCGTCCTTGCGAAAATGATCCTTCTTGCTTATGCGCGCTATCCCCAGATGGCATTACTCGTGATAGACCCACAAGGCGAGTTTTCGAAAGACATGCGCAAAGGCGGTGCCAAGAGGGAGTTTCCTCTTCCTGTAGGTGACTTGGCCCAACAACTGGGCAAGACCGCCGACGTCCTCACTGTCCGGAACTTGGTGCTCGACCGCTGGGAGTTGTTTGAACAGATTCTTAACGAGTCTCTCTTCTTCGAAAGGCTGACGGTTCCACAGGGCGAGAATCGTCAGATTGCCTGCAACATCTTGGTAGACAAGCTCCGGAAGGGGAGCATAAAGCTTAAAGATCTCTATCAGAGGCAGTCCTTCGAAAAGGCTTGGTCTCTCCTTGGAGATGAAAAGGTTCAGAAAGTCTTTTATAGAACGGAGGCTTCACGGGCACGATTTGACACGGCACTTCGTGAGGCCGATCGTGACGAATTTTTCAACCAGCATTGGGGCCCAGTTACGGAGTTATTCCGAGAGGATCGTACAGGAGCGCGGAGCGTGGAAAAGGCGCTTAGCCTTCTTCTCAATCCAGAAGCTGCAAATCGTCCTATTTTGGTGATTGACCTTTCGAAGGAACAGGCTCGTGATCTGTTTTGGAACGACCGGATTCAGGCCCTCGTCATCAAGCGGCTTCTGGATGGGTTGGCCCAAACCGCCGAGTATTTCTATAAGGAAGAGCAAAGTCTGAATGCCCTAGTTGTGATCGATGAAGCCCACCGGCTTGCCCCGCGTGAGTTGCCTCGGGATGATGACGCCGCGCGCGGAGTTCGGGCGGTCCTTGTCGATGCGGCACGAACAACACGCAAGTACGGGCTAGGGTGGCTGTTTATTAGTCAGACCCTTTCTAGCCTAGATTCCGAAATCTTAAATCAGCTCCGTATTCTGTTCTTCGGGTTTGGGCTAGCGCTCGGTCAAGAGTTTCAGTCCCTGAGACAGTTAGTCGGTTCTTCTGGAACGGCACTTGACCTATATCAGCTTTTCCGGGATCCACATTCCGCGTTCGATGTTGGAAGCCGCCAGTACTCCTTCATGACAATCGGCCCCGTCAGCCCCCTTTCATTTTCCGGGAGCCCTTTGTTCTTCAACGCATTCAATACTGTTGATGCCTTCCTCACCGCTAATCAGTTTAAGAAATAACTTCCGCGTGTTCAAAAAGTAAACCGGCATCCCGATGGGCATCGGGATGCCGGTTCTCCCGATTCCCGTCCCGAACGTGCGGGACTGGGGATCGGGAGGCGCGGTTGTTGGACAACCAGTCCGAACAAATCCCTGCCGTCAGGGGCCGGCTTACTTGGCGCGCGCCGCCTCTTCGTCGCTGTCGGCCTCCTTGCCGCCGCGCAGGAACTCGAGCGCGCGTGCTTCCTCTTCCGACAGCGCCACCGGGACTTCCTCCTCCTCGGCTACTTCCGTGCTCAGCTGGAGCCGGCGGTAGAAGTCGAGGCCGGTGCCGGCGGGGATGAGCCGCCCCATGATGACGTTCTCCTTCAGCCCGCGCAGGTAGTCGATCTTGCCGCTGATGGCCGCCTCGGTGAGCACGCGCGTGGTCTCCTGGAAGCTGGCGGCGGAGATGAAGGATTCCGTCGAGAGCGAGGCTTTGGTGATGCCGAGCAGCATGGGCCGCCCGACGGCGGGGCGGCCACCCTTCTCCTTCACCCGCGCGTTCTCCTCGCGGAAGCGGAACTTGTCCACCTGCTCGTCGAGCAGGAACTCCGTGTCGCCCGGGTTCTCGATGCGCACCCAGCGCATCATCTGCCGTACGATGACCTCGATGTGCTTGTCGTTGATGTTGACGCCCTGCAGGCGGTAAACCTCCTGGATGGCGTTCACCAGGTAGGCCTGGGTGAACTTCTCGCCCAGTACGGCCAACAGGTCGTGGGGGTTGAGCGGGCCGTCCATCAGCGGCTCGCCGGCTTTGACCCGTTCGCCTTCCTGCACGCTGATGTGGGTGCCGCGCGGGATCAAGTACTCCTTGGTGGTGCCGTCGTCGGCGGTGACGGTGATCTTGCGGAAGCCGCGCTGAATTTCACCGTACTTGACCACGCCGTCGATCTCGCTGATGACGGCCGGCAGCTTGGGCTTGCGGGCCTCGAACAGCTCGACCACGCGCGGCAGACCGCCGGTGATGTCCTTGGTCTTGGTGGTTTCGCGCGGGATCTTGGCCAGCACGTCACCCGGATAGACTTCTTCGCCGTCCTCGACGATCAGGTGGGCGCGTGAGGGCATCAGGTACTTCTTGCGCGCGTGTCCCCGGGCGTCCACGATCTGCAGGGCGGGCTGGTGTCTTTCGTCGCCGGTGGGAACGGAAACGACGCGCTGCGCCAGCCCGGTGACCTCATCCACCTGCTCTTCCAATGTCTCGCCCGGCACGAGGTCTTTGTACCGGACGGTGCCGCCGGTTTCGGTCAGGATGGAGAAGGTGTAGGGATCCCATTCCACCATGACCTGGCCGAGCGTGACCGGCTGGCCGTCTTCGACTTTGAGCTTGGCGCCGTAGACCACTTGGTAGCGCTCGCGCTCGCGCCCCTTCTCGTCGGCCACGGCGATGGAGCCGTTGCGGTTCATCACCACGAGGTCGCCGTCCTTCGCCTTGACGGTGGAGAGGTTGATGAACTTGACGAAGCCGTTGTTGCGGGCGTCGAGCTTGAACTGCTCGGCCACGCGCGTGGCGGTGCCGCCGATGTGGAAGGTGCGCATGGTGAGCTGCGTACCCGGTTCGCCGATCGATTGGGCAGCAATCACACCGGTGGCCTCGCCCAGCTCGACCAGCTTGCCGGTGGCCAAGTTCCGCCCATAGCACATCACGCACACGCCCCGGCGGGACTCGCAGGTGAGCACCGAGCGAATCTTGACGCGCTCGATGCCCGCTGCCTGGATGGAGTTGGCCAGCTCTTCGGTGATCTCCTCGTTGACGTTGACGATGACGTTGCCTTCGTAGTCCTTGATCTTCTGCAACGACACCCGGCCGACGATGCGGTCGCGCAGCGGCTCGACCACCTCCCCCGCCTCCACAATGGGTCCGACTTCGATGCCGTCCACCGTGCCGCAATCCACCTCGCTGATGATGACATCCTGGGCGACGTCCACCAGCCGCCGCGTCAGGTAGCCGGAGTCGGCTGTCTTCAGCGCAGTGTCGGCCAGACCTTTGCGCGCCCCGTGGGTGGAGATGAAGTACTGCAACACGGTCAGGCCTTCGCGGAAATTGCTGGTGATGGGGGTTTCGATGATTTCCCCGGAGGGCTTGGCCATCAAGCCGCGCATGCCGGAGAGCTGGCGGATCTGCTGCTTGGAGCCGCGGGCGCCGGAGTCGGCCATGACATAGATGGGGTTAAGCGTCCCTTGCTTGTCCTGCGCCTCCATTCGCTTGAACATGTCGTCGGAGACGCGCTCGGTGACGTCGGACCAGATGGCGATGACCTTGTTGTAGCGCTCGCCGTTGG
>JBBIPK010000029.1:0-41508 GCA_037442885.1 Acidobacteriota bacterium | reverse complement strand
AAGAATGAGGGCCGCGGATGGTGACATCATGGCGGTGGAAGCCGGTATCATCGCGACGGACGCCGCCGTCTTCCCGCCGCCGGTCATTCTGAGCCCGCCTGGGCGCTTGCCCTAAGCCCCTACGGGCGAATGGGAAGAATCTGCTTGTCCCTGCGTCCTTGCCTCTGTGCCACGAGTCACCAGTCACCAATTACCAGTCACCCGCCACCGGCCACACCTTGCCACCCTGCCTCCTTGCTACCTGCTTTCCCCTTCTTTGTCTACGGACGGTACGGATGGTACGGACGGTACGGTTTTTGCGGTTTTGCCGCCCAACTTGTGTGGAATCACGTCATAATGGCGGGAGACTGCGCTTGACACCAGGGAACGCGTCCCTCCAGAATTTCTCTTTCCGAGCGAAAAGGTATTGCTGTCCCAGGGCCCATTGCCACATGAGAGGGGGGCAGGGATGAGGAGCAGCACAAAGTTGTTAGTGCTCTTTCTGCTCGCCCCTGGATTGGCTAGCTTGATCGGCTGTGGCGGCGGTGGTGGTGGCAGCCGGCAGGCGAGTTCGGGGCTTCCATCCGCAGCCAATCTGAGCGTGGGCTTCAGCCTCAAGCAACTGCAGTTCTCCTGGACGGCAGCCAGCGGCGCCACCTCCTACCGCTTGCTACAGAATCCCGACGGGATGTCGGGTTTCACCCAGGTGGGGAGTGACCTCCCTTCCTCGGCTAGCTCGACCACTCTTGACATCGCCGTGCACCGCCACAACTGGGCGGCGGCGCGCTATGCCCTCGATGCTTGCAACAGCGCCGGCTGCACGCGCTCGAACGAGGTCACGACTACGGCGGGGATGCTGCAAGCGATTGGCTACTTCCAGGCCTCGAACACGGAGGCGGGCGACTTTTTCGGCACCGTCGCTCTTAGCAGCGACGGCAACACGTTGGCGGTGGGCGCGCCGGGTGAAGACAGCGCGGCCACCGGCATCAACGGCAATCAGGGCGACAACTCGGCTGCCAACGCCGGCGCGGTCTATGTCTTCACTCGGACGAGCGGCGTCTGGAGCCAGCAGGCGTATCTCAAGGCCTCCAACACCGGCGTCGATGACCAGTTCGGCACCGAGGTCGCTCTCAGCGCCGATGGCAACACGTTGGCCGTGGGCGCCAGCAACGAGGACAGCGCCGCCAGCGGTGTCAACGGCGACGAGAGCGACAACTCGGCTACCGATGCCGGAGCCGTCTACGTCTTCACCCGCAGCGGCGGCACTTGGAGCCAGCAAGCCTACCTCAAGGCGTCGAACCCGGACCCCGGTGACGAGTTGGGCTCTTCCCTCGCCCTCAGCGGGGATGGCGACACCCTGGCGGCGGGAGCTCTCCAGGAGGCGAGCGCCGCCACCGGCATCAACGGCGACGAGAGCGATAACTCGGCCTTCCGGGCGGGCGCCGTCTACGTCTTCATCCGCAGCGGAGGTATGTGGAGTCAGCAAGCCTACGTCAAGGCTTCCAACACTGACGCGGGTGATTTTTTCGGCGGTTCCGTTGCCCTCAATGGCGACGGCAACACGCTGGGGGTGGGAGCCGGCCTCGAGGACAGTGCGGCCACCGGCATCAACGGCAATCAGGCCGACAACTCGGCTGCGGACGCGGGCGCGGTCTACGTTTTCACCCGCAGTGGGAGTACTTGGAGCCAGCAGGCCTATGTCAAAGCCTCCAACACCGGGCTCAACGACTTTTTTGGCGGTGTTGCCCTTAGCAGTGATGGCAACACTTTGGCGGTGGGAGCCGCGGGCGAGAGCAGCGCCGCCACCGGGATCGGCGGCAACCAGAGCGATAATTCCGCGATAAGCGCCGGTGCGGTCTATGTGTTCACGCGCAGCGGCACAACCTGGAGCCAGCAGGCCTATGTCAAAGCCTCGAACACGGGGGCAGGGGATTTTTTTGGCATCGGCCGCGCGCTCAGCGGTGACGGCAGCACCCTAGCCGTCAAGGCCCTCGGCGAAGACAGCGCGGCCACCGGCATCGGTGGCAACCAGGCCGACAACTCCGCCTCCTCAGCCGGCGCCGTCTATCTCTACTGAATGCGCTGGCCGGCTCGCACTTCCGCGCCGCTCGTCGGCCGAGCGAAGAGGCTAGAACCTCAGGGGCTAAAGCCCGTTCTGTTTTTCTGTTCTTACGTACGGGCTGAAGCCCGTACCTACCCAGGCAGTTTGCTTGCCAAGATTCTCGGCGCGGGCGGGACGCTTCGCAGGACCGCTGGTCGCGCCGGGAGATCAGGCGGGCCCCGACTCAGTCGGGGCAGGCAGCAGTTCTAAGGTGGTGCGGGCGCGGCGGGGGAGAGCGAATCCGCGCACCCACTTCTGGGAGGCTTTCGTGTTGTACTTCTCGCCGTAGGCGGTCGTGACGGCTTGCTGCAGACGCGAGCTGACAGTGGGGCGAGCGCGGACGCGGATCTCCCGCCCCGCAACCTGGATGCTTCCCCGCGGTTCGTTGCGAAAGGCCCGGTACCAGCCTGTCGGCTTGTTGTACCAGGAGCGCACGAAGACTCTGCCCTCGACCACGACCACCCACACCCCGGTATAGCGATGCTCGGCGCCGGCGCGGATGCCGAGCATCTTGGCGTCGTGCAGAGCCTGGAGCGTTGGGGCCGGGAAGCGAGACGCGTTGGTCATGTCCCTGTGTCAGTCGCTCATCGATCCCAATCACTTCTTTTGCTTAGCGTCCAGGCTCCAGGGGCCGGGGCCGGCAGCGGAGATGTAGAGCCAGAGGAAGCAGTAGAGCGCGGCGGGCACGCCATTATTGATAGTGGGCCAGAAGCTCTGCGGAAAGTGGAACTGGAAATACGCCACCGCCATCATGCCGGAGAGAACGAACGCGACGGGCCGGGTGAAGAGACCGAGCAGGAGCAAGGCGCCGCCGACCACCTCGAGCAAGCCGCCAATCCAAAGCTGGGACATCGGCGGGGCAGAGAAGCCCGGCGGCATCCCGGTCGGGAAGGCGAAGAGAATCGCTGTGCCGGCGGTGATGAAGATGAACGCGGCCACGATGCGGAGCAGGCTCTGCAGGTAGGGGGCCCAGGCGGACCACTTGCCCATCAGGTTTGGGGCGATCATGATGCCTCCCTCGCTTTCTTCGACACGCATAGGCGAGCCGGTAGTGCTTGGATCCTAGCCCTGAGAGGCGCGAGTCTAAAAGCTTCTGCGGCAAGGCGCAAGGCCTTGGCCTACCCACGGGCGAATGTGGGGGAAAGGAATTGGGGTGGGCGATTCGTCCCGGGTTGTCCAGGGTTTGTCCCGGGGCAGGGGGGTGGCGTCCTTGTCTTGACACCTCTGCGGTGCTCCCCTAATGTTGCCTTTCTTTGCCCGGAGGAGGGCGGATGCGCTGGAGCCAGCTCTTCATTCCCACGCTGCGGGAAGACCCCGCCGACGCCACCGCCGCCAGCCACAAGCTGCTCGTGCGCGCGGGCTACGTCCGGCAGCTTGCCGCCGGCGTTTACTCCTATCTTTACTTGGGGCAGCGCACCGCGCTCAAGATTATCCAGATCATCCGCGAGGAGATGGACCGCATCGGGCAGGAGTTCTATCTGCCGGCGCTGCATCCCGCCGAGCTCTGGCAGGAAACCGGCCGCTGGGAGCAGTTCGGCGAGACGATGTTCAAGCTGAAAGACCGCGGCGGGCGCGACCTCTGCCTTGGCGTCACACACGAAGAGGTGATGACCGACATCGCGCGCAGCGAAATCCGCAGCTACCGCCAGCTGCCCCAGATCTGGTACCAGATTCAAGTCAAGTTCCGCGACGAGCCGCGCCCCAAGTCCGGCCTGATGCGCCTGCGGCAGTTCATTATGAAAGACTCCTATTCCTTCGACCTCGACGAGGCCGGGCTCGACGTCAGCTACCGCAAACACCACGACGCCTACTGCCGCATCTTTGACCGCTGCGGCCTGCGCTACAACGTGGTGGAAGCGCATTCGGGGGCGATGGGCGGGGCGATGTCGCACGAGTTCATGGTCGTCTCGCCGGCGGGCGAAGACTTCATCGTCACCTGCGCGTACTGCCTCTATGCCGCCAATCTGGAAAAAGCGCGCGCCGGGGTCGCTCCGGTCGAGGACGTTCCAGGCGATCGCAAGCCGGAAGTCTTCCCCACGCCCAACGTGCGCACGATTGACGAGCTGGCCGCCTTCACCGGCCTCAAACCCGACCGCTTGATGAAGTCGCTCGCCTACGTCATCGCGCCGGCTGACCCGAAAGGGCAGCCGCAGATGGTGCTGGCGCTGCTGCGGGGCGACCACCAGTTGAACGAGGCCAAGCTGGGGGAAGCGCTGGGCGGGGCTGCCTGGCGACCGGCGCTGGCGGGGGAAATCCGCGACGCCTTCGGTGCCGAACCCGGCTTCATCGGACCGCTTGGGGTCAGAAACGTCCGGATCCTGCTGGATACGTCTCTGAAAGGCCGCACGAACCTGGTCACCGGCGCTAATCGCAACGACCACCACGTCCGCCACGTCACGCCCGAAGAAGACTTCACCGGCGAATATGCTGACCTGCGCACGGTTGTTTCCGGCGACCCCTGCGGCCAGTGTCGCCGCCCGCTCACCGTCTCCTCGGCCATCGAAGTCGGCCACATCTTCAAGCTCGGCCGTCGCTACGCGGAATCCATGGGCCTGCGCGTGCTCGACGCGCAGGGACGGGAAGTCATCCCCATCATGGGCTCCTATGGCATTGGCGTCGAGCGCATCCTGACCGCGGCCGCCGAGCTTTACCACGACGAGGATGGGCTGCGGCTGCCGCGCGCGATTGCCCCCTTCGACGTCACGCTCACCCCGGTGAATCTGGACGAGCCGCCCCTCCGCGCCGCCGCCGAGCAGCTCTATCGCGAGCTGGAGCACGCCCGCCTCCAAGTCCTCTACGACGACCGGGACGAGCGCCCCGGCGTCAAATTCAAGGACGCCGACCTCATCGGCGTCCCCTATCGCATCACCCTCGGCACGCAGAAAGTCGCGCAGGGATTGGTGGAAATCTTCGAGCGCTCGACACGCCGGAAGGCCGATGTTAGAATCCCGGAAGCGGTCTCGGTCTTGCGCAGCCGCTACTGTGGCTGAGAGCCAGGACCCGGCAAGGAGAAAGACGGCATGAGGCACACCCGACCCGGCGAGCGCGGCGGCACGCGGCTGAAATTCTTCCTCGCCTTGCTCCTCACCGCGGCCATCATCTACACGCTCATCCGCATCGTCCCCGTCTATGTGAAAAGCTACGATTTTCAGGACACCGTCCGCACCGAGGCCCGCTTTGCAGGCGTCAACAATCGCCAGCCCGTGGAAATCCGCCAGCGGCTCTTCCAGAAGGCGCAGGAACTCGGCCTGCCGATGCGCCCCGAGCAGATTGTGGTGGTGCCTGTGTCCCGGGGCGGCGTCCGTATCTCGGTCAGCTACAGCGTTCCCGTACAACTGATTGGCTACACCCTCACTCTAAATTTTCAGACGGCGGCCGACACAGCCAGTTCCTACTAGCCGTTCACCATGAGGGCTGACGTACTCGCGTGCTCCACTTGCCCGTTCAGGGTGAACCCGGCCGGGAAGCCCAAGAGACGCTAGCGTGGTCGTACGCATCCGCATTCGCAACCCGCTGCTGACGCGGCGCGGGGGCCGCTTCCTCCTCCTCGCCCTGGGCGTCGTGCTCCTCGGCGGGCTGGGCGTCTTCGCCTATCACTGGCACCAGTACTCAAAGTTGATTGACGCACGCCTGAGCGGAGAGATTTTTGACCGGGCCTCCCAGGTCTATGCGGCTCCTCGGCCGCTCTTCGTGGGCGAGGCCACGACCCCCGAGCACCTGGAAGTGCAGCTGCGCGGATTTGGCTACGCGCCGGCCGACGAAACCGACTCGGACTACGGCCAGTTTCGTCGCGGGAACGACCGTCTGGAGATTCGGCCGGGCCGACTGTCGCTCGTGGGCGCCAGTCAGGCCGCCCGCATCGAATGGAGCGCCGGCCGCATCCAGCGCATCGTCGGATTGCGCGATTCCCAACTCCGCTCTGCCATCTGGATCGACCCCGCCCACGTCACCAACCTCTTTGACCGCAGCCGGGCCAAGCGACGCCTGGTCAACTACGCCGACATCCCGCCCCACCTCATCCAAGCGGTGCTGGCCGCCGAAGACCGCCGCTTCTTCACCCACCCGGGCATCTCCCTGCTCGATACCGCCCGCGCCCTCTGGTTCGACCTGGGCGTGTGGCTGGGCTATCGCAAAGGGGCGCGCGTCCAGGGTGCCAGCACCCTCACCATGCAATTGGCGCGCAGTTTCTTCCTCACCCGCAGCCTCTCCTGGCGGCGCAAGGTGGCCGAGGCCATCATCGCCATCCAACTCGAGCGGCGCTTCAGCAAAGAGAAAATCTTCGAGCTGTACGCGAACGAAATCTACCTCGGCCAGCGCGGCAGCTTCAGCCTCCACGGGCTGGCCGAAGGCGCGCAGGCCTATTTCGGCAAGGACATCTCTCAGGTAACGCTCCCCGAGGCGGCGTTCCTGGCAGGTGTTATTCGTGGACCCAGCCGCTACTCCCCCTTCCGCTACCCCGAACGCGCCCAAACCCGGCGCGACTACGTGCTCGACGCCATGGTCGAAACCGGCGCCCTCACCCCGGCCGAGGCGGAGGCCGCCAAGCAAACACCCTTGGAAACCACTGCCGTCGGCGAAGAGGCCAGCGGCGCTCCCTACTTCGTTGACCTGGTCATGGACCGCTTGCTCGACCGCTATTCGGAAGAGGACCTGATTACCCGCGGCTTCCGCATCTACACCGGCCTCGACCTCGACTTGCAACAGGCCGCCGAGGAAGCCGTGCGCGAAGCGCTGAAGGAAGTGGACGAGCGCGTCACGGAGCGCTGGCGCCGCTCGGGGGGACATCCCCAACAGGTGCAGATCTGTTTGATTGCTCTCGACCCGCATACCGGCGCGGTCAAGGCTCTGGTCGGCGGTCGCGACTACGTTGCCAGCCAGCTCAATCACGCCGTCGCCCACCGCCAGCCCGGCTCCGCCTTCAAGCCCTTCGTCTATGCAGCCGCCTTTCAAACCGCCCTGGAAACCCCGGAAAGCGCCATCACGCCGGTAACGACCGTCGTGGATGAGCCCACGGTGTTCCTCTTCGAAGACAAGGAGTATCAGCCCTCCAACTACGGCGAGCGCTTCTACGGGGTGGTTACCCTGCGGCAGGGGCTGGCGCGCTCGCTGAACATTGCCACCGTCAAAGTCGCAGAGATGGCGGGCTACGACCGCGTGGCCGAGCTGGCCGCACGCGCGGGCTTGAATCCGCGCGTGCGCGGCACGCCCGCGGTCGCCCTGGGCTCCTACGACTCCACCCCGCTCGAAGTGGCCGGCGCCTACACCATCTTTGCCAACGGCGGCGTGCGCCTGCAGCCCTATCTCATCCAGCAGGTCAGCTCCCCCGAGGGGATCACGCTCGAACGCCATGAACTGAGGCCCGAGCCCGTCCTCGACCCCCGCATCGCTTATCTGGTCACCAATCTGTTGGAAGAAACCATCAACCACGGCACCGGCGCCGGCACGCGCGCGCGCGGATTCGTCGCGCCCGCGGCGGGGAAAACCGGGACCTCCCGGGATGCTTGGTTCGTCGGCTATACCTCCAACCTGCTGTGCGCCGTCTGGGTCGGCTTTGATGACTACAGCGACCTCGGGCTGCCCGGCGCCTCGGCGGCCTTGCCCATCTGGACCGAGTTCATGAAACGCGCCATGGCGCTCCCCGCCTACCGCGACGTCCAGCCCTTCGTGCCCCCCGAGGGCATCATCACCGTCCCCATTGACCCTGAAACCCTCCAACTGGCCACTCCGGACTGTCCCGAAGTACAACAGGAAGTGTTCGTGATGGGGACCGAGCCCACCGAGCTTTGCCCCAAGCACCGCCGCTCGGTCGTGCAGCAGATCACGGGTGCGCTGATGCGCGCGATCGGCATTCGCCGGCCCCCGCCGCCTCCTGAGCCTCCGCCAC
Organism: Acidobacteriota bacterium; assembly: GCA_037442885.1. Taxonomy (GTDB): domain Bacteria; phylum Acidobacteriota; class Terriglobia; order Acidiferrales; family 2-02-FULL-67-57; genus JACQTG01. The sequence goes on along the minus strand of JBBIPK010000029.1, from coordinate 33,544 downwards.
CCCCGCCGCAGGAGCTCCGCCCATGACCCGACGCCTTCCCGCTATCGTTCTCATCTGCTTGGCCGCTGCCAGCTTCGCTTACGCCCAGGAGCCCCCGCTGCTCACGCTCTACCCCCGGGCGGAGGAGGTTCGCCGGCTCGAGCTCCGCGCCGACGTCCTGACAGCGCGCAAGCGCTATCCCGAAGCCGCCGAAGTTTACCTGCGCGCCTTTCGCCTCAATCCCCACAACGCGTCGATCGCCAACAAGATCGGCATCGCCTACTTCCGGATGCTGGACTACGGCCAAGCCAAGGCATGGTACGAACGCGCCCTGAAGCTCAACCGGCAGTTTTTCGAGCCGCAGAACAATCTCGGGATGGTCTTCTACTATCGCCGCGAATACAAGAAGGCCCGCCGCTACTTCGAGCAGGCTCTCCGCCTGCGCCCCGAGTCCGGTTCCGCGCACTTCAACCTCGGCGCCACCTACCTGGGGCTGAAGAAACCCGATGAAGCGCTGCGCGAGTATCGCCTGGCCCTCTTGCTGGATCCGCAGATCCTGGAACGCAGCACGGGTCCCGCCCCCTTGCTCCAGACCTATCCCATCGAGCACATCGCCCAGTTCCACTTCATCCTGGCGAAAAGCTTGGCCACCTTGGGCGATGTCGAGCGCTGCCTGGCCTATCTCCGGCGGGCACTGGAGGAAGGCTTCCGCGAGCTTGACCGGCTGAAGACCGAGCCCGAGTTTGCTCTCCTGCGCGAGGACGTTCGCTTCCAGCAACTCCTGGCCGAGCCGCCCCGCCCCCTGCAGCCCTGAATTCAACGCCCCGCTACCTCTGTTCGGCTGCGCTATAATAGCTTCCGTATGCGCACCCGCGTTCAATCCCGCCCCCTGCTTCTCTCGCTTCTGGTCCTTTCTCTCGGCTCCCTGCCGCTGGCGGCTTCGACCGTGGTGCAACTCGACCTCAAGGAAATCATCCATCCGGTCTCGGCCGACTATGTCGTGCGCGGGCTGGAGCACGCCAAGGGCATCAACGCCCAGGCCGTCTTGATCATTATCGACACGCCGGGCGGGCTGGAAACCTCGATGCGCAAGATCGTGGACCACATCACCCGCTCCCCCATCCCCGTCATCACCTATGTCGCGCCCAGCGGTGCGCGCGCGGCCTCGGCGGGCTTCTTCATCCTGCTTGCCTCCGATGTCGCCGCCATGGCGCCCGGCACGAACACCGGCGCGGCCTCCCCCGTCCTCTTTGGCGGCCCCCAGATTGACGAAACCCTGAAGAAAAAACTTACCGAAGATGCGGCTGCCTACCTGCGCGGCTTCGCCAGCAAGCGCAACCGCAATGTCCCGCTGGCCGAAAAAGCTGTCACCGAAGCCAAGTCCTTCACTGACGAGGAGGCGCTGAAAGGCAAGCTGATTGACTTGGTCGCCGACTCACCCGACGCCCTGCTCGAAAAGCTTCACCAGCAGGCCATCGCCCGCTTCGACGGCCGCAAACAAACCCTGGACTTGAGCCCGGTGCGGCTCGAACACATTGCCATGACCCAGCGCGAGCGCTTCCTCGCCCGCGTCCTCGACCCCAACATCGCCTTCCTGCTGATGATCTTCGGCATCCTCGGCCTCTACATCGAGTTCAGCAACCCCGGCCTCATTGTTCCCGGCGTCGCCGGCGGCATCCTCATCATCCTGGCGATGTTTGCCCTGCACCTGCTGCCGGTGAACTACGCCGGTGTCTTGCTGATCCTGCTGGCGCTCGCGCTGTTTGTGTTGGAGGCCAAATTCGTCAGCCACGGTGTGCTGGCCGTCGGCGGCATCGCCGCCATGGTGCTGGGTGCCCTGATGCTGGTCGAAGCCCCCATCCCGGAGATGCGGATGAAACTGAACGTGATTCTGCCCGTCACCCTGGCCTTTGCCGCCATCACCGTCTTTCTCCTGAGCCGGATCATCCAGGCACTGCGCCGAAAGGTAACCACCGGTACCGAAGAAATGCTGGGACTCGTGGGGATGGTCACGAGCGAGCTTGCGCCCGACGGTCAGATTTCCATCCGCGGGGAATACTGGCGCGCCCGCGCCGCCACCCGCATCCCGCCCGGAACGCAGGTGCGCGTCACCGGCATCGAGGGCCTGACCCTGCTGGTTGAGCCCTTCTCGGGGAACCTTGCCGCGGGGAACCCAATCCAGCCCGTCAAAAGGAGTGCGCCATGACTTTCAGTGCTTCGACAATCTTTTTGGGGATACTCATTCTCTACGTGCTGAGCTGCATCAAGATTATCTACGAGTACGAGCGCGGCGTCGTGTTCCGCTTGGGGCGCCTCCTGCCCGTGCGCGGCGCCGGCATCACGCTCATCTTCTGGCCCATTGACAAACTCGTCCGCATCGACCTCCGCATCGTCACCCTCGACATCCCGCCCCAGGACACCATCACCCGCGACAACGTCTCCGTCAAGGTCAACGCCGTCTGCTACCTGCGCGTGATTGACGCCAACAAGGTGGTCAACCAGGTCAAAGACGCCCAGTACATCTACGCCACCAGCCAGCTTGCCCAGACCACGCTGCGCTCGGTCATCGGCCAGGTTGAGCTCGACGACCTTCTGGCCGAGCGCGAGAAGGTCAATGCCCGCCTCCAGACCATTCTCGACCACCACACCGACCCCTGGGGCGTCAAAGTGAGCCTGGTGGAGGTCAAGGCGGTGGATCTGCCCGAAGAGATGCGCCGCGCCATCGCCAAGCAGGCCGAAGCCGAACGCGAGCGCCGCGCCAAGGTCATTCACGCCGAGGGGGAATTCCAGGCCTCGACGCGGCTGGCGGAGGCTGCCAAGGTGCTTTCCTCGCAGCCCACGTCCGTCCAATTGCGCTATCTTCAGACCCTGACCGAAATCGGCGTCGAGCGCAACACCACCATCGTCTTTCCGCTGCCGATTGACATCATCAGCGCCTGGACGAAGAACAAGGCCAAATAGGGAGGCGGATGGCACGCGGGGGCCGGCAGTACGAGATGGTGCTGGAGACCCGGCACCTGCTGGGCGTCTTCTTTGCGGCCGTTATCCTCTGCGCGCTCTTTTTCACCCTGGGCTTCGTCATGGGACGCAACCAGGAGCGCGCTGCGGCCCGCGCCGCCGAACTCAAGGCCCGCACGGCTGACAAGCCTTCCGCTGCTACCCAGGCGCCGACCGCGCCGCCCGACCTCGGCTTCTACGACCGCTTGGAATCCAGGCGCCCTGTGCCGGTCGAATCCAAGCCGGCTGAATCCGCCGTCCCCCGGCGCGCGGCTCCCCCAGCAGGTTCCATCCTGCTGCAGGTGGCCGCTGTCACGCGGAAGGACGACGCCGAGCGCCTGGGCAAGGAACTGCTGCGCCTGGGGTTTCCCTCTCTCGTCGTCGCGCCGACGACCGACTCCTTCTATCGCGTTCAGGTCGGCCCCTTCAGCGATCCGGAGCTGGCCGCTGCCGCCCAGCGCCGTCTGGAAGCTCAGGGCTTCAAGGTCTTCGTCCGACGCTGATGTCGGCGCCGGTTTCGGAACTGAGCACCAGGCGCGGAGTGCGCGGCGTCGCTGCCCTGCTCAGCGGGTTGCTCCTCGTCCTCTGCTTCCCCAAGCCCCACCTGAGCTTCCTCTCTGTCGTTGCCCTCGTTCCGCTGCTGACCGCCGTCATCGGTGAGCCGCGCCGGCTCTGGTTGCTTCTCTATGGCTACCTGACCGGAGCCGTCTTTCTGGCAGGAACCATGCCGTGGCTCTATGGCGTGATGAAGCTCCACGGAAATCTTTCCGGCCCAGCCGCTGCCGGCGTCGTTTTCCTCTATGTGGCGGTGTTTGCGCTGTTCTTCGCGCTGTATTCCTGGTGGGTCGGAGAAATCGCGCGGCGGAGCCGCACGCGTGCGCTCGTGCTGGCCCCGGTCATCTGGGTGGCGATGGAGTTCCTCCGCACCCACTGGCTCACCGGCGTCCCCTGGAACCTGCTCGGCTACGCCTTGGCCAAACATCCGGCCTTGATTCAAATTGCAACCGCCACGGGCGTCTACGGCGTCTCCTTCCTGCTGGCTGGCGTCAATGCCATCCTGCTGGCCTTCTGGTGGGCACGAACGGTTCGGGCGCGCGTGTCGTGGGCTGCTGTGGCCTTGGCGCTCGTGGTGCTTGTGGCGTTGCAGGCGCGCCTCCCCGCCGTCAATCCCGCCGAGCGCGCGCTGCTCGTCCAAACCAATATCCCGGAGACGACCCAGTACGAACCCAATTGGGTGCTGAACCATCAGGCGGAATTGCTGGAGCTGTACCGGCTGACGAATCGCGCGGCTACCGAGGAAAGTCCCCGGCCAACGCTTGTCATCTGGCCGGAAGTTCCCGCGCCGTTCTATTTCCATCACGACCCGGTGTTTCGCGCCCAGATGATTGCGCTGGCCCAGGCGACGCAGAGTTATCTGCTGGTCGGCATCGTGGACTACCGCAAAGACGCCACCGGCCGCGACCGCCCCTACAACAGCGCCGTCATGCTCGCCCCCAGCGGGGAGCTTGTCGGCCAGTATGATAAGATGCATCTGGTGCCGTTCGGCGAATACGTGCCCTACCGGTGGTTGTTGGGCTGGATTGGGCGCGTGGTGCCGGAGTTGAGCGACTTCGCCCCGGGCACAACCAGGACGCTGGTGCCGACTCCGCAGGGTCGCGCCGCCGTCCTGATTTGCTACGAGGCGATTTTCCCCGGCGAGGTGCGCTCGCTGGTGGCGCGGGGCGCCGAGTTGCTCGTGAATATCTCGAACGACGGCTGGTTCGGGCAGTCGGCGGCGCCCGAGCAGCACTTCGAGATGGCGCGGCTGCGGGCGGTGGAAACGCGCCGCTACCTGTTGCGGGCGACGAATTCGGGCATTACGGCCGTGATTGACCCCTACGGGCGCGTGCTCGATCAGGCCCGGCGCGAGCAGCGGCTGGTCTTTCCGGCCAGCTTTGCCGCGCGCACCGAGCGAACCTTCTACGTTCGCTTCGGTGACTGGTTCGCTTGGCTCTGCCTCGTCGTCGCGCTGGCAGCCTTGGCGCGCACGTTCTGGCTGAACGCGCTTGAGAGAAGAGTCTATGGAAACCCTTGACGACCTGAAACGTCGCTACGACGCGCTCCGGCAGCGGGCCGCTGAGCTGCGGAGCTATCTTTGACCCCGCCCGCCTGAAGCAAGAACTCGCCGAAATCGATAAGACCCTCCACCGGCCGGACTTTTGGAATCAACCTGCCGAAGCGCAAAAGGTGCTCCAGCAGCGCAAACGCGCCGAGCACTGGCTCGAGACCGATGCGGCCCTGGAGCGGAGATTGGCCGACCTGGCCGCCCTCGTCGAGCTCGGCCAGGAGGGCGAGAAGGTCGAGGAGGAGCTGGCGCGGGAACTGACCGTGCTGGCAAAGCAGCTCGATGCGCTCGAAATCGAGACCCTGCTGAGCGGCGCCCACGACCCCCGCAACGCCATCGTCACCATCAACGCCGGCGCGGGCGGCACCGAATCGCAGGACTGGGCGGAGATGCTCCTGCGGATGTACCTGCGCTGGGCCGAGCGCAAGGGCTTCGCCACCGCCATCACTGATATCCAGTCCGGCCAGGAAGCTGGCATCAAGTCGGTGACATTTACCGTGCAGGGCGAATATGCCTTTGGCCTGCTGAATTCAGAAATCGGCGTCCACCGATTGGTGCGCATCTCGCCCTTCGATGCCGCCGCCCGCCGCCACACCTCCTTTGCCTCCGTGTTTGTCACGCCAGAGGTGGATGACCGCATCGAAATCTCGATCCGCCCGGAAGACCTCCGCATCGACACCTATCGGTCGAGCGGCCACGGGGGCCAGCACGTCAACGTCACCGACTCCGCCGTCCGCATCACCCACCTGCCCACCGGCATCGTCGTCGCCTGCCAGAACGAGCGCTCCCAGCACAAGAACCGGGAGATGGCGATGAAAATCCTGCGCTCGCGCCTCTATCAGCACGAAGTGGAAAAACGCATGGAAGCGGCGCGCAAACTGGAGGAGACGAAAGCCGACATCAGCTTTGGCAGCCAGATTCGCTCCTACGTCCTGCACCCTTACCGCCTGATTAAGGACTTGCGGACACAGTACGAATCCGGCGATGTGGACGCCGTGCTGGACGGGGAGCTCGACGAGCTGATTCGCGCCTATCTAGTGGCCCGACGCCGCGGCGATATTCCCCCACCCTATCCGCTGGAGGAAGCGGACGCGAAGAAACTGTAGGGGACGTGTGCGAAGTGCAATGCGGTTGACGCTGGGGATGCCGTGTGTTAGCCTTGCGCGTTTGCGCTGGGCACGTCATTTCATCCTACAATAGTGGAGGGACGGCACCCGTAATGAGTCCATCTGCGCGTCGCTACCTGTTCAGTTCGGAATCCGTCACCGAAGGCCACCCCGACAAAATCGCTGACCAGATTTCGGACGCCGTCCTCGACGCGGTGCTCGCCCAGGACCCCCGCGGCCGGGTGGCTTGCGAAGCGCTCGTCACCACCGGCCTTGTTTTCGTGGCTGGCGAGATCACCACAAAGGCCACGCTCGACTATCCCCACATCGCCCGCGAAACCATCCGCTCCATCGGCTACACCGACCCGGCCTACGGCTTTGACGCTGACAGTTGCGCCGTCATCACCAGCGTCAAGGAGCAGTCGCCGGACATCGCCATCGGCGTCGACCCCGGCGGCGCGGGCGACCAGGGCTTGATGTTCGGTTTGGCCTGCGACGAAACCCCCGAGCTGATGCCCTTGCCCGTCACCCTCGCCCACCGCATCACCTATCGGCTGGGCGAAGCCAGACGCAAGGGCCTGGTGAATTTCCTCCGCCCGGACGGCAAGTCGCAAGTGACCGTCGAGTACGAGAACGGCCAGGCGCTGCGCGTGGACACGGTGGTGGTGTCAGCTCAGCACCACGACAGCGTCACGCAGGAGCAATTGCGGCAGGGGATTATCGAAACCGTGATCCGGCCCGTCATCCCCGCCCACTTGCTCGATGCGCGCACCAAGTTTCTCATCAATCCCACCGGACGGTTCGTCATCGGCGGGCCCAAGGGCGACTGCGGGCTGACGGGGCGCAAGATCATCATGGATACCTACGGCGGCTCTGGCCATCACGGTGGCGGGTCGTTTTCCGGCAAGGACCCGACCAAGGTGGATCGCTCAGCCTCCTACATGGCGCGCTACATTGCGAAGAACCTGGTCGCAGCCGGCATCGCCCGCCGACTGGAGGTGCAGGTAGCCTACGCCATCGGCGTGGCTGACCCGGTTTCCATCATGGTCGATACCTTCGGCACCGGCGTCCTGCCGGAAGAGCAGATCATCACCCTGATTCGCGAGCATTTTTCCCTGACCCCACGCGGGATGATCGAAGCCCTCGACCTGCTCCGTCCTATCTACCGCAAGACCGCCGCCTACGGCCACTTCGGCCGCGACGAGAAAGAGTTCACCTGGGAGCGCACCGACAAAGCCGAGGCGCTGCGCCGCGCGGCCGGCCTGGGCGAAATGGTGGCTGCCAAACACTCCTGAGGATAGCCGCCCGCACTTTCTCTTACGAGGACACGATGACCACCAAGGTAGCCTCCGACATCAAAGACATCGCTCTCGCCGACCGCGGCCGCGTCCGCATCAGCTGGGCGAACCAGCAGATGCCCGTGCTGCAACTCATCCGCAAGCGCTTTATCAAGGAGAGCCCGCTGAAGGGCATCCGCGTCGCCGCCTGCCTGCACGTCACCAGCGAAACCGCCAACCTCGCCATCACTCTGCGCGACGCTGGTGCGGAGGTTGTTCTCTGTGCCTCCAATCCCCTCAGCACGCAGGACGATGTTGCTGCTTCGCTCGTGCGCGACTCCTCCGTCCCTGTCTATGCCATCAAGGGCGAAGACCATGCCACCTACTATGCTCATATCGCCGCGGCGCTCGACTCCGGCCCGCAGATTACTCTCGACGACGGCGCCGACCTCGTCAGCACCGCCCACAGCCAGCGGCAGGAGATCATCGGTGACATCATCGGCGGGACGGAGGAAACCACCACCGGTGTCATCCGCCTGCGCGCGATGGCCCGCGATGGCGTGCTGCGCTACCCCATCATCTCGGTCAATGACGCCCACACCAAGCACCTCTTCGACAACCGCTACGGCACCGGGCAGTCCACCATTGACGGCCTGCTGCGTGCCACCAACATCTTGCTGGCGGGTCTGAACGTGGTTGTCGCCGGCTATGGCTGGTGCGGGCGCGGCATTGCTCTGCGCGCGCGCGGCCTTGGCGCCAACGTCATCGTCACGGAAGTGGATCCGACCCGCGCGCTCGAGGCCGTGATGGAGGGCTACCGGGTGCTCCCCATGTGGGAGGCCGTGCGTGTCGCCGATGTCATCGTGACGGCCACCGGCAACAAGAGTGTCCTTTCCCTCGAGCACTTCGAGCGGATGAAGGACGGCGCGATTCTCGCCAACTCCGGCCACTTCAACGTCGAGATTGACATTCCGGCGCTGGAGAAAGCGGCGAGCAGCAAACGCCAGACGCGGGACTTCGTGGATGAGTACACGCTGCGGGACGGCCGCAAGCTCTACCTGCTGGCCGAAGGGCGCCTCGTCAACCTCGCCAGCGCCGAAGGCCATCCCGCCGCGGTGATGGATATGAGCTTCTCCAACCAGGCTCTCTCCGTTGAACACTTGGTCAAGAATGCCGGCAAACTCCAGCGCCAGGTCTATCCGGTGCCGGAGGAAATCGACCGCATGGTCGCCCGCCTGAAACTGGAATCGATGGGTGTGAGCATCGACAAGCTCTCCCCCGAGCAGGAAAAATACCTCGCCTCCTGGTCGGAAGGCACCTAACCTCCCCGCATGTCCCTGCTGTCATCCCGGGCGCAGCGAGGGATCGGCTTTGGCATAGGCAAGAAGCCTCTGATTGGCGCCTGATGACAGGAGGCCGGAGGTTGGCTTTGAGATGATGCGCGAGTGGGCCGGGTGGGCCTTGGACACCGCCCAGGTGCGCGGGGCGACGTACGCCGACGTCCGCGTCGTTGACACGCGCGCGCGGGGGCTCTCGACCAAGAACGGCAAGGTCGGCACCGTGGCCGAAAGTGAATCGCTCGGCCTGGGCGTCCGCGTGATTGCCGACGGGGCGTGGGGATTCGCCAGTACCGACCGGCTTACGCGCGAACAGATTGAAGCGACGGCCGCGGAAGCTGTCGCCATCGCCCGCGCCAGCGCTCGCGTGAAGAAAGCCGACGTCGTCCTCGCGCCGGAGCAGCAGATCACCGCCGTTTGGCAGACGCCCTACGAGAAGAATCCATTCGAAGTCTCGCTCGACGCGCAGATGAACCTGCTGTTCGCTGTGGACAAAGAGCTGCGTGGTGTGGTGGGCGTGACGCTGGCTGAAACCAACATGAGCTTCACCCGGCTCGAACAGTTTTTCGCCAGCAGCGAGGGCAGCGAGATTCGCCAGGTGAAGATGATTTCGGGCGCGGGCCTTGCTGCGACCTCCTTTGCCAACAATGAAATCCAGAAGCGGTCGTACCCCAACTCCTTCGGCGGGCAGTTTGCTGCAGCGGGCTACGAGCTGATCGAGCGGCTGCAACTGGTCGAACATGCGCGCCGGGTGGGGGAAGAAGCGGTGGCTCTGCACAAGGCCGACCAATGCCCCAGTGGCCGGCGCACGCTCATCCTCGACAGCTCGCAGCTCGCCCTGCAGATTCACGAATCCATCGGCCATCCCATCGAGCTCGACCGCGTGCTGGGGATGGAGGCAAATTTCGCGGGAATGAGTTTTCTGACGCTGGACAAGCTTGGCACGCTCCGCTACGGGGCCGACATCGTCAATGTCGTCGCGGATGCGCGGCTGGAGCACGGGCCGGGGCTGGGCACGTTCGGCTACGACGACGAGGGCGTGCCCGCCCAGTGCATCGACATCATCAAGGACGGGCGTTTCGTCGGCTACCTCTCTTCGCGCGAAACTGCCCCGGCCATCGGCTTGCGGCGCTCGGGCGGCACCATGCGGGCGGAGAGCTGGAATCGTATCCCGCTCATCCGCATGACCAACGTCAGCCTGCTGCCCGGCACCTGGACGCTCGCCGACCTGCTCGCCGACACCGACGACGCCATCTACTGCGAGACGAACCGCAGCTGGTCGATTGACGACCGCCGCTACCACTTCCAGTTCGGCACCGAAATCGCCTGGGAAATCAAAGGCGGGAAGAAAACCCGCATGCTCAAGAACCCGAGCTACAGCGGCATCACCACCGAATTCTGGGGGAGCTGCGACGCCATCTGCGACCGCTCGCATTGGACGCTTTGGGGTACGCCCAACTGCGGCAAGGGCCAGCCCATGCAGACGATGGGTACGGGCCACGGCGCCGCCCCGGCGCGTTTCCGCAACGTCTTGGTGGGAGTTGCCTATGCTCGGTGAGGCTGGCTGCCGCGAGATTGCCGAGAGCGTGCTGGCGGCCAGTCCGGCCGAGGAAACCGAAGTCTTCATCGAGTCCGGCCGCAGCGCGCTCACGCGTTTCGCCAACAACGTCATCCACCAGAACGTGGCCGAGGAGGGTCTGCAGGTATCCGTGCGCGTCGTCACCGAGGGCCGCACCGCCCGCGCTACGACCAACAAGACCGACAAGGAGTCTTTGCAGCGCGCGGCCGAGCAGGCGCTGGCAATTGCGCGCTGGCAGCCTGAAGATCCCGACCTGCTCCCCATGCTCGGCCCGCAACGCTACACGCCGGTGGCGCGCGTGGACGCGAAGACCACAGAGCTGACGCCGCAAGACCGCGCCCTGGCCATCCGCATGGTGGTGGATCGCGCCGAGCGCTCCGGCCTGACGGCGGCGGGCGTTTACTCCAGCAGCCATGGCTGTCAGGCGCTGGCGAATTCCCGCGGCCTCTTTGCCTACCACGAGGAGACCCGCGCGGAATTCTCTCTGACCTGCATGAACGACGGCGGCTCGGGGTGGGCGAAGGCGAACTTTGTTTCGGCCGGGCAGCTCGCCATCGAAGAGCTCGCCGAGCGCGCCTGCCAGAAGGCGCTGGCCAACCGCGAGCCGCGGGAGCTTCCCCCGGGTCGCTACACCGTGATTCTGGAGCCGGCCGCGGTGCTCGACTTGGTCGGGTTCCTCTTCTACGATTTCGCCGCGACCGCCGTGACCGACCAGCGCAGCTGCTTCACCGGGCGCATCGGCCAGAGGATCTTCGGCGAAAACATCTCCCTGTGGGACGACGTCTATCATCCCCTGCAGACAGGGAGCGCCTGGGACGGGGAAGGCGTGCCGCGGCAGAAGGTGACACTGGTGGAGCGCGGGGTGGTGAGGAATCTGGTCTACGGGCGGGTGGCGGCGAAGAAGGCCGGGCGGGAACCCACCGGCCACGGGATGCTGCTGCCTAACGAATACGGCGAGGCGCCGCTGAACCTGGTGTTTGCCGGTGGGGAAACATCGCTCGAGGAGATGGTGCGCACGACCGAGCGCGGCGTGCACGTCACGCGTCTCTGGTACATCCGCGAGGTGGACCCCTACGAGAAGATCCTGACCGGGATGACACGCGATGGCACCTTCCTGGTGGTTGACGGCAGAATTCAGCACGCGGTGCGCAACCTGCGCTTCAACCAGAGTCTGATTGAAATGCTTAACCATGTCGTCCAGCTCGGCCCTGCCGTGCGCGCGGCGGGGGAGGAGTCCTTTGAGATGGTGGTGCCGGCAATGAAAGTCTCCGACTTCAACTTTACCGAAGTGACGAAATACTAGGGAAACGGCGCGCCCGTTCAGGGCGAGGCCGCGCGCACAAACTCCACCGTATTCACAATCTTGCGCAGCAGGGATTGTTGGAAGGCGAGAGTGTCGCTTTCGGCGCTCACGCCGAGGAAAGTGTAGAAGGAGTCGCCGTGGGCAAAGTAAATCGCCAGCCCCGTCCAGAAGCGCCCCTCGGCAGTGCCGGTGAAATACCGCTCGAGGGCAGGGAAGCCAGCGAACTGGGTGAAGCGTTCTTCGGACTTGCGGTAATCGGGATAGAGTGAGCGCAGCGAATCTTCGGCGAGCTGCGAATAGGTGACCAGGTCGCCGGAAAAGATTTCCTGCCCCACGAGCAGCAAGGTCATCTCGTCGGGCGTGCCCAGGGCGGCCAGCAGGGGATTGTCCGGCTTGACCAGAGCCGGATAGCTGCGCCAACTGGGCGGCTTGTACATCTGGAAGCCAAAGCTTTCGTTGCGGTAGCGCGTGGCGCTGACCGACTCGACGATGCGCTCGGGCTTGGGCGGTGGCAGCGGGCGCGGCACTTCGCGGGCGATGGTGGGTGTCGGGGTAGGGCTTGCCGTCGGCGGAGCCTCTTTCAGTTCGGGCACGGGCGGCGTGCTTCTTGCACGAACCTGCGCTCCCGACCGCAGGGTACCCCGCGGCTCTAGGGTTTGCGGGCCGGCCTCCGGATAGAAGACGATGCGACGCACCTGCTCGCGGTAGACCTCGACCACTCCGGTTTCGGTCTGGACCTGGAAGACGTCGCGCTCGTAGCCGACAATCTTGCCGCGCACGCGGCTGCCGTTGACCAGGTGGAACTCCTCGGCACGCAGGGAAGGGAGGAAACTGAGCAGAAGGAGCAGCGCCAAGCAGGCGGGCTTCAGGCGTCCCATGTGCTGCCTATTCTACCGCGAACCGGCTGCTCTCGTGCGCAGCGCAGAGAAAATGTAGCCCAGGATGCGATAGACGAGTTTGGCAGCGAGGAAGTCGGCGGCATGCAGGCCGGGGGTGGGCAGGAGTTCGACGACATCAAACCCAACGATGGTGCGCTGGCGCGCGACCATGCGCACCAGCGTCGTCACCTGCTCCCAGGACAATCCGCCCGGCTCGGGGGTACCGGTGGCGGGCATCAGAGAGGGGTCGAAGGCATCCACATCAATCGTCAGCCAGACGTGCGGGCTCAAACCGCCGGCCACGCGCCCCGCCCACTGCTCGGCGGGCGCGCCGGCGAGTTCGTGCGCCCAATGAATCTTGGTGTTCAGCTTCGGCAGCGCCGCGGCCTCTTCGGCCGACAAGCTGCGGATGCCGACCTGCACGGCGGGACAGATTTCCAGCACGCGGCGCATCGCGCAGGCGTGGCTGTTCCGGTTGCCCTGGTAACTCTCGCGCAGGTCGGCGTGGGCATCCAGCTGCAGCACGCTGAGATCGCTGAATTTCCGCGCGGCCGCCGACACCGCCGGCGGGGTCAGGCTGTGCTCGCCGCCGAGCAAGACGGGGAGCTTGGCGTCGGCCAGCAGCCCGGCCACGCTGGTGCGGATGTCGGCCAGGACGCGTTCGAGCGGCCCCTCCTCGGTTTCCATCTCCGGCAAGGTATGGATGCCGACGTCGCGGTAGGTCTCGCGTTGCAGTTCTTCGTCGTAGGTTTCGACCTGGCGGGAAGCTTCGATGATGGCGCAGGGGCCTTTGCGGGTGCCGTGGGCGTAAGTGGTGGTGCGTTCGAGGGGAATCGGGAGGATGACGGCTTTGGCCTTCCCGTAAGCGGCGAACTCGTCTTCGATGCCGAGAAAGCGGAACGGCGGAGCCAGGGGGTAGCTGGTGAGCATCGTGTCGCTCGAACTCCTGCCGTCGGCGATGGGCGACGGCTGTTGGGGTCACTTTCTACCATTGCGGCGGCGTGGGAACAAGAAATCTTGCAGCCGTTGCCCAAGAACTTTTTTGGGGGTGAAAACCGCAGCGGGCTGAGTATACTTAGGCCAGCGTCGCAGAAAACCTGGGACAGAGGAGAGCGATGAAGAAGAATTCGACGGAGCGCGTACGCCGCCTGCACCGACCCGCCGAGGATAACCTGGTTCCGACGATTCCGCTCGACTTGTCGAGAGTCCACACGCTGGATGAACTGGTGCGGGCGATGGGCCAGACCGCTTTCACGGCGCGCCAGATCGGCGACGGGGCCGACGTGCTGGAGGCGATGGCGCGCGACCAGGAGTGCTGCGTGGTGCTCACGCTCTCGGGCGCGCTGACGGTGGCCAAGATGGGCCTCGTCATCTGCGACCTGATTGACAGCGGGCTCGTGCGGTGCGTTGTCTCCACCGGCGCGCTGATGGCGCACGGGCTGGTGGAGGCGACGGGTCGGTTTCACTATCGCCACGAGCCCGGAATGAACGATACGGAGCTCTTTGAAGCCGGTTACAACCGCGTCTATGACTCCCTCGAGCCCGAAATCAACCTCGATCACGTTGAAGAGGTCGTGCAGGGAATCCTGCGCCGCTGGAACCCCGAGGAGCCGGTTTGCAGTTGGAAACTGAACCGCAGGATCGGCGAGCAGCTGGCGAAGACCTCGCGCGACCGCGGCATTCTCAAATCGGCGTATCTGAAAGACGTGCCCGTCTTTGTCCCGGCCTTCACCGACTCGGAGCTGGGGATTGACCTTTACCTCGAGAACCGGCGGCGGCTGCGCGATGGGGAACCGAAGCTCCGCTACGAGCCCTACGACGATTTCGAGTATTTCGTTGAGTATCTGCTCAGCCAGAAGCGGCTGGGCATCTTCACCGTCGGGGGCGGGGTGCCGCGCAACTGGGCGCAGCAGTTCGGCGTGACGGCGGAGTTGCGCGTGCGGCGGGGCTTCGACCGCTTCCCGCTGAAGCGCTACCAGTATGGCCTCCGCATCTGCCCCGAACCCGTGCACTGGGGCGGGCTCTCGGGCAGCACTTATTCGGAAGCAGTCTCCTGGGGCAAGTTCGTGCCGCCGGAAGAAGGCGGTCGGTTTGCGGAGGTGCTCGAAGACGCGACGGTGGCTCTGCCGCTGATTGCGGGGGCGGTGCTGGAGCGGCTGGGTTACTGGTCGCGCAAGGGGGCGCGCGCCCGCATCGGGCGCGCGACCGCCAAGCGCGGAGCGCGCAAGGCTGCGGTTACAGTTGCCGGCCGCTAAGCAAGCCGCCGCCGAGCCCTGCAGGCATGCGCGTTGTTCTCAGATTCCTCCGGGCAGTGGTCAACTACCGAGACTTTGCGTAATCGACCATCCCCTGGAAATCCACGATGACCGGGGGCTGGTCTCCCACCACCCAAGCGTCGTGACCTGACGGGAGGAGGGAGACATCGCCCGGGCGGCAATCAAACTCGCTTCCATCGTCCATCCGAACCCGCAGCACCCCGGACAGGTGGTACTGGAAGTGTGGGGCTTCGCAGCTCTTGGTCTTGGCGATGGGTTGGACTGACGTTGCCCATCTCCACCCGGGCTGAAAGACAGCGCGACCACTGGTTGCACCTCCGATCTTGATGAGTTCCAGTCGTCCCTTTGGAAACTCTCGAACCTCGTCAGGCTTCCCGAAATGCTTCAGCTCCGCTCTGTTCCCTGTGTACCCCCTGATTAGTGTCAATACCCTGGGATAGTCAATCACAATCATACAGTCTGAGCAAACCGTTGGATAGAGACGGTTCTTACGTCGATGTACCAGTATGAGTCATTGCGGGACAGGAACGGTGGAGGCGCCGTCGCCTTGTAAGGGGAAACGCACCCGATGGTAGGGCAGGATCTGGTGGGTTGCTGATGGGCGTTGTGCTTGGACGCCGGTTGTCGTGAGAGGCTGAAAGGGCGGGGTCAGGATGACAGGCAGGAGGGGCGGGTTAGTCTTCGCCGAGCAGGATGGCGGCGGTGAGGACGGTGGTCCAGAGGCCGCGCTTGTCGCCGACGGCCGACTGGGTGATGTTCATGGTGCGGACGATTTTGTTCGAGATGCGGTAAATCTCTTTCTTCTCGTCCCAGTTCAAGTCGGGATCGAATTCGACGTCGAGGACGGTGGCGAGCATCTCGGCCGCTAGTTCTTCGGCGTACTCGCCGGCGACTTCTTCGGTTTCGCCGAAGGAGTGGTGTTCGGAGAGGTAGCCGTACATGGACTTGTCGGCGGGGAGGGCGAGTCCGATGGAGGAGGCAATCAGGCGGTGAGGTTCGCGGGTGGAGTTTTCGCTCAGCACGCAGAAGGTCACCTGGCCGGGGCGGAGGAGCTTCAAGCCTTCGGAGCGGGAGATGAGTTTGCAGTGGGGCGGGAAGATGCTGGAGACGCGGACGACGTTGCAGGCGGCGATGCCGGCCGAGCGCAAGGCCAGCTCGAAACTCGAGAGCCGCTCGCGATGCTTCCCGACACCTTTCGTCAGGAAGATTTTTTTGGCGACGAACATCCGCTGCGCCCCGCTCTCGCTCCGCGCACCGAGCTAGGAGCAAAGCGTAGTTGGCACGTCCTTTCTCGCTCCGACCACTGCACGCGACAAATTTGCGCTAACTATGCGAGAAAGAAAAACAGGTGTCAATAATCTTCTTTGCGCCCTGTGCGTGGCTGCGCTGGGTTCCGAAGCGGCCCTTGACTGTCTGCGCGCCATCGTCTATCTTGTACACCCATCGTGGCGAAGGTGGTGGGGCCGGGACCTTCCACCCGCAGCTTCAGTTACATTCCAGGAGGAACGATGACCCCGAAAGAAGTGTTGGCGTTGGCCGAGAAGAATCAGGTGCGGATGGTGGACATCCGCTTCACCGACTTGCCGGGCCTCTGGCACCACGTTTCCTTTCCGATTCATCAGCTCGATGAGTCCTCGTTCGAAGACGGTTTCGGGATTGACGGCTCGAGCATCCGCGGCTGGGCCGCCATCCACGAAAGCGATATGCTGCTGGTACCGGATCCCACCACGGCGCTGCTCGATCCGTTCCGCGATGTTCCCACGCTGATGATGATTGGCGACGTTGTGGATCCCATCACCAAGCAGCACTACCCACGCGACCCGCGCCACGTCGCGAAGAAGGCCGAGGCGTACCTGGGCTTCACCGGCATCGCCGACGCCGCCTATTTCGGCGCCGAGGCCGAATTTTTCATCTTCGACAATATCCGCTTCGACCAGCGCGAGAATTGCGGCTTCTACTTCATTGATGCGGAAGAGGGCCGCTGGAACTCTGCCCGCGAGGAGCGCAACCTGGGCTACCGCCCCCGCTACAAGGAAGGCTATTTCCCCGTGCCGCCCACCGACCACTATCAAGACCTGCGCACGGAGATGGCGTTGGCGATGGAGCGGGCGGGACTGGAGGTCGAGTGCCACCACCACGAGGTCGCCACCGGCGGCCAGGCGGAGATTGATTTCAAGTTCACCTCCTTGGTCAAGGCCAGCGACCGGATGATGCTCTTCAAGTACATCGTGCGCAACGTCGCCCACCAGTACGGCAAGACCGTCACCTTCATGCCCAAGCCCATCTTCCAGGACAACGGCAACGGCATGCATACCCACCAAAGCCTGTGGCTGAAAGGCAAGCCGCTGTTTGCCGGCGACCTCTATGCCGGCCTGAGTCAGACGGCCCTCTGGTACATCGGCGGCCTGCTCAAGCACGCCCCGGCCATCGCGGCCTTCGCCGCGCCCACCACCAACAGCTACAAGCGGCTCGTGCCGGGCTTCGAGGCGCCCGTCAACCTTGCCTACTCGCGCCGCAACCGCAGTGCGGCCGTGCGCATCCCCATGTACTCCCCCAATCCCAAGGCCAAGCGCGTCGAATTCCGTCCGCCCGATCCCTCCTGCAACCCCTACTTGGCATTCTCCGCCTTGGTCATGGCCGGGCTCGACGGCATCGAGAACAAGATTGATCCCGGCGAGCCGCTGGACAAGGACATCTATGACCTCAGTCCCGAAGAATTGAAGGACGTGCCCAGCCTGCCCGGCTCGCTCGAAGAATCCTTGCGCGCGCTCGAACGCGACCACGAGTTCCTCACCAAGGGTGACGTCTTTACCGAAGAGGTCATCGAACTCTGGATCAACTACAAGATGAAGAACGAGGTGCAGGCCGTTCGCATGCGCCCGCACCCCTACGAGTTCGCCCTCTACTACGACATCTAACGCGCAACTCTTCGACTCCGTAACCGCTCTCTGTGTCACCCCGCTGCGGCGGGGGTGTCTCTGGTGTATCCTGTGCTGGCTGTGGCGGAAGCACTGGCAAACGTTGTCTTCCTCGACCCGGCGCGCGCGCGCGCGAATCTCGCGCGCGTCGAGCCACGCCTGCCGGAGAGTCTCCGCTCTGTTCTCCCCACTGCCCTCGCTCAGGTTCCCGACAGTGACACGGCGCTGAATTTCCTGGAGCGGTTCACGCGGCACTTGGTTCCTGAATTGGTCGACCTGATGGCGCGCCAGCCGGTGCTGCTCTACCACGCGCTTGCCCTCTTCAGTCACAGCCGCTTCCTCAGTGAAACCCTGCTCCAACAACCGGAGTTACTCGGCTGGCTGGCTCGCGATCGCCACCTGGGACACATCAAGTCCCGCGACGACCTCCTGGAGGAATTCGCGCGGTTTGAGGCCACGCAACTGGAGACCGACCCGGCCGTTGTCCTGGCCCGCTTCAAGCGCCGCGAATACCTCCGCATCAGCCTGCGCGACATCCTGGGCATTGCCGACCTCGCCGCCACCACGCTGGAATTGTCGCATCTGGCTGACGTTCTGCTGGAGAGAGCCCTGGAGACCGCGCGGCGCGAACTCCGCCATCGCTTCGGGGACCCGCAGACCCACGACGCCGAGGGCCGACTCCTGCCGGCCCGCTTCGCCGTCGTCGGACTCGGGAAACTCGGCGGCAACGAGCTCAACTACAGCTCGGACATCGACCTCTTGTTTCTCTACAGTGGTGCGGGGGAAACCTCCGGGCCCAAGGCGATCTCGAATGCGGAGTTTTTCACCCGCCTGGCACAGCGTCTCCTGCAACTGATTGCCGGCGTTACCGTGGAGGGTCCCGTCTATCGTGTGGACATGCGTCTACGTCCGGGGGGCGGCGAAGGCGACCTCGCCACCAGCCTTCCCGCGGCGTTGGACTACTACCAGCGGCGCGCCCGCGAGTGGGAGCTGCAGATGCTGTTGAAAGCGCGTGCGGTTGCCGGCGACGTCGCCCTCGTTCGGGAGTTCCTCGCCGCGATCGAGCCTTATCTCTACCAGGGGGAATTCCATTTCGGCGCCGTGGAAAGCGTTCTTCAGGCCCGCGAGCAGATGGACCGCAAGCTCGCCGGTCGCGGGGCCGCTCTGAACGTCAAGCTCTCTTCGGGTGGCATCCGGGATATTGAATTCCTCGTGCAGTGCCTGCAACGGCTCTACGGCCGGCGTGACCCCTGGGTGCGTTCCGGCGGAACGCTGGTGGCGCTGCAGAAGCTGCACGACAAAGGTTACTTGGCTCCGCGCGACCACTCCCGCCTGGCGGCCGCCTACCAGTTTCTCCGCCGGGTTGAACACCGCCTCCAGCTCGAGCAGGGCCACCAGGCGCACACAGTCCCGGCGAGTGGGGAGGCGCTGGCGGTGCTGGCGCGTCGCGTCGGACTCGAGGCCTTTGGCCGGGAAGCTGTCGAGATGCTTCGCCGCCAACTCGACGAGCACCGCCGCGCCGTCCGTGAAATCCGTGCCCGACTCCTCCCCGAAACCCCCGGTGAGCCTGGCAGCGACACGTTCCGCCTCGAACCGCCCTCCTCGGACGTTGCGGTCCCCCCGAGTGAGCTTTCCTACTCAAGTCTGCTGGCCTGGTTCGCCGAACGCCGGTCTCCGGTGCACGAGCAGCTGCAGGGGCTTACGATCCCCGAGCGCGCCCGCAAGCCGCTGCATCGCTTCCTGGCTTCAACCCTCTCTTCTTCCGAACGCTTTGCGGCCCTGGATTCCCTGGCGGATGCCCTTCCCGCCGCCGTCGAAGTCTTTTCTCTGAGTGAGCCTCTCGGCGAGTACTTGCTGCGCCAGCCTGAACTGTTGGAGATCTTGCGCGGGCAGCCCGGTACGGGCCCACAACCCTCCGAGCAACGGGCGTTAACGCTTGAAGATTCGCGGGGAGAGCCTTCTCGGATCCCAGGGGAAAGGCTGCTCCATTCGGCCCGCACGCCCTCCGCGCGCGCCTCTCGATTGCGCGCCGTCTACCGCCAGCACTGCTTCCGCTGGGGCACGGCTGCCCTCCGCGCTAACCGGCCGCTCTGGCAGACGCTTGCCGCCTATAGCCACCTGGCCGAAGCTGTCCTTCATCTGGCGCTCGCGAGTGCCCAGAAAGAGATACGCGCGCCGCGCAGTGGTCGCTTTGCGGTTCTGGCTCTCGGGCGGCTGGCCACCTATGAAATGGACCTTGGCTCCGATGCCGACCTCATCTTTCTTGTCGACGCGCCCGCCAGCCGCCGCGAGGTCACTAGCTGGCGGCGTGTTGCTGAAAAACTCATCGATATCCTCTCCAGCTACACCCGCGAGGGAACGCTCTTCCCGGTGGACGCGCGCCTCCGCCCGCGAGGCGGAGAAGGGGAATTGGTTCAGAATGCCGCCACCGTGCTGGAATACTTCGCCTCCTCAGCCGAAGTCTGGGAGGCCATCACGTACTTGAAAGTCCGGCCGGTGGCTGGCGACCTCGCATTCGCTAGCGAGTGGTGTACTCGCTTGCGGCCGATCCTGGCCCGTCGCTTCGGCTCTTTTGAGCAGATCACACCCGCACTCGCGCAGATGCGCCGGCGCCTGGAGGAAGAGGCGCGGAAGACCTCCCGCGACCAGCCCAACTTCAAGACTGGCCCTGGCGGTGTCTACGATCTCGATTTTCTTGCCTCGGCGTTGGCTCTGGCTGGCGGTGCTCTGCCACTGGCGGGGAAACACCTGGCGGGGCAGATTCAGACTGCACCCACGGACAAGAGACTCAATGAAGGCGACCTCGACGCGCTGGCGCGGGATGCCTTCTTCTTTCGAGCCTTAGACCACTCGATTCGCCTCGCTACGGGTCGCGCTCTGCCCACTCTGCCTTCGCGCAGCTCCCTGGAACCCGTCTCGGTTCTGCTCGGTCGTGTCTTGGGCGAGGACGTCAGCAGCGGTGAGCTCCTGATCCGCCTCGAGCAAACCTGCCAGCATGCCCGCTCCGTTTACAATAAGTTCTTCCCCTAGCAGGCTCGGACTGGCGGCAGGTGAAGCGGCGTTGCGAGTTCGCGACCGGCGTGCTATCGTGTATTGTCGGAGTGCGAACTCCGCTTTGCTAGTCAGAGGTATCGTGACCCGTGGGCAAGAGCCTGACCTACAAAATCCTGGAAGCGCACCGGGTCGAGGGTGAGCTCCGAGCTGGTTCGGAAATCGCCGTCAAAGTGGATCAGACCCTCACCCAGGATGCCACCGGCACTATGGCCTATCTCCAGTTTGAGGCGATGGGTCTGCCCCGCGTTCGCACCAAGCTTTCCGTCAGCTATGTGGACCACAATACCCTGCAGACCGGCTTTGAGAATGCCGACGACCATCGCTTCCTGCAGACTATTGCCTCCAAGTACGGCATCTATTTCTCCCGTCCGGGCAACGGCATTTGCCACCAAGTCCATCTGGAGCGCTTCAGCCGTCCGGGCCAGATTCTGCTGGGCTCCGACAGCCACACGCCCACCTGCGGCGGCGCCGGGATGATCGCCATCGGGGCCGGTGGCTTGGACGTCGCCGTGGCCATGGCCGGCCGCCCCTTCTACCTGACGATGCCGAAAGTCCTCGGTGTCCACTTGAAAGGACACCTGCAACCCTGGGTGTCGGCCAAAGACATCATCCTCGAGATGCTCCGCCGGCTGACGGTCAAGGGTGGAGTGGGGAAGATTATCGAGTATTACGGCGAGGGAGCTGCCTCCCTCACCGTGCCCGAACGCGCCACCATTACCAACATGGGCGCTGAGTTGGGTGCTACGACCTCGATTTTCCCCAGCGACGAAAATACCCACGCCTACCTGCGTGCCCAGGGACGCGGCCGCGCCTACAAACCCCTCGCCCCCGACCCCGACGCCGACTACGACGAGCGGATGGAGATTGACCTCAACCAACTGGAACCGCTCATCGCCCGGCCCCACAGCCCTGACAACGTCTGCGCCGTGCGTGAGGTGGCGGGAACCAAGGTGGATCAAGTGGCGGTCGGTAGCTGCACAAATTCTTCTTTCCGCGACCTGATGACTGTGGCCGCCATCCTCGAGGGCAAGGTCGTCCACCCGAACGTCAGCATGGTGGTGACGCCGGGTTCGCGGCAGGTCTTTGAGATGGTGGGTAAGGCCGGTGGCCTCACCGGCCTGATTGCCTCGGGCGCACGCATTCTGGAGTCAGCCTGCGGTCCTTGCATCGGCATGGGGCAAGCGCCCCCTTCAGGCGGAGTCTCGGTGCGCAGCTTCAACCGCAACTTTGAGGGCCGCAGCGGCACACCCGACGCGAAGGTGTACCTCTCCAGCCCGGAAACCGCTGCTGCCTGTGCCGTGCGCGGCGTCATCACCGATCCTCGCGACCTCGGCGCCCCGCCGGAAATCCGCTGGCCGAAAAGATTCCTCATTGACGACCGCATGATTCTCCCGCCGGCTGAGAACCCTGACCAGGTGGAAATCCTCCGCGGGCCCAATATCAAACCACTGCCTACGCGCGGTTCCTTGGAGGAGAAACTCGAAGGTGAAGTCCTGATCAAAGTCGGTGACAACATCACCACCGACCACATCATGCCCGCGGGCGCAAAAATCCTCCCGCTCCGTTCCAACATCCCTGCCATTTCCGAGTTCGTCTTCTCCCGCGTGGACGAAAAATTTGTTGCCCGCGCCAAAGAGAAAGGCGGCGGCTTCGTTGTCGGCGGCAGCAATTACGGTCAGGGCTCGAGCCGCGAGCACGCTGCCCTCGCCCCCATGTATCTCGGCATCAAGGCCGTGCTGGCCAAGTCCTTTGCCCGCATCCACTGGGCTAACCTGGTCAACTTCGGCATCCTGCCGCTCACGTTTGTGGACGAGGGGGATTACAACTCCATCCAACAGGGTGACCGCCTGGAAATTCCCGAGGTCAGCGCTGCGCTCAAGAACGACAAGCCGCTCGTGGTCAAAAACCTCAGTAAAGGAACCACCATCAACGTCAAGCACAGCCTGACCAAGCGCCAGCGCGAAATCCTGCTGGCCGGCGGCCTGCTCAACTCTGTCCGCGAGCAAGCTGCCTAGCTCGCCGCAGCGCCGGCTGGACCGCCTCCCCTGCCTTGCGTTCCTTCCCAGCCGCCAGTATGATGACTCATGGCGCAGGAGAAGGAGTCCCGCCATGCGCTCGTCCTACAGTGGAGTTTCGGTTCCCTCCGACGGCCAGCCCATTCTCTACGAGAATGGCAAGTTCATCGTCCCCGACAACCCCATTATCCCCTTCATCGAGGGTGACGGTACCGGCCGCGACATCTGGAAAGCCGCCCGGCGCGTCTTTGACGCCGCCGTCCAGAAAGCCTGCAGCGGCAAGCGCCGCATTGCCTGGCTGGAGGTGTTCGCGGGCGAGAAGGCTTTCAATACCTTCGGCACCTGGCTCCCGGATGATACCGTCGAGGCCATCCGCGATTTCCGCATCGCCATCAAGGGCCCGCTCACCACGCCGGTGGGCGGCGGCATCCGCAGCCTCAACGTTACCCTGCGCCAGATTCTCGACCTCTACGCCTGCGTGCGTCCGGTGAAGTGGTATGCGGGCGTTCCCTCGCCCGTGCGTCACCCCGAGCGCATGAACCTCATCATCTTTCGCGAAAACACCGAGGACGTCTATGCCGGCATCGAGTGGCCCATGGCTTCCCCGGAAGCCGGGAAACTGATCGAGCTTGTGCAGCAGCTGGGCAAGAAGATTCGTCCCGATAGCGGCATCGGCATCAAGCCCATCAGCCCCACCGGCACGAAGAGGCTCGTCCGCAAGGCGCTGCTGTACGCACTGGAGAACGGTCGCAAGACCGTGACCCTGGTTCACAAAGGCAACATTATGAAGTTCACCGAGGGAGCCTTCCGCGATTGGGGCTACGAGCTGGCCAAGGAGGAGTTCCGCAGCCACATCGTCACCGAGCGGGAAAGCTGGATCCTGGACAACAAGGACAAGAACCCGTCGCTTTCGGTCGAAGCCAACGCCGCCATGATTGAGCCGGGCCTGGAGAGCGCCCCACAGGCCTTCAAGGAAAAAATCTATGCCGAAGTGCGAGAGTGCTTGGAAAGCATCGGTCACACGCACGGCAACGGGGCGTGGAAGAAGAAGATTCTCGTCAACGACCGCATCGCGGACTCGATGTTCCAACAGGTTCTGACGCGTGCGGATGAATACGACGTTGTCTGCACCCCCAACCTGAACGGTGACTACCTCTCGGATGCCTGCGCGGCTCAGGTCGGGGGACTCGGCATGGCGCCCGGCGCCAACATCGGCGATGGGTACGGCCTCTTTGAGGCCACGCACGGGACAGCCCCGAAGTATGCTGACAAGGACGTCATCAACCCCAGCTCCGTCATGCTTTCGGGAGCCTTGATGTTCGCCTTTATGGGCTGGAAGGATGTAGCCGAACTCATCGAGCGCGCCATCGCCCGTACCATCGAGCAGAAGACGGTGACCTACGATCTCGAGCGCCTGATGGAGGGCGCCCGCAAGGTGCGCACGAGCGAGTTCGCTACGGCCATCATCAACAATCTCTAGGCCTCCGGGCCCGCACGGACGGGTCCGGAGTCTCCCGCAGGATGAGAATCTCGCTTCGAGGTGAGCCATGCGCAAGAAGATAACCGTGGTGGGGGCGGGCATGGTGGGCGGCACCACCGCTCACCGGCTCGCAGACAAAGAATTGGCTGACGTTGTCTTGATAGATGTCATCGAAGGCCTGCCGCAAGGCAAGGGGCTTGATCTGGCCGAGTCAGCCCCCATCGAAGGCTATGACAGCCGTATCCTCGGCACCCAGGACTACAAGGACACGGCCAACTCCGACATCGTGGTCATCACCGCCGGCTTCCCGCGCAAGCCCGGCATGAGCCGCGACGACCTGCTGAGAGCCAACTACGACATCGTCAAGCAAACCACCGAGCAGGTGGTCAAGTATTCTCCCAACTGCATCCTCATCGTCATCACCAACCCCCTGGATGCGATGGCGCAAACTGCCTACCGCGTCAGCGGCTTCTCCAAAAACCGCGTCATCGGCATGGCGGGCGTGCTCGATTCGGCTCGCATGCGCACCTTCATTGCCTGGGAGCTGGATGTATCGGTCGAGAACGTGACCGCCTTCGTCCTCGGGGGCCACGGCGACACCATGGTGCCGCTCCCGCGTTACTCAACCGTTGCCGGCATCCCTCTCCCTGACCTGCTGCCGAAGGAAAAAATCGATGCTATCGTCAAGCGCACCCGCGACGGCGGCGCCGAGATCGTGAACCTGCTCAAGACCGGCAGTGCGTTCTATGCCCCCTCGGCTGCCATCGTGGAAATGGTCGAGGCCATTCTCAAAGACAAGAAGAAAATCCTGCCCTGCGCGGCTTATCTGGAGGGTGAGTACGGAATCAACGGCCTGTTCGTCGGCGTACCGGCGAAGCTGGGCGCCCGCGGCATCGAGAAGATCATTGAGATCCAGCTCACCCCGGAAGAGTCTGCCGGGCTGAAGAAGTCGGCGGCCGCGGTCAAGGAACTGGTGGACATTATCAAGGTCTAAGGCGCGGTCGGCTCGACCCGCTCAATCGTTACCTTGAGGATTCTTACCGGCTGGAGTGGTCTGTCATTTCTGTCCCGCGGCACCTGCGCAATCGCAGTCACCACCTCTTGCCCTTCGATCACTTGGCCGAAGATGGTGTGTTTGTTGTTCAGGTGAGGCGTGGCCCGGTGCGTGATGAAGAACTGCGAGCCGCCGGTGTTCGGCCCCGCGTTGGCCATCCCCACACGCCCCGGCCGGTCGAACTTCAGATCCGGCTTGAACTCATCCGGAATTGTGTAGCCCGGCCCGCCCGTGCCGGTGCCCAGTGGGTCACCAGTCTGAATCATGAAGTCGGGAATCACGCGATGGAAAATGATGCCGTCGAAGAAGGGCTTGTTGACCACCCGCTCCCCCGTCCGCAGGTGGGTCCAGGCTTTCTTTCCCGTGGCCAGCCCGACAAAATTCTCCACTGTCTTCGGCGCTGATTTCTCAAAAAGCTGAATGACGATCTTTCCCATCGAGGTCTCTAGCGTGGCGTAGAGGCCCGGGTCGCGTTCGAGTGTGGGCACGGGTTTCTCCTGTCCGGCAAGCGCGGACGGTAGGGTCAAGGCCAGAACAAAAGCCAGCCATGGTTGATTTTGCATGCTCGTTCCCCGCGGGTAGTTTTGCATGTGAGGTAACTGATGCAAGCCCGCGCAAGCAAGCACGAGCGGCAGGGCACTAGCGTCGGCTCAGGCGTGCAGCCACACGTTCCGCCTCCTCCAGTACCCGCAGCGTGTTGCCGCCCAGAATTTTTTTCACATCCGCTTCTTTGTATCCGCGACGCAGCAGACCCTCGGTCAGGCGAGGCAAGAAGCTGGCGTCATCCATCCCCTCGGGCATGAAGGCACCGTCAAAGTCCGAGCCCAACCCAACGTGATCCACCCCAGCAATCCTCACCATATGGTCAATGTGGTCCAGGATGCGCTCCCAGGAGACGCGCGGCATGCGGGCGTTGTATTCCTTGTAAAGGCTGTCCACCGCCTCCTGCCGGGCTTTGGAGTCCTCCTTGTACTGTTCGCTCAAGGCCTGCATGCGGGCGCGGAATTCGTCGCGGACTTTGTCGAACGCATCCACATAGGTCTGATCGAGGAAGCCGATGTGGTAGTTGACGTGTATGACTCCGCCGTTCTTCGCCACCGCACGGATCATCTCGTCGTCCATGTTTCGCGGCACGTTGCACAACGCCCGCGCCGATGAGTGCGACGCGATGACCGGCGCCTGCGTGACTGCGAGCGCATCATAGAACGCCTTGTCCGACACGTGGGAGATGTCCACCAGCATCCCGAGCCGGTTCATCTCCCGCACCACTTCCTTGCCGAAATCGGTGAGCCCGTTGTGCCGCGGTTCGTCCGTGGAGGAATCCGCCCAGTTATTGTTGAGCGAATGCGTCAGGGTCATGTAGCGAATGCCCAGGCGATAGAAAACGCGCAGC
This sequence comes from Acidobacteriota bacterium, assembly GCA_037442885.1. Lineage (GTDB taxonomy): Bacteria > Acidobacteriota > Terriglobia > Acidiferrales > 2-02-FULL-67-57 > JACQTG01. The sequence continues at coordinate 6,794 of JBBIPK010000029.1, read as the reverse complement.
AGCCCCAAGTCGTCGGCAATCGGCGTCCCGCCTTCCATCCCCATCAACAAAGCAATCTTGCCTTGCTTGTGAGCGCGGCGGATGTCTCCGGCGGTCGTCGCCAGCGCGAGCTGGCCGGGATGGAGCTGGACTTGCCGATAGACCACGTCGATCAATTGCAGCGCTCGTTTGGTAGCGGCCTCGCCCGGGTAGCGCCGCATATCCACCCAGATGGACATGAAGCCGGCATCCAAGCCTCCGGCGCGCATCCGTGGGAGGTCAATGTGCCCCTTCGTGTCCTGTGGTTCAAGGTCGAAGCCTTCGTCCAGCATCCGCTGCGGCGTGTCGATCTGGAGATCCACAACGATTGCATTCTGATGAACCTTCGCCGCGCGCGGGCTGAGGTCGCCCGCGCCCCGCGCCACCGGATTCAGGAGTAGGAGGAAACCTGTCCAGATCGCAAGCGAACGGAACGCGACTGTGCACTTCATCCCCTCACCTCAGAGAGACGCGAGAAACAAGAAGCGGACCGCGCAGCCCAGAGAGAAAGCGTCGGTGCGTTGGAAGAAAAGGTGTCAGTACTTGATGATGATCGTCTTGCTATCCGGCTTGATCCATCCCTCGCCATTCCAGATCACCGGCGAGCCCACGTTGGCGGAACGCCCCTTGATTCGATACCAGCCGCTGCGCTGCTCCAGAATGAGCACCGGCTGCCCGGAGGCGATCTCGGTCAGCACCGCGCCCCCATCTTTCTCTCCTTCTTCCGGGCTGCCATATACCTTAATTCGGGAAATCAAGTCCGGTGTGTCGCAATTCTCCATCACGAACACCTGCCCCAAATCACCCTGCGTTCGCAGTTGGTTGCGCTCCTCCTTCGTGGGGATTGCAATCCATGGTTCTGGCGCGTTGAAATGGACGCGATTCTTCTGATTGTCGACTCGATAGGCGTTGCATTCGCCTTTGGCCTTTTCAGGCTTCGCTTGCCCGTACGTCAGTGGCGTGCTCAGCATCACCACCACCGCGAGCGCCAAGCCAAGCTCCACCTTTCTCCTGCTCCCGTTCGTCAAAGCCTGTCTCCTTTCCTCACTGCAATGTATGTGCTGGATACCACTGGTCGGAAATCGCGGCTCCGGATGGGGACCCTGAGTTGTTCGCCCTGACTCCACCAGTGCCCGCACGTTCCGAATGAACGCATCAAACCCCATTTCGCCACAAAAAGCAAGCAGGATTTTTTGTCGGCGCCTTCTTATTGCCAAGCGCTCGAACCTCCGCTAGCATAGCGGCTGCCGGCTGACAACGCGGCAGCCGGTCCTGCCAGGGGTCTGGGCAGGGGTTGCTTTCTCGTCTTCTTCCGCGAGCAGACGATGTATCGGGGCGGCGCTGGACACTGGGCCTGGATCCTCCACCGCGTTACAGGCGTGGCGGTGCTCCTCTTCCTTTTGCTCCACATCCTGGACACGGCGCTGATTGTCTTCGGTGCACGCGTCTATGACGCCGTCGTTGTGCTCTACCGTCACCCTCTCTTCCGCCTCGGCGAGGTCGGCTTGGCCGCCGCCGTGCTCTACCATGCCCTGAATGGGATCCGTATTACGCTGGTGGATTTTTTCCCTGAATGGGGCGTCTATCACCGGCGCCTCTTTTATGGCGTGCTTGGGCTGTTTTTCTTGGTGTTTCTCCCGGGCGCGTATTGGATGTTGAGACCCTTGTTCTGAGGATTGCTCGTGGAAACGCTCAGCGTCAGTGGAGGTCGCCTGCGCCCCGCCGGCGGATTTGAGCTCTATCTATGGCTGTTCATGCGGGTCTCGGGAGTGCTGCTTCTGCTGCTGGCCCTGGGGCATCTTGCCATCATGCACCTCGTGCACAATGTGGATGAAATCGATTTCGCTTTTGTCGCCGCCCGCTACCGCAACCCGCTCTGGCGGATGTACGACTGGTTCCTGCTGATGCTGGCCCTGGTGCACGGAATGAACGGGTTGCGGGTGCTGATTGACGACTATCTGCGCCCCTCTGGGCTGCGCGTGCTCTCCTTGGTGGTGCTCTACTTCTTCACTTTTTTCTTTTTCGCGGTCGGCTCCTACGTGATTCTGGCCTTCAATCCCGGGGGATAGGTGTGGCCCAGGCTCCCGTCTATCACCAGCATGAGATTGTCATCGTCGGTGCCGGCGGCGCCGGCCTGATGGCGGCTGTGTATCTGGCGGGCCGCGACGTAGCCGTTCTCAGCAAACTCTATCCCACCCGCTCCCATACCGGCACTGCGCAGGGCGGCATCGGCGCGGCCCTGGGCAACACCGAGGAAGACCACTGGGAATGGCACATGTTTGACACGGTCAAGGGCAGTGACTACCTGGCCGACCAGGACGCCGTCGAAATCCTCACTCGAGAAGCCATCGAAGTGGTCTATGACCTTGAGCACTGGGGCCTGCCCTTCAGCCGCACCCCCGACGGCAAGATTGACCAGCGCCGCTTCGGCGGCCACACCCGCGAGTTCGGCCAAGGGCCCGTGCGCCGCTCCTGCTATGCGGCCGACCGCACCGGCCACATGATTCTCCAAACCCTCTTCCAACAGTGCATCAAGAACAACGTCCAGTTTTTCAATGAGTATTTCCTCTTGGACTTGCTGATCGAAGGGGGACGAGCAGCAGGCGTTGTGGCACTCTCGATTGCTGACGGGCAACTGCACATATTCCACGCCAAGACCGTCCTACTCGCCACCGGCGGTTGCGGGCGCATCTACCAGACCACGTCCAATGCTCATGCCCTGACAGGGGATGCCATGGCGGTGGCCTTCCGCCGCGGCATCCCTCTGGAGGACATGGAGTTCTTTCAGTTCCACCCGACTGGCATCTACAAGCTGGGCATCCTCATCACCGAAGGCGCCCGGGGAGAGGGCGGCAAGTTGCTCAACGGACGAGGAGAACGGTTCATGCAAAAGTATGCGCCCACCCTCCTCGACCTGGCGCCGCGCGACATCATCTCCCGCGCCATCTACCGCGAATTGCGCCAGGGACACGGCGTGAACGGTAAATGGTACGTCCATCTCGACCTCACCCACTTGGGCCGCGAGGTGATTGAGACGAAGTTGCCCGACATTACCGACTTTGTCCGCACCTATCTGGGCATTGATCCCATCCGTGAGCCCATCCCCGTGCAGCCCACTGCCCACTACGCCATGGGCGGCGTCCCCACCGACGTCGAGGGCCGTGTCGTGGTAGATGAGAAGAACACTCCACTCCCGGGCCTCTATGCCGCCGGGGAGTGCGCCTGTGTCTCCGTTCACGGAGCCAATCGCTTGGGCACAAACTCGCTGGTCGATATCCTGGTGTTTGGGCGACGCTCCGGACGGGACATGCAGCGCTATGTGCGCGAGAATGACTTCCCGCGTTTGCCCGCCAAGCCGGCCGAGGCCGCTCAACTCCTGCTTTCGCGCCTGCGTGCTTCCCCCAACGGACGCGGCGTGACCGCCTCGGCCGTGCGCGACGACCTGCGGCGCGAGATGATGGATAAGGCCTCTGTCTTTCGCGACGCGGCCAGCCTCACCCAGATGGCCGACCAGATCCGCGACCTGCAGCAGCGCTATCAGGAAGTGCGCATCCAGGATCGCGGCTCAGTCTTTAATACCGACCTCGTCGAGGCCATCGAGCTCGGTTACCTGCTGGACGTGGCCGAGGCGACCGCCACCGCTGCTCTGGCGCGCACGGAGAGTCGCGGCGCTCATTTTCGGGAAGACTTTTCCAAGCGGGACGATGCCAACTGGCTCAAGCATTCACTCGCCTACCGCACGGTCAGCGGCGCCATTGAACTAAAATACAAGCCGGTGACCATTACCCGGTTCCAGCCCCAGGAGCGCAAGTATTGAGTTAGTGTTGAAGTCGAGAAGGATGCAGGAATTCGCCCGATGCGAGTCAGCCTGAAGATCAAGCGCTTCGACCCGGAACGCGACCGCGAGCCGCACTGGGGCGAGTATCAGGTTGAGATGGAGCCCACCGACCGGGTGCTCGATGCTCTCAACCACGTCAAGTGGTACCTGGATGGCACGCTGGCGCTGCGCCGTTCCTGCGAGCACGGCATCTGTGGGTCGGACGCAATGCTGATTAACGGCCGCAACCGGCTGGCCTGCAAGGTCTTGCTGAAGGATGCGGGCGAACACATCACCGTCGAGCCGCTGCGGGGCTTTGCGGTTATCAAAGACCTGGTCGTGGACATGGAAGGGTTTTTCGCCAAGTACCGCTCCATCCGCCCCTACCTGATGGCCGGCGACCCGGAACCCAGAACGGAGCGGCGACAATCGCCCCCCGAGCGCCAGCGCTACGACGATACTACCAAGTGCATTCTCTGTGGGGCTTGCACCACCGCTTGCCCGTCCTTCTGGTCAAATCCGGACTACGTCGGCCCTGCCGCCATCGTGAATGCTCACCGCTTTGTCTTTGACAGTCGTGACCTAGCGACGGCCGAACGGTTAACGCTGTTGGGCGTGCGCGACGGTGTCTGGCGCTGCCGCACGATTTTCAATTGTGTGGATGCCTGTCCCCGTGGGATCGACGTCACGCGGGCCATCGGTGAAATCAAGAAGGCGATCTTGTTCGGACGTCGCTAGGCCCGGGAAGCAGGGTTGCCCGCGGAGACAATCGAGCGTAAGCTTGGCGCTGGGGGTTCAAGGAGTGGACGCATGTCGGAGGGACTGACTGCCAGCGTGACGCAGCTCATTGAGCAGGCTCTGGAAAGCAAGAAAGAACTGGAGGCTTCTGACTTCACCAAGATTGCCGCCGAGATTGCTCAGGGATTCAACGTCACGGTGGGAGAAGTGGCGATCCTGGAACTGGCGCCGTCCGGCAAGCAGCTCAACTTCCTGGTGCCCGAGAAACTCGCCAGGGTCGGCAACATCCCCATGAGCAGCAGCAACGCCCTCGCCGTTCGCACCGTCCGCGACCGTCGCCCGGAAATGATCAACAGCTTCACGGCCACCCGCCACTACACGGTGTTTGAGGCTGTTTCCGTGGGCGACAAAGGTGCCGTGCCGATTCAGAAGATCATGAGCGTCCCTATCCTGCTGGAGGGAAAGGCCGTCGGGGTCATCCAGGTTTCGCGCAAGGGGAAGGCAGCCGGAGCCGCAGGTCCCGACTTCACAGCCAAGGACTTGCAGGAACTCGTCCAGACCGCCGCCGTTCTTGCCCGAGGATTTAAGAAACCCTGAGTCGAGCCGGAACCGCATTGCCCTCTGTGTCCCGTGTTGCTTCTGTCGCCACACTATCCATCATTTTCTTCCTCGCTCTGTCGGGGACCTCGGCAAGCGCCGAGACTCTCACTGTAACTATCCTGGGGACGACTGATCTCCACGGTCATATCCTCCCCTACGACTACCTGACAGGACGGCACGTGCCGCGCGGCTTGGCTCAGGTGGCCACTATCGTCAAGCGTCTCCGCACGGAAAACCCGAATACCTTGGTCGTGGACTGCGGTGATACCACGCAGGGTACGCCGCTGGCCTACCTCTCCGCCCGCATACATCCTTCCGACCGCAACCCTGTAGTGGCGGCGATGAATGCCATCGGCTACGACGCTATGGCGATCGGCAACCACGATTTCAATTTTGGCTTGGAAACCTTGTGGCGACTGAAAGAGCAAGCCCAATTCCCGTGGCTGGCGGCGAACGTTTCAAGCACGTACTATGACTCCCGCCGCCGCTTTCAACCCTACGTGATCCGTGAAGTCGGCGGAGTGCGCGTGGCGATTCTCGGCATGGTCACGCCGGTGGTGCCCAGTTGGGAGGTGCCGGCACACTACCGCGGCTACCGCTTTCGAGATGTGGTTGAGACCGCGCGGGAATACGTTCCCAAGCTTCGCGGGCGGGCTGACGTCGTCCTGGTTATTGTCCACTCCGGCTTGGGCCGCGACCCTGCCAGCGGCGAGCCGACGCCCGGCCTGCCGGGCGAGAATGCCGTCTGGGAACTGGCCGAAAAAGTTCCCGGCATTGATGCCGTCGTCTTCGGCCACTCCCACCAGGAGTTGGCGGGCTTGGACGTAAACGGCGTCCGGCTCGTCCAGGCAAAGAACTGGGGACAGTCAGTGGCTGAATTGAGAATTACCTTGGAGCGCTCAGGCCCGCAAGAGTCCTGGCGCATCTTGGACAAGCAGAGCCGCGTCATCTCGATTGATGACAGCGTGGAACCTGAGGCAGCGATCACGGCCTTGGCGCGCCCGGCGCACGAGGCCACCGAACGCTGGCTGAACACCGTCGTCGGCCAGGTTCCGGTCGCTCTCTCCGCGCGCACGGCGCGTTTTGAAGATCATCCCTTGGCCGAGATTGTGGAGCGAGCTTTGCGCGAGTTCGGCCGCGCCGAGGTGGCGCTGACGCCGGTGTTTTCCCCCTGGGTAGAAATTCCGGCTGGCCCCTTGACCGTGCGCCATCTCTATGCGCTCTATCCTTACGAAAACCAGCTCTACACCATCGAAACAACGGGCGAGGTGTTGCGCCAGGCGCTCGAGCAGTCGGCCGCCTTCTTCGAGCAACATCCCGTGGCCCCAGGCGCCTCCCTGACCAATCCGCGTATCTACGGCTACAACTTCGACATTGCCGGGGGCGTCCGCTACCAGATTGACCTGACACGACCCGTGGGCGAGCGCATCGTGAACTTGGAGTTTCAGGGTCGACTGCTTGCGCCGCACCAGAAGCTGCGGCTTGCACTCAACAGCTACCGCTACGCCGGTGGCGGCGGTTATCAGATGTTTCGCAGCGAAAAAATTATCCGGCGTGAACGGCGTGAGATTCGGGAGCTGGTCATTGAATACGTCCGCCAAATGGGACGGCTCGAATCAGC
>JBBIPK010000028.1:0-42923 GCA_037442885.1 Acidobacteriota bacterium | reverse complement strand
TGGTGCTGGAGGAGGGAGTCGAACCCTCACGGGGTGGTAAGCCCCACCGGATTTTGAGTCCGGCGCGTCTGCCAGTTCCGCCACTCCAGCTTCCCCCGAACGGATTCGCGGCCCGACAGGCGATTATAACAACTTTCCCGCCGCCGCTCGGGGCCGCGAGCGATGACTGCATCTTTCCTGCGGTGCTGCCCGGACGCTCGGTTATGATTGCGGCTATGGACATCAAAGAGCTTTTCTTGGAACAGAAACAGGCGGTCGGCGAGCGGCTGCGGCCGGTGCTGGCCCTGATTCGCCCCGAGCACCTGGCGTGGCGGCCGGAGAAGGACGCGTTGAGCGTGGGCGAGATGCTGCGGCACATCTGGACGTCAGAGGAAGGCGTGCGGCGCGTGGCGCTGGAAGGCAATTTCGCCTATTTCGAGACCCGCATTCCGCAAGGGCTGCGCGCCGTCCTCGGTGCGCCCGCAACGCTGGAGCACGAACTGAGCAACCTCGAGCGCGTGCACGCGGAGACGCTCGCGGGCGTCGCTGCCCTCCCCCTGGCGTGCTTCAGCGAGGAACGCGTCCACGCGGCGCTCGGATACCGGCGCAAGACCTACGACATCCTGTTCGGAATCGTCGGGCACGAGATTCATCACCGCGCCCAGCTGATGACCTACCTGCGGATGCTGGGCTCGCTCGTGCCGGAAATGATCACGCGCCGCTGACCCGCGGCTACTTCTTTTTGGTTTGGAAGCGATGGCGGAAGGCCGGCAGCAGCACGATGGCGCGCTCGACCGTGCCTTCCCCCAGGAGTTTCCGCCCGGCGTGGGCGGAGACGGCGAAGGTGTAGCGGTTGTTGCCGATGCGAATCAGCTCGGCGCGGAAGGTGACGCGCCTCCCCACGCCCGCCGGGGCGCGGTGGCTGACGTTGATGTGCGTGCCGACCGAGATGGCGCCGCGCGGCAGATAGGGCTTGAGGATGAATGCGGCGGCGGATTCCATCCAGCCAATCATCGCGGGTGTGGAGAGCACGGGCGGGAGCGTGCGGCTGTAGGCGGCAATCGTCCAGCGAAACTCCACCTCCCGCCGCAATGATTTCTTCAGCCCCGGCTTCAAGTCCTTGAGCGTCTTCGTGGGCATGGTTGTTGGCCGCCCCCTAGGCGCCTATCTGTGTGGATCAGTGTTCATCTGCGGTTTCATTTCAACTCTCTGAGTGCTGTTGCCGCCGCTAGAAGCGTTTGCTCGATATCAGCGGCCGTGTGGGCGAATGAGATGAAAGCAGCCTCGAATTGCGACGGCGGCCAGTAGATGCCACGCCCGAACAGGCCGTGGAAGAAGCGCGCAAAGCGCGCAGTGTCCGCGCGCTTGGCAGAGGCGAAGTCGGTGACGGGCGCCTCGGTGAAGAAAAGCGTGAGCATCGATCCGACACGGTTGATTTCCACTGGCACACGCGCGGCCTTGCCTGTGGCGGTCAATCCGTCGGCGAGTTTGGCGCTCAGAACTTCGAGCTTTTCGTATACGCCGGGTTGTTTCAGTGCCGTGAGCGTGGCGAGGCCGGCGGCGACGGCCACCGGGTTGCCAGCGAGCGTGCCCGCCTGATAGACGGAGCCGAGCGGGGCGACCTTTTCCATAACGTCGCGGCGGCCACCGTAGGCGCCCACCGGCAGGCCGCCGCCGATGATTTTCCCGAGTGTCGTCAGGTCGGCGCGGACGCCGTAGCGCTCCTGCGCGCCACCCTGGGCGATGCGGAAGCCGGTGATGACCTCATCGAAGATGAGCAGCGCTCCGTGCTGCTCAGTGAGTCTGCGCAAGCCTTCCAGGAATCCTGGTTGTGGCGGCACACAGCCCATGTTGCCCGCGACCGGCTCGACGATGACGGCGGCGATTTCGCGTCCATGCTGGCGAAAGGCAGACTCGACGGCGGCAAGGTCGTTGTAGGGCAGCGTCAACGTGAACCGGACGAACTCTTCCGGCACACCCGCCGAATCAGGCAGTCCGAGCGTGGCGACCCCCGACCCGGCGCGGGCGAGCAGGCTGTCGGCGTGGCCGTGGTAGCAGCCCTCGAACTTGACGATGAACTTGCGGCCGGTGAAGCCGCGCGCTACGCGCAGGGCCGACATCGTGGCTTCAGTTCCGGAGTTGACCAGCCGCAGCAGCTCGATGGAAGGAAGGGCCTCTTTGATGAGCTCGGCGAGTTCGACTTCACCGACCGTGGGCGCGCCATAGCTCGTGCCGCGCGCGGTTGCTTGGTTGACCGCTGTAACCACGTCGGGATGCGCGTGGCCGAGAATGAGCGAGCCCCAGGAGCAGACGTAGTCAATATAGGCATTGCCGTCCACATCGTAGAGAGTCGCGCCTTGGGCGTGGTCAATGAAGACCGGCTCGCCGCCCACGGCTTTGAAAGCGCGCACGGGCGAATTGACACCGCCGGGCAGGCTAGCCTGCGCGCGGCGAAACCACTCGCTTGACTTCTTCCCCATCAGGCACGCACCTCAGGCATGCCGGGTAAAAGCAAGGCGAGGAGGCGCCAGCGGAGGCCCAGATAGCCCTGCGCGCCGCTGAAGAGGTCATCGAGCAGGGCGCGGAAGCGCGGGCTGCGCCGGCCAAACTGAATGATCCGCTCGGTGAGGGGCGCACCGAGCAGCCGTCCGCGATAGAAGAAGCGCTGCCAGCGCGCGCCGCGGGCGAGGTCGCGGGCGAAGTCCTGCCAGACGCAGGCCGGATACCGTTCGGGCTGCGCCGCAATCAGGCTTTCGGCCAGCAATTCCCCCGAGCGCAGGGCGAAGTAGATGCCTTCGCCCGTGATCGAATCCACCAAGCCCGCGGCGTCGCCAATGCGCGCCCAGTTCATCCCGGCGAGCGAGAGTCGCCGCCAACTGGCGTGGTTGAGCGACGGCAACAGATGGCTAAAAACCGGCCCCGCGATCGGAATGGATTCGGCCGCCATGAAGCGGTGGAGTTTTTCCTTCAACCCGGCGGTGGTGTTCTGCGCCAGCTTGCCGCAGATGCCGACGGAAAGATGGTCGGGCCGAGGGAACGACCAGAGGTAGCCTTCGAAGTCTTCCTCGAATTGCACCCGCAGGAGATGATCGCTCGCGGGAACGTAGTAGCCGAAGGTCTGCTCGGTATTTTCCGGGCGGGCGTGCGGCGGCTTGCCGTCGGTGCCGAGAAGTGAGCGGGCACCGCCGGCCAGGACGAGGAAATCTCCGTCGTAAGAACCTTGAGTCGTGCGGAGGCGAGGGTGGCCGTTGGTTTCAACCCGCGTGACGTGTTCGTCGCGGAGGCGGCAGCCAGCGGCCTCGGCGCGCGCCAAGAAATAGCTGTTCAAGGCAGCGCGGGAATAGATGAGGATGGGCTTCGAAAGCGTCAGGCGGAGGCGGCGGCCCCGGCTCGAGATGAGCTCGGCTTCGTTCACGGTTTGCTTGGGCAGCGCGGGGTCGAGCAGGAAGGGATAGCGGCGCGCTGCCTTCCAGGTGACGCCGCCGCCGCAGGGCTTCTCCCAGCCGCGGCGAGACTCGAACAGGGTGACGTGGAAGCCCGCGCGGGCCAGTCGCTCGCCGCAGAGCGCGCCAGCGGGACCTCCGCCGACAATGAGGATGGCTCGGGGACTCATCGGAGGTCGCCAGTATAACTCAGCTCACCCTGCGGGCGCGGCAGTGGCCGCGTGATAGAATTCTGCAATTGCCCGAGGGGAGCGACAACTTCACGATGGGGAGTGCAGAGAAAATTCTGAGCCGGGAGGCATTGCGGCGGCGCAGAGCTGAGTGGCGCGCGCAGGGCAAGCGCGTGGTCTTCACCAACGGCTGCTTCGACCTGCTTCATCCCGGCCACCTGCGGACGCTGGAAGGTGCCCGGGCGCTGGGCGACGTGCTGGTGGTGGGACTGAACAGCGACGCGAGCGTACTCGGTCTAAAGGGCAATGGACGGCCGCTGATGGCCGAGCGAGAGCGGGCCGAAATCCTGGCGGCGCTGGAATGCGTGGACGCGGTGACGATTTTCAGCGAGCCCACACCGCTGGAGCTGATTCGCGCGCTCATTCCTGATGTGCTGGTGAAGGGCGGCGACTGGGGGCCGGAAGAGATTGTCGGCCGCGCCGAGGTTGAGGCCGCGGGCGGGCGCGTGGTCGCGCTGCCCTATGAGCCGGGCTACTCCACCAGCGCGCTGATTGAGCGCATCGTACAAAACCTCAAGAAATGATCATTCCCTACGTCGAACAGGCAATTCATCCGCTGGAAGAAAGTGCGGCGCTGCGCCAGGCTCTGCGGGCACTCGAGACACCCGGCGGCGAAGCCACGCTGGTCGGCCTCACGGACACGGCCAAGCTGCTGGTGGCGGCGTTGGCGCAGCGGACGATCGGACGGCCAGTCCTTCTTGTGGTCGGCTCGAACAAGCGCGCCGAGGCGCTGGCCGAGCCGCTGCGCTTCCTGCACTCCGTTCTGACCGGCCGGCCGGAAGAGGCGGTGGTGACGCTGCCGGCGCTCGATGTCTCCCCTTACCAAGGACTGTCTCCGCACCCGGCGATTGCGGCGGCGCGCGCGCGGGCGCTGTGGCGGCTGGCGAGCGGTGGGGCCGACCTGGCTCTGGTGCCGGTGGGCGCGTGGCTGTGGCGGTATCAGCCGGCGGAGATCTATGCCGGGCTGGCGCGCCGGCTGCGCCGCGGCGACACGCTGACGCTCGATGACTTGGTCGGCTACCTCGAGAGCATCGGCTACGAGCGGCGCGAGCCGGTGGAGATGCCCGGACAGTATTCGCTGCGCGGCGGCATCGTGGACGTCTTTTCGCCGGAGTCGGAACACGCCGTGCGGCTCGAGCTTTTCGGTGACACGCTCGAGGAATTGCGCGCCTTCGATCCAACGACACAGCGCTCGGTGGGGCCGCTGACGGAAGCGACCGTGTTGCCGCTGGTCGAAGTGCCGCGCACGCAGGCGTTGTTGCGCCGGCTGTGGGCCCTCCGGGAAGGTGGTACGGAAGCAGCCGAGGAGCCGGTCTATCCCGTGGCAGCGTTTCCCGGCTGGGAATTTCTTCTCCCGCACGTCTATCCGGCCGGGCAGGGCCTGCTCGAGCTGGTGCCGCGCGCGGTGGTGTTCTTCGATGAGCCGGACGAGTTGGGCAGGCAAGCCGACAAAGTCTGGGCGGAACTCGAGGCCGAGCACCGAACAGCGGGAGTCAAGACAGTGCCGGCGCCGGCGCGACTGTTCTTCCGCTGGGAAGAGCAGGCGGAGCGTGCGGCGGAGCGTCCGCGGCTGCAGTTGGAGCAATTGGCGCTGGAGCGAGGGGGCGACGCCCGCGCGGTGCTGGGCGCGCAGCCCACGCGGCGGTTTCACGGCGCGGTGCCGGCATTTGTGGACGCGGTGCGGCGGCAACTCGCCCCGCCGACGGCGGGGCTGGCCGGCGGACAGGTGCTGGTGGTGAGCGCGACGACCGGCGAAATGGAGCGACTGGCGGAGCTGCTCGACGACTACGAGATTCCTTTTCGCTTCGGCAGCCCCACGCCCGCGGGCATCAGCGACACGCTGCTGGAAGAGAAGAGCGTGTTGGCGCCGCCAGTAGCTGGCGGGCAGGGAGCCGTGCTGCTGCTGACGGGTGCGTTGCCGGAGGGCGTAGCGTTTCCCGAAGCCGGACTTGTCGTCTATGGCAACGCGGACCTGTTCGAGCCGGTGGTGGCCGCGCGGGCAGCGCGCAAAGGGCGTGCAGGGGCGCTGCCGGTGCGGCTGGCAGCCGATTTGGGCGACCTGGAAGCGGGCGACTACGTCGTGCACGTCGAGCACGGCATCGGACGCTACCTGGGTCTGCGGACGCTCGAAGCCGGCGGCGTCCTGGATGAATTCCTGCTGCTCGAATACCTCGAAGGCGACCGACTCTACGTCCCCCTGGCGCGGCTCGACCTGGTGCAGAAGTACCGCGCCATTGGTCGCGCCCGGGGTGAAGCGCCGGCGCCGCGGCTCGACCGCTTAGGTGGCGTCACCTGGGAGCGAACGAAGGCGCGCGCGCAGAAAGCCATGCGCGAGATGGCCGAAGAACTGCTGCAGCTCTACGCGCAACGCGCCACGCGGCCCGGCCATGCCTTTGCCCCTGACACGCCCTGGCAGCGGGAATTCGAGGACGCCTTCGAATGGGAGGACACGCCCGACCAGGGCCGCGCAAGTCAGGAAGTGAAGCGGGCGATGGAGGCGCCGCACCCGATGGACCTGCTCGTGGTCGGCGACGTGGGCTTTGGCAAAACCGAGGTGGCGATGCGGGCAGCGTTCAAGGCGGTGGCGGAGTCGAAGCAGGTGGCCGTGCTCGCGCCCACAACCGTGCTCGCCTTCCAGCACTATCAGAACTTCCGGCGCCGCTTCGCGCCCTTCCCGGTGCGGGTGGAGATGCTCAGCCGGTTCTGCACCGCGGGCGAACAGAAGCGCATCCTGGAGGAGCTCGAGGCCGGGCGCGTGGACATCGTCATCGGCACGCACCGGCTGCTCTCTCGCGACGTCGCTTTCCACGACCTGGGGCTGCTGGTCGTGGACGAGGAGCAACGCTTCGGCGTGGCGCACAAGGAACGGCTGAAGCAATTGCGCGCGGAAGTCGACGTGCTCACGCTGACCGCCACGCCCATCCCGCGCACGCTGCACATGGCGCTGGTCGGCTTGCGACCGCTGACGGTGATGGAGACGCCGCCGAAAGACCGGTTGGCGATTCAGACCGTGGTGGCGCCCTGGAGCGAGGCATTGATCCAGCGGGCGATCGAGCAGGAGTTGGAGCGGGATGGGCAGGTGTACTTCGTCCACGACCGTATCGAGACCATCGGGCAGGTAGCCGAGACCCTGCGGCGGCTGGTGCCCCGACTCCGGTCGGGGCTGGCGGTGGCGCACGGCCAGATGAGCGAGCGCGCGCTGGAAACCATCATGCTCGACTTCATGGAGCATCGCACCGACGTGCTTCTGACGACCAAAATCATCGAGAACGGCCTCGACATCCCGCTCTGCAACACCATTGTGGTCAACCGCGCCGACCGCTACGGCTTGGCGGAGCTCTATCAGTTGCGTGGGCGCGTGGGGCGCTCCGACCGCCGCGCCTACGCCTATCTGCTCGTGCCCGCCGAAGGCCGGCTGAGCGAAGTGGCGCGCACGCGCCTGGCGGCGCTGAAGGAGTTCAGCGAGCTGGGCGCGAGCTTCCGCATCGCCGCGCTTGATCTGGAGCTGCGCGGCGCCGGAAACCTGCTGGGCCGCGAGCAGCACGGGCACGTCAACGCGCTCGGCTTTGACCTCTACACGCAGATGTTGGAGCGCACCATCCGGCAGTTGCAGGGCCAGCCCGTCGTCCCGGAGGCGCGCGTGACGCTCAATCTGGGCGTGAACATCCGCATCCCGCCCGACTACATCGAAGACGAGCGGGAACGGCTGCGGATGTACAAGCGGATTGCCTCGCTCGGCAGCGACGCCGAGCGCGCCACGCTGCGGCAGGAGTTGGCAGACCGCTACGGGCCGTTGCCGGCGACGATAGAGAATCTGCTCGAGTTCGCCGCGCTGCGGGAACTCTGTGCGCGGCTGCGCATCCAGGCGCTGGAACAGCGCCAGGGCGAGGTGCGGCTGCGGTTCCACCCGGAGACGCCCGTGGCTGCCGAGCGCCTGGTGGAGCTGGTGGCGCGGGCGCCGGGCGCGCAGCTCGAGCCGAGCGGCTGGCTGCAGTTCCGGTTGCCGCGCGAAGGCGGCCAACCCGCGGCCGGCTGGCCCCGCTCCGAGCGGGGCTGGCTGGGCGAGCTGAGAAAGCTGTTGCTGGGGTTGGCAGCGTAGGCTAGAATTTTTTTGATTCCACAATGAAGCGCGCGCTGGTTCTAGTTTCCTTCCTGCTTGCCCTCTCCGTGCAGGCAGCCGACCGTCAGGTGGTGGAAGAAATCGTCGCGCGGGTCAACGACGAGATCATCACGCGCACGGAGTTGGAGCAGCAGCGCTTGGAGCTGCGGCGGGAATTGTCCCAGCAGTTCAGCGGGCAGAGTCTGGAAGAGGCCTACCACGACCGGGAGCTCCACCTGCTGCGGGACATGATTGACCATCTGCTGCTGGTGCAGAAGGGCCGCGAGATGGGGATTTCGGTGGAGTCGGAAACGGTCAAGCGGATGGATGCGATCCGGCAGCAGATGAACCTGAAGTCGATGGAGGAATTGGAGCGCGCGGTGGAGGCGCAGGGGCTGAGCTTCGAAGAGTTCCGCAGCCGCATCCGGTCCAACATCCTGACCAACCAGGTGCTGCAGCGGCTGGTGTCGGGCCGCGTGACGCTGAGTGCGGACGAAATCAGCGGCTACTACGAGGCCCACAAGCAGGAATTCCACCGGCCGGAGACTTGGAAGCTGCGGGAAATCCTGGTGGCGACCACGAGCAAAGGCCGCACGGACGAAGAGGCGCGGGCGCGCGTGCAGGAAGTGCTGACCCGCATTCGCAAAGGGGAAAAGTTCGACGCGCTGGCGAAGGAATTTTCCGATGCCCCCACGGCAGAGAACGGGGGCGAACTGGGCGAATTCCAGCGCGGACAGTTGGCGCCCGAACTGGCGGAAACGGTGGCGAAGCTGCGCGAAGGCGCGGTGAGCGACGCGCTCGTGACCCGCGACGGCTACTTGCTGCTCGAGGTGGCTCAATACACGCCGGAAGGGATTCCGCCCTTCGAGCGGGTGGAAGACGAGATTCGCGAGCGCCTCTTCATGCAGCGGGTGCAACCCACGCTGCGCGAGGTTCTGACCGACCTGCGCATGAACGCCTACGTGGAAGTGAAACCAGGCTACGTCGACACAGGAGCCGCCAAGCGCCGCGAGCCTCCCAAGCGGAAGCGGGGACGCACCTGGCGTCGCCTGCGCGAGCGGAAAGAAAAGCCTTAGCCCGCTGAGCCGATGAAAGTCTTCGTCGCCGACCTGCCGCGCTACGAGAACCAGGTCGTCACCTCCTATTTCCTCGTGCACAGCCGCGACACGCGCGCCACGCGCGAAGGCAAGCCCTACTTGGCGCTGCGCCTGGGCGACCTGACGGGCGTGGTCGAGGCGCGCGTCTGGGAAGAAACCGGCGACATCGCCGCCTTCGAGCCGAACGACTTCGTCAAAGTGCAGGCGCGCGTGGAGCTCTACCGCGACCAGTTGCAACTGAAGGTCGAGAAGCTGCGGCGGGCACGAGCCGACGAGATCCAGGTGGCGGACTACTTCCCGCGCACGGCAAAGGACGTGGAGGCGCTCTACGCCGAGCTGCGCCGAGTTGCCGAGAGCGTGGGCGACCCGCATCTACGGGCCTTGCTGGCGGGCGTGCTCGACGATGGCGCGATTGCCGCCAAGCTGAAGCAGGCGCCCGGCGCCAAGCACCTCCACCACGCCTATCTGGGCGGACTGCTCGAGCACATTGTCTCGCTCTGCCAGTTGGCCGAGCGCGTAGTGGCGCACTATCCCTTCCTGAATCGCGACCTCCTGCTTACCGGCGTCGTCTTGCACGACCTGGGAAAGATTGACGAGCTGAGTTATCCGGCAGCGGAGGCCGTGCCAGAGGCGGCGCGGGCGCTCGACTACACCACCGACGGGCGGCTGCTGGGCCACATTGTGCTGGAACTGGAGGTCGTCAACCGCAAAATGGACGCGATTCCCGGCTTCCCGGCGGAGCTGCGGCGGCTCGTGCAGCACCTGCTGGCCAGCCACCACGGGCGCATCGAGTTCGGCTCGCCGGTGCTGCCGCAAACGCTGGAGGCGCTGGTGCTGCACTATCTGGACGACCTCGACTCGAAGATTGAGGCGATGCGCTCGAGTCTGGCGGCTGCAGAGCCGGACGCCGACTGGACCGCATGGAACCGCGCGCTCGAACGCTTCATCTATCGACCTCGCTGGCCCGCGCAGCCAGATCTGCCGGCGCAGGCAGGTCTTCCGCTCGAGGAAAAGAAGAACTCCCGATGAGCGCTGGCGGAAACAGCCGCGTGCGCCCGAATCGGGCGCGCAAAACCTACTTCGAACTTCCTCCCCTCGAGCTCGAATGTATGAAAGTGCTCTGGCGGCTGGGCGAGGCCAGCGTGCGGGAGATTCGCGCCGGGCTGCCGCGCGCGCTCGCCTACACGACCGTGGAGACGATTATGGATCGCCTCACGCGTAAAGCCATCGTCGCCCGACAGAAAGTCGGCAAGGCGCATCGCTACACGCCGCGCTACCAACGAGCCGAGGCGCGCGTGCAGGCGGTCGAGGCGCTGGTGGAGCATTTCTTCAGCGGCTCGCGCGCCGCTCTGCGGGCGCACCTGGAAGGCCTGCCGGTGGTGGAGCCCGAGCCGCCGCCGCGCTCGGCGCCGCTGCCACGGCCCGAGCCGACTTCGCGCCCGGTGCGAGCGCGCGCGAATCGGGCGCGCCGGAGCGCAGCACCGCAGCAGGAACCGGCACCGCCACCACCGCCGGCCAGCCTCGACATCACCCTCCTCTGATCCCGGACGCAAGAAAGTTTTTGCGTCCTGCGGGCGCCCTGCGTAGACTTGGATTCAAGTGCAATGGCCGACCCTAAGAATTGGGCCGAGAAGCGGACGAGCAAGCGGATTGAAGTTTCCCTGCGGCTGCTCGTACGCGGCGTGGACAAGGACGGCGTGCCATTCGAGGACAGCACCGAAAGCTACAACGTGAGCCGCGAAGGCGCCTCATTTTCGACCGCGCACGAGCTCAAGATGGGGCAAGTGGTCGAGGTGGTGATTCCGCGCCGGCCGATCGGCCGCCAGACCACCGACTTTGAGACCAAAGGCGAAGTCGTCCGCATCGTGCCCAAGGGCGAGCACGAATGGGAAGTGGGTCTGAAGTTCGTGGGGCCGCGTTTCCGCACCTACGTCTCCGAATCCGCCTGACCTGACACAGAAACCAGAAACGAGAAGATAGAAAACAGAAAAAAAGGACCGGATAAAGCCGCGGTGAGAAGAGCATCGCTGCACCGAGCCCCAGGCTCCTGCCTGGGGGACTCCCAAAAGGTTTTCCCGGTGGCAGGGGCCACCGGGCTCGACGTTGGGACTGAAAGTCTGGAAAGTCAGGCGCCGGCGGAGCGTTCTTCCTGCAAGCGGCGGTAGGCTTCGTCGCGGGAGAGGCCGTGCTCGCGGGCGGCGATTTTGAGCGCGCCACGGAGGTCGAGGCCGCGCTGGCGCTGGAGTTGCGCGACGCGCCGGCTGAGCGGCATCGCTGGCCCCGGACGCACCTTGCGCAGGCGCGGCGGCGCTTCCGGGGCCACAATGACGGTGAACTCGCCCCGGATGTCGCGATTCTTCAAGTCGGCCAGCAGCGCCGAGGCGTGCCCGCGGAGGAACTCTTCGTGGAGTTTGGTGACTTCGCGGGCGATGACCAGCATCCGGTCGCCCAGGACGTCGCGCACATCGTGCAGCGCCTCGCGCAATCGGTGCGGGGCTTCGTAGAAGACGAGCGTGGCGGCATCGTCGGCGAGTCCGCGCAGCGCCTTGCGGCGCTCGCTGCGGCGCGCGGGCAGGAAACCAACGAAGGTGAACTTGTCGGTGGGAACGCCGGAGGCGGCGAGCGCAGCGACGAAGGCGGAAGCGCCCGGAATCGGCACCACCGGAATCCCGTGTCGCGCGGCCAGCGCCACCAGGTGATGTCCCGGGTCGGAGATGCCCGGCATCCCCGCGTCTGACACGAGCGCAATCTTCATCCCCTCTTCCAGCTCCAACACCAGCTCGGAGGCGCGCACCATCTCGTTGTGCTCGTGGTAGCTGACCGTCCGCGTGTGGACGCCGTAGTGCGTCAGCAGCTTCTGCGTGTGGCGCGTGTCTTCGCAGGCGATGAGGTCTACTTCCTTCAGCACGCGCAGCGCGCGCAGGGTGATGTCTTCTAGGTTGCCGATGGGCGTGCCCACCAGATAGAGCACGCCGCCGCGTTGGTTGCTGCTGCTGTAGCCCGGGATGGACATGGCTGGCTCCCCGCCGGAAAGACCCCACGTGCCCTCCGAGTCTAGCACAGGCCACAGGCCGCTGACAGCGTTCGCTTGACGCCTGCGAAACGCGGTCGCTAGAATCGCCAAGCTCAGGGAATCCCCGATGCCGCTCTATGAATATGAGTGCCCGAGTTGCGGGACGCGCTTCGAGCGCATCCAGAAGTTTTCCGACCCGCCGGAAGTGCCTTGCCCCAACTGCGGCGCGCCCGCGCAGCGGCAACTTTCTCCGCCCGCATTTCAGTTCAAGGGCAGCGGCTGGTACGTCACCGACTACGCCCGCCGGAATGCCGGCCCGCATTCGGGCAAGTCTGCACCAGGCGAAAAATCTGAAACCACCGCCGAAAGCAAATCCGAGAAGCCGGCAGAATCGAAGCCCACGCCCGAAAGCAGTAGCAAGACCGACTGAGCGCGCCGCCCGCATAGCTTCAGGCCAGGTCAACGCCGGCGTCGCTGAGCGTGCCTTCCACGAGGTCGGCGCCGCGGTCGGTGATGCCGATGGCGGTGATGCGCCGGCGCGAAGCTTCCGCGCGGCGCGATTCGCGCGTGCCCGCGATTTCGAACTGCACGTAGCCGCGCTGACGCAGGTATTCGAGTTCGGCCGCCAACTCGCGTGCGGTCGCGTCGTAGTGCAAGCGCTCGAGCACGCCCAGCAAGACGTCGGCATCCACGCGCTCGGGCGCCTGCTCGGCCAGCAACGTCAGGACGGCGCCGCGCAGCCGCCGCGCCCGCGCTGCCCGCACCGTGCGGTGTGACCTAGAAGAGTTCGCCATCCGGTTCCGGCGCGTGTTTCTGTTTCTGCCCGCGTCGCCGCCGCGGGGACTTTGCCCGACGACCGTTCAACTGGCGCGTGAGCTCTTCCAGTGCCGGGAAGAGCGCTTCGACGCGGCGAGCGACGTGGTTCAGCAGCACGTCCTGCTCGCGCTGGAAGGCGGAGTCGCGCTCGACCAGTTGCTCGACCGCGCGCGCCAGATTCTGCAGCGCCAGCGCCGTATCGGTTTGCGCGGCGATGAAGCGCGGCGCGTGCACGTGTGCCAGATAGAGCAGCGCCCCGCCCAGCACCAGCCCCGGCCCCCACTGCAGCGCCAGCCGCAGCGTCCACTCGCGCGCCTCCGGCACGTTCGCAAGCAGCGCCAGCAGCGCCGTCAGCGCGCCGCCCGCCACCGCGCGCTTGCCGGCCTGCGGCGAGAGCCATTTCTTGTTGCTCGCCTCGTTCATCGCGACTCGCTGGCCAGAGGCGGAATCAGGCCTTTGAGCCGCTGCACCGCCATCTCAATCAGCAGGTTGATGAAGGAATCCTTCACCATCAGGCCGGCGTCGCGGGCTTCGCGGGCGATGCGCTCGAAGGCCAGGCGGCGCTTCTCTTCGTTGGACAAATTCTCGCGCGACAATGCTTCCACCACCACCCAGGCAATCCGTCCGAGCTCGGTCGCCAGCATCTGCCGCGCCGCCCGGCGGAAACTCTCCAGCGCCTCCGGCCCGAACAGAGCCAGGAAGAGTTTGACGAACAGTCGCGCCACCGCCCGCAGCCCGCGCCCGACCTGGCGGAACCCGCGGCCGATTTTCTTCAGTCCGGCTCCGATTCCCATGGTTCACCTCCGCAGCATATTCGTCGAATCACGGCAGTGGAAGGCGTACTCATCGCGCATCATCGCGGCACCTTCACGCTACAGTCCGGAAGAGGTGCTTCGCACCCGCTTCGTCGCGCATTGGTCAGTGGTCCTCCTTGATTTCTTTGGGCCGATAGGGCGCCACCAGCTCTAGCAGCAGCGCCACCCGCTCGGTCGTCAACCCGTGCCGCAGACTCATCAAGCCCAGTCCCACCACGATCAGCGTGGCCGCCTGCCCCGTGTCGATGGCCGAAAACCACCACAGCAGCGCCGCCGCAGCCACCCCCGCGGCGCCCACCACGTACGTCTTCTTCCCTTTCATCTCTTCCTCCTTTGTCCACGCTCCGGACAGCTTGGAAGAGGTGCTTCGCACCCGCTTCCTCTTTTGCTTCTTATGCCTCCTTTGCTTCCTCTGCCTCCTGTCTTTCAAACCGCGTCAGCTCATACCGTCGCATCAGCGCGCAAACCTTCTTCCCATAGGCCGGATCCGTCGCATAGCCACAGGCCGCCACCTGCTCGGCGAACGCAAACGGGTCATCGGCCACCGCACGCGCCGGCGCGTAGCGCGGCGCATAGGCCAGCAGACGCGCATAGTCGCCCAGACAATCCTCCACATCGGCGTAGACGGCAAAGCGCGCCGATTCGACGCGTCTCCGCCCGTCGGCGCCATACTCGCAGGTCGGCAGCGTCACGCTCTCCGTGTGGCGGCTCACCGCTTTGATCCCAAAAAGATTCCGCGCCTCCCGCGCCAGCCGCGAGCGTCCCCAGTTCGACTCCAGCGCCGCCTGCGCCAGCAGTACCGACACCGGCAGCCCATAGCGCGCTGCCACCCGCTGCGCCGCCGGCAACAACCCCCGCAGAAACTCCTCCCGCTGCCGAGACAGCTTGGAAAGCCCTGACAGTTTGGAAGAGGTGCTTTGCACCCGCTGTCCTCCGGGGTAGAGCAGAGCCTCCCTTGCCCTGAGCGTGGGCGAAGGCTGCCCTGCCGCCTCACGGTTAGCAGCAATCAGTCGGCGTGTCTAAGGACGGTGCGGTTGGTACGGACGGTACGGACGGTACGGATGATACGGACGGTACGGTTTTTGCGGATCTGTTCCATTTTGGGAATTCGCCCCCGCAAGCGTTCGTCTAGTACTTCCTTTGCCTGTGGATAGGAAATTCGTCCTATTGACGGGCATGTGTTTTTTTTTAGCATCCCCCAGCCGGGGTAAGCTATGGATCGCGGGGGTTAACCCAATGACAGCCAAGAAGGGATTGGTGATTGGGCTGCTAGTCCTCGCATTGCTCGCCGGGCCGAGACCCGTCCTGGCTGAATGCAGTGGGGTGGGCCAATACAGCTTCTCCGATTCTGCGAGGTGTTCTATTGCGAGAGCGAGAGTGGGTTCACCTACGAGATAATGTGTAACCAGCTAGCCTGCATAGAATGAACTCCGGCAGAGGGAAGGCACCACCATCGGAGGGAAAGATGTTGCGAAATAAGCGCGTTCTATGGATTCTGGTCGCCCTGACTGCGCTTGCCGTCGACGGCTGGGGGCAACAAACCTATCACCTTAAGCTGAGCGGCCCGCTAACGAAGCGACGCTTCGTGGCGCCGAGTACAGGATTGCTGACGCTCAAGCTGGCTAACCTGCCCCCCGAAAAGGAATGGATTCTTGGTGTCCGAACCCAACCGGGGAGCGAAATTCAGCTCCGCGCCGTCGCGATTACGTTCAAAGCGGGGACACGGCATCTTCAGGCGATCGAACCCGTCGATCCATGGCTTGACGAGGCCAGCGATGACACGATTGTGTTCAGCCGACTGGCGGACATGCCCGGCGCCCTCGCGGCTTTTCTGGCTGTTCCCCCGGGCACGCTCCTGCGAATCCAGAGCGACACCGCCTCTTTCTTCCAGATGCGCGTTGCTCAGGGACTGATGGTTCGGAACGGACAGATTCTCCCGCGCGCGCCAGAGAACCTCGGTCACGTTCTCACCACGCTCTCGTTTCCCGAAACTTCGCATGAACCAATCGCCTTGCCCGGCGGCGCGTACCGCGTGAGCACGCCAGCTCTCCGCTCCCATGTCACCCAGATGGCGCTGCCCGACTACACCGGCCTCGAAGGCAGCGCAAGCGTGGCAGTGTGGATCGACGGCAACGGCATAGTGACTCGCATCAAACGCCTACGCGGTGACACTCAGCTCCTCGATGCTATCGAGAGCGCCGTCCGGCAATGGCGTTTTCGCCCGTTCATCGTTGAAGGTAAGGCCGTGGTGGCCCTCGCCACCATCGCCTTCAGCTTCTATCAAGGAGAGGTTCTTTCCACCTTGCAGCGGGACGTCCTGCCTGTTGCTGGTCCTGCCCGCGACTAGCTTCTGGCTAGTTGCTTTGCCGCAGACAAGCCGGTGCCACCAAGAAGACGGGGGGCACAGGCCTCTGGCCTGTGGGCTTAACGGGCGGGCGTAGCGGCGACGATTTCGTCTGTGGAACCCTGAAGGGTTCCTCCCCGACTTTTGTCGGGGCGGAAGGCTTGAGCCTTCCATCCTCGCCTCGCAGCGGTGCGTTGTTGGCACCGCCACAGGTATAATCCGTACACACCCGAGGCTCTCATGCCCCGTGTCCCATCCCCACGCGCTGCGCGCCGCGCCGCCCGCGCGCCGCGCCGGGGTCAGTCCAAGAAGCGCTCAGAGTCTTTCTCCTTCAAGCAGTTCTGGCAGCGCATCACCGAAGGCCTGGAAGCCGCGCAACTTTGGGCGCAATTCAAGGCCGAGGCCGAAGCCGGCTACCGCCTCTACGAAAGCGAGATTGACCAGAGCCAACTGGAAGCCCTGCCGGAACGCGAGCGAACCAAATTCAAGGTGCGCGCCCTCTTTTGGGCCTTCGTGAACAAACTCACCCCCGCGCGCCGCGTGGCGCTGCTGATTGCGCTGGCCTGCTTTTTTCTTCCCACCATCTCCTTCCGCTACGAGAAGTGGAGTTTCCAGCTCCCCGACCTGCACGCCCTGGGAGCCACTTTGATCTTTCTCCTCCTGCTACTCGAAATCGCCGAGCGCGTCACGATGAAGCGCGACCTCGAAGTCGCCCGCGAAATCCAGCTCTGGCTGCTCCCCGAAACCCCGCCCGTGGTGCCCGGCTGCGAAATCGCCTTTTTCAATCGCCCCGCCAACACCGTCGCCGGCGACTACTTTGACGTCCTGCCCCGTGCGCCAGCAGGCGGGAGTGCGACCGACGGCTGCCTGCTGCTGGCGGTGGCCGATGTGGCGGGCAAGAGCCTGCCCGCGGCGCTCCTGATGGCTACCTTGCAGGCGAGCCTGCGCACGTTGGCGACGAGCGCCGCGCCGCTGGCCGAGCTGGTTGCGGGACTCAATCGCTACGCCTGCCTGCACAGCCACGGCGGGCTGCGCTTCACCACTGCCTTTCTGGCCGAGTTCGATCCCGCCACGCGCAGCCTCGCCTACGTCAACGCCGGCCATTGTCCCCCGCTGCTGCGCCGCGCCAACGGCAGCGTCGAGCGGCTGGAATCGGGCGGCCTGCCGCTCGGCATCCGCATGGAGGCGCAGCATCCCGAGGAGGAAAAACGCTTGCAGCCGGGCGACCTGCTGGTGGTCTTCACCGACGGCTTGCTCGAAGCAGTCAACGAGGCGGGGCAAGAGTATGGCGAGCAGCGGCTGCTGACGTTGCTGGGGACCGCTTCTGGCAGCGCCGCCGCCGACCTGCTCGCCCGCATCACCGCCGACCTAGAGGGCTTCGCCGGCCGCGCGCGCCAGCAGGACGACGTCACCTGTCTGCTCCTGCGCGCCACTGCCGCGGTGCCCACACGCGCTTAGAGGAACCTCCACCGAGAAATCGGCGTATACTTACCAGAGGGGAACGGAAATGCTCGCGGAGATGTTGTTTGCCCTGCTCGTGGTGGGTGTCGTGCTCTGCGCTACGGGCAACTGCCCCTGCTGCTGCCGCCGCTGAAGACTCCTAGGGTAGCGGCGACGATTCGGTTTGTTGAATCGTCGTCGGTTGTTCCTGCACAGGCCTCTGGCCTGTGGCTTGGGCATGCCCCTAGCGGCCCCAGTGGAGGAGGAGGCCGGCGGAGAGGCGGAAATTGTCGGCCAGTTGATCAATCTTGCCCACGCGCGCGGGCAGGTCTACATCTTGGGTGACGTAGTCCACCTGCAGCACGCGCAGCGCGAGCCGGCCCCGCCACGGGACGTTGAAGCCAAAGCCCGCCGCCAGCGCAAACCCGGTGTCGTCGTCCCCAGCCACCCCCAGCCCCGGCAGCCCCACTTGGGCGTAATGGAAGCCGGAGAGCAAGTGACCGAACACCTCGAGCAGGCGTGAGCGCAGAAAGTACATCCGCGGGCCGAACAGAACGAGCGTAGTGTCGATATTGGCGCCGCGGATAGTCCCGTGGTGCGTGGAGGCTTCAAGGACCATCCCCAGGCGTTCGAGCGGGAAATAGGCGGCGCTGAACATCCCGCCCCCCACCAGGCTCCCGTGCCGGTCGCCAAAATCGCTGCGCAGGTAGCTGTAGCCAACGGAAAACTCAGCCCGACGTGAGGCCTGTTGGGCTTGTGCACACGGCGGCAGAAGCGCCAACGCAGTTAGCAGTACGGTCAACCCTCCGCCTGACCGCTGATAGCCGACCACTGACAGCTCTTCTTCGGCTAGGCTAGGGCTGGCGCACGAAGCGCGGCGGCTCACCCTTCGACCAGGGGTCGTATTCCCGCGCAAACACCAGCCGCTCGCCCAGCGGCGGATGGTCGTAGAGCCAGACCTTGATGAAGGCGCTCGGCTCGGGGTCGGCCAGGTTGATCTCGCCCAGGATTTGAAAGGCCTCGGCGGCAACTTGGCCCGAGTTGGGCACGATGCCGTGGATCACTTCCAGCCCGTAGACGTCGGCGTCGTGCTCGAGCGCGCGACTGTAGCTGTTGAAGAGCGGCGCGCCTAGGAAACCGAACAGGGCGAAGAAAAGCGTCAGCACGGGCAGCGAGGCCCAGTCGTCCACCCCGCGGATGGCCCAGCGGCTTCCCCCGCGCGCCTGCCCCGGCTGGGGCGGGGCCAGCGCCCACCGCATTCCCCGGTAGCCCAGAAACAGAAACACCAGCAGCACAATCGCCGAAACGATAATCAGCCGCAGGATGTGCCCCAGGACGTAGTGGCCCATCTCGTGCCCGAAGACAAACAGTAACTGCGGCGTCGTCGCCCGCTGGATGGTCGTGTCCCAGACCACTACGCGCTTGGAGGCCCCGAAGCCGGCCACGTAGGCATTCAGCGCCTTCAGCTTCTCGCTCGCCTTCATCTCGAACATCCGCTCGCGCGGAATCTCCAGCCCACCCCGCTGGACCACTTTCTGGATTTCTTCTACGAGCGCGGGCTGCTTGGCCGCCAGTGGCTCGAACTTGAAGAAGAGCGGCTGAATCACCAGCGGGGCGAGAAAGAGGATGAAGATCAGAATCGGCAGGGCCGCGAGCCAGAAGTAGAACCACCAGCGGCGCGGGCTGCGGCGGATGACCCCGTAGAGAATCCAGACGAGGAAGATGCCGACGAGAAAGCTGATCAGCTCGCCCTTCGTCCAGTCCCAGAACCACGACCCCCAGCCCTGAATCGATTGCTCGTACTTGCGCGAGAGCCAGTGGCCGTAGAGAGAGGTAGGCAGGCCCAGCACGTCCACCGTGAGCAGCAGCAACGGCGTATAGACCAGCGCCTGCACAAACCGCCGCCCGGAGGCGCGCTCGGCGAGGTCGCGCAGCCGCGGCGCCACCCGCCCCGCCAGCACCACCAGCAGCACGATTACTCCGTAGACAAAGCCGATGAAGTAGAGCCGGTAGCGCGCGCGGGAATAGGCCACCGCCTGGCGATACTTTTCCGGCGACAGCCGGTAGCTCGTCACTTCTTCTTTCGCAGGCGGCGGCGCGGGAGCTTGCTGAACGGTCGGCGACGCAGGCTGAGTTTGCTGGGCGGCGGCAGGATGAACCAGCCCGGCGGAAAGGATGAGAAGCAGGAGCGAGACCAGGACAAGCGAGATTAGGGGACGGGTCATGATGCCCTCCCTCGAGTGGACTCCCGGGTATCCAACGCGGGCAGAGTATGCGCCCATTCGCCTCCCGCACACAACCCCCAGAGGGTGAGGGGCAAAGGGTAGCGGCGACGATTCCGTTTGGGGAACCCTGCAGGGTCCCTCGCCGACTTTTGTCGGGACGGAAGGCTTGAGCCTTCCATCCTCGCCTTCCCCGGCCCGACACCGGCGCGGGCCGGGGCGGACCGCCTTGCATCTTCGACTTGACGCCACCGCCCCCGCGCCTTATAATTCAGACCTAAGTGGGGGGATTCTGTAGGGCCTGATTACGGGTTCTCCCTCCTCCGCGTTTTCCGCCAGGGGGCGGCTGGCGGGAAATTTTTTTTAGCCACTCCGAGAGGTGACCGGTGGAGGTTACTTTTTGGGGCGTGCGCGGCTCCACTCCCGCGCCTGACCGCGCCCAGTGGCGCTTCGGCGGCAACACCGCCTGCGTAACCGTCCGCCGTACGGGCGTGCCCGACTCGGAGCGGCAAACCCTTTTCATTCTCGACGCCGGCACCGGCATCCAGGAATTGGGCCGCAGTCTGCTCGGCCTGCCTGCCAGCACCACGCTGGCAGGCCTGACCGGGCTCCGCGCCCACCTCCTCTTCAGCCACTTCCACTGGGACCACGTGCAGGGGCTGCCCTTCTTTGAGCCGCTCTATATCTACGGCAACAACTTCCACCTCTTCGGGCCGCGCCCGCAAGGCCGCTCCATCCTCAGCCTCCAGGAAGCGCTCGACCACCTCCTCCAGCCGCCCTTCTTCCCCACCAGTCCTGCTGCGCTTCACGCCCAGCGGCAGTATCAGGAGATTGGCGAAGAACGCTTCGAGCTCGACGGCGTGCGCGTGAGCACGCGCCGGCTCAACCACCCGCAGGGCTGCCTGGGCTACCGGCTGGAAGCCGACGGCACTAGCGTCGTCTATGCCAGCGACCACGAGCCCGGCTTCCCCAGCTTTGACCACGCCGTCCGCGAGCTCGCCTGGGACGCGGACCTCCTCATCGCCGACGCCCACTTCACCCCCGACGAGCTGGCAACCCGATTCCGCGGCTGGGGCCACAGCTCCTGGGCGGAAGCGGTGCGCATCGCGCGCGACGCCAACGTCAAAAACCTCGTCCTCTTTCACCACGAGCCCGCCCGGCGCGACGACGAGATTGACCTCATGCTGCGCGACGCCCGCCAGTCCTTCCCCAACACCTGGGCGGCGAGCGAAGGCGCGGTCTACTCGCTCGACCCCGGCCGACTCCGCATCGGCACGCGCCCGCGCCGCCTCAGCCAGCGTCACCCGGCGCAGCGCGAGGTCATCCTCGAGGGCTGGGAGAACAGCCACCCCTTCGCCGAGGAAGCGCACCTCGAGAACCTCAGCTTTCACGGCGCCTACGTCCTGAGCCGCCACCGGCTCGCGCTGCACTCCCGCGTGCGCGTGGTGCTGGACGCCGCGGGCCAAGCCAACGGCAACGGCCGGCTCACCCTGGACGGCTTCGTCGTCCGCACCGAGCCGGCCCGCCCGCCAACGTTGGGTGGCGAGGCTCCTCACCTCCCCCAGCCGTCGAACCTGCTCAACCACAACGTTCAGCGCTACGGCGTCGCCATCCACTTTCCCGGCGTGCCCGATGCGGGTGTGCCCGAGGCGAGCGTGCCCACCTCCAGGCTCCCCGATACCGACTCCTGACCCCACCGCCGCCATGCTCCTGCTCACTGTGCCCGACGTGGACGCCGCCTATCAGCGTGCGGTTGCGGCCGGCGGCGTCAGCATTGAGAAGCCCGCGAACCGGCCGCCCGGCGGCCGCCGCGCCGCCGTCAAAGACCTCTTCGGCAAGCAGTGGTACTTCGCCAGCCCGCTGAAGAAGACACGGCGCTAGCGCGGGCGGCGGGCGCGGTGGCCGGGTGAGTCGGGCGAGTACGGCTCGGGATGGGTCTGCTCAACCAGCCCTGCCTCCCACCAGCGGTCCACCGCATCGCGGAAGACGAACCAGCGCGCCCCCACCTTGCGCCCGCCC
Organism: Acidobacteriota bacterium; assembly: GCA_037442885.1. GTDB lineage: Bacteria > Acidobacteriota > Terriglobia > Acidiferrales > 2-02-FULL-67-57 > JACQTG01. Next base: position 21,406 of record JBBIPK010000028.1, on the reverse strand, counting down.
AAGCGGCCCTCTTCCAGGTAGCGATAGATGCTGTCGCGCGACTTCCCCAGCAGGCGCGCGGCGGTGCGGACGTCGAGCAGGTCGCGGTCGTCCTGGTCGGCCAGCAGCGGCAGGCGCTCGTCTTTCTTGCGGCGCTGCCGAGACGGATTGGCCGTGCCAGCATCCATCGCACTGAGCGTCACCGCCTCAGCTCCAGCGCGCGACCGCCGCGCGGTTGAGCTCGTAGAACCAGGCGTCGCGCGTCTCCAGACGAATGCCGGTGCGGGCCAGTTCCCGGACCAGCGTGCGCGCGCGCCCGGATCGCGCGCGTCCGTCGGAAGTGCTCGGCGAGGCGAGCAGGGCGCGGTGCAGGGCCTCGCGATCGAGGTGCCGCTCCACGCGCAGGAAGCGCATCCCCAGACCGTTCTGTGCCAGCCGCGCCACCGCCCGCGCGGCGTCGGCCACCACCAGCCGGTGCACGCGGTGGAAGCCCACGCGGCCAAAGACCAGCCGCCGGCTGCGGCGGCCGCTGGCCAGCAGCGCCGCCGGATGACCGTTGCGATCCGTTCCCTCGATGGCCTGGGCGCGGCAGAAGCCTTCCAGGGCCCGCGCCAGACGCGTGGCGCGCTCCTGCAGGCGGTCGGCGCGGGCATCAAGGCGAGCCAGCGCTTGCGCACGCTCACGCTCGAGTTGCGCCTGCGTGTGTTCGAGCTTGCCCAGCTCGGCCAGAGCCGTGTCGGCGTCGGCCCAGGTGTCCACGCGCGGCGTGCGCGGGAGGGAGAATTCCCGGGAAAAATCAGAGGCCGGTTTGTGCGCTTTCATCGTGCACCTCGCGGCGGGGGAGGGGGCAGAAAAAAGTGCTTGCCTCCTGACCCCACATCCGGTATCATATACCGAGGTGGTGTACACCAATTTGGTGTACATTGTCAAGAGGGTGGAGTGAGGATGCTCCCCGATTGGTCGCAAAAGGTCAAAGAGTTGCGAAAGGCCCTGGGCCTCTCGCAAACCCAACTGGGTCAGCAGGTTGGAATCAGCAAGAAGATCGTGGCCGACTGGGAACAGGGCAGCCGCGAGCCAGCTCCGCAGCGCTACGCGCAACTGGCGCGGCTGGCGCCGTCGGACTCGCCGCTGGGCAAGTGGTTCTACCGGCGGCTGCTCGAGCGCGTGGGAGCGGAGCCGCGGCGGCTAGCGGCGGCGTTGCGGGAGCGCCGCGAGCGCCTGCTGGCGCCCGAGCTGAAGGTTGTCACGCTGGAGGAGTGGGGCGAGCGCTTCCGGGCGCTGGAGCGGCTCGATTACTACGTGCCACTGCCGCTGCTCAAGGACGAGGCCGCCGCCGGCCATCCGCGGGAAATCTCCGAGCGCGACCTCGACGGCTTTGCCCTCATCTACTACGCCTGGTGCCCCAACCCCGCCAACTTCACCTGCGTGCACGTGCGCGGCGACTCGATGAGCCCCATCCTGAACGACGGCGCCATCGTCGCCATTGACCACTCCCAGCGCGACCCGCTGCTCCTGCGCCATCGCATGGTGGCCGCCCGCTACGAGGACGGCGTCACCATCAAGTGGCTCGACTGCGACACTGCCGGCCGGCTCGTGCTCGTCCCCGAGAACAAGCACTACCCCCCCCTCACCCTCCCCCCCACCCGCCAAAACCCCATCGTCGGCATGATCAGTTGGTGGTGGAACCGCCAGCGCTGAATGGAAACGAGGAGGCAGGGAAGCCACAGGCGAGACGCCTGTGCCACTCGCGGGCTCACCGGCCACCCATCACCGCCCACTTAACACCGGTCACGGGTCACGGGTCGCCGGTCGCGGCTTACTTTAGCAGGTGCTCCTGGATGAACAGCACCGTGGCGTAGAACTGGAAGTCGGCGTTCTTCTTCTTGGCAAAGCCGTGTCCTTCATCCTTCGCCATCAGATACCAGACCGGCGTGCCGACGCCGCGCACCGTCGCCACCATCTGCTCGGACTCCGAGCGCGGCACGCGCGGGTCGTTCGCCCCCTGGATGACGAAGAGCGGCTTCTTGATCTTGGCGGCATTGGTGGTGGCGGCGTACTGCTCCATCCAGGCGCGCATCTGCGGGTCGCGTTCGTCGCCGTACTCGGCCCGGCGGAGGTCGCGCCGGTAGGCCTCGGTGTTCTCGAGGAAGGTGGCGAGGTTGGACATGCCGACCACGTCCACCGCGCACCGGATCTTGTCGCTGTACATCCAGGCCACCACCAGCGTCATATGGCCGCCGTAGCTCCCGCCGGTCACGAGAATCCGGTCGGCGTCTAAGTCGGGCCGGGTCTTGATCCAGTCGAGCAGCGCCTCGATGTCGCGGTAGGCGCCGATGCGCTTCATCCCATTGTCCATCGCCACGAAGGTCTTGCCGTAGCCCGAGGAGCCGCGGATGTTGGGGAAGAGAAGCGCGATTCCCAGCTCGTTCAAGTAGTAGTTGTTCCGCCCCAGGAAGCCCGGCCGGAACTGCGCCTCCGGCCCGCCGTGGATGTTGATAATCACAGGGCGCTTGCCCGTGAAGCGGGCCGGCGGCTTGTAGAGGAAGCCGGAAATGCCTAGCCCGTCGAAGCTCTTCCAGCGCACCAACTCGGCTTCGGGGAAGTTCTCGGTGGGGATGCCGCCGGTTTCGCTGAACGTCCAGCGTTCCACCTTGCCGGTTTGAACATCGAGGGAGTAGGCGTCGGCCGAGCTGCGCGCGCCCACCATCGTGAAGCCCAGCTCACGGCTGTTCTTGTGCCAGTCGATGCCAAAGACGTTGCCGACGGGAAGCTTCGGCGCGGGCTTCTCCTTGCCGGTGGCGGTATCGAGCAGGCGCAGCACACTCATCCCTTCCTCATTGGTGACGAAGGCGAGGGTCTTGCCGTCTTTGGACAGCTCGAAGTCGTCCACGTCCCAGGGGATGTGGCTGGTGAGGTAAGTGTGTTTGCCCGTGGCGAGATCAATGTAGGCCAGCCGCTGGAACTCGGACTCCTTGTCGGTGGTGACGTAGAGGCCTTTGCCGTCCTTGCTGAACGCGGCACCTTGGTAGGAGATCTTCTCCGGTCCGCCCTTGGGCGTCACCAGCTTCTTTTCGCCCGTGGCCACGTCCACCAGCCAGATGTAGCTCTCGTTGATGGAGATGTATTCGCCGAGCAGGAACTGCTTGTCGTCGGGCGACCACTCGAGCGCGCCCCAGCCGCCGCCTTCTACCTGCACGAGCAGCCGGTCGGTCTTGGGGTCGGTGGGGCTGATCAAGTAGATGTCGCGGTCGCGGCGATTGCGGCGGGTGGAGCTATAGAGCATGCGGTCGCCGGCATTCGACCACACCCCCAGGCCGTTCTGCGACTTCCCGTCGGTGAGCAAAGTAATCGCGCCGGTGGCCGGGTCGAGGCGGTAGTTCTGGTACCACTCGGCCCCGCCTACGTCCTTGCTGAAAACGATGTAGTCGCCCCGGGTGGGTTGATAGGTGGCTCCGCCCACGCGGTCGGGGAAGAAGGTGAGCTGGGTGCGGGCGCCGCCGGGGAAGTTGACGCGATGGAGTTGCTGGGTGTCGCCGAAGCGCGTGAAGATGAGCATTTCCCGCCGCGTCGGATGCCAGCCCTCGAAGCTCGCCCCGCGAAACTCCGTGTAGCGCCCCACCGCCTCGGCGATAGCAGCCGGGATGGGCGGGATGTTTTCAACCACGAGATTCTCGGCGGGCGTGATGACGTCAGAGCCCTGGCCAAGCAGCGCCAGCGCCGAGAGCAGAACAACAACCAACACGCGGGACACGGTTTTCATCGCAGACCTCCTAAGTTCAGGCCCCGAAGCGTTTGGGACAGGCAGGACTGAGGGCATCGGTTCGATTAGACGCATCCGGAGGCTTCGGGAGAGCGCCTTTCCTCTTTCGGGAGCACCCTCCCCACAGTTACCGGTACGCCATCCTAGCAGACAAAGTTCCCCAAGAGAACACGGACCAAGCCGCCGGCAGTTTGACATTTTATGGCTTGCGTAATACGCTATCCGTATGATACGGTCGTTCCGGTGCCGGGAGACGGAACGCCTGTACGCGCGACAGCGGGTGAGAAGATTCCAGGCAATTGCCAGGGTGGCACTGCGGAAGCTCGCCATGTTGGATGCCGCTGGAGAACTACGCGACTTGGCGGCGCCGCCAGGGAACCGGCTGGAAGCGCTGCGGGGCGAGCGGAAGGGACAACACAGCATCCGCATCAATGACCAGTGGCGGATCTGTTTCGTGTGGCGGGACGGCGACGCGTATGATGTAGAGATTGTGGACTATCATTGAGCGAGGAGAGAGCCATGGCGAAGCGGTTGCGGCCGGTGCATCCGGGAGAGGTTCTGCGGGAGGAGTTCATGATTCCTCTCGGGCTGACGATGAACCGGCTGGCGCTGGATCTGCGTGTCCCGGCCAATCGGGTTTCTGAAATCGTCCATGGGCGCCGCGCCATCACGCCGGACACCGCCTTGCGGCTGGGGCAGTATTTCAACACCAGTGCCCGCTTCTGGATGAATCTGCAGACAAACTACGACCTAGCGACGGTGGAAGACAGAGAACTGCGCAACATCAGAAGAGCAGTGCATCCGTTGGAAGAGGTGCGCGCCTAGGCAAGCCTCCAGGGGGTCTGCCTGCCCAGGCAGGCCGCGGCAGGGGTCCGGCCCTCACTCTACCCCAATGGGCGAACAAGCTTCTTGCTTGGTGGCACCCGCGTCTCGCCGGTGCGCGTCGCGCCGCAGGCTAGACTGAAACGGCTTGCCCGCGGGGCGCGAATCTGCTACGAAGGAAGTTCCGCCGCGCCCCGGTCAGGCAACGCCGATGGGTTCTGCTCCTGCCAGCTTGAAGCCGGTTTGGTATCGCCGGCGGTGGTTTGCCGTTCTCGCCACGATTCTGGGCCTGCTGCTCGTCGTAGCGCTGGCCGCGCCCTACTTCCTCAACCTTGACCGCTACCGCGCCGACCTCATGCAACTGGTCAAGAAAGAGACCGGCCGCGAGCTCGCCCTCGAGAGCCTGCGCCTGCATTTCCTTCCCCTGCGCGTGGAGGTGGGGAACCTCCGCCTGCTCAACCCGCGCGACTTCCCCGCCGGCGACACCTTCAGCGTCCGCCGCATCGCCGTGGGCCTCGCTTGGCGGCCCCTGCTGCGGCGCGAAGTCGAGATTGATTCGCTTACGTTCGAGGACGTGAAGCTCAGCCTGCTCACCAGCGACACCGGGCAGACCAATTACAGCCTGCTCGACAAGCTCACCCGTGCGCAGCAAGCACCAAAGAAAGGCGCAGGCCAGGCCGCCCCCGTCCGGCTCACCCAGATTGATGAAATCGCGCTGCGAGGGCTCGAAGTCAGCGCCGGCAACTTCGCGCGCCGCAGCAAGCGGGTTGTCCCGGCGTGGCGGCTCGCGGGCGTATCCGCCGAAGCCCGCGGCTTCGACTTCACCCGGGCTGACTGGGAGAAGCGGATGGAGGCGAGCGTGCCGCTAAGCAAGGTGGAGCTGCACCTGGCCGCGTTCCAGCAGCCCCTGCGCTTCAGCAAAGGCCAGGTGACGGTGAAGAACTTCGCCGCCGACGGCGACTGCGAGTTGTCGCTGGGGACCTTGCAGGCGAGCGGCCGCGTCCGCATCGCCAACCTTGAGAAGCCGGTGGCCGACTTCGCGCTGCGGGCGAACGAAATCAATCTGGCCGAAGTCAGCGCGCTGCTCGCCGCGCAGCCCGCGAGCGCGCCCGAATCGGGCGTCCCGGCAGCGGCCACGCGGGCGCCGGCCGCTGGCGCAACCCCGACACAATTGCTGGCACGCGGCACGGTGGAAGTGAGGAGCGTCAAGCTCCCGCCGCTGGCTGCCGAGAATTTCCGCGCCAGCCTGCGCCTCTACACCACGCGGCTGGAGGTGGAGCCGGTGACGCTCGCGCTCTATGGCGGTACGGCAAAAGCCGCGACGCGCATTGACCTCGCACAGAACGCGAAACCCGCCAGCGTCAGCCTGGAGCTTGCCGGCGTGGACATCGGCAAAGTCAGCGCGGCTGCCAATCCCCAGCACCGGAGCCACCTGACTGGCATCTTCGAAGGCAAACTCGACCTGAACCTCGCATTGGGCGCAGCCGACCCGGCGAAGACGCTCGCCGGCCAGGGCAGCTTTGCCGTGCGTGACGGTACCTTCCCCGGCCTCGACGTGCGCAGCTCGCTCGGCAAGCTCGTCCAGTTCCTCGCGCTGGGCGTGCCGCAGGGCGAGACGCGCTTCAGCGCCTTCGAGGGCGACCTCCGCATTGCCGAGCAGCGGGTGCACAGCCGGGCGCTGAAGCTCGCAGGCGAGGGGCTGGAGGGAGAAGTGCGCGGGAGCCTGGGTCTTGACGGAACGCTTGACTACGCCGGCGTCGCTATCCTGGCCGCTGGAGCGCCTGAATCGGGCGCAACCGAACCGGACACGCCCGAAGCGGGCAAGCAGAGCCTGCGCAGTGCGCTGCGCGGGCTGGGGCGCGACCTGGGCGGCGCGGTGACCCAGGCGTTGGGCGGCCCGGGCAAGTTCCGCATCCCGTTCCGCATCACCGGCACCGTCGAGAACCCCAAGTTCACTCTCACCGGCACGCCGCGGCGCGTCCAGGAGCCACAGGCCCAGCCGCAGACTGAAGAGCAGAAGAAAAAGAAAAAGCTCTTCGGCATCTTCTAACAATGAGCCGCCGATTGTCCCAGCCCGCCGTTGCTGGGTATTCGGGGAGGCCGCTGCCCAGAAGGGAATTCGAGTAGTTCGGAAGAGGTGCTTTGCACGCGCGCAGGCGGCGTGCTATAAGAGGGCAGCCGTGGAAGAGCCGCCGGACGGCGCGAAGGTCTCAGGGCCGGTGTCGAAGCGACAGCAGGAGCCGATGCTGGTTTGTCCGCGCTGCGCGACCCGGCTGCGGGCGCGCCAGTGCAAGCTCATCTGCGAGCGCTGCGGCTACTATATGTCCTGTTCCGATTTCATCTAGTGTGAGAGGAAGGAGAAGGCCGTGCCATTGAAGATTTCCAGCCGCGAGGCCGAAGGGGTCACGATTCTGGATCTGGACGGGAAAATCATTCTGGGCGAGGAGTGCAACCAGTTTCGCGAGCGCATCAAGCAGTTGCTCGCTGCCAACAAGAAAAAAATCCTACTCAATCTGGGCAGCGTCAGCTTCATTGATTCGGCCGGCGTCGGCACGCTCGTCAGCGCCTACACCTCCAGCAAAGCGCAGGACGGCCAGCTCAAGCTCGTCAACCTCACCAAGAAATTCCAGGAGACCTTGCAGGTCACCCGCCTGCTCACCGTCTTCGAGACCTTCTCCGACGAACCCGCCGCCCTCGCCAGCTTCCGCTAGTCGCTGCGCGCGAGTCCTTGACACCGGGGCTGCGCGCGCGTGGAGTCCGGGGAATCCAGCAACGCGGACAAGGCCGGGGCATCTTCTAGCTCGTTGGGGGCGAGGCGAGAATGAGCAGGTATCTCCTTTGCAGGCTTTCTTCTTGCTTCGTCGTCGGCTTGGCGCTGGCGCAAAGCTCTGCACCCGCGCAACTCGTGAGGCCTGCTGACTCCCCTTCGTTCACGGCTGCCCAGGGCCCCAAGTATGTGCCGGGCGAAGTGCTCTAGTGCGGTTTCGCGCGGGAGCGTCCAAGACCGGCCGCGCGCAAGCGCACGCGGCGGTGCGCGGCGAAGTGGCTGCGCAGTTTTAAGTCCGTCCGCGATCTGCACGTCGTCCGCCTCCCCGAAGGCATGTCGGTTGACGCCGCGGTCAAGCTCTACCGCCGCAACCCCGAGGTCCTCTACGCCGAGCCCAACTACACCTGGCGCGTGCTCGCCACTCCACGACCCGCGCGTTGCTGAGCTTTGGGGACTTCACAACACCGGCCAGAGCGGCGGCACCCTCGACGCCGACATTGACGCCCCCGAGGCTTGGGACGTTAGCACCGGCGACTCCAACGTCGTCGTGGGTGTGATTGACAGCGGGATTGATTACAACCACGAAGACCTCAATGCCAACATGTTCCAGAACACTCCCGACTGCAACGCCAACGGCGTGGATGACGACGGCAACGGCTTCGTCGACGACTGCTACGGCATTGACACGTTCAATGGCGACTCCGACCCGATGGACGACCTCGGCCACGGCACCCACGTCGCTGGCACCATCGGCGCCGTGGGCAACAACGGCGTGGGCGTGGTCGGCGTCAACTGGAACGTGCGGCTCATCGCCTGCAAATTCCTCGGCAGTTTAGGCTTCGGCTCCACCGAGGGCGCCATCGCCTGCCTGGAGTACTTCTCGATGATGAAGGATCGCGGCGTCAACATCGTCGCCACCAACAACAGTTGGGGTGGCGGGCCTTTCTCGCAGGCGTTGCTCGACGCCATCGACGCCCATCGCCAGCGCGGCATCCTCTTCATTGCCGCCGCCGGCAACGACGCGGCGAACAACGATACCTCCCAGTTCTTCCCTGCCACCTACTACCTCCCCAACGTCATCTCCGTCGCCGCCACTACCCGCACCGACGCCCGCGCCTCCTTCTCCAACTTCGGGCGGCGCACCGTCCACCTCGGCGCACCCGGCCAGGACATCCTGAGCACAACTCCGTTCAATACCTATTTTTCTGCCAGCGGCACTTCCATGGCCACGCCCCACGTCGCCGGTGTGGCCGCCCTGCTCGCTGCCCAGGACCCGCTCCGCGACTTCCGCGCCATCAAGAACCTGATCCTGTCGGGTGGCGACAACCTTCCGGCTCTCAGCCAGACTGTCACCCAGAAGCGCCTCAACGCCCGCGGTGCGCTGACCTGCTCGAACTCAATCGTGCTCTCCCGCCTCCAGCCAGTTCCCAATACCGCCACCACTACCCCCGGCCTCCCCCTGAACATGGCCGCGCTGCACATCAATTGTGCCAACCCCAACGGCAATGTCCAGGTCAGCGTCAGTCCCGGCGGCGAGACCGTCACCCTCACCGACGACGGCCTCGGCTTCGACCAGCAGGCCGGCGACGGCATCTATTCCGGCCAGTGGGTGCCCGCTGCCACGGGCAGCTTCACCCTCAATTTCCCCGGCAACGATGTCGTCACCGTCCAGGTCCTCTCCCCCTACCAGTTCTCCTCCACCGCCCTCAACTACCGCACCATTACCGGCACCAACCTCTTTATGAGCGATGACAGTTCGGCAGTGATTAATCCGCCCTTCCCGATTCAATTTGGCGGCGGCAGCTTCGCCAGCGTCTACGTCAGCAGCAACGGCAACCTGAACTTCCAGGGCGCCTTCACCAGCGCGGCCAGCCAGCCGCTGCCCTACGCCAACCAGGCCACGCTGGTTTCACCCTTCTGGGACGACCTCTTCCCCACGGGCTCAACCCAGCAGGTCTTCTGGGAGGTGAGGGGCAGCGCCCCCAACCGCGAGCTGGTCATCGAGTGGCGCAACGTCAGCCATTTTGTCTGCGGCTTCCTCGGAGATACGACGCCTTCGGTTCGCTTCCAAGTGGTCTTGTTCGAATCGAGCAGCGATGTCCTCTTCAACTACGCCGATGTCTTCTTTGGTGGCGATTGCGCCTTCGCCGACGCGGGTGCCACCGCCGCGGTCGGCGTCCAGGTGGCCGCGCAGGTGGCGGCGCAGTTCAGCTTCGGGACGCCCAGCTTGGCTGATAACACCGCCCTCCTCTGGACGCTCGGCAGCCCCGCTCCCCTCATCAACTCCTTCTCCCCCTTCACCGCCCTCAGCGGCGATCCCCCGCTCACGCTGAGAATCGACGGCGTGAATTTTGTCCCCGGCTCGACCGCGCAGTGGAACGGAGCCGATCGCTCCACCACCTTCGTCACAAGCAAGCGGCTCGATGCCCTTATCCCGGATACCGACTTGGCGACGGCCGGCACCGCCCTGGTTAGGGTCGCCAGCCCTGCGCCGGGCGGCGGCGCCTCCAACGCCGTAGCCTTTACGGTCTATGACGAGTATCCGCTTCCTTCGGTGGCCAGCGTCACGCCCGACACCCTGCTGGCGGGTCGCGCCCCGGTGACGCTGACCGTGACCGGCACCGATTTCGTCTCCGCGTCGGTCGTGCGCTGGGACGGCGCCGACCGGCCCACAACCGTGCTCGACAGCACGCAGGCGCAGGTGACCATCTCGCTCGGGGACAGCTATGCCACCGGCCCCCACCAGCTCACCGTCTTCACTCCCGCACGCGGCGGCGGTACCTCCGCTCCTCTCACCGTCCAGATTGACAACCCCTTGGCTGCCCCCTTCTTCCTCCAGCCGGAGGCCGTGGCCGCGGGCGGCCCCGCTTTCACCCTGGAAGTGTTTGGCCTGGACTTCGTTCCCTCCTCTGTCGTGCGCTGGAACGGAGATGACCGGACGACCACCTTTGTGAATGGGTTCACGTTGCGGGCGGCTATCCCAGCCGGCGACATCGCGACCGTAGGGACGGCCGAAGTCCGGGTCTTCAATCCCGCCCCCGGCGGCGGCCTCTCCGATCCGCTATTCCTTGAGGTGGTGATGCCGGCGCCGAACGATGCCTTTGCCAATGCGATTCAAGTCACAACCCTGCCCTTTGCCCACAACGCGGACTCCCGTGGGGCCACCACCGAGCTGACCGACCCGGTCCCCCTGTGCGGCAATGGCAGCCGGGAGAGGAGCGTTTGGTATCAGTTCACTCCCACCAGCAACGCCCCCATTACCGCCAACACCTTCGGCAGCAACTACGACACGATTCTCTCGGTCTGGACGGGCGCGCCCGGCTCCTTCGCCTCGGTGCAGTGCAACGACGATGCAGTTGGGCTCCAGTCCCAGATTAGCTTCACCCCCACGCCGGGAACCACCTACTCTTTCATGGTCACCGACTGGAGCGGGATCGGCGGCTCGCTGGTCTTCAACCTCACTCAGCCTGAATTCGCCTTGAGTTCCTCGGGGCCCTCCAGCATAACTGTTTCTCGGGGCGGGACTGCCAACTACACCCTCCGCGTGAGCCCGGCCAGCGGCATCAGTACTCCGATTACATTCAGTTGTGGACAACTGCCGGCTGGCGCCGCCTGTAGCTTCTCGCGCAACCCGCTCACCCCCGGCCCCAACCCCGAGGACGTGAACTTGGCGATTTCCACGCAGGCGCCGTCGGCGTTCCTCACGCCACCCTTCGGCGACAAAGACACCCGGCCGCTCTGGGCCTTCTGGCTGGGACTTCCCGGCTTGGTCTTCGTTGGTTTGATATCTGTGGGCATTGTCATGCCGAGCGTAGCAAGGAATCTGCTTTTCCGCCTACGTGGGGGTAGTTCCTGGCTGGTGCTGCTGATTTTCCTGCTGGTCTTCCAGATGGCCTGTGGTGGCGGTGGTTCGCCGCCTCGGCCGCCTAATCCCGGGACGCCGCCGGGCACCTACAATATCACCGTCAATGCCACTTCCGCCGGCATCCAGCGCTCCATGACCGTGACACTGGTCGTGCAATAGCTGTCAGGCTAGTCCTTTTTTCTCTTGGCTGAGAAGTTCGTCGACGCGGGCGAGGGCACGGCGCAGCGGGTCGGGCTCGCCGCCGAAGCCCACCCGCACGTAGGACTTCATCGCAAACTGCTCGCCCGGGACAATCAGCACGCTCTTGCGGGTACGCAGCGTTTCGGCGAGTTCGGCCGTGTTCACCCCGGGACAGCCCACGTAGGCAATCGCGCCCGCCACCGGCGGCACGTGCGTCAAGCGTCCGTTGCTGCGCGCCACCCAGTCGCACACAATCGGGTAGTTCGCCCGCAGGATGCGCCGGTTGCGCGCCAGGATCCAGTCCCGCCGCGCTGGCGCCAGCGCCAGCGTCGCCAGCCGCTCGCCCAGCAGCGTGGGCCCGATGGTGGTGTAGTCGTGATACGCCCAGAGTTTGTCCACCATCGCGGGCGGAGCGACGATCCAGCCCGTGCGCAGCCCCGGCAGCGAATAGGCTTTCGATAATCCGCCGGTGCAGAGCACGCGCTCGTACCGCCCCCAGAAACTCGGCGTCATCCCCAGATAGGCGGTTTGGAAGAGGTGCTCCGCACCCGCCTGAAACTCCACCCCCCTGTACACTTCATCGGCCAGTATCCACGCCCCCACATTCGCCGCCGCGCGGCAGATGGCCTGCATCGCCTCTTCGCTGAGCACGGCGCCGGTGGGATTGTTGGGATTGCAGACGGCGATGAAGCGCGTCTTGGCGGTGACCAGTTTGTCGAGGTCATTCAAGTCCGGCTGCCACTTCAGTTCTTCCCGCAGCCAGAGCGGCTTCACCCGTGCCCCGAAGCCCTCGACGATGCCGGCAATCTGCATGTAGTTCGGCTGCATGAAGACAACTTCGTCGCCTGGCTCGACCAGCGCCCAGGTCACCAGATAGTTCGCTTCCGCCGTCCCGGTTGTGACGAGCACGTTCTCGGCGCGCGCCCCCGGATAGAGCAGCGCGATGTGGCCGCGCAGTTCGGCGCTCCCCTGCGTGGGCGGGTAGATCTGCGGCAGCGCCAGCAGGCCGCGCAGCGTCTCGGCGTCACCCACTAGCTCCTCCGCGGTCAGCGGATGCACGCCGCTCTCGGAGATATTCAGCTCGACCTGGTTCTCCCAGACCGACTGCCACCGCTCCATCTCAAACACCGGCACCCGCATCCTTCACCTTCCCCCTTCGGGTTGCTTGGGTAGGGCAAGGCCTTGCGCCTTGCCGAACTCCGCCTAGGGCGCGTCGAGTCGATAAATGGTCAAGCCGGAGAGCAGCTTGGGATAGAAGTCGGTCGACTTTTGCGGCAGCACTTCCCCTGCAAAGGCCACCTCGCCCACCTGCGGCGGCCGCAGCGGGTTGAGCAGAAACGCCACCTGCGCCTCCTCCTTTTCCACCGCGCCCACCGCCTCCTCCCACTCGCGCACGTAGCGCAGATTCTTCTGCTGCCGGATGGATTCCTCATCCAGCCCCAGGCAGCGCTCGAGCAGCAACTTGTGCAGCAGCACGACGCCGAGAGCGCGCTGCCGCGGCGACACCTCCGGCAGCCACTTCGCCAGGTCCGCCTCCGCCCGCAGCAGAAACAAGTAGAACGCCTTCTGCCCGCCCGCACAGACTCCAATGGCCTGCCGGCTGCGCCCGCGCTCGGTCAAGTCCTTGCGGAAGCGCCGCTCGGCCTCCGGCCGGTCGCCCGGGCGCTCAAACGGGTAGGCGTACCAGTCGAAATAGCGGCTTGCCGCTTCCCGCAGCTTCTCGAAACTGAAATCCTCCAGGCTGTGCACCAGCCGGTGGGTGGGGAGAATCGTCAAGTCTTCGCTGTGCATATTGATGAGCGTCATCATCGCCCGCTCGTGCGGCCCTTCGGCCCCGCCAGCTTTTGCCCGGCATTCATTCCGGTAGGCGAGCGCGGTCTCGTAGCGGTGGTGGCCGTCGGCGATGACGAGCTTTTTCTCCGCCAGGGCTTGCTGAAATTGCGCGATCGTCTCGTCCGCGTCCACCCGCCAGAGCTTGTGCGTCACCTGATATTCGTCAGTAATGCTCGCGACGGGCTCCGTCTTCGCCGCCTGCGCCAGCAGGCGGTCCACCTCCTTTCGCGGGTCGTCATAGAGAAGGAAAAGTTGTCCCGTCTGCGTGCGCGTCCGGCGCAGCAGCTCCAGCCGATCCTGCTTCGGCCCCGCCAGTGTCCGCTCGTGCGGGTGGATCACGCGCGCCTCGTAGTCCTCGAGTTGGCCCAGGACGATGAGCCCTTTGCGCGTGCGCCGCTCCTTCGTTCCCGGCACCGTGAATTCTTGAAAATAGGGATACAGCGCAGGCCGCGCGTCCTGCACCAGCACACTCGCTCGGATTTGCTCCTCCAGCCAAGCCGCCGCCCGCGTATAGACATTGTTCGTTTCGGTGTCGTCCGACTCTTTCCGCCCCAACTCGAGCGGGATCAGGTTGTGCGGGCCGTAGCTGTAGTAGCGCGCCTGCATCTCCGGCGTAATCTTGTCGTAGGGCTGCGTCACCAGCTTCTCCAGCGGCGCACTGGCTTTCTGCGGGTCGTAGCGGAAGGCGCGGAATGGGAAGATTTTCGCCACCGTCGGATGAGAACAGGAGTCTACACACGCAGGCACAGAGCAGCAAGAGGCAGGGAATCAGGGCAGGCCCGCTGCGGGGAAATAGAGTTTGACAATCGTTGGGCGCGCGAGTAGGCTGCGCGCTGGTTTCAGGGGTATCCGCACACAAGCTTGGAAAGGTCGCCGGACCACACCGCGACTTCATGGCGAAGATCGCGAGCTAGTGGGTCAAGTATGGCCGCAGAGCGGCAACGCCTCCGCCTCGGAGGACACGAAGAAGCCTTCACGTGAGACAGCGTTCAGGCAACTGGGGTGACATGAAGCGAGCGATCCTGGATGTCTGTGCGGTCAACGAGGCGATGAACCAGTTGCTGCTTGAGCATCTCCCCGAGCAGGCCTGGCGCGCCGAGCCGCCGGGAGAAAAGGGGCGGACGGTTGCGGCGATTTTCTCGCATCTGCACAACGATCGATTGATGTGGCTGAAAGTGTGGGGCAAGCCGCGGCGGCTGCCGCGGCAGACCAGCCGCCACACGGTGACGAAGAAAGAGGCGGCCCGAGCCCTGGCACGCAGCGGGAAGGCGATGGCGGAGTTTCTCGCGGCCGCCGTGGCGCGCGACCCGCGCCGCATCAAGAGCAATTGCCCGGATGCCGTGGCGTGCATGAGCCTGACGATCGTCCACGACGCCCACCACCGCGGCCAACTCTGCCTGTTGACGCGACAGCTCGGCTATCGCCTGCCCAATGAGGCCGCCTACGGCATCTGGCAGTGGGGCAAGCTGTGGAAACAGTTGGGCATTGCGCGCCGCTGGCCGATGCCGTAAGGAGCGGCAGCGTGGCAAACTGGAAGAGAAAACTGCTTCTGTTGGCCTTGGCCTGCGCCAGCGGCGCCGGCGGCGCCGTGGCCCAAACGGTCAAGGATGCTGCGGAAGTCGACCCGGACGGCCATCGCGTCGTCTTGGAGAATGCCTACGTGCGCGTGGTGGAAGCCCGCCTGCCGCAGGGCAAGAAAGTCGCTCTCCATTCGCATCCCGCACGCGTTGTGGTCGCGGTGACCGGCTATCGGCTGAAGAGCACGGCCGCCGACGGCACCACGACTGTCTTCGATCACCGTCCGGGCGAAGCCATCTGGGTGGAGGCGCAGGAGCACGCGGCGGAAGTCCTCGTTGGCCCCGTGCATGCGCTTGAAATCGAACCCAAGGCCGCGCGGCCTCCGGCTCCGACCACGCAGGCGAAAGATTTTACGGAGGTGGCGGCGGACGTGGGGCGCGTGGTGTTGGAGAATGAGCGCGTGCGGGTAGTGGAGATTCGCGCCGGCGCGGGCAGCAAGTCGCCCTGGCACTCGCATCCGGCTCGCGTTGCCGTCACCCTGACCTCGGCGCGCTTCAAGGCCACCCTGCCCGACGGTACGACGCGCATCTCCGACAGCCGCGTCGGCCAGGCCGTCTGGCGGGACGCCGAAGAGCATGCCGACGAAGTCCTGGCCGGCACCGCTCACATCATCCTCGTGGAAATCAAGGCCCGCTGAGCCTGCCTGCGGCTGGTCTGGGCCGGTTTTCCTATTTACAGGACTCTCGCCTGTGCGCAGACTGTGTCCGGAGCTGTAAGTCCAGTTGGGGTACAATCCCGGCTAACTCGACCCTCGGGAGAAACCGATTTGTTCTGCGAAACCTGCGGACAACAGTTTTTTGGCCAGGAATCCGTCTGCACCCATTGTGGGGCCATTGCCACGCGCTATTGGCTGCAACTGGTGGGCCTGGCGGTTTTCCTGCTTGCCCTCGCCATCAACGCCCTGGCGCCGGTCTTTCTTCTCCCGCGCCGCGCGGTGATGCAGCCGCAGCCCGTGCTGGAGGTCTGGACGTGGGTGAACGGAAAGCTGTTCGCCTACGGCTGGGCCGGCGTGGCGCTGGCGATTCTCGTCTGGGCCTTCTGGCCGCGCGAGGGATATGAATTGCCTGCCAGGGCGCGCGTTTCCCGCTGGTTGCTGGTTCTCCTGCTCCTCGCCGGGGTTGTTACGCTCCTGCTTCCCTGGGTCCCAGGCACTGCGACGCTCCGGGCTTCCCTGGCTGACCATCCCGGCTGGGCTCCCGTGCTCGCTTGGGGCTTCTTGACGTTGATTCTTGGGGTTCTCTCCAGCCACAGTGAAGCGCGCGACGCCCTGCTCGGCACCGGGCGCGTGCTGAGCGTGGCCGGGCTGGGCTTGCTGCTGCTTGTGCTCCTGCTGGTCGGGCTGGGTGCCGCCGGCTAGGGCGCAGGACTCTTCCGGCTGTGTTGCGCACACCTCCGCGGTGTCGCTCGGCCAGCGCGGTGGCAGGGTATAATGGCGCCGCCTTTATGCCGCCGCGTTTGCGCCGAGACCCGTTCACCTGGGGCTGGGTGGTGTCGGGAGAAGTCTCGCCCGCGCCGACCGCGCCTCCCCAGCCGTGTCCCTTCTGTCCCGCGCAGCAGGCCAGCGCACGCGAGACGCTGATCACGGAGCGGCCCGCGGGCGCCGCCTGGCAGGTGCGCGTCGTCGCCGACCGCGCGCCCCTGTTCCACATCGAAGGCGAGCTCGACCGCGCCGGCGAGGGCGTCTTCGACTCGATGAACCCTGTCGGCGCGCACGAGATCATCATCGAGGGCCAGGCGCACGACGCCAGCCCCGGCAGCCTCTCCCACGACCTCTGGTGCGCGCTGGTCGAAGTGTTCCGCGACCGCATCGCCGATCTCAAGCGTGACCCACGCGTCCGCTACGTCGAGATCTTCCAGAACCACGGCTCGCTGGCAGGGGCGCTCATCGCGCATCCGCACGCCCAACTGCTGGCCTCGCCGGTCCTGCCCCACCGGGTCGAGCGCGAGCTGCGCGCCGCGTACCGCCACTTCGAACTCAAGCAGCGCTGCCTCTTCTGCGATTTGATCCGCCAGGAAACCAAAGAGAAAGCGCGTCTCGTGGCCGACCAAGACGGCTTCGTCCTGCTCTGCCCCTTTGCCTCGCGCTACCCCTACGAGATGTGGCTGCTGCCGCGGCGCCACGACTCGAGCTTCGAGGTGGCGGCCGCCAACTCCGGAGTGATCCCCTCCCTGGCCGCTGCCCTGCAAACCGGGCTGCGGAAGGCCGAGCGGATCTCTCCTTCCTTCCACCTTACCCTGCACACCGAACCCTCGCGCCTCGTGCCGCCGGTGCTGTTGGAGCAGTGGCAGACACTCAGCGACGACTACCACTGGCACATCGAAATCCTGCCCCGGGTCGAAGCCCGCCGAAAATATCTCCGCGAGGAGGAGTTCTACCTGAACCCTGTCCTGCCGGAGGATGCGGCCCGCGCACTCCGCGAATCATGACTTCCCCTGGCCTCTCGCCGGAGGCGTTGCGCGACCTGCGCCTCTTCATCTTCGACCTCGACGGCACGCTGATTGACTCCAAGCTCGACCTGGCGCTCGCCGTCAACGCCACCCGCGCCTCGCTCGGCTTGGGCCCTTTGCCGCACGAGGAGATTTACGGCTATGTCGGCCACGGCGCCCCGATGCTGATTCGCCGCTCGCTGGGCCCCGAGTTCGACGACGCCGCGGTCGCCCGCGCGCTCGAATTCTTTCTCCGTTACTACCGCGCGCATATGCTCGACAACACCGTCGCCTACCCCGGCGTCGCCGAGGGACTCGCCGAACTCGCCGCCCACAAGCGCATCCTCTCCGTCCTCACCAACAAACCCGTGCGCTTCAGCGCCGACATCCTGAAAGGCCTTGGCCTCGCCCACTACTTCCGCTCCATCTACGGCGGCAACAGCTTCGAGCGCAAGAAGCCCGACCCGATGGGCGTCGAGGTCATCCTGCGGGAAACCGGTGTCGAGCCGCGCCAGGCCATCCTGGTCGGCGACTCCGAGATTGACGTCGAGACCGGTCGCAACGCCGGCATCTGGACCTGCGGCGTCACCTACGGCCTGGGCAGCGACCGCCTCGCCGACGCCCGGCCCGATTTGCTCGTCGACTCCCTCACCGAACTCTCCGCCCGCGTCCGCTTGTCCTGAGGCGGTCGCAGAAAAAAATTTCCGCATCCTCGCTGCGAGGTCGCCATCTAATCCTACCGGGCATTTCACTTAACCAAGCAAGTTCGCGAAAGTCGAATTGCTTGATTCTCGGGGAGGTTCGCTATGAAGCGGTATGGATACGCGCTGTTGGCTCTTGCGCTGGTGCTGGGCGTGGCTATGGCCTACGCTGGCGAGAAGGGCGAGAGCAAGACCGTCGAAGGCACGCTGGTGGACACCAAGTGTTACTTCGCCGGCGCTGGCTCGGGCAATGACCACGGCCCGATGAAGGGCTGCGGCACCGCCTGTGCCAAGGGCGGCTCACCGGTCGGCGTGCTGACGGCCCAGGGCAAGCACTACGCGCTGGTCGTGCCCGCACCGGCGGTGGCTGACCACGTCGGCAAGACCATCAAAGTCACCGGCGAAATCCGCGACGGCTCGCTCATCCCGGCCGGGGGCGAGCTCCAGGTGAAGGAAGGCGCTGGCTGGAAGACGGTCAAGACCGGCGCGATGATGTAATTGCACTCCATCGTGGGAGGGCAGTGGCGGGGGGTCCGTTGACTCCCCGCACGCATTTTCGCCGGAGGTGGACGCGATGATGCGTCGCATTCTCGTTGGGGTTCTCGTCGGCATGTTCCTGATCCTGCTGGGAGGGCTGGCGGTGACTCAGTTCAGCCTGTCGGCGCTCGACGGCCCCGGCCGGTTGGAAACCTACCTCGCTACGAAAGCCAAACGCTTCCTCGTTGCTCGCGGTGCCCGCTCTTCGGGCGGTGCCCGCAGCGTCCCGCCCGCGCCGTCCGGCGACCCCGTCAGCGTGATGCGCGGCCAGATGAACTTCACCGCCCGCTGCGCTGCCTGCCACGGCTATGATGGCCGCACGCCTACCGACATCGGCCGCGCCCTCTACCCTCGGACCGTCGACCTCGGGTCGCCTGCCGTGCAGCAGTATTCCGATGCGGAACTCTTCTGGATCATCAAGCACGGCATCCGGATGACCGGCATGCCCGCCTTCGGCAAGATCCATTCCGACGAAGAAATCTGGCACCTGGTGGCCTACGTCCGCAGCCTTGCCGTACCATCATCCGACCGAAGAAAATCAGAAACGAGAGAATAGGCCTAGCTATTCCATCAGGCGGTCGGCTTGATGTTAGCGTTGAGGCGGAAAAAGTTGGTGGGGTCGTACTTGTTCTTGAGCGCTACCAGCCGCTCGTAGTTCGGCCCGTAGGCTTCCCGGGCGCGGGGATCGGCTTCATCCTCGAGGTAGTTGACGTAGGAGCCTGCCGCCATGAACGGACGCATCGCATCCCAGAAATCCCGACTCCAGCGAATGTTCTTCTCCGAGTCTGCCGGATCCACCCAGTTTGACCAGATGGAAAAATTGAAGGGATAGTAGCGATGTGCGAAAGCCGTCTCCGTCGGCGGTACGCGGGAGAGCACGCCACCCAGATGTTCGAGGACCCCCGAGGTGTAAGGTGACGGGGCGGTCGCGTACTCGGCGAAAGTATCGATGGCTGTGTCGCTGAGATGGTTCAGGAAGTTTGCCTTCGTGTAGGCATGCCGTCCGGGGGGGGAAGAACGGGTCGAGCATGCTTTGCAACTGGACATAGGGAATAGGAGCGAACAGGTCAACTGCCGGCGGACCAAACGTGCGCAGCGGCTTCAGCAGCTTTTCTCCTTCAGCCATGGTGCCGCAATAGCAGCCGGCAACGCCCACCATGCGGCCGACATCTGGGAGCGTGATTGTCGCCACCTGGGTGCTCAGCTCGTCCGGAGAGGACGTTGCATAGTCGCGATAGAAACGCAGAACCTCCCGGGTCTTCTCAGCGGGGTAGAAAACGCCACCACCCAGCACAGGCCCGACCGGGTGCAGCCGGTACTCTAGCGATGTGACCACGCCAAAATTGCCACCACCGCCGCGCAGACCCCAGAAGAGGTCCTCGTTCTGAGTGGCGGTGGCGGTGAGTAGTTGGCCATCGGCCAAAACGATATCGGCAGAGAGCAGGTTGTCGCAGGCCAGCCCGTGCTTGCGCATCAACCAGCCAAGTCCGCCGCCGAGGGTCAGGCCGGCAATGCCCGTCTTTGAGACCACGCCCATGGTGGTGGCGAGGCCGAAGGCCTGCGTCTCGCGGTCGAACTCGCCCAGCGTCAGGCCAGGCTGGGCGCGGACCCTGCGCCGGGCAGAATCGACGCGGATGCCTTTCATGCGGGAGAGATCAACCATCAGGCCGCCATCGCAGACCGCTTTGCCGGCAATGCTGTGGCCGCCCCCGCGGACGGACACGAGCAGGTTGTGCTCGCGAGCGAAGTGCACGCAGGCGATTACATCGGCCGTGCCCGTGCAGTGCGCGATCAGCGCTGGGCGCCTGTCGATCATGGCGTTGTGGATCATGCGGGCACCGTCGTAGCCGTCGTCGCCCGGCCGCAACAACTCTCCGCGCAGATTGGCCCGAAAGCCATTGATGGCTGCCTCGTTCAGCATGGCTGCCCTCCTGACTCGAATGTTAGGGAATGCCCGTGGTGCTACTCTAGTCCTGCCTGTGCACTGCTGTCAACGCAATTGGCCGCGCGGGTGAGCGGGAGTAGAAGCGGGCGATGGCGTCGACGACGGTGCGCTGCTGCTCGTCGGTCAGCTCGGGATACATCGGCAGGGCCAGCACCTCGCGCGTGGCGCGCTCGGCTTCAGGGAAGTCACCGGCTCGCCCGCCCCAATCGGCGAAGCATTCTTGCAAGTGCAGCGCGAGGGGGTAATAGATTTCCGTGCCGATGCCCTCCTCGCCCAGGAAGGTCTTCAGGCGGTCCCGGTCGTGAGCGCGAATCACGTACTGATTGAAGACGTGCGTACGGTTCGCGGCCCGCCCGGGCAACACCACCGGCTGCTGCGCGTCGGGATACGCCTTTTCCTTCTCCACCAGCCCGGCCTGCCGGAACAGCTCGTCGTAGCGCGCCGCCCGCTCCTGCCGCGCGCGTGTCCACGCCTCTAGATAGCGGAACTTGACGCGCAGCACCGCCGCCTGCAATTCGTCCAGCCGACTGTTCATTCCCACCAGCGCGTGGTAGTACTTCCGCCCCGCAATCCCGTGCGCCCGCAACGAGCGCAGCTTCGCCGCCAGCGCCGCCTCGTTCGTCGTGAGCAGCCCGCCGTCGCCGTAGCCGCCGAGATTCTTCGTGGGATAGAAGCTGAAGCAGCCCACACGCCCCAGGCTCCCCAGGCGCCGCCCGCCGTAGTCGGCTCCCAGTGCCTGCGCGGCATCCTCGATGACGGCGAGGTTGAACTCAGTGGCCAATTCGAGGATTGGCTTCATCTCTGCCGCTTGGCCGTAGAGGTGCACGGGGATGAGCGCGCGGGTGCGTGCACGCTGCTCGGCGGGCAGGTGGTGCAGGGTGCGGCGCAGTGATTCGGGGTCGAGGTTGAACGTCGTCGGGTCGATATCCACGAAGCGCGCCCGCGCGCGCAGCCGCGCTGCTGCGCCCACGGTGGCATAGAAGCTGAAGGGGACGGTGATGACTTCATCGCC
>JBBIPK010000027.1:0-46222 GCA_037442885.1 Acidobacteriota bacterium | reverse complement strand
CGGCGCTGCCGCAGCGGCTCGAGATGGAGCGGTTGCCGTGCTTGGCCACGCGCACGCCGGCGGCTGCCGCCACGATGGCGGCCGCGGTCGAGACGTTGAAGGTGCCGGCGCCGTCCCCGCCCGTGCCGCAGGTGTCGAGCAGAGGTTCATTCATTGGTGGTTGATCCGCGAAAATGGGTTGCGCGTGCGCCCGCATGGCCTCGGCGAAGCCGACGAGCTCGTCCACGGTTTCGCCCTTCAGCCGGAGCGCAGCCAGCAGCGCTCCCAACTGCGCTTCCGAGGCGCGCCCGGCGAGAATCTCTTCCATCAGCGCGTGTGCCTCCGCGCGGGCGAGACTGCCGCCGGCCACCAGCTTGTGCAGAGCCTCCCCGAGGTGTGACGACGATTCTTGATTCACCGCTGTGCCTTCACTATACTGCGCGCTTTGCCAGGCCTGCGTTCTCCCCCGCGGAACGAAGCCGTCATTCTAGCACCCGCGGGGAGCCGCCTCTACCTGAGCCATGAAGCTGCACGAATTTCAGGCCAAGCAAATCTTTGCCCGCTACGCCGTGCCGGTGCCGCGCGGGCAGGTGGCGGAGAACCCGGAGGCGGCAGAACGCGCTGCGCGCGCTCTGGCCAGCGAGGTCGTCGTCAAGGCCCAGATTCACGCCGGGGGCCGCGGCAAAGCTGGCGGCATCAAGAAAGCACGCACGCCGGAAGAAGCCCGGCAGCACGCGGAAGTGCTGCTGGGGCAGCCGCTGGTCACCGCGCAGACCGGACCCGCGGGCCGCGTCGTCCGCCGCGTCCTCGTCGAAGAAACACTTCCCATCGCGCGCGAGCTTTACCTAGGCATTATCGTCGACCGCGCCCTCGCGCAGCCCGTCTTGATGGCCTCGGCCGCCGGCGGGATGGAGATCGAAGAGGTCGCGCGCACGCAGCCTGCAGCCATCCTGAAGGAGCCCATCGCGCCGGGTATGGGCTTGCAAAGCTATCAGGTGCGCAAGCTCGCCTACGGGTTGGGGCTGGGCGACAGCCAGACCGCACTGGGTTCGCTGCTCGCGGTTCTCTACCGCGTGTTCACCGAGTGCGACGCGTCGCTGGTCGAAGTCAATCCCTGCATCGTGGCTCAGGATGGGCGGCTCATCGCGCTCGATGCCAAGATTGACCTCGACGACAACGCCCTCTACCGCCACGCCGACCTCGCCGCCCTGCGCGATCTGAGCGAAGAAGAGCCGCTCGAGATCGAGGCCTCGAAGCAGCGGTTGAGCTACATCAAGCTCGAGGGCAACGTCGGCTGCATGGTGAACGGCGCTGGCCTGGCGATGTCGACGATGGACATCATTCAGTTGGCCGGCGGCCAGCCGGCGAACTTCCTCGATGTCGGCGGCGGGGCGAGCGCCGAGCAAATTCGCGAGGCGTTCAAGATCCTAGTGGCGGACAAGAACGTGCGCGCCGTGCTCATCAATATCTTCGGCGGGATTCTGCGCTGCGACCGCCTGGCCACGGGCGTGGTGGAGGCGGCGCGCGAGCTGCGCCTGACGGTGCCGGTGGTCATCCGCATGGAAGGCACCAATGTCGAGGAAGGTCGCAAGATCCTGCGCCAGTCGGGGCTCAACTTCGCTGTTGCAGTGGACATGAAAGACGCCGCCGAAAAAGTTGTCGCATTGGCTAAGGGAAAATGAGCGTACTGGTTGACAGAGCGACGCGAGTGGTAGTGCAGGGCATCACTGGGCGCGAGGGGAGTTTTCACGCGCAGCAGATGCTCGAGTACGGCACCAAGGTCGTCGCCGGGGTGACGCCGGGTAAGGGGAGCACGAAGCATCTGGGCGTGCCGGTCTTCAATACCGTTGCGGAGGCGGTCCGGGCAGCGGGTGCGAATGCTTCGGCGATTTTCGTCCCGCCGGCGTTTGCCGCCGACGCCATCTTGGAAGCTGCCGATGCCGGTCTGCCGCTGGTGGTTTGCATCACCGAGGGCATCCCGACGCTCGACATGGTGCGCGTCGCGGCCTTCCTCCGAGGCAAGGCGACGCGGCTCATCGGGCCGAACTGCCCGGGGATCATCTCGCCGGGGAAATGCAAGATTGGCATCATGCCGGGCTTCATCCACAAGGCCGGGAGCGTCGGTGTTGTTTCCCGCTCGGGCACCTTGACCTACGAAGCCGTGGCGCAACTCACCGCGCACGGGCTGGGGCAGTCCACCTGCATTGGCATCGGGGGCGACCCCATCATTGGCACGGATTTCGTCGATGCCCTCCGGCTGTTCAACGAGGACGAGGACACCGAGGCCATCGTCATGATTGGCGAAATCGGGGGCGCGGCCGAGGAAGCGGCGGCGGCCTATGTGAAGAAGCACGTGCGCAAGCCGGTCTTCGGCTTCATCGCCGGCCGCACCGCCCCGCCCGGACGGCGGATGGGGCACGCGGGCGCCATCATTTCCGGCGGCCGCGGGACGGCGAAGGAGAAGATTGAGGCGCTGCGCAAGGCAGGAATCGGGGTGATTGACAGCCCGGCTGAAATTGGGGCCACTGTCGCCGCGACGCTGAAGAAGCAGAGGAAGCAGACGAAGCAGAGGAGGCAGAGGAGATAGTGGCGGCGGAGCGGACGCTGGCGATTATTAAGCCGGACGCAGTCAAGCGCGGCCTGGCGGAGCCGGTTCTGGCGCGGATTCGCCAGGACGGGTTTCGCATTGTCGCGCAGAAAACGCTGGAGCTGACCAAGGAGCAGGCGGAGGGCTTCTACGCCGTACATCGCGACAAGCCGTTTTTCCCCAGCCTCACCGAGTTCATGAGTTCCGGAAAAGTCGTCGTGATGGTGCTGGAGGGCGAGAACGCCATCGGCCGGTGGCGCGAGGTGATGGGCGCGACCGATCCGGCCCGGGCCGCGCCGGGCACGATTCGCAGACAATACGGCACCGATATCCAGCACAACGTAGTCCACGGCTCGGACTCGGCCGAGACGGCGGCCTTTGAAATCGCTTTCTTCTTCCCCGGCTACGAAGTCTTCTAGAGACAAAGAAGCAAGGGAGGCAAAGAGGCAGGGACAGGCGATCGAGGAATTGAGTGAACCTCAGGGGCTAAAGTCCCATATTTTTCATGCCGCAAATGTCAGGCCTGAAGGCCTGACCCGCCAAGACAAGGACAAGAGGGAGGGAAGGGCGATTGGCGTGGAATGAGGAGTTTTTTCGGAGGTTTTGGCCGCCGGTGGCGCCGGACGTCACGGCGGCGCGGCCGGGGATGCGGACGGAGACCGAGGTGCGGTCGCTGGTGCGGCTGTTGCGGCTGCGGCGCGCGGCGCGCATCCTCGATGTGCCGTGCGGCTATGGGCGGCATGCGGTGAAGCTGGCGCGTCGTGGCTTCCGTGTCACCGGCGTGGACATCAGTCCGGAGTTGCTGGCGCAGGCGCAAGAAGCCGCCGCTGCCGCGGGCGTGCAGGTGGACTTGCGCCGCGGCGATATGCGGCGGCTCGCCTATCGCGGCCGCGTTGACGTTGTGCTCAACCTCTTCACGAGTTTCGGTTACTTCGGCGACACGGGCGACCTCGAAGTTCTGCGGCGGTTCCGGCGGGCGCTGCGGCCGGGCGGCGGGCTGGTGCTGCATCTCATCAATCGGGACTGGGTGACGCGCCACTACCGCCCAGGTTCTCGTGCGCGCATGGGCAGGTTCGTCGTCACGGAGGAATCCACTTTTGACTTCGCGACCAGTGTCGTCACCACGCGCTGGACCGCCCGGCGCGGCCGCCAGGTTTTCCGCGGCACCAGTCGCGTTCGGATGTACTCCTGCCATGAACTCGTGGGAATGCTGCGGCAGGCCGGCTTCTCCCGCGTGCAAATTTTCGGGGACTTCTCCGGCAAGCCGCTCACCCTCGATTGTCGCTGGATGACGCTGCTTGCGCGCCGCTGAACCGGTTGCGAACTGGGTCGCAGCGACCTAGACTGATTCCAGTGGCGATGGATCCTCTGCGCGAGTTGGGTAAGCTGTTGCTGGTGTTTGGCGTCGTGTTGGTGCTGGTCGGAGGGCTGCTGACGCTGGGCGCGTCCCGAAGCTTCGGGAGCCTGGGGCGCCTCGGGCGGCTGCCGGGCGACATCTTGATTCGGAGGGAGAACTTCACCTTCTACTTTCCGCTTGCCACCAGCCTCCTGCTCAGCGTTGCCGTGTCGCTGCTATTGTGGCTGATTGGACGGATGAAACATTGAGGGGGAGGCAGAGCAGGCCAAGGAAGCAGAGGAAGCCGGAGAGGCAAATGAGGCAGCGGAAGCGAACAATGACTTTGTCTCCCACGCCTCGTATGCGTCCTATGCCTCTCTTGCTTCAGGAGCGGCTGTAATGAGCCAGGGTTCACTGGGGTTGGTGCCGGAGCGGCGAATTTACACGGTCACTGAGCTGACCGGGCAGATTCGGGACATCCTGGAGCGCACCTTCCGCGACGTCTGGGTGCAAGGAGAGGTGTCGAACTTCCGCGTCTCGCCCTACGGCCACTACTACTTCACGCTCAAGGACGCGGCCGCACAGCTCCGCTGCTTCTGCAACAAGAAGGATATGAAGTTCTACAAGTTCCGTCCCGAGGACGGGCTGCAAGTCACGCTGCGCGGCGGGCTCTCGGTCTATGAGCCGCGCGGGGAATACCAGTTCGTCGTCAGCTACCTGGAGCCCGCCGGCTACGGCGCCTTGCAGGTGGCCTTCGAGCAGCTCAAGGGGCGGCTGAAGAAGGAAGGTCTGTTTGAGGCGGCGCGGAAGCGGCCGCTGCCGCTGCTGCCGCGGCGTATCGGGCTGGTGACCTCGCCGCGGGGCGCGGCCATCGCCGACATCATCCGCATCCTGCGCCGGCGCCACGAGGGTTTGCACTTGCAGCTTTATCCCGTGCGCGTGCAGGGCGAAGGCGCAGCGGAGGAGATTGTGGAAGCCATTGAGTTCTTCAACCGGCTGGCGGAGAAGCCCGACGTGCTGATTGTCGGCCGGGGTGGCGGCTCGCTCGAAGACTTGTGGGCGTTCAACGAAGAAGGTGTCGCGCGAGCGATTGGGGCATCGCAGATTCCCGTCATCTCGGCGGTGGGACACGAGACCGATTTCACCATCGCCGACTTCGTCGCCGACGTGCGCGCGGCCACGCCGTCGGCGGCCGCCGAATTGGTCGTGGCGCGCAAGGACGAATTTCTTTCCGCCATCGAGAGCCTGCGGGAGAAGCTGGTTGACGACATCGAGTACCGCATCCTCGAAGCGCGCCAGCGGCTCACCGAGTTGCTCGCGCATCGCGGCTTCCGCCGGCTGGAGGCCTTCCTGCGGGAGCAGATGCAGCGGGCCGAGGAATTGCAGAATCGGTTGGCGCAGGCGCTGCGCACGCAGATGAGCCAAGCGCGGGCGGCGCTGGCCGTGCAGGCAACGCGGCTGGCGGCCTTCGACCTGCGCGGGCTGGTGCGGGTTGAGCGACTCCGTCTGGCCGAGCAGCACCAGCGCCTGCTCGAGCGCACGCGCACTCGGCTTCGCGCCGGGCGCCATCAACTGCAGGTGCTGGCCGGCCAACTGACTTCCCTGAGCCCGCTCGCGATTCTGGAGCGCGGCTACGCCATTGTCTTTGACGCGCAGGGTCGGATCCTGAAGAGCGCGGCAGCGGTCAAGGTGGGCGAAGAGATTCGCGTGCGCCTGCACCAGGGGCGGCTGGAGGCGGAAGTCCGCAAACGCGAGACCGAAAGCTGAATTTTGCACGCGGCGGTTGACTGCGCGGGCGGATTGCGGGAAGATGGGGGCAATTCGCCTCCGGCCCCATGGGACGCGCCACTGAAATCGAGCGTCGCAGTACTCCGCGGTTAGTCGTCTCCCATCCCATCAGCTTCGAGTGGCTGACGAAGGACGGCGAGCTGCACCGCGCCCGCGGCACCACCCGCGACATCGCCCTGGGCGGCGTCTACTGTCAGGTGGAGCGGCCGCTGGCGAACGGGCAGATTGTGGAGTTCGACGTGGTGCTGCCGGGCGAGCTGGCCGAGGGGCAGCCCGTCAAGCTGCATTGTCGCGGCAAGGTGCTGCGGAGCGAGCGCACCGAGCAGGGTTTCGGGGTGGCGGTGACGATTGAGACCTCGGAGGCGGTGGAACCGCTCGCCCGCACCGCGGATGCCGCCCGCCAGCGCCTCTACACGCGCATCATCCCGCCCACGGTCGTCATCGCCGAATATCCCGGGATGCGCTCGGTCGTGCGTGACTTGAGCCTAGTGGGCGCGTTCATCGAAGACGAGCGGCCGCTGCCGGTCGGCCGGGTCTTCGACCTGCACCTGAGCGGAGAAAAGCTGTACGACGAAATCGCTCTACGCGCAATCGTGCGCCGGGTGGAGCCGCACGTAGGCATGGCGGTGGAATTCGTAGCGATGACGCCGGAGGCCAAGGAGCGGCTGAAGAAAATCCTCGGGCTGGGGCGCGAGTGGCAGAGCGCGCAGGCCGCGTTTCCCTCCGCCGCCTGGCAGCCGGCGGAGGCCACGGGCGAGCCGGTGAATCTCGACGGCGTCAAGCAGTTCGTCCAGCAGCGGGCGCGGCAATTGCTGCCGCAGCTCGAGGTGCAAGGCTGCTTCTACCGGGTCGTGGATCGGAGGTTTTCGCTCCACCTGCGCGACCCGATCAGCCAGGCCGAATTGTTGCTGCCGCTCAGCGAGCAGTGGGTGCAGGCGTGCCAGGTGGACGGCGACTGCTCGCGGCTCGACCGGGCGCTGGAATCCGCGGCCCGTATCTTGAGCCTGCACGACCGCCCTTACTCTCATCCTAGGAAGGACTCGATCAAGCGAGCGCAGAGATCCGGCTGATCGAGCCAGGGCAGGTGGCCCGCTTCGGGGATCACTTCGCATCGTCCTACCGGCACCAGGCGTGCCATCTCTTGCCCCAGCTTTGGAGGGCCGAACGGATCTCGCTCGCCCCACAGGAACAAGGTTGGAGGTTGAAGAGTGCTGAGTTCAGGCCGCAAGGCGTAGGTCAGCGTGGACGCACCGTGCAGAAGGCCGGCGCCCGGCGGTGAGAACGCCCTCTCGACCATCGTGAGCCAGCTCTCCACAGCGCCGGGAATCATTGCTCCCGCGGTCAGGCATTCCAGGTAATCGCCGGGCACACGGGCGAGGTTGGCGACCCGCAGTCGCTTCAGACCGTTGCGGACTGCCTCGGGCCCGGGTTTGAGCACCGTCAAGTAGAGCGCCGTATTAAGGATGCGAGTGCCGATCATGCGGTGAGATAAGGACGAAGTCGGTGCGCTCCCCGCGGGTTCTCCGATCAGCACAAGCTTCGAAACGCGTTGCGGGTGAGCGAGAGCAAAGACCAAGCTGAAATACCCGCCCATCGAGTTGGCGACCAGGGCGGCGCGTGACAGACTCAAAGAGTCCATCACGCCGCAGAGGAACGCCACCGCGTGCGGTCGCAGGGCCACGTCGATGTAACTGAACTTTGTGGTCAGCCCGCAGCCGGGACGGTCGGGCGCATACAAGTGAAAGCGGGAATGAAACCGTGCCAGCAGCGGGGTCCAAGAAGCGGCCACGCTGTTTCCCCCGTGGACGAACAACACGGGCTCCCCGGCTCCTGCTTCGATGACATGAACGCGGAGCCCAGGGTCAGTCAGGTTGAAAAACCGTGAGACAGCTGAGATGCCATTGTGTGCCAGGAGCGCATCCTGCAGTTGGCGGAACCTCTCTTCCGCCGCCGGGTCTGGTGGGGGCAGCGTGTGCTTGGCCCGGTAGAGGCCGTAGGTTCCAGCCGCAGCACCGGCTGCGAGGGCCGACAGAATAAAGTTTCGACGGCTCAGCATAGTGCCGATGCTAGCCCTCGGGCGAGCCAATCTGCAAGACAGCCAGAAAGGCTTCCTGGGGGATGTCCACGCTGCCGATGCGTTTCATGCGTCGCTTGCCGGCCTTTTGCTTTTCGAGCAGCTTCCGTTTGCGGGTGACGTCGCCGCCGTAGAGCTTGGCGGTGACGTCCTTGCGCAGCGGCTTGATGGACTCGCGCGCGATGACGCGGCTGCCGATGGCGGCCTGGAGGGGCACCTCAAACTGTTGCCGCGGGATGAGCTTGCGCAGGCGCTCGACCAGGCTCCGGCCACGCTCATAGGCGGATTCCTTCGGGCAGATGAGGGCGAAGGCGTCCACCGGCTCGCCGGCGACCAGGATGTCGAGCTTGACCAGGTCGGAGACGCGGTAGCCGGCCAGCTCGTAGTCGAGCGAGGCGTAGCCACGGGAGAGCGACTTCAGGCGGTCGTAGAAGTCGAGCACCATCTCGGCGAGCGGCAGCTCATAGACCAGCAGGGCGCGGCCGCCTGAGTCGCCCACGGCCGTAATGTAGTCGAACTTCTTCTGGACGCCGCGGCGCTCCTCGCAGAGCTTCAGGATGCCGCCCAGGTATTCGGCCGGGGTGATGATGGTGAGGTCGAGTACGGGCTCTTCGATGAGTTCGATTTCGCCGGCGGGCGGGAATTTGGCCGGGTTGTCCACCTCGACCACGTTGCCGTCGCGCCGGAGCAGGCGGTAGCGGACGCTGGGTGCCGTCGAGATCAAGTTCAGGCCAAACTCGCGCTCGAGTCGCTCCTGCACAATCTCTCGGTGCAGCAACCCGAGGAAGCCGCAGCGGAAGCCGAAGCCCAGCGCGGAGGAATTCTCCGGCTCGTAGCGGAAGGCGGAGTCGTTGAGCGCCAGCTTTTCCAGCGCATCGCGCAGGGCCTGATAGTTTTCCGCGCTGGCGGGATAGAGTCCGGCGAAGACCATCGGCTTGATGGGGACGAAGCCCGGAAGGGGCGGAGCGGGTCGGTCGTCTTCCACGAGTGTGTCGCCCACTTGGGTGTCGGCGACGCGGCGGATGTTGGCGGTGACGAAGCCGACTTCGCCGGCGGCGAGATAGTCCACGGCCACCGGCTTGGGCGTCAGCACACCGAGTTGCTCGACTTCATAGACCTGGCCGGTGGCGAGCAGGCGGATGCGCATCCGGGGGCGGAGGACGCCCTCGACGACGCGCACCAGCACGACCGCGCCGCGATAGGTGTCGAACCAGGAGTCGAAGATGAGCGCGCGCAGCGGAGCTTCCCGTGCGCCTCTGGGGGGCGGAATGCGGGTGATGAGGGCTTCGAGCACTGCGTCGACGCCGGTGCCGAGCTTGGCGCTGATGGCGAGGTCGCGGGTGGCGGGCAGGCCGAGGAGGCGCTCGATTTGCTGCGCGGTTTCTTCGATGCGGGCGGCTGGCAGGTCGATCTTGTTGAGCACGGGGATGATTTCCAGGTTGTGGCGCAGGGCGAGATAGGTATGGGCGAGGGTCTGGGCTTCGACGCCTTGCGAGACATCCACCAGCAGGATGGCGCCCTCGCAGGCCGCCAAAGCGCGCGAGACTTCATAGCTGAAGTCCACGTGGCCGGGAGTGTCAATGAGGTTGAGTTGGTAGTTCACGCCGTCACGCGCGGTGTAGGCGAGGCGGACGGCGTGGGCCTTGATGGTGATGCCGCGCTCGCGCTCGAGGTCCATCGAGTCGAGCACCTGCTCGACGCGTTCGCGCTCGCTCAGCGCGCCGGTGCACTCGAGCAGCCGGTCGGCGAGGGTGGACTTGCCGTGGTCAATGTGGGCGATGATGGCGAAGTTGCGGATGTAGGTCCGCTCGGTCATGTTTTCAGCGGCGTTTCTTCACGCGCCCGAAAGTACTGGAACTGCTTGCAAAACCTCGCACCAGAAAGTCCTCAGGGGCTAAAGCCCCTGCTTCTTGCGCATTCTTATGTCAGGGCTGAAGCCCTGACCCGCCTTACCGAAGTCTCGCAACACTTTCTAGTCTGCCACAGCGCCGGGCGAACAGGGGAAAACAGTTGAACGGCTGCGGGCTTCGGGTCTATTCTTTCGGATTGTCCGTGCAGTCTGGAACGAGCCGCGATGGCCTCCGATCTCGAAAAGCATCTGGACCGCGCCGAGAAGGCGCTGAGCAAGAACAAGTCCGAAGACGCCATCAAGGAATTCGAGGCGGCGCACAAGCTGGCGCCGCAGAATGCCGAAATCATCCGCAACCTGGGCGACCTCTACGCCCGCCTGAACAAGGCCGAGCAGGCCAGCCACTACTACGGGCTGCTGTTTGACCGTTACTTCGAGCAGAACGACGCGGCCAAGGCGCTGGCGCTCTACCGCAAGAGCCTGGAAGGCAGTTCGCAGCCGCCCGAGCGCGTCTTCCGCTACGCGGCATTGCTGCACCGGCAGGGGAAAGGCAGCGAGGCGGTGACCGCCTACCGGCAGGCGCTCGCGCTCTATGAGAAAGGCAAGCAGGATGCCGGAATGCTGCAGTGCCTGGAGAAAATGGCGGCGCTCGACCCCGAGGAGGCCGAGACGCAGGTGCGGCTGGCAGAAGTTGCCCAGCGGATGGGGAAGGGGGAGTTGGCGGCCAAGTCCTATCTCAAGGCCGGGCAGCTCGTGCAGGCCGACGATGTGGGGCGGGCGCTGAAGCTCTTCGAGAAAGCGCACGAGATCGCGCCGGGAGAGCGGGCCATCCTGTTGAGCCTGGCCCAGGCCAGCTTGCGCGCGGGCAACGCGGCCCGAGCGGCTGACCTGCTGCTGCCGTTCTACGCCGAAAGCACCCAGGAACCCGCCATCCTGGCCACCCTGGGCGACGCCCTGCGGGCGCAGAAACGGTTGAAGGAAGCCGAGGAAGTCATCGAAGCCTTCTACCAGATGCAGCCGGACAGCTACGACAAGCTGTTTGAGCTGGCCGATCTGCACTGCAAGGCCGGGCATGCGAAGGAAGCGGTGCGGATTCTGGAGAAGGTAAAGGAGCGGCTGGGGCGGGCGCGGCGGCAGAAGGATTTCGTCGAGCGGCTGGACACGCTCTATCACCTGAATGAGAGTGCCGAGGAGTTGGCCGAGTTCGCCGCCCAGGCCTACAACGAGGCCAACCAGGAGGGACGCTACTGCGAGGTGTTGGGGAATCTTTTCCGGGTTTATCTCGAAACCGGCGAATACAACCGCGCGGCGGACGCTCTGGAGCGGCTGATTGAGGTTGACCCGTACGATTTCGAGAATCCCAAGCGGCTGGAGAAACTCTCGGGCAAGATTGACGGGGCGCGCTACCGCGGGGTGGCGGCACGCATCGGCAGCACCGCCACGGTCACCCGCCAGGCCACGGTCTTCGGCAAGACGGAGGAGCCGCGGGAGGAAGAACTCGCGGCCGGCGACCCGCGCAAGATGGCGAGCCTACTCGAAGACCTGATCGTGCAGGTGGAGATTTTCCTGCAGTATTCGTTGCAGGCGAAGGCGATCGAGAAGCTGCAGAAAATCGCGCAGGTCTTTCCCGGCGAGGAAGCCACGAACGAGCGGCTGCGCAAGCTCTACGAGGCGGCGCAGTATTTCCCCAAAGGGTACAAGGGTGCGGTGGCGGAAGGAGGCGCTCCGGGGGTTGCGGCGGCGCCGGTGCCGTCGGCCGCGGCGGCCGAGGCGGCGCTCTCGCCCGAGACCGTCAGCGACATTGCCAAGGTCACCGAAATCACCCACGCCCTCTACCGCCAGGGCAGCGCCAAAAACGTCCTCCACACCGCCGTCAGCGAAGTCGGCAAGTACCTGCACGCCAACCGCTGCCTGGGCGTGCTCGGGCGGCCGGGTGCGCCACCCACCACTGCGGTCGAATACTGCGCGCTCGGAACACCGCAATCTTCCGGCCCGGTGGTGCTGAAGCTGCTGCAATTGCTGGCGCAGCACGACTACGTGAACGCCGGCTCGGTGGTGCTGGAAGAAGGTCTGACGCCGGAATTGAAGCAGTTCGGGGCCCGCGCCGTGCTGGGTGTGCCGTTGGTGGACAAGGAGAAGCAGGAGCCCGTGGGCGTGCTGGTGGTCGAACAGACCGAGGTGGCGCGGAAGTGGAAGCCGAATGAGATCTATCTGCTGCAGGCGGTCGCCGACCAGGTCGTGATTGCGCTCAATCACACGCGGCTGCGCACGCTGATGAAAACCATCGGCGTGGCGGACGAAACCACGGGCCTCGTCAGTCGCAGCAATTACATCGACTGCGTCATCAACGAAGCCACGCGCGCGAAAAGCCAGGGCACGCCGCTCTCGGTCACCTTGCTCGAAATCGACAAAGGCGGCCAGCTCATCCGCCAACTCGGCGAACCCGCCATCCAGAACTTCATGCAGCAGGCGGGCGAAGCCATCGTCTCCCACCTCCGCCAGAGCGACATCGCGGTCAAGTACTCGCTCATCGCGCTCGCCTTGGTGCTGCCCGACACGACCGCCGAGAAAGCCAAAGGCGTGGTGGAGAAAGTGCGAAAAGTTTTGAGCAGCGTGAAGCTCCCCGACGGCAAGACGACGGTCACCTTCAGCGCCGGCATCAGCGAGGCCACGGTGCGGCCCGACTACGATCCGCTCGACACCGTCACCGACCTCATCAACCGCGCCGAGTTTTCGCTCGAAGCCGCGCGCAAGCAGGGCAACGCCACCGCCGTCGTATAGCGTCGGTTCGGGACGGTTGCGAGCGCACCGAAGCGGACAGTCTCGGCTCGGCTCGAGTGCCGGACGCCCCGGGGCGTTCTCTGGACCGAAATCAACCCCACTCGGAAGGAGGCCCTTATGGAGATTCAAAAAGTCGGTGTCGTCGGCTGCGGCCTGATGGGCTCCGGCATCGCCCAAGTGGTCGCCACCGCCGGCTACCAGGTCACCGTGCGCGAGATCAACGACCAGCTCCTCGACAAAGGCTTCGAGCGCATCACCGCCAGCCTCGCCAAGTTCGTCGAGAAAAATGTCCTCTCCGACACCGAGCGCAAAAACACCCTCGCCCGCCTCCGCCGCACCACCAGCCTCGCCGACCTCAAGGATTCCGACCTCATCATCGAGGCCATCATCGAGAACCCGCGGGAGAAGAAAAACCTCTTCCGCGAGCTCGACGCCCTCTGCCCCGCTCACACCATCTTCGCCTCCAACACCTCCTCCATCTCCATCACCGAAATGGCGGCCGTGACCAAGCGCCCCGCGCGCTTCCTGGGTCTCCACTTCATGAACCCCGTCCCGCTCATGAAGCTGGTCGAAGTCATCCGCACCATCCTGACGGACGAGAAAATCTTCGAGCAGATGGTCGCCTTCACCGTCAAGCTGGGCAAAGAGCCGGTGCGGACGTGGGACCGGGTGGGCTTTCTCGTCAACCGCCTGCTCGTCCCCTACCTGCTCGACGCCGTGCGCATCCTCGAGCAGGGCTTCGGCACCATCCCCGACATTGACCGCTCCATCCACCTCGGCCTCAACCACCCCATGGGCCCCTTCACCCTGCTCGACTTCGTCGGCATCGACACCACCCTCTACATCGCCGAAATCATGTACGAGGAGTACCGCGAGCCCCGCTTCGCCCCGCCCCCGCTCATGCGCCGCATGGTGACCGCCGGCTGGCACGGACGCAAAACCGGCCGCGGCTTCTACGACTACGCCGACCCCAAAAACCCCAAACCGATGAACCTTCAATTCTCCTGACCTGTCATGTTCAGCCCAGCGGCTTCTGCCGCTGGGTCTGCGGCAGTTGTGAGTCTTCAGTTCTCAGTAGCGGAACCCTTCAGGGTTCCATGTAATATCTTCCCCGCCCGCTGCTCTTTCTTCAGTGGCACCGGCGTCTCGCCGGTGTTGCTTTGTGGACGGCACGGCTGATAGGGCAAGAGTGGTAGGCCGGGGCTTGAGCCCCGCCTCCCGATCGAAGGCACCGTACAGTGAGCTTCTACTCTTTTTGGGAGGGCACGGCTTCAGCCGTGCCGCCAAGAAGGGAGAATGAAAGCGGCTTTAGCCCCTAAGGGAATCTTTCTTGCCCAGTTTCGATTTTCGTTTTTCGAGTTTCGTCCGTCGTGTATACTTCGGCTCCCAATCCATCACTCCGAATCGAGCGGAGGGCAACCATGCTTCCTCGCCGCGACTTCCTGAAATCCACTCTGCTGGCTGGCGCCGCCGTCTCCGGCCTGGCGCGGAGCGCGTTGGCGACCGCACCGCTCAGACAAGCCCCGCAGGCCCCGAACCGTGCTGGTTCGGGGCAGACGTCGGCTGCGCCCGCGTCTTCCAGCGCCCGCATTGACATCCACGTGCATCTCGGCCGCGACCAGCAGGAGCAGTTCACCCCCGACCGCCTCCGCCCCAACGTCTCGGCCGCCGCCAAGTGGCTGGTCGAGCAGATGGACAAGAAAAACATCGAGAAGTCCCTCATCGTCCCTGTGGACCCCATCATGGTCACTGAGACCTATATGCAGGCGGCCAAGGAAATCCCCGACCGGCTGCTCGCGGCCTGCTCGGTGATTCCGCGCTCGCAGGATCCGCTCGGCCAGCTCCGCCGCTGGCGCGACGCCGGCGCGCGCGCGCTCAAGCTCCAGCCGATGCAGTACGACCCGCGCGACCCCGCGGTCGAACGGCTGGTCAACGAGGCCGTCACGCTCGAGATGCCCGTGCTCTTCCACTACACCGACCTGCCCACGGCTTTCCCGGCCTGGCTTGAGCATCTGGCGACCACCTTCCGCCAGGGCAACTTCGTCGTCATCCACTTCGGCGGCATCTATGGTTTCCGCGACGTCCTGCGACTGGGCCACAACCTCCCCAACGTGTACCTCGAGACCTCGACCGCGTTCATCCGCGTCGTCAACAGCCCGCTGCGCTCCGACCTGCACTTTATGCTGGAGGCGCCCACCGGCGCGCCCGGCCAGCCCGCGCCCCTGCCCCGCATTTCCAAGCTCATCTTCGGCAGCGAGCACCCGCGCGACTACGACGACGTTATCGGCGCGATTGACTCCCTGACCGAGAAGCTGCCGCCCGAAGTCCGCGCCGCCATCTATCGCGGCAACGCCGCCCGTATCCTGAAGCTCTAGCATCCGTGTTTATCCGTGTGCATCCGTGGTTCCCTCCTTCCTGAAGCGAGGTAGCTATGCCTTATGAGAATCTGCTCTATGAAAAGCGCAACCAAATCGCCTACATCACCATCAACCGCCCCAAAGTCTTGAACGCCCTGAACCGCCGGACGATCGAGGAGCTGGACGCCTGCGTCGCCGAGGTTGTCGCCGACGCCGATGTCCGCGTGGCCATCCTGACCGGCGCGGGCGAGAAATCCTTTGTCGCCGGCGCCGACATCAACGAGCTGGCGCAACTCTCGCCTGTCGCTGGGCGTGACTACGGCCTCTACGGGCAGGAAGTCTTCAACCGCATCGAGCGCGCACCGAAGCCCTTCATCGCCGCCGTCAACGGCTACGCGCTGGGTGGTGGCTGCGAGTTGGCGATGGCCTGCGCGCTTCGCATCGCGTCGGAGAACGCCCGCCTGGGTCAACCCGAAGTCAAGCTCGGCATCATCCCCGGCTACGGCGGCACGCAGCGGCTGGCGCGGCTGGTAGGCAAGGGCCGCGCGCTGCAACTGGTGCTTTCGGGCGAGCCGATTACGGCGGAGGAAGCCTACCGCATCGGCCTCGTCAACCAGGTCGTTCCGCTAGCTGACCTCATCCCCAGCTGCGAGGCGCTGGCGCAGAAGATTGCCGCCAACGCCCCGCTTGCCATCCGTTTCTGCCTGGAGGCGGTGAACCGTGGGCTGGAGATGAGCCAGGCCGAAGGCTTGTTCCTCGAGGCCACATTGTTTAGCCTCTGCTGTGCGACCGAGGATATGAAGGAGGGCACGCGGGCGTTCCTTGAGAAGCGTCCGCCCAACTTCCTCGGCCGCTGATAATTCTCGGTGATCTTCGTGTTTGGGGTAGGGCAGGGGCTCGTCCCCTGCCGCGGCAAGGCTGCCCTACCCAAGCTGTTGTCTTGGCGGGGAGGGGTTTCATCCCCGCCATTCTTAGTCGAAAAAAGAAATAGGGCTTTAGCGCCTGAGGTATCATCTAGTCTTTTGCCACTATGGCGGAGGAACTCAAAGGGAATCTGAGCGCGCGGGGGCTGCGCCTCGGGATTGTCGTCAGCCGCTTCAACAGCTTCATCACCGAGCGGCTGCTCAACGGGGCGCTCGATGCTCTCAAGCGCGCGGGCGCCGACCGCGAGCGGATTGAAATCGTCCGCGTCCCGGGCTCCTTTGAAATCCCCATCGCCGCCAAGAAGCTGGCGGCCAGCGGCCGCTGCGATGCCGTCATCGCGCTCGGCTGCATCATCCGCGGCGAGACGCAGCACTTTGAATACATCAGCGCCGAAGCGGCCCGCGGCGTGCAGCGCGCCGCGCTCGACACCGGCGTCCCCATCGCCTTCGGCGTCATCACCGTGGACACGCTCGAGCAGGCCATCGAGCGCGCCGGCGCCAAGTCCGGCAACAAGGGCGCCGAGGCCGCCCTGGCCGCGGTCGAAATGGCCAACCTCCTCCGCCGCCTGCCTCCTTCGCGCGGGCGCAAGCCTCGCCGCCGATGAATTCCACTGGTCGCGGGTCGCGGGTCGCGGGTCGCTGATTATGTCCACGCGTCGCAAGGCCCGCGAGGCCGCCTTCGAAATGCTCTTCCAGTGGGAGATGTCGCGCGATGCCCCGGCCGACGTCCAGGCACGCTACTGGGCGGCGGCGAAAAGCAAGACCGGCGCCGACTTTGCCAACGAACTCTTCGCCGGGGCCGTGGCCCACGCCGCCGAGCTGGACGCGCTCATCCGCGCGCACTCCGAGCACTGGCGGCTGGAGCGCATGGCCGCGACCGACCGCAATCTCCTGCGCCTGGCTGTCCACGAACTGCGCGCCCACCCCGAGACCCCGCCTGCCGTCGTCATCAACGAGACCCTGGAGATTGCCCGCAAGTACGCCACCGCCGACTCGGTCGAATTCATCAACGGCGTGCTCGACGCCATCCGCCGGGCGCTCGCGCCGAAAAGGGATTGACGCGCGTGTGCGGATTGGGTTTTAGAATAAAGGCCTGCTGAGGGTCATGCTGTGCTGAAAAGTGCGCAACTCGATTGGTGGCTAGACAAGCTGGGCTCGCCCTTCGCGCCCACAGAATGGCTCAAGCGGCGGCCGGCGCGCGGGCCGCTGGGATGGCTGCTGGCGGTCGTCAAGTGGCTGGCCGTGGTAGTCTGGGCGGTGGGCTTCATCTGGGTCTGGTTTCCGGTCTTCGTCGTCGCATTCGCGCTCGAATACACGCTGTTCGCAAAACGCCCCAAGCCCGCTCAGACCAACTCGCCCCCTCCCTCTGCCCATCACTCCGGTTGAAATCTGAGATCTGAGACTTCCGATTCGACAGCCGTCGCTCACTCCTGCCCGACGTCGGGGGGCGGGAAGAGGAAGGCGGCGGCGCGGGCGATGATGGCCGGGTGCGTGCCGCTGTGCCCCACGCCTTCGACGACGTGCAGTTCGAACTCGCTGGCAATGCCGTTTTCTTCCGCCGCGCGCTTGGCTTGCTCGAACCAGGTGCGGGCGCGCTGCAGGCGGTGGCGTCCTTGCAGGCGGTCCACGCGCCGATCTTGGCGCAGGCTGCGGTCGCGCTCGGTGTCCTGTTCGCCCACAATTACGGCCAGCGGCAGCCGCAGCATCTCCGCCACCTGGAATTTCACGTCGGCCGGCACGCCTGCCGTCTTCTTGACGCCGAGCGGATAGGCCAGCGAGCCATCCGGCAGCGTCCACCAGCCCGGCGCGCCCACGACAACGCGCGCCAGGCGTTCCGGATGAACGAGCGCGTAGCGATGGGCAAACTGGCCGCCGCCGGAAAACCCGTAGAGATAGAACCGCTGCGCGTCTGCACCGGTCAGCCGCGTCACTTCATCGAGTAACTGGTGGAGAGCGAGATCGGCGCGCGCGCCTTTGAAATTCAGCCGCTGGTAGTCGGGAAAATTGTGCGTGTCGAAGAGCGGGGCGACCACGACCAGGTTGTGCCGCTCGGCAATCTCCGTCCAGGCTTGCGCGTGGGCTTGCGCGCCGCGCGAGGCCCCGTGCACGCTCACCAGCACGGGCCCGCCGGGCTCGAAGCCGCGCGCCACGTAGAGGTAGTAGCTTTGCCGGCCGACTTGCCGCAGCAACAACGTGCCGCGCGGCAGCTCTTCGGTGCTCGCGCCCGCCGCGAGCAGAAGCGCGGCCCAGGCGAAGCCGATTCGTTTCCCGAGCTTCATCGGGCGCTCCGCACGATTTCTTCTACGGTCGCGAGCACTTCTCGGGTCAACGCAGGGGTATGGGTTTCGGCATAGAGCCGCAGGAGCGGCTCGGTCCCCGAGGGGCGCACGAGCACCCAGCCCGTGTCGCGCAGATAGAACTTCACCCCATCGAGATCGTCCCGCCGCTCGACCCGCCAGCGCCCGAGGCGGTTCAGCCGGCCTGCTTTCAGGTGTTTGAGCGCCCGCTCGATCTGCGCCGCCGGGAATTCCCGGTCCAGGCGCCCGAAATGGTGCGGGCCATATTGCTGGTGCAGCGCCGCCACCAGTTGCGCCAGCGGCTGGCCCCGCGTGGCCATGAGTTCGGCCAGCAGGAGCGAGGCGAGCAGGCCGTCGCGCTCGGGCAGATGCCAGCGAATGCCGATGCCGCCGCTCTCCTCGCCGCCGATGAGCAGGTCGCGCTCCAGCATCAGCTCGCAGATGTATTTGAACCCGATGGGGGTTTCATGGATGGGCAGGCCGTAGCGCTCGGCGATGCGCTCGACCATGCGTGTGGCCGAAACGGTGCGCGCGATTTCCCCGCGCTCGCCGCGCGCGAGCAGATGTTCGAGGATGAGGGAAAAAATCCGGTGCGGGTCCACAAACTGTCCCTCGGCGTCCACCGCCCCCACCCGGTCGGCATCGCCGTCGGTCGCCAGGCCGGCGTCGAAGCCCTGGGCGCGCACGGTCGCCGAGAGCTCCTCCAGGTGGGGCGGAATCGGCTCGGGTTGCAGCCCGCCGAAGAGCGGGTCGCGCCGCCCGTGAATCTCCCGGTGCGGAATGTGGGCCTGCTCCAGTAACTCCCGCAGATAACCCGCGCCCGCGCCGTACATCGGGTCAAGCACAAACCGCAGCCCGCTCGCAGCGATGCGCTCGAGGTTCACGAGCTCGCGCAGGCGCGCGAGATAGGGCGCCTTTAGATTCACGCGCTCGATCAGGCGCGGCTGCGGCGGCAAGGCCGGGGCGGAATCGGCGGCCAGGAAGCGCTCGACCTCGGCCATCATCGGCGGCAAGGCCGGCCCGGCGTAGCGGGCCTTGAGCTTCACGCCGTTCCAGCGCGGCGGATTGTGGCTGGCCGTGACCATCAGTGCCCCTGCCGCCCGGAGGTGGAGCACCGCAAAGGCCACCGCGGGCGCCGGCGCGGGCGCGTCCGCCAACCAGACGCGCAGGCCGGCGGCCGAAAGCACCTCGGCGAGCGTCTCGCCAGCCTGGGGCGAGTGGAAGCGCGTGTCGTAGCCCACGACCACGCCCGCGCGCACGTCTTCGCATTCCAGGAAGTAGCGCGCAAAAGCCGCCCCCACGCGCCGGATGTTGGCAAAGGTAAAGTCCTCGGCAATCACGCCGCGCCAGCCCTCGGTGCCGAAGCGCAGGGGCGGTGCCTTCTCGGCTTGCGTGGCGCGCTTCTTCACAGCAAGTCCCACCGTTTCTTCTTCTCCAGATATTGTACGACCTGGCTGACTTCCTGCGCGTGGTCGCGCGTGGTCACGAGCAAGGCATCGGGCGTTTCCACTACCACCAGATTGTCCACTCCAACCGCGCTGGCAAACTTTTTCTGCGTCCAGATCAGGTTGCCGCGAGCGGCGCGCGCCAGCACCGCGCCGCGCAGGACGTTGTCGCGCGGGCGCGCGGCCAGAAAATCGTAGAGTGCCGCCCACGAGCCAAGGTCGCTCCAGCCCATTGCGGCGGGCACGACCCGAACCCGACCATCCGCGGCGGCCGGTTCGGCCAGGGCGTAGTCCACCGAAATGTTCTTGAGCTTCGGATAGACAGCCGCCAGCTTGCGGTGGAAACCGGGAGTGCCGATGGCGGGTCGCAGCCTTTCCAGCGCGTGCGCGGTTGCCGGCAGGTAGCGGCGGAGCAAGCCGTCGAAGGTTGCGAGCCGCCAGAAGAACATCCCCGCGTTCCAGAAGTAGCGCCCGCTGCGGAGATAGCGAGCGGCGGTCGCGCGGTCGGGTTTCTCGGTGAATCGCCGCGCGCGATAGACGCGCAGCCCGTTCAGCCGCCTCCAGATTCGCCCGCGCTCGATGTAGCCGTAGCCAGTATGAGGTTCGGTCGGCGGGATACCGCAAACCACCGCGCAGGCCTCTGCGGCGGCCGCCGCGAGCGCGGCGCGCACGGCGCGGCGAAAGAGCGCCGGCCGGGCGATGGCGTGGTCGGCGGGGAAGACGGCGAGCAGGGCATCGTTGCGCTCCTCCCTTCGGATGTGGGCCGCGGCGAGCGCGATCGCCGCCGCCGTGTTGCGCCCCACCGGCTCGACCAGCAGGTTGGCCGGCGCGAGCGCGGGGAGTTGCCGTCGCACCGCCGCCGCTTGCGCGCGGCTGGTGACGACGTAGATTCTCCGCGGCGGGAACAGAACAACTAACCGACGCCAGCTTTCCTGCAACAGGGAGCGACTCCCCAGCAAGGGCAGGAGTTGCTTGGGGTGGCGCTCCCGGCTCAGCGGCCAGAAGCGCGTGCCGCGCCCTCCGGCGAGAATCACCGCATACGTGGGCAATCGTCCCGGCATCGGAGACGGAAATGTAACCACAGATGAACTGGAGATGCACACAGATTTGTTTCTTCGACGAGGAATGACCAATGACTAGAGCGTATTGCAAAACCGCGCCCAATGACCGAAGACAATGAAGTCGAGCTACCTCAGGGGCTAAAGCCCCGTGTTCTTGGCGGGTTTTACGGCACGGCTAAAGCCGTGCCCTTCCCAAAACGTCAGGCTCCGCGGTTTTGAAATGGCTACTAATGACTGATGACTAATGCGAATGACGAACGAGGTTTTATCCGAAGAAGCGGGTGAGGCGGCGGAGGCCTTCTTCAATCTGCGGCATCGAGGTGGCGTAGGAGAGGCGGATGTGCTCGTCGGTGCCAAAGGCTTCGCCGGGCACGACCACGACGCGGGCCTCTTCGAGCAGCCGCCGCGCCACCTCAATCGTGCTCGCCACGTTCGCCCGGCGCATCCAGCGGCTCACGTTGGGATAGGCGTAGAAGGCCCCTTGCGGTTCGGGGCAGGTCAGCCCCGGGATGCGGCGCAGGCCTTCCAGGATGCGGGCGCGCCGCTCGCGGTATTCGGCCAACATCGCGCGCACGGAATCCATCGGCCCGTGCAGGGCTGCGATGGCCGCTTTCTGCACGAAAGAGGTGGGATTGGAAGTCGAGTGGCTCTGGACGCGGAGCATGGCTTCGATAATGGGCGCAGGCGCCAGCGCGTAGCCCAGGCGCCAGCCGGTCATGGCAAAGGTCTTCGAGAGCGAGCCGGCGATGACGACGTGCGGTTTGGCCTCCGGCAGGCTGGCGACCGAGAAGGGCTCGCTGTCATAGACAAAGTGCGAGTAACACTCATCGGCGAGCAGCAGCGCCCCGCGCGGCTCGACCAGTTCCAGAATGCGGGTGAATTCGGCGCGGTCGAGAACGGCGCCGGTGGGGTTGTTGGGCGAGTTGATGATGACGAGCCGCGTCCCGTCCACCCAGGCGCGCTCGAGCTGCCCGGCGGTGATGCGGAAGGCGTCGCTCTCGCTGGTGGGAACAAGAATCACGCGCCCACCGGCATAGCGGATGATTTCGGGGAAGCTGACCCAGCAGGGAACGGGCAGGAGCACGGCGTCGCCGGGATTGACGAGCGCGCAGACCGCTTGAAAGACGGCGTGCTTGCCGCCGACCGTGGCGATGCATTCCGCCGGAGAATAGTCTGAGCCGAGCTCGCGCGTGTGCCAGGCGCAGATG
The DNA here is from genome assembly GCA_037442885.1 of Acidobacteriota bacterium. Classification (GTDB taxonomy): domain Bacteria; phylum Acidobacteriota; class Terriglobia; order Acidiferrales; family 2-02-FULL-67-57; genus JACQTG01. Next base: position 24,537 of record JBBIPK010000027.1, on the reverse strand, counting down.
GCTTCGCGCAGCTCGCGGATGCCGCCAGCAGGCGTGTACTTGGTGAAGTTTGCGGCCAGCGCCTCGACGGCCGCGTGCTTGATGGGTTCGGGGGTGGGGAAGTCCGGTTCGCCCGGACCGAAGTCCACCAGGTCAACGCCCTGCGCGCGGAGCTTTTCGGCTTGCTGTACGACCGCCAGCGTGGCCGAAACACCGATGCGCTCGACGCGGTCGGAGAGGCGGAAGGTAGTGACGGAGTCGCCGGCCATCGGAAGCTCTAGGGCGCGCCTAGGCTAGCACAGGAGGCAAACGAAGCAAAGGAGGCAGAGGAAGCAAAGGAGGCTTTGCACACAAACGAAGAAGGCATGTGTGGATACAAAGGAGCCGCCCGCGCGTCTAAAATGACGTAGTTCCTTTGGGGGGAAGAACATGGACATCTGCTGCTTGGGACTCCTCAGCTTATCTCTATTTGTGCACGCTACCGGGAAGCAGGAGCCGCCCGGCCAGAAGCCCCTGCTTGAGCTCGGCGAGGATCGGTTGGTCAGCCTTCCGGGGCCGGCGGTGCCGCTCGTCGAGCCGCATCTCGCTGTTCATCCTACAAACGCGAACCACCTCGTCGCCGGTGTCATCGTCGCCTCCAAGAACGATCTGGGTGAGCTTGATTGTGCCGCCCTAGCCTCCTTCGATGGAGGACAAAGCTGGACCCGGCACGATCTCGGCCTGAAGAGTTGTGCCGATCCATGGGTGGCGATCCTGCCTAACGGCACAGCCGTGCTCACGGTGCTGGGTGCGCCTGAGGGGAAGGAAGATGGGCTGCTGGTCTATCGTTCAGAGGACGGAGGGCGCACTTGGAACATCCCCCCGGTGTCGCTGGGCCGCAGCCATGACCACGAAACCATGGTGGTGGATCTGACCAACGGGAAATTCGCCGGCAACCTGTACGTCGTCTCCTCCACCTACGCCAAGGAAGCCGCTACGGGTAAAACGCGCACGATTGTCTACGTCGCCCGCTCAACCGACGGCGGCCAGTCGTTCTCCGAACCGAGGCACATTTTCCCCAGCAACCTTGATAGCAACACCATGAACCCTGTGGTGCTCTCCGACGGCACCCTGGTGGTTCCGTTCAGTGACTATATGCGCTCTGGCATCGAAGGAGCGATCTGGTTGGATCGGGCGCGCGACTGGATTGTTGAATCGTCCGATGGCGGCCAGACGTTCACCGTTCCCCTTCTGGTTTCGGAGTCCTGTGGGAAGGTGTTTCCGACGCTGGGCGTCGACGCATCTGGAAGTCCGTTCGAGGATCGTCTGTACTGGGTGTGCCACGATGGAGACCGCCAGTCAGTGCTGCTGCACTTTTCGCCCGATGGAGGCGAAAAGTGGTCGCGCCCTAGTCGGATTAATCAAGGATCAGGAACAGTGCCATATGTCCGTCGGCCGTCGGTCGCCGTCAACAAGCACGGCGTCGTCGCCGTGGCCTGGTATGATGGTCGCAGCGACCGCGAAAAGTACAAGGGCCTCTACCAGTGTGGAGAGCTTTATTTGACAGCCTCGCTCGACGGCGGGCGGACGTTCCTTCCCGAAGTGAAAGTCTCCACAGGCTTGTCGTGCCCCCTCTCGCCTGCCAATGGCAAAGCCGGGGAGCGCTGGCCTGCCGGCGGTGATTATTTTGGGATGGTGGCTCGTCCCGACGGCATTTTCCAGTTGCTGTGGGCAGACAGCCGCTCCGGGCTTTTCCAGCTGCGGAGCGCCACCGTCAGAGTAAATGCCGTGGCCGGAGAGAAACAGAACGAGTGAACCGTGGCGGGAACCCGCGCCAAGGGCAAGTGGAATAACGCCAACGCACTGACGACTGACAACCGACGACTAGGTGACTTTGGCGCGGATGCGCTTCTCGACTGGCGGCGGCACCAAGCCTTTGACGGAGCCGCCCAGCCGCGCCACCTCTTTGACCAGCCGCGAACTCAGATAGCTATAGGCTTCGGCCGGCAGCATGAAGACGGTCTCCAGGCCGGGTTCGAGTTGGCGGTTCATCAGCGCCATCTGCAACTCGTACTCGTAGTCGCTGACGGCGCGGATACCGCGCAGGATGACGCGCGCGCCCTTGCGCCGGGCGTAGTCCACCAGCAGCCCGTCGAAGCTCTCCACGCTCACGTTGCGCAGATGCCGCAGCGACTCGACCAGCATCTCCTCGCGCTCTGCGAGGGTGAACAGTTCGTCCTTTTCAGGATTCCGCAGCAGCGCCACGATGAGGCGGTCGAAGAGCTTGCTGGCGCGCTCGATGAGGTCGAGGTGGCCGTTCGTGACTGGGTCAAACGACCCGGGGTAGATGGCGATGATTTCTTTCACCGTGTGTCCCTGAGGGGCGGATTCTAGCCTATTCGGTGGGGTGGCGGTAGCGCCGTCTGGAAGCGGCTCGGGCGGGTCGCAGTTCACCGATTAGGCGTGACCGTTCTGGCCGCGCGAGTTTCCGTTCGCTGCGAATGGGTTGACGCTGCTGGGGGCGCGGAGAAAATAGGACTGCGGGAGTCGTATATTTGCAATTCGTTGATGGATTGCCGCTTAGGGAGAGAATAAGGTATTGACAGTGGAGGGCATGAGGGGTAGGATAAATATGCGACCGATTTGGTCTGAGTTTTGCCTATGCTGCGACTCTCAAAGAAGGCTGACTACGGCTTGATTGCTGTGCGTCACCTGGCGGCGATGTACGGCCAGGGGACGGCCAGCGCCAAAGACATTGCCCAGGCCTACGGCATTCCCCCGCAGTTGATGGCCAAGGTGCTGCAACGGCTGGCGAAGAAGGGCCTGCTGGTCTCCCAGCACGGCAGCGCCGGGGGCTACGAGCTGGCGCGTCCGCCGGCTTTCGTTTCGGCGCTGGAGGTCATCAGCGCCATTGACGGGCCGATGGTGATTACCTCCTGCGTGACGTCGCAGGGGGAGTGCCAGCAGACGCCGCTTTGCACGGTGCGGGAGCCGTTGCGCAAGGTGAACGAGAGCATCATCAACGCGCTCGGCACGCTCTCGATGGCCCAGATGGTGTCGGCGGCCGAGCTGCGCGGCTGAGCGGAGGAGCGAACGACGATGGCTGTCAAGCTGCCCATCTACATGGATCATCACGCCACCACTCCCGTGGATCCGCGCGTGCTGGAGGCGATGCTGCCCTACTTCAGCGAGAAGTTCGGCAACGCCGCCAGCCGCAACCACGTCTTCGGCTGGGAGGCGGAGAAGGCGACGGAGAACGCCCGGGCGCAGATTGCTGCCCTCATCAACGCCGACCCCAAAGAAATCATCTTCACCTCCGGCGCCACCGAGAGCGACAACCTGGCGCTGAAGGGCGTGGCCGAGATGTACCGGGAGAAGGGCGACCACATCATCACCATGGCCATCGAGCACAAAGCCGTGCTCGACACCTGTAAGCGCCTGGAGAAGTCCGGCTTCAAGGTCACCTACCTGCCGGTGGACGGCAAGGGCTTGATTGACCTCGCGGACCTGCGCCGCGCCATCACCCCCAAGACCATCCTGATTTCCCTCATGTACGCCAACAACGAAATCGGCGTGCTCCAGCCCATCGAGGAGATTGGCAAGATCGCGAAGGAGCACGGGGTGCTCTTCCACAGCGATGCCACGCAGGCGGTGGGCAAGATTCCCTTCGACGTGAAGAAGTTCAACGTGGACCTAGCGTCGCTCTCGGCCCACAAGATGTACGGACCGAAGGGAATCGGGGCGCTCTACGTGCGGCGGCGCAATCCGCGCGTGCAGCTGGCGCCCATCATTGACGGCGGCGGGCACGAGCGCGGGATGCGTTCGGGCACGCTGGCGGTGCAGCAGATTGTCGGCTTCGGCAAGGCCTGCGAGATTGCCGGGCAGGAGATGCCGAGCGAGATGGAGCGGCTGCGGAAGCTGCGCGACCGGCTGAAGGACGGCATCCTGGCGCGGCTGGACGAGGTTTACATCAACGGCTCGCTCGAGCACCGCCTGCCGCACAACATCAATCTGAGTTTCGCCTATGTGGAGGGCGAGTCGCTGCTGATGGGCATCAACGATGTGGCGGTCTCGTCCGGCTCGGCCTGCACCTCGGCGACGCTCGAGCCCAGCTACGTGCTGAAGGCGCTGGGCGTAGGCGAAGACCTGGCGCACACCTCCATCCGCTTCGGGCTGGGCCGCTTCAACACCGAGGAAGAGGTGGACTACGTGGTCGAGCGGGTGGTGGAAACGGTGAACCGCCTGCGGGAACTCTCCCCGCTCTACGAGATGGCCAAGGAAGGGATTGATTTGAAACAAATGCAGTGGAAGACCGAATGAGGAGGCTGCCAGATGGCATATAGCGACAAGGTCATCGACCACTACAAGAACCCGCGCAACGTCGGGTCGCTGCCGAAAGACGATCCGAAAGTCGGCACGGGCCTGGTGGGCGCGCCGGAGTGCGGCGACGTGATGAAGCTGCAAATCAAGATCGACCCGCAGACCGAGGTCATCGAGGACGCCAAGTTCAAGACCTTCGGCTGCGGCTCGGCCATTGCCAGCTCTTCGCTCGCCACCGAGTGGGTCAAGGGCAAGACGGTGGAGGAAGCCCTGAAGATCAAGAACACCGACATCGTCAAGGAGCTGAATCTGCCGCCGGTCAAGATCCACTGCTCGGTGCTGGCCGAAGACGCCATCAAGGCGGCCATCTCCGACTACCGCAAGAAGCAGACCGCGGTGTCGGCGTCGGAGTCGGTCGCGGCCCAGCAGTAAGTCGCGCGTCGGGCCTTCCTGTCGCCGGCAGGCTGCCCCCGCTCGAAGGAGGATTCGGAGTCCGCATGGAAGCAACGGCAACCAGCAAGGGCATCCAACTGACGCCCCGCGCCATCGAGCGCGTGCGGGCGCTGCTGGCGCAGGAGAACGTACCGGCGACGGGTGGCCTGCGCCTGGCCGTGCAAGGAGGCGGCTGCTCGGGGTTGAGCTACGCCATCCGGCTCGAGACGCAGGCGCGGCCGAACGACAAGGTGTTCGAGTTCGACGGCGTCAAGGTTTTTGTCGACCCGAAGAGCTTCATCTACCTGGCCGGGACGGTCTTGGACTACAAGGTCGACTTGATGCAGCAGCGCTTCGTGTTTGAGAATCCGCAGGCGAGCAAGACCTGCGGTTGCGGAGAGTCGTTCTCCGCGTAAGAATTCAGGTTGCCGGGCGCGGTTGGCAGCCAGGTTGCCAACCGTATTTTTTTGTCAGTGAGGTACACTGCTCTTGAAAATGACGGAATCGACAGCCGACGCGGGGGCCACCACCGGGCGCGCCTGCTGGGACTGCGGCGCGGTGGTGGAGGGGGAGCACTTCTGCCCGAGCTGCGGCAAGATTCAGCCGCCGCTGCCCGGGCAGGACTACTTCGCCTTCTTCGGCCTGCCGCGCAAGCTCGCGCTTGATGCCAAGCAATTGGAGCAGAAGTTCCATCAACTCTCCTGGAAGCTCCATCCGGACAACTTCAGCACGGCCAGCGCCTACGAGCGCGATTTGAGCCTGGAGAAGGCCGCCGTGCTGAACGACGCCTACCGCACGCTGCGCGAGCCGGTGGCGCGCGTGGAGTATCTGCTGGAACTGGAAGGCATCCGCCGGGAGGGCGAAATCAAGCAGCAGGCGCCGCCGGATTTGCTTGAGGAAGTGTTCGAGTTGAATGAATACCTGGAGGAGTTGCGCGCAGCCCGCCGCGCAGGCAGCGACAGCCGCGAAGTGGACGACTTGCGGCATCGCTTGGAAGCCGCGCGGCGCGAGTTCGAGGGCAAACTGGAAGCGGTGGACGCGGAGCTCTCCGCGTGCTTCGAGAAATGGGACGCGCTGGTGGACTCGAATCCCGCCGGAGCGGCGCGGAAGCAAACAATGGAGCAGATGAGCGAAATCCTCAATCGCCACTCCTACCTGCGCAACCTCGTCCGCAACGTTACGGAAGAGCTGGAAGCGTAATGGGCCAGATAGTTGGCATAGATCTGGGGACGACCTACAGCCTGGTGGCCTACGTGGAGAAGACCACGGGGCGGCCGGTGTGCATTGCGGATGAAGCGGGGCGGACGCTGCTGCCTTCGGTGGTGTCGCTCGATGCCGGCGGCAGCTTCGTGGTCGGCTGGCCGGCCCGCGAACGGCTGCTCACCCAGCCCGAGCGCACCGTCTATTCGGTCAAGCGCCTGATGGGGAAAGGCCTAGCGGACGTGGAGGACGAATTGAAGCTCTTCCACTGGCGTGTGGCGCCGGGCAGCGACTCCGTCATACGCATTGCGCTGGGCGAGAAAGTTCTCACCCCGCCGGAAATTTCCGCCCTCATCCTGCGCGAGCTGAAGCAGCGCGCGGAAAAGTTCTTCGGGGAAGAGGTGACGCAGGCGGTGATTACCGTCCCCGCCTATTTCAACGACGGGCAGCGGCAAGCAACCAAGGATGCCGGGCGGATAGCCGGGTTGGAGGTGTTGCGGCTGGTGAACGAGCCCACCGCGGCTTCGCTCGCCTACGGCCTCGACCAGCGGCGCGAAGGCGTGGTGGCCGTCTACGACTTCGGCGGCGGCACGTTCGACATCTCCATCCTCAAGCTCAAGGAAGGCTTGTTCGAGGTGCAGGCCACCAACGGCGACACGCATCTGGGGGGCGATGATATTGACGACCTGCTGCTCGAACAGGCGCGGGCGGAAATCCGCGCGCGCTTCCAGACCGACATCACCGCCGCGGAGCAGGTGCAGGATTTGCGCCAGCGGCTGATTGCGGCCAAGCACGAACTCTCGAGCGCTGAACAGACCGCGATTCGCTTCGCGGTCCCGGGAAAGGGCAGCTACGAGCGGGTGCTGGGGCGGGCGGAATTCGAGAGCTGGATTGCGCCCATCGTCGCGCGCACCATCGGCCCGTGCAAGCTGGCGCTGAAGGATGCGGGGGTGAAGCCGGAGGAGATTGACGAGGTGGTGCTGGTGGGCGGCTCGACGCGGCTGCCGCTTGTGCGCCGGCGGGTGGAGGAGTTCTTCGGGCGCCGGCCGCATACGGAATTGAATCCGGATGAAGTGGTGGCGCTGGGGGCGGCGGTGCAAGCCGACATTCTGGCCACCGGCGTCAAGGACATGCTCCTGCTCGACGTCACGCCGCTTTCGCTCGGGATTGAAACCATCGGCGGGGCGGTGGCGAAAATCATCCCGCGCAACTCGACCATCCCGGCGAGCGCCACCGAGCTCTTCACCACCTCGGTGGACAACCAGACCGGCGTGGACATCCACGTGGTGCAGGGCGAGCGCGAACTGGTGCAGGACTGCCGGAGCCTGGCGCGATTCACGTTGAAGATTCCGCCGCAGCCGGCGGGACTGCCGCGCGTCGAAGTCAAGTTTTTGATTGACGCCAATGGCATCCTGAGCGTCACGGCGCGCGACCTGCGCACCGGCGAGCAGCAGTCGGTGGAGGTCAAGCCTTCCTACGGGCTGACGGATGAAGAAGTCGAGCGGATGATCCTCGAATCCATCGAATACGCGGAGGCTGACTTCCAGCAGGTGCAATTGATTGCGGCGCGCACGGAAGGGGAGAACCTGCTGCGAGCGACCCAGAAGGCGCTGGCGGAGGAGCAGGCCAAGCAGCTCGCGCGGGAAGAGCGGGAGCGGATTGAGCGGGCGGTGGCGGAGGTGAAGGAGGCGATGGCCACGCAGGATTACAAGCTCATCCGCGAACGACTGGAAGAGTTGAACCAGGCGACGTATCATCTGGCGGAGATGCTGATGGATACGGCGGTGCAGGCAGCGTTGAAGGGAAAGCGCGCCGACGAGGTGAATCTCTAGATGAGACGCGAGGCAGATCGCTTTTGGGATGTGCCTTTTTTCTGCGCAAGCAGATTCCTCGCCGCCAAAGCAGTCAAGGGCTCGGAATGACAGGTTGTGGAATGGGAGATGGCAAAGCGGGTTAAAGTGAGGTTTGAGCCGCTGGGGAAGACGGTCGAGGTGGACCTCGACGCGATGCCCTATAAGGAGCACGGCAAGCCGGGCTCCTTCCTCGACATCGCGCTCAACCACGGCCTGCACCTCGAGCATGCCTGCGGCGGCAACTGCGCCTGCACCACCTGCCACCTCTGGGTGCACCAGGGACAGGAATTGCTGTCGGAGGCGCAGGACGATGAACTCGACCGGCTCGACATGGCCGCTGACCTGAAGCTGAACTCGCGGCTGGGCTGCCAGGCGGTCATCGAGCGGCCGGGGGAACTGGTGGTCGAGATTCCGGCCTGGAACCGCAACTATGTGAGCGAGGGCGGCGAATCCGTGCTTGCGGCCACCGCCGAAAAAAAAGAATAATAGGTTCGTGCCTCGACGAACCCGTGGCCGCGCGCCCAAGACCCGACCGGCTGGTGCCGGCGCTCCAGTGGAACCTGCTCGCGGGCAGCCCGTTCACGCCGAACCTGCTCAGGATGAGCCCGCTCGCAAGGCGCCCGAACCGGCTCCACCACCATCCTCCAGCGCGGATCAGTTCCTCTGGGACCGGCTCTATCACACGGGGCTCTATCGCAAGCATTGGGAGTACGACTTTCCCTCGCAGGAGTTGGTGGCGCTGCTGGCGGCGCGGCGCCACGTGTTCGACGCGGCGCGGCAGAAGGGAGCCCTGGCCAGCCTCGACCTGGGCTGCGGCACCGGCACGGAGGCGATCTATCTGGCCGAGCAAGGGTTCGAGAGCCACGGGATTGACATCTCAGCGGCCGGGTTGGCGCTGGCCTACGACAAGATGCGGCGGCTGGGCGTGGCGGTGGAATTTCGGCGGGGCAACGTGCTCGAGCTGCCGTACCCGAAGGGGAAGTTCGGCTTCGTCAACGACCGCGGCTGCTTTCACCACATCGAGACGCGCGACCGGCCGCAGTACGCGCGGGAAGTGGCGCGGGTGATGCGGCGGGGCGGGGTGTTCCTGCTGCGAGGAGCCGCGGAGGTGACAGAAGAGCACTTTGTGCCCCTGCGGGGCGAGGAGCTGGTCGAGCTCTTCCAGAAGGATTTTCACTTGGGGCCGGTGCAGTCCATGCAGATGGTTTCGAATGCGGGCACGCTGCCGGCGCTGCTGGCGGTGTTGGAGCGGAAGTAGGAGGGGGCGATGGGGCAGGAATTGACCTGGGACGACGCGGAAGAGATTGCGCTGGAGTTGATCGAGAAATTCCCTGACACCGACCCGCTGACGATTCGCTTCACCGACCTGCACCGCTGGGTCACGGAACTGCCCGGCTTTGCCGACGATCCGAAGGCGTCGAGCGAGGGGAAGCTCGAAGCCATCCAGATGGCGTGGCTGGAGGAATGGAAGGACCGGCAGGGGGGTTGAGCCGGCGTCCAAATTGGCCCTATTGTCCACGCCGCGTCCCGCCTTAGCCTAGTGGCGTCCCGCTTCGGGGATACCCGCTGCACTTATGAGAGAATTCGGTGAAAGCCGCGCAGAGGAGGATGTATGCCTGAGAGTTTTCGTCCCGAAAGCATCCTGATTCACGGCGCCCGCCGCGCCAACCCCACCAGTTCCGTCGCTGTGCCGATCTTTCAGACGAGTACCTACCGGTTGCCGAGCACACGCGCGGGCGCGGAGTTCCAACAGGCGGTCGAGCCGATCGAGTACTATACGCGCTGGGGGAATCCGACGACGCACGCGCTCGAAGTGCAGTTCGCCGCGCTCGAAGGCGCCGAGGCTGCGCTCGCGTTCAGTTCCGGGATGGGCGCGGTGGCCACGGCGCTGCTGGCCGACCTGAAACAGGGCGACCACATTGTCGCCGGCTCGCCGCTCTATGCGGGCACGACCGAGCTCTGCCTGCACATCCTACCGCGCTTCGGCATTGAGACCTCGTTCGTGGATCCCACGGTCACCGCCAACTTCGAGCGCGCGCTGCGGCCCAACACGCGCATCATCTATATAGAGACCCCATCCAACCCCACCCTGAGCCTTACGGATCTCGCTGCCGTGGGCAAGCTGGCGCAGAGCCGCGGGCTCGTCAGCATCTGCGACAACACCTTCGCCACACCGCTCGGCCACCGGCCGATTGAGTTCGGCCTCACCGCCGTCGTGCACAGCGCCACCAAGTACATTGGCGGCCACAGTGACGTCACCGCCGGCTTGCTCGCCGGTCCGCGCGGCTTCGTCGAGAAGTGCTGGCAGTTTGCCAAGCTCACCGGGCCAGCCATCGACCCGTTTGCCAGTTGGCTTCTGCTGCGCGGGCTGAAGACGTTGGCCGTGCGCTTCGAGCGCCAGTCGGCGACGGCGCTCGCGCTCGCGCGCTTCCTGGAAGAGCACTCCGCGGTGGCTCGCGTGCACTACCCCGGCCTGGCGTCTCACTCCCAGCACGAGCTTGCCCGGCGACAGATGCAGACCTTCGGCGCCATGTTGTCGTTCGAACTCAAAGGCGGCTACCGGGTGGCGCAGCGTTTTGCCGAATCGCTCGAGATGGCGCTGCTGGCGGTCAGCCTGGGCGGCACGGAAACGCTGGTGTCGCATCCGGCTTCGATGAGCCATGGCCTGCTCTCGGAGGAAGAGCGCAAACGGACCGGCATCAACGAAGGCCTGGTGAGGGTCTCGGTGGGCTTGGAGCCGGCTGAGGACCTCATTGCCGACTTCCGCCAGGCACTGGCCGCCGCCCGCGCCTGAGCGGGTCGCGTTCTCGGCTTGCGAGCCCCGCACAGTTGCTCTAAGCTAGAGAAAACCGGGGCGCCATGGTGCAACGGTTAGCACGGCAGTCTTTCAAGCTGCAGATCCGGGTTCGATTCCCGGTGGCGCTACCACCGAACGCTTCCTGCTTGGGCGAAGTGGTCTGCCGGCGCTGATACGTCCCATCCCCCAGTAGTTCCACCCCTCCCCTCTGGGCGTAATGGTACCGCCGTACTATTGAATTGCGTTCAGAGGCGGCGGTAGAGTCAGCGGCAACATTCAGGCAGGTGACAGGGCCATGATGAGGAAGCCAGGGCGCGCGCGAGCAGAGAGGGGCTTCTCCTTGCTGGAAGCCACGGTGGTGATTACGTTGATCTTGATCGTCTCCGCCCTTTCGGTCGTCGGCATCCAGGTTGCTCTGCGTCGGAGCCGCGCGGCCAGCGCCATGCAGACGGTCACTTTGCAGTTGCGCCGCGCCCGGCAAGCCGCCATTGATGAACGCCGGCTCTTTTTTGTTACCTTGGAGGTTCCCAACCGCATCCGTGTCCAGCGCCGGAATCCCGATACCACCCTCACCCAGGTGGGCCTGTTCGAGCTGCCCGTGACTTTCCAATACTGCATCGAGCCCGGCACGCCCGACACGCCCGACGGCTTCGGCCTTGCCGCCCCCGTCAACTTCAACGGAGGAAATCAACTCATTTTCCGCCCGGATGGGAGTGCCGTGGATGCCATCGGGCGCTTTGCCAATGGCACGGCGTTTGTCTGTCGTCCCGGCGATATCACCCTTTCCAGCGCGGTCACGATTCTGGGCGCTACGGGACGCATCAAGGGGTACCGGTTTGAAGCCGGTGCCTTCCGCTAGGAGGAGAAGGAGATGTCTTCGCAGTCAAAACAGGCAGGCATCAGTTTGCTCGAAGTTGTGGTGAGCATCCCCATCCTGGTGATTGGCATCCTGGCCCTGCTCACGGCGGCTTCGAATGCGCTGACCACCGTGCGGCTGACGCAGGAAGACCTGATTGCGAAACAGAAAGCGCGGGAGGCGCTCGAGAGCGTCTACACGGCGCGCTCCACCCAGCAGATAACCTTTGCCATGATTCAAAACGTCGGTGGCGGCGGCATTTTCCTGGACGGACCCCAGGTCGTCGCTGATCCGGGAGCGGACGGGTTGGTGAATACGGCCGATGACGGAGCGGTGGAGCGGATGTTTCTGCCCGGCCCCGACGGCAACCTGGGGACGGCCGACGACGTGGTCTTCCCCTTGTCGAACTATTCCCGCGAGATCCGAATCTCCAACATCGTCAATGCCGACGGTACGGTCAATCCCGACTTGCGCCAGATTGACGTGATCATGAGCTACCGCTTGCCCAACGGGGCGCAGCGGAGCTACAGCATTCGTACCTATGTGTCACGTTACAGCTAGGAGGAACCCGATGATGCCAACAATGCGTTCCGGGCAGCGAGGGTTGACGCTGGTTGAGCTGCTCGTGGCCATCGCCGTCGGTCTGCTGGTGGTGGGCGGGGCGGTGACGGCCTTCAACCAAACCATCGAGATTGTGGACTCGGTGACCGAGGTCAGCGAGATGCAGCAGAACGCGCGCGCCGCGTTGAACCTGATTGTGCGCGACATCTCTATCGTCGGCACCGGCATCCCCATCGGCGGCATCCCGTTTCCGAACGGCCCGGGCTCCACCGGTCTCCCGCTGCGGCCCGGCGCCATCGGCCCGTTTCCCTTCAACGGCGGAGTGATCTCAGCCATTACCCCGGGCGATGGCGTCGGCCCCACGATTGGGGGCGGCGCTGACACGAGCGTGTTGACCCGAGGACCCCTCGCCACCGACGGCATCACGCTGGTCTATGTGGACGAAAGCCTCAACTTGGGCGAATTCCCCCTCGCGAACGTCACTTCCTCGGGAAGCCAGATTCGTGTCGACCCCGCCACTGACATCACCGATCCCGCTACTGGCATCAAGATTGGCGATATTATCCTACTCAGTAACTCCAACGGCGCGGCGGTGGGTGTGGTCACGAACGTGCCGGGCGGGAATCGCATCGATTTTGCCAATAATGATCCTCTCAACCTGAATCAGCCCTCGGCGGCCTTCGGCAACATCGCGGCGCTGGCCAATCCCCCGCCGCCGGCCGGCAACTATCCTCCGACTCGGGCCGTCCGCATCAATGTCATTTCCTACTACCTCGAGGACACCCCCACAGGGCCGCGGCTGATGCGCCAGGTGAACGCCACCCCGCCCGTGCCGGTGGCCTTGAACATCGACAACTTGCAGTTTTCCTACGACGTCTTCGATACCAGCTTGGGCGTGGCCACCTCCGACCTAGCCAATCCAGCCACGCCGAACCAGATTCGGAAGGTGAACATTGCGCTCAGTGCGCGCTCGGCTCACCGCAACCGCCGCACTGGCGACTACTACCGGTTGAACCTGGTGACGCACATCGGAGCGCGCAACCTGTCGTTCCGCGACCGCTATCCCGGCTGAGGAAAGCGCAGAGGAGAGAAACGCCCATGCGTAGATCCCAACACAAGCAAGGCCAGGAGGGTTTTGTTCTGGTCACCACACTGCTCTTGCTGCTGCTTCTCTCCACCGTCCTGCTGGGTCTCTACTTCATGACGGTGTCCGAGCAGCGGCTCAGCAGCAGCGACGAGGAAAACGCCCTCGCCTTCTACGCCGCCGAAGCCGGAATGGAAAAGCTCACCGTCGATATCGCGCAGGAATACGCCCGCCGCGGCGCGCCCACCCTGGTGCAGCTCCAGGCGCTCACCACGCCGGCCTTCCAGCCGCCGCTTCCGCAGGTGCAGTACACGGAGTATCTCGTCGAGGCACCCACCAACGCCGACGGAACTCCAGTCTTCGAGGTGCGCAACATCAGCGGCGGCCCCAACGAGGGTTTGGTCGCCAGCATCATCCCCATGACCCTCACGGTCACTGCCCGGCGCCCCGGAGGAGTGGAAGTGAAGATCTCCCGCAGCGTCGAGGTCGCTCTGATTCCTGTCTTCCAGTTTGGGATCTTCTCGGAAACTGACCTGAGTTTCTTTGCCGGCCCCAACTTCAACTTCGGCGGGCGCGTGCACACCAACGGCAACCTGTTTCTTGCCGAGGGGACGGGTTCGACCCTGACCTTGGCCCAGCGGGTGACGGCGGTGGGGGAAGTGGTTCGCCAGCAGAAAGCGAACGGCACACCCACGACCAACCAGACCGGCACCGTCAACGCCCCGGTGGTAACCCCCTGCCCCTTCCCCGCAACTGCCAACTGCCGCAACTTGCAAGTCACGGAAGGTAGCGTCACGGGCGGACTCGGTAGCCCCGCCAACCCCAACTGGCCGACCATCTCGTTGACCACCTATAACGGAAACATCCGCAACGGCCTCACCGGAGCCCGGCCGCTGAACTTGGCTTTCATTACACCTGGTGCCCAGCCCATCGAGATTATTCGGCGGCCGCCGGCGGGAGAAGACCCGAACTCCTTGGTTGGGTTGGACCGCTTCTTCAACAAAGCTCAGATTCGAATCCTGATGTCGGATACGCAGGCCGACATCGGTGGCGGCGGAATGCAACTGGCCAACGTGCCGCCCTACTTCAACGGCGGCGCCTACGGAGCCACCAATACGGCTTTTGGCGAGGGCCGAACGGCCACTGACGCCAACTTCATTCCGCCCCCGGGTAATCCTCCCGGCCAACCGTGGCCGCTGATCGGCGGTTGGCTGAAAGTGGAGGCGCTGCAGGGCGGAGCTTGGATAGACGTAACTGCGGAGTGGCTGGACCTGGGCATCGCCGTTGAGAACCCGAATGCCATTCTGCGCTTCCAGCGCCTGGCCGACCGCAACGGGGACGGCGACACGACCGACGCCGGCGAGCCCGGAGCCGCGCCGCCCCTGAATAACACGACGATTTGGTTTCCTCTCAACCTCTACGACACGCGGGAAGGGGAGGTGCGCGACAACCGGCTTCCGGCGGGCGCCGATAACACGGTGGCGATCGGCGGGGTCATGAACATCGTGGAACTGAACGTCAACAACCTGCGCCGCTGGCTGACCGGAGCCTTGGGCGGCACGGGCGCGACCACCGAGCAGTACCAGGTCAATCGCGGCTACATTCTCTACTACTCGGATCGGCGGGGTAACCGCGACGCCGCCAATAATGAAACGGGCGAATATGGCTTCGAAGACATCATTAACTCGGCCTTGTCGACCGGACTCCCCGACGGGGTGATGGAAGCCGCCGAGGATTACAACGGCAACGGGACGCTGGAGCTCTACGGCGATGACAATCTCGGCCCTGCCTATGGCCTGCCGGCTAACACCCCTCCCACGACGCGGGTGGCGGTGCAAATCGCGCGTAAGAACCGCGTCCTCGGCTTTCGCCGCGCCTTGAAGCTGGTAAACGGAACACTGGGGAACCTGCCCATGCCCGGGTTTACCATCGGATCAGAAAACCCGGTCTACATCCAAGGCGACTACAACGCCTCCACCGCCGCGGGCTTCGGTGACCCCCACTCCGCAGCCTCCATCTTGGCCGACCGCGTCCAGTTACTGTCCAACAGCTGGCAAGACTTGAACAGCTTCCGCTGCCCCACCCGGATGTCGACTTGCGACGGCACCGCCAGTCTGCGCAACGGAACCACCACGTGGTACCGCGTGGCCTTGTCGTCGGGCAAGCACAAGGCCTTCCCCTGGCCGGCTGCCTACCTCGGCCCCTACCCCGGGCCCATGCACGACTTCGGCACCGACGGCGGAATGCACAACTTCCTCGGTATGTTGGAAAACTGGAGCGGACAAACCCTGAACTACCGCGGCTCGATGATCAGCTTCTACTACAGCCGCCAGTCCCTGGGCGTCTATAAGTGCTGCAGCACCGTCTATTCGCCGCCTACCCGTGCCTTCGCCTTTGACACAGACTTCCTGAACCCGGCGCTGCTCCCGCCGGGGACGCCGACCTTCCGCGACGTCGTCAACCTCGGCTTCCGCCAGGTGTTCACGGTTGACTAGCCGGGCCCGGCACTGACAACCTCTGCGCGCTTCGCCGGTGGTAAAATCTCCCCTGCGAGGCGCAGAGAGACCGCGTGCGCTGGGCGTTCAGAATCGGCAGCATCCGCGGCATCGCCGTCCGCGTCCACTTCACCTTCCTGTTTCTGCTGGCGGTCCTGTTTGTGGCCGGCGCCTTTGCCCACGGGCTGCTGAACGGCCTGCGCAGTGCCGTCCTGATTCTTCTGATCTTCTTCTGCGTCTTTCTGCACGAGCTGGCGCACAGCGCCGTCAGCGCCCGGCTCGGCCTGCGCGTGCGGAGCATCACGCTGCTGCCCATCGGCGGGCTGGCCCTGCTGGAGGACATTCCGCGTGAGCCGCGCCAGGAAGTGGCGATTGCGCTGGCCGGGCCGGCCGCCAACGCCCTGCTCGCCCTGCTGCTCGGGATTGCGTTCCACCAGTTGGGCCTGCTGAGGGAGTTTCGCCCGCCCGTGCTCTCCGGCGAGCTCCTGCTCCCGAGCCTGTTCTGGGCCAATGTCTACCTCGCGCTCTTCAATCTGATTCCGGCCTATCCGCTCGACGGCGGGCGCGTGCTGCGGGGCTGGCTGGCGGGGCGGATGGACTACGTCGAGGCCACGCGCAAGGCGGTGGCCGTCGGGCAGTTCTTCGCCTACGTGTTCATCTTCGTGGGCCTGTTTGCCGACTGGTGGCTGATCCTGGTGGGGTTCTTCGTCTACGCGGGCTCGGTCGCGGAGGAACGGCAAACGCAACTGCAATCCGCGCTCGAACACATTCGCTTGCAAGACGTCATGCTCACCGACTTCCAGCGGCTGGCGCCCGCCGACTCCTTGAGCGAGGCCCTCGACCGCGCCCTGCACTCGCTGCAGGATGACTTCCCGGTCGTGGAGGATGGCCGCGTGGTGGGCGTGTTGAGCAAGGCGCGTCTGCTGGCGGCGGTGCGCCGCGAGGGCTGGAACCACTCCGTGCAGGCGGTGATGAGCCGGCGATTCGAGTCAGCCGAGCCCGCCGATACTCTGGCCTCCGCCTTCAAGAAATTCTCCTCGCGCGGCCTGACGATGATTCCGGTGGTCGCGGCTGGCAAGCTCGTGGGAATTGTCACGCCACAGAACCTCCTCCACAGCCTCGCTTTCCTTTCCCGCACGGAGGTTCCGGAGTTGGAGTTTCTGCGCCGGGGCTGAGCAACGCGAAGGGACGGCTCAGGGGTTGTCGGTGGAAGCTGGCACGGGAGGGGGAGAAGGTGCAGGGGGCACTGGCGCAGGCAGGGCAAACAGCAGCTTGAGGAAGGGCGGGGCGAGCAAGGTCGTAACCAAGACCATAATGATGACGACAGCATAGATTTCGTCCGAGATGGTGTGCAAGGCGAGGCCGATGGAGGCCACAATGATTCCGACTTCTCCCCGCGGCACCATCCCCACGCCCACCTGAACGGCGCCGCGCCAGCCCAGGTTGTAAGCTCCCAGCCCGCAGCCCACCAGCTTCCCCAGAATCGCCAGCACGGTAATGAGCGCGGCGAGCAGCAGGATGTCGCCCCGCCCCAGCACGCTGAGCTTCATCTGCATCCCCATGGTCACGAAGAAAAACGGCACCAGAAACTCATAGACCGAGTGCATCTTTTCTTTGAGCGCGGGGCCGAATTCCTCCTCCGAAAACACCAGCCCAGCCAGGAAGGCGCCGATGATGGCGGCCATGCCGATCCTCTCGGACAGCACCGACAGTCCCAGGCAGATGATGAGCGCGAGGGCAAAGTGCGGGTTGCCGACGGCCAGCCGGGCCATGCGGGGGGCGAACCGGCGCACCACCTTGCGGCCGGCCAGCACCACGAAGATGGTGAAGCCGACGGCCATGGCGGTGACGCTGCCAATCTCGACCCAGTCCACGCGGCCTTCCGACAGGCTGCTGACAATGGCGAGCACAATCATCCCCAATATGTCATCAATCACTGCTGCGCCCAGGATGACCGTGGCCACGACCGTGCGCAACGCCCCCAGCTCCTGGAGCACGCGCGCGGTGATGCCGACGCTCGTCGCCACCATCGCCGCGCCCATGAAAATCCCCTCAATCTGGTTGTGTTCGGTGAGCTGCAGCAGCCCGAATCCCAGAAAGAACGGCACCACCACCCCCAGCACCGCCACCAGCAGGGCGGTCTTGCCGACCTGCACGAGCGAGCTCAGCTTCTGCTCCAGGCCGACGTCGAAGAGCAGGATGATGGCGCCGACTTCAGCCAGCGCCGTGGTCCAGTCCTGCACGGCCACCAGCTTCAGCACCTCCGGCCCGATCAGGATTCCGGCGAGCAGCTCCGCAATCACGGTGGGCAGGCGCCAGCGCTCGGCCAGCAGCCCGAGCAGCTTCGCGGCCGTGAACATCGCGAAGATCGCCAGCAGAATGTTCCCCGCGTGCGCTTCCACGTTCCCTCACCAGGAAGAACACGGCATCTTAGCACATCGCCGCGGCGCAGCTTGACACCTCCGCAGCGGCTTTTCATACTCGCTGCGCGGGTCTCCCATGACGGTGCGGCGCAGCAAGAGCTATTCGGCGCAGACCGGGTACGTCTATCAGTACCACTTTGAGGGCCAGCAGCCGACGCGCGGCGGCACAGCTTACGTGTTCATCGTCAGCCGCGACCGCAAGCACAGCTTTCCCCTGACGGTGCGGCTGCCGGAGGAAGCCCTGGCGGCCTGGGCCGCGCGCCACGGGCGTCCGCTGAGCGGCACCGAACAGTACGCGGCGGTGAAGATGCGCCTCTTCCACGCCTTTGATGAACTGGAAAACCTCGACCGGGCGACGGAAGTGAACATCACCGCCAACAGCGTCGATGACCTGCTAGCTGAGCTCGACATCCAATAACGAGAAGCGGTTGCATAACTCCAAGCAGGAAGTCCTCAGGGGCTAAAGCCCCTAATTTTTCCGGCCTTTCATGTCAGGGCTAAAGCCCTGACCCGCCAAGAACAGCTTTTGCAACACCCTCGAATGACTGATGACGAATGACGAATGACAGAAGAGCTGACCATCGTTCGTGGTTCATCGGTCATTGTTCATCTGGAATTCCGGCTGCTCGCCCACATCATAGATGAGCTGCCCGTGGTGGAGGCGGGCGGTGCGGTGGAGGCGGTGGGGTTCGGTTTTTCCCGGCTCCAGGATGTGGAGCACTTCGATTGCGCGGCAGGCTGCGAGGTAGTCCGCTACCAGCGAGCGGTGGCAGCGCCACCAGAGCCGCTCGGCACACATGACCGCCACACGCGTCGTCTTGGCTAGACCTATCAGCTCCTCGATTCCCGCGCTGAATTCCTTCGTTGCCATGTGGTCGGCGTAATTGCGAAACCCAGGACTGCGCAGCGCCGTGTGCGGCGAGTCCGGGTCTGCTTTCTTCCGATAGCCGCCCAGAGTTTTTCCCAGCCAGTGGTATGCCACGCCCGCCGCCGGCAGTTCCTTTGCCAGCACTTCTTGGTTGAAGTGAGGATAGCGGGCTGAGGTGGGGAAGGAGCGGATATCGGCCAGCACTTCAATCGCATTTCCCCGCAGCAGCTCAATGAGGTCGGCCAGTGAGCGCGTGGAATGGCCAATCGTATGAATGGTCATGATCAATGACGAATGAACAATGACGAATGGTCAGCAGCTCGTGGGCAGTTCGGTGCGTTTGCGCCAGAAGTAGAAGCCGACGACGATGCCGGTCAGGGCGAGGCCGGCTCCGAACTCGCCGATGAGCCACTCGGTGGGGCCGGTGTCGCGCGTCGAACCGTCGAACACCCCCTGGATGAAGAGATTGTGGGTGGCGTGGAGGAACATTCCCGTCCACAGGCTGCCGGATTTCAGTCGAAGCCAGGCGAACGCAAAGCTGATGCCCAGCACCATGACGGTGAAGCAGGCGAGGGAATACCACACCGGCGTGCCCGGGCCGCGGTAGTCGGCAAACAGCAGCGCCGGATAGTGCCAGAGCGACCAGATGAGGCCGCTGATGAGGGCCGTACGGGTGAAGGTGGTGACCTTCGCCAATTCCGGAACCAGGAAGCCGCGCCAGCCGATTTCTTCTCCCAGCGCACTCATGCAGCTATTGACCACTCCCAGCGTCGCTGCCACGAGCAGGAAAACCAGAACGGTCAGGGCAGGCGAGAGCGTGCCCAGACCGAACTGGGTCACGAGCTTCTGGGCGGCGGCTGAGTCCAACCCGCCCCACCCGAACAACCACACGACGACGTAAACGGGTCCGGCATAGGCCAGCGGCAGCGCATAGCTTGCCAGTTGGTAACGAGTTCCTCCCCAGCCCCAACCCATGCCGCGCAGGTTGCGCTGCCAGAGCAGCCGCGTGAGCAGGGCGGCGACGCCGGGCGACCACATCAAGCCGAGCACATAGCGCCCGCCCGCCACGCGCAGTGTGCCCGCGCTGATGATGAGGTAGTAGAAGATGGAACTCAGAGCAAAGGTGAGAACGAGATACGTCGCCACGCGCTTCTGCTCGGTGCTCATCGCTGCCCTCCGTTCCGAGCCGTTTACTTCAGATATTGCGCCAGCCATTCATAAACGGTCTTGTAGAAGAGCTCGGAGTTCTGCGGTTTCAGGATCCAGTGGCCTTCGTCGGGGAAGTAGAGGAGTCTGGAGGGAACTTTCTGCCGCTGGAGCGAGGTGAACATCTGGAGTCCCTCGGCGAGCGGAACGCGGTAGTCGAGTTCGCCGTGGCTGACGAGGGTAGGAGTGCGGAAGTTGCGCACGTAGCTGTGCGGCGACCATTTGGCGTAGCTCTCCGGATTCGTCCAGGGCGTCCCGCGCAGGTCCCATTCGGGGAACCAGAGCTCCTCGGTGCTGCCGTACATGCTGGTGAGATTGAAGACACCGGCGTGGGAAACCAGGCAGCGGAACCGGTCGGTGTGGCCGGCGAGCCAGTTCACCATGTACCCGCCGTAGGAGGCGCCGGCGGCGCAGAGGCGGTCGCCATCCACGTAAGGCAGGCGGCTGAAGTGCTCCACGCCCTTCATGATGTCCTCATAGACCTTGCCGCCCCAGTCGCCGCTGATCTCATCCACAAACGTCTGCCCCCAGCCGACGCTGCCGCGCGGGTTGGGGAGGAAGACGATGTAGCCGGGGGCGGCAAACATCTGTGCGTTCCAGCGGTAGCTGAACGAGTTCGCCCAGACCGACTGCGGGCCGCCGTGGATGAGAACCACGCCGGGGTACTTCTTCTGCGGCTCAAATCCCGGCGGCTTGACAACCCAGCCCTGTACCCGCGTCCCGCCAGCGCCCTCGTAGTAGAGCTCTTCGACCGCCCCCCACTGGATGCGCGCGCTGAGGGATTCATTCGTGCGCGTCAACGCCTCCGCGGTGCCGCCGGCCACCGGCGCGCGCCACACTTCGGGCGGGCCCGACAGGCTCTGGCGGGTGAAGACCAGCGTCTTGCCGTCAGGGGAAAGCTGGGGGCCACTGTTGTAGCTCGCGCCCACCACTTCGCGCACGCGGCCCTCGGGGACGCTGACGGCGAAAATGGGCGATTGGGCTCTTACATTTGAAGTGAAGTAAATCGTCCGACTGTCCGGGGCCCAGACGAAGTCCTCGACCCAGTTGTCGAAACTCTCCGTGAGCGGAATCACGAGTCCGGTGGCACGCTCATAGAGCATGAGGCGGAAACGATCGGCCTCGAAGCCCGCGCGTGCCTGGGCGCGGAAGGCGATGTAGCGGCCATCGGGAGAGTAGAGCGGCGAGCCATCCCAGGCCGGGTTGTTCGTGATCTTCTTCCCCTCGCCACTGCCAGAAACAGGAACGACCCAGAGGTCGCTGTTGGTGCTGAGGGCACGATCCCGGTCGGTGTTGCGAGCGAAGCAGAGTTGCTGGCTGTCGGGAGAGAACGCGTAGTCGTCGGGCCCGCCGAGAGAGAAGGGCGGGACATCGAAGTCGCCGGGTGTGAGGTCGCGCGCGCTGCCCGAGCCGTCCGAGGCAATGACGAACACATGGCTGCGCTTGCCTTCATGCCAGGCGTTCCAGTGACGATAGACAAGCTCGTCGTAGACGCGCGCCTTGACCTTGCTCTTCTCCCGTTCTTCATCGCGTTTCGCCGTGCAGGCGAGAGCCTCGGCAGCGGGACAGTCAGGGTAGACCTCGGCCGTAAAGGCCAGCCACTTGCCATCGGGGGACCACAGCAGCCCGCTGACATCCACGGGCATCGGCACGAGCTTGCTGGCTTCACCTCCAGCCAGCGCGATGCTCCAAATCTGCCAACGGCCATCGCGATTCGAGAGAAACGCGATGCGGGAGCCATCGGGCGACCAGCGGGGGCGGGAATCGCGTTTGCCGCTGCGGGTCAGTTGTCTGGCCTCACCTGTCCCGAGCGCAGCCGCGGGGCCGCCGCTGGTGGGCACGAGCCAGAGGTCGGAGCTGCGGCCATTCGTGGCCTTGTCGTAGCGGTCCACGACATAAACAACGAGGGCGCCATCGGGCGAAATCTGCGGGTCGCTCACCCGCCCGAAGCTGATGAGGTCATCGAAGGTGACGGGCTGGCGCTGCTGGGCAAGTCCAGCGACGCTCAGCGCCATGACGAAAATCAGCAGGATAGCAGTGCGGAGCAGACTGCGGTTCATAAAAGCACCTCCCTAGCGTCGAAGCGGCCCGCCGGGAAGCGGGCGGGAGCATTATCGCACAGCCGCGAGCAGGAAAGGCGCAGGGCCGAACGCCCGCGTTCCGCTCCCGGCTTGACAAGGCGCAGTTCGGAGCGTAGCTTCGATCGGAGGCTCTCAAGCCCGTCTCCAGCTCCGATTCAGCTTCTGCGGAGGGCGTGAGGAGAGGGCCGATGAGGCGCTGGTGGTTCGCTTCACTCCTGATTCTTCTGGGGGCTGTCGCCGCCGCCGCGCAAGACCGCACCGCGCCGGATCCCGAGAAGTCGTTCTGTTTGCTCTGCTTCAAATACCAAGTGCAGTTTCAGAGGCCGGAGCCGCTCATGCTCGCGTCCGCCGCGTCCCCTCAAAGCCACACGGGCCAGCGCGTGCGCGCGAGTGCAGCCGACCTCGACCTGGATCGGCTGGATGAGCTGCACTGGAAATTCCATCAGCGCTTCGGAACCAAGCACCGGCCCGGCGTCTATGCCGTCTTCGCGCACCTGCTGACGGGATTCTACGGTCGGCGGCCCCAACCCTACGTGGGCTGGTATCGCGGCGCGAGCGGCTTTCGCCTCCTCGATGTGCTCCCTGGACACTTCTCGATCGGTGTGGAGGCGCAGCGCATCCTGCTTTCTGACGCGGAGGCAGGCTCGCCGCTCGTGCGCGACGTTGCCGTCTGTCATGCGCTCGGCATTGAAGGTGCTGGCCCCTGCGGCTCGATTCCCTTCCGCGCCGGCGATGCCCGCTACGGCGTCGCCTTCCGCTGGCACTTCAAGTGACATCGCGAGCGCCTTGTTCCATCCCATGATGCGCCCATCCAGGCGTCGCTGGCTGCACTACGGCTTGGCCATCGGCATCGGCAACCTGCTCTACTTCTCTCTGCTTCCGCACTTGCCCGCATCTCTCCAGCATCAGGTGTTTCAGCTCGACGCCGGGCTGGCGCTGGATTTTCTGCTCTGCGTCGCCCTCTACCTGCTCCTGCGCCGCTGGGACTTCCCCCGGCGAGCAGGTTCCGAATGATGCTGACACGGCGAGCAGAGTGTCAGTGGGTGACATCACGGAGGCGGAAGGCGGCATCATCGCGACGGATCGCGTCGGATCGGGCCGATTCCCCTCGTGCCGGCTCGCCTGCCGGTCGCATCGAGCCGAACCCCGTCGAATCCCCCTCCGACCGCGCCCGGCTCGCGCAACCCGCCTGCACGTAGCTCCCGCCTCGCCGGCTCGCCGACCAGCAGCTTGCCCTGAGGCTGCAGGCCGAAGGGTCACCAGCCTGCCCTGAGGCTCCAGCCCGAAGGGTCACCACCTCCCCGTTCCCCTGTCTACCCACGCTACGGACGCTACGGACGATACGGTTTTTGCGGATCTCCCCCCACAACTTCTTTGGAATCAATGAGTCCCCCGCCCCCTTCCTTGCTTCTCGGCGCCCCTCCCGGGAATCCCCACTGTTGGCGGGTCGGGCCTTCAGGCCTGACAGAAGCACCGCCAGCAAACCCGGCTTTTCGTCCCGAGTCCCGAAAGCATTCGGGACGAGCGGAGATCCCGCAGGTTGTATGCGGGAAGCCCCTGAGGACTTCCTGCTTGGAGTTATGCAACCGCTTCTAGATGCAAGCCTCTCCACCGCCGCCCTCTATCGCCGCCTGCGACGGATCGTGTGCCGCCTCCGCCAAACCGCTCTGGAAATGCCGTGGGAGTGGTAAGTCTTGGCCGGGCGAATCTCCTTCTGCCTACTTCGAGAGTGCTTGAGAGACGGACTAGCGCCACCATGCCTTTCTTGCCCTCTGACTTGCGAGACCTGAAGTCTAGGAGGCCTCTGCTAAGAGCCTGTGCTTTCGGCCCTCAGGGTTTGTTCCCCTAATGCTTTTGCTTTTCAGCACATTTGCGGGAATCAGGATTTAAGCTTCTTGAACACGAAGCCGGTGCATAAACTGAGGAACTGTCGAAGCAAGGATTATCCAGACTTTTCTGACCCGTCTCAGTTGCGTGCAATCAAGACGATCTACGTTTTCTCCAGAAGAAAATCCAATACTGATTTTCCTGAAGCTTGAAAAATGATACGGTCCAGCTGGCAGAGCGGAATCTGATTCCTTTCGGCGATTTCGCGGAGCGCTGATTCAAGAGCTAAATATAACCCACGGGACGACTGTGCACGGTGGATTCCGCTTCCTGACCCAAAATGTTTCTCTAGACATCGAATAATCCGGGTGTCGATTGCAGCTAAATCTCGCGCGCGGCCGATATTAATCAGAAAGTTGGAGGCTCCCTTCAAGCCAAGGATAGGACACCGTCTTAGAACTTCGTCTCTCAGTTCAACTTCATTATTGACTTGTGGAAGGTCTTCCAACAACACAAACCGGGTGACCTGCACCCCGAAAACTAGTCCAAGCAAAATGTAGCTCCTCTGGGGTAAAA
>JBBIPK010000026.1:0-46719 GCA_037442885.1 Acidobacteriota bacterium | reverse complement strand
CGAACTCGATTTCGTTCGTCTTCAGTTGGCCGTATTTAGCCTCGAATTTGTAACTGGTGATCTCGGGAAAGTCTACGCCAATATCCTTCTGCCACTCGCGGAAGAGATCGACCCAGTCATCGAAGGTTGAAATGCGTGCCATCGTGCCTCCTTGCTCTTTGCGTGACCCGCGGGAGCTAGGTCAAGCGCCGCTGCAGGTCATCAATGCCTTCCTGCTCGTCCTTGATGACTTCCTTCAGCATGAACTCGAGCGCGATGTCAGTCCCCACCAAGCGCAGCAACCGAACGTAATTTTCCACTTCTTCCTTCTCGCTTTCCAGCTCCTCGCGCAGCATTTCCTCCGTATTCTTGTGGCCGACCTCCTTCATCGGCAGGACCGGTCACCAGAAACGAGTGGTAGAGGTAGCAGATGATATCGCCCCATTCATTCGGCAACGCACCGTTGAGGACCTCAATCAAGCGTTTCTAATGCGAATGCAGGCCCTCCTCCGAACAGTTCCCCTTCAGACTCTGGTTCCCGCCAACGCTGGCATCGCTCTCCGGCGGGGCCGCCCGGGCAGGTGGGGCCGAGCGACTCCGCGGGGATGGCTGGCTCGCACGCCTTGGAGAAAGATCGCCGCTATGGTATCCGCAAGCGCATCGGCGTCGGGGTCCACCCGTGCGTTGTACCAGGTGTAGATCCAGTTCATCATTCCGAACAGGCTGAGAACCGCCACGCGACGATTCACAGGCTGGAGTTGCTTGCCCGCGCCCAGTTCATCGAGCAAGGCGCGGCAGGTGCGGTAGTAGGAACGTTTCAAGTCGGCCACAACGCGGGCGTAGGGAGTGGTCAGGCTCTCCGATTCATGCGCGAGAACCTTCATCGCTTCCGGATGATCCAGAAAATAGCGCAGATGGTTACGGATCAAGCAGCGGAGCCTCAGGGCCGGGTCGTCCACGCTGGCAAGATCGCGACGCAAGTTCTCCAGCAAGGTGGAAAAGGTGTGTTTCTGGATGAGAAACAGCAACTCTTCCTTGCTGCGGACGTAATGGTAGAGACCCGCCAGGGAGATGCCGGTGGCAGCGGCAATATCGCGCATGGAAGCGCCAGCGTAGCTCTTCTCACAAAAAACGCGCGTGGCACAGGCCAGGATATGGTCGAGGCGCTGGTTGAAGCCAGGCGACGTGGACGGTGCGGGTCGCTGCATGGCTTATCGAACGTTCGTTCGGATCCTACCCCTCCTCATCGCTCCTTGTCAAGTCCGCGGCAGCAACAGAAGCTTGCGTCCGGAAGCCAGCACTGGCATCTAATGGCTGAGGCTCAAGTATTCTCCTCGAATTGGTGTTTTGATGCCGGTGCACGCGGAGAACGAAGCGACGCTGGTAGCGGAGGCTCGCGAAGGCAAAGCCGAAGCCTTCACGCAACTGGTCAACCGGTATGAACGCAACATCTATCGGCTGGCGCTCAACCTGACGGGCAATCGTGAGGATGCCGAGGACGTCCTCCAGGAGGCCTTCCTCAAAGCCTACTCCCATCTCGACCAGTTTCAGGGAAACTCCCGCTTCTACACCTGGCTCGTGCGCATCGCCGTCAACGAAGGATTGATGAAACTCCGTAAGCGCCGCTCGGACAAGTCTGCCTCCCTGGACGAGATGGTGGAGACAGAAGACGATGCGGTGCCGCGCGAGGTGGTGGCTTGGGAAGACACGCCCGAGCAGCGCTATGCCAAGACGGAGCTACAGTCGATTCTGAGCGAGGCGGTGGAAAGCCTGGAGCCAGCGTTTCGCATGGTGTTTGTGCTGCGCGACATCGAAGATTTCTCGACGCAAGAGACAGCCGAACTGCTGAATCTTTCCATCCCGGCGGTCAAGTCCCGGCTGCTGCGGGCGCGGCTGAAACTGCGCCAACGACTGAACAAATACTTTACACGAGGCTAGACAGATGCTCTGCACAGAAGTGATGCGCCAGCTTTCGGAATACTTGGACGGAGAACTCGACGCGGCCCTGGTGCAGGAATTGGAACAGCACTTGAGTGATTGTCAGGACTGCCGCATCGTCGTGGACACCACGCGCAAGACCATCGAGATCTACTGCAACACGGAGCCGGCTCCTCTGCCCCCCGAAGTCCGCACGCGCCTCCACAAGGCGCTGGCCCGCCGCCTAGCCAAGGGACGCTAGGCAAGCGCTCCGGACATCTCCCCCTGCCGATTTGCATCTCTGAAGGAGAAGCCCTAGTCTGAGGGAGGAAGCCGGGGCATCGTGCGAACGGGTGCTGTGAGCGAAGCGGGAAAGAAATCCGGCCGACTTGCCAGCGTCGTTTGTTGTGTGCTCGCTGTTCTGGGCTCACCCACGTTGACGGCAGCGTCGCCCGGCAACATGATAGACACTTCCGTCTATGTCTATGCGGGGCTCGACCACTTCTACAATCTTGAGTACGAAGAAGCCCTGGAGGATTTTCGGCAAGCGCTCGAGCGCGAGCCGGAGAATCCCGTTTTCGTCAACCACCTCGCCTACACCTATCTGTTTCGGGAACTCTACCGCACCGGACAACTGGAAAGCCGTCTGTACACGGAGAGCAATGCCTTTCTCAAGGAGGAAAAGCCGAATCCCGACCCGGCCGCCATCGAAACCTTCAAAGAACTCATTGCGCGCTCGAAGGCAATCTGCTCCCAGCGACTGAAGAAGGAGGCGCGCGACAAAGTCGCGCTCTATGCTCTCGGCATTGCCCACGCATTGGAGTCGAGCTACGAGTTCACGCTCGCCAAACGCTGGTTTGCCTCCTTGAAGGCCGGCACGCGGGCCAAAGAGGCACACGAAAAGCTCAAACGGTACTACCCCGAGGAACACGACGCGGACATGGTGCTCGGCCTTTATGAGTACGCGGTGGGAAGTATCCCGGCGGCAGTGAAGTGGCTAGCGCTGCTGGCGGGGTACCGGGGCAGCAAGGAGCGCGGAATCGCCCTGCTCCATTCGGCAATCACCCAGGGCCACCAGGTTTCGACGAACGCCTCGGTCTTGTTGGCCGTTGTCTACAACCGCGAAAAAAAATACGCCTACACTCGCGCACTGCTGGAAAAGCTGGCGGAATACTATCCCCGCAACTACCTGCTCCACCTGGAAAGCGCGCACACCCACTTGCGAGAAGGAAACGAACAAGGGGCGCTGGAGGTGTACTGGCGTGTTGCCCGCAAGATGGAAGAACAAGAACCGAACTTTACCTGGGTTCCTTCCGACCGCCTCTACTACCAAA
The DNA here is from genome assembly GCA_037442885.1 of Acidobacteriota bacterium. Taxonomy (GTDB): domain Bacteria; phylum Acidobacteriota; class Terriglobia; order Acidiferrales; family 2-02-FULL-67-57; genus JACQTG01. The sequence continues at coordinate 43,489 of JBBIPK010000026.1, read as the reverse complement.
TCGGATCCCTGGAGCAACACCTAGGGAATCACGAGCAGGCGCTGGCAGTTTTCGAAAAGATCATCAGCTCACCGACTGCCGACGGCCTGATCAGCGCGTTTTCCCGGGTGCGCAAAGGAGAGATTTACCTAGCCCAGAAGCGGCACGAGGAGGCTCGGCAGGAATGCGAAACGGTTCTGGCCTCAGCGCCCGCTGAGGCACGGGCGCAGGCGCAGCAGCTTCTGCTGCGACTTCCCAAGCGCGTTCCCTAGGCTTGCCCAGCGGCCCACATCGGAATGCGACGACCCACGCCCTGCTCGCAGGCGAGTTCATACGCGCACGCCGCCGCCGCTACATCCCAGATGGCGATTCCGTTGGACTTGAAGAGCGTGATTTCGTCGCGGGATTGCCGTCCGGGACGAGCTCCACAAAGGAGTTGATGAAGTTCGTGCACCTGGTCCCAACGCTGCGGATCGCGGGCGAGCGGGACGATGAGGTCTCCGGCTTCGTGCCGCGACTGTTCCTTCGAATCCACCACCACACGCGACACGCGGGCCAGCGTCGCATCGTCGAGCTCCCGCCGCTGCGGGAAATTGGCACCCACTGCGTTGATGTGCGTGCCAGGGCTCAACCACTCGCCGCGGAGAACAGGTTCACGCGCATTGGTGACGGTGATGACGATGTCGGCCTCTCGGATCGCGGCCTCGGGAGAGGTGACGGCTTCGACCGGCAGGCCCAGTGATTCACCCATCGTGCGGGCAAACGCCTCCCGGCGCGCAGGCGTGCGGCTGAAGACCCGTACACTCTCAATCCGACGCACGGCGGCGACGGCCTCCAGTTGGGTTGGCGCTTGATGACCGGTTCCGATGACGCCAACGCGGGTGGCGTCTTCCCGGGCGAGGACGCGCGTGGCCAAGCCGCTGGCAGCCCCGGTCCGCAGGCAGCCGAGACGGTCGGCTTCCAGCACCGCGACCAACTCGCCGGTCGCGGCGCCATAGAGCGGCACCAAGAAGCGCAAGCCACCCGGCGCGCTCGTATAAATCTTCATTCCGAAGTAGCCTCGAGCAAAATCGGCTGCGGCCATATAGTGCAAGTAGGTTTTCGGAGGAACCTCGAGTCGTTGCCGGGATTGATTAGTTGCGGCTCCGTTGGCCCAGTGCAGCATCGCTTCTTCCACGGCCGCCAACGTTCTCTGCATATTCAACAGGCGAGTCACATCTGCCTCGGTCAAGAACAGGACTTCCATCGCTGCTCCGCTCCCTCTGCAGATTGGCCGACGAGTCGACGTGCTACTTGAGACGAATGCGGTAAGAACGCCGGTCTGGCGTGATGACAATCTTGTCCTCGCGGGCGAGCCATCCAATCGCCCAATCAGGCACAGGCGGCCTGGCTTTCACGGCTTTCTTCAATTCCGCCAGGCCCAGCTCGCCGCGGGTGTCGAGCGCGTTCCAGATGATGCCGGCGGTTGCGCCGATGGTTTCGTTCATGGTTTTCCCTCCCCTGTGCGGCTCAGTCTCCGAAGACGATACCCAGGCTGCGGGCGGTGCGGACGTAGTCGCTGCTCGGATCCACCATCTTGTAGACGCCCACGGCTTCCGCCAGCGGCACCGAGCGAATCTGGTCGCATTGCAGGCAGACCATGTGGCCGAACTTCTGCTCGGCCACAAGGTGAACTGCCATGACGCCGAAGCGCGAGCCCAGCAGGCGGTCGAACACCACAGGTGATCCTCCGCGCTGGAGGTGTCCCAGCACGGTGACACGAACTTCTTTCTGGGTGAATTCGCGCAAAGAAAAGGCCAGAGTATTGCCCACGTTGCCGGGCTTTGCCCGCGGAATGGGCTTGCCGGCCGGATCTTTTTCTGGCAGCTTGACGCCTTCGGCCACAACGACGACGCTGAACTTGCTTCCCTGCGCTTCGCGTTGCGCGATTTTCTTGCAGATTTTTTCAATGGTGAAGGGGATCTCCGGGATCAGGATGACGTCCGCGCCGCCTCCAATGCCGGCATGCAGAGCAATCCAGCCTGCATCGCGACCCATGACTTCGACGATCATGACGCGGTGGTGGCTTTCGGCAGTGGTGTGGATGCGGTCGATGGCATCGGTAGCGGTGGCGAGAGCGGTCTGGAAGCCGAAGGTGACTTCAGTGGCGGAGAGGTCATTGTCAATCGTCTTTGGCACACCCACAACGGGCATTCCGAGTTTGTGAAACTCGTAGGCGATTTTCAGCGTTCCCTCGCCGCCGATGATGATCATCGCGTCAATGCCGAGGGTGCGCATATTGGCCAGGCAGCGGCGAGAGAAATCCTGGACGACGGTCTTGCCGTTTTCGACCAGCTCGTAGGCAAAGGGATTGCCGCGGTTGGTGGTGCCGAGGATGGTGCCACCACGGGGCAGGATGCCGCGGACACTGGCGTGGTCGAGCTCGCGCGTCTTTTCGGGCCAGATCAGGCCATCGAAGCCGTCCTCGACACCGAATACGCGCCAGCGGTAGTCGTTGACTGCCGCCTTGACGACCCCGCGGATGACGGCGTTGAGGCCCGGACAGTCTCCGCCGCCGGTGCAGACGCCGATGCCTTTGACGCTGACGGCCATATCACCTCGTGCCGAACGCAGAGGCGGTGGCTCGGGCTCCCCCCGATGTCCAATGCTCCTATATATAAGAGGGAAGGGCGCACCGCAAGCAGAACCGGGCGCTAGATTCGGCGACGCCGAATCCCAATGGTAGAATACCGGCCACCAAACGCGGGAAGGATCAGACCAAAAGGAGAGGCAATGAGCGAGAAACTGGAAGCCCTGAAGCCCTTGTCGGTGCTGCTGCTGCGTGTGGTGATGGGCGGTGTGTTCATCGCACACGGGTATCCCAAGCTCTTTCAGGTCACGGAACAGCGAGTTCAAGGCTTTAGCAACATGGGCTTTCCCGGCTGGGCGGTCTATGTGGCTGGCGCCGTGGAATTCTTCGGGGGCATCCTGTTGCTGACGGGCTTGTTCACGCGCATCGCTGCGTTCTTGCTGTCAGGTGAGATGGCGGTGGCGTTTCTGAAGGTGCACTATCCCCGGGCAGCCTCCCAAGGAGGGATGCTGGGATTCCTGGGCCGGGGCAGCGATGAGTTTCCCTTGCTTCTTTGTGCAGCGGCGTTTCTGGTTCTGACGCTGGGCGGGGGCGCGATTTCCCTCGATGCGCTGATTTTCCGCAAGAAAGGCAAATCGGCCTCCGGCTAGGAGGCTGGCGGACGGAAACCTAGGCCAGGTTGTCACGAAGCGTGCGCGGCCGGCATAGGCGCAGGTGGAGCCTCCGGCTCGAGAGGGATGACAATCCAGCAGACCAAGTAGACGAGAAGGCCTGTTCCCCCCAGGAGTACCACCAGCAGCCAGACGACGCGGACTAAGGTGACGTCGAGTGAGAAGTATTCGGACACACCGGCGCAGACGCCGCCGATTTTCTTGTCACGCCGAGAACGCAGCAGGCGTTTTTGCCCGACGGAAGCCGCAGCCGGGGGCGGGAGCTGGCGCGCTCCGCAGTGGTAGCAGTAGGCTGAGCCCTCAAGAATGTCCTTGCGGCAATTGTGACAGATCATCGCCCTCTCCTCTCTCCCTACCCGAACATACGTAAACGCACGCGGTTGGGTTCCGTTCTGAACTCCCGCAGGAAGTACTCAAAAGGCCAGGAGCTCGCGCGCGGCGCGCACGACGTCGTCGGCCTGCGGGAGAATCGCATCCTCGACGCGCGGGTGATAGGCGACGAAGGTATCCAGGGCGGCCACGCGGCGTACGGGCGCATCCAGGAACTCAAACAGCTCATCCGCAATGCGAGCGGCAATCTCGGCCCCGTAGCCCCAGGACAGGCAATCCTCGTAGGCTACCAGCACGCGACCCGTCTTCTTCACCGAGGCCGCGATAGCCTCCCAGTCGTAGGGGCTGAGCGAGCGGAGATCGAGAATCTCCAGGCTGGCGCCGTCCTCGCGCTCGAGCGTGTTGGCCGCCTGGATGGCCCGAATCACCAACGAGCCATAGGTCACGACGGTCAAGTCGGTTCCCTCTCGCACGCGTGCAGCCTTGCCGAACGGCACCATGTAATTGGGGCCGGGATAGGGGGAGCGGTTCCACGGCTGCCGATAGAGGTGCTTGGGCTCTAGGAACAGGACGGGGTCATCGCAGCGGATGGCGGTGCGGAGGAGCCCGTTGGCATCGAGCGCCGTCGCCGGCATCACCACGCGCAGCCCGGGAATGTGGGTGAAGATGACCTCACCGGACTGGCTGTGGTAGATGGCACCGCCGCCCAAGTAGCCGCCAATGGGAACGCGGAGGACGGCCGGCGCCTTGAAGGCATTGCAGGAGCGCCAGCGAATGAGCGGCAGCTCGTTCCGCAGTTGCATCATGCCGGGCCAGATGTAATCAAAGAATTGAATCTCCGCCACGGGCTTCAACCCGCGCTCGGCCATCCCCACCGTGCGGCCGACTATGTTGGCTTCTGCCAAGGGCGTGTTGAAGACGCGGCGGCTCCCAAAGCGCCGCTGGAGTCCGTGCGTGACCTTGAAGACACCTCCCTTGCCTTTCACCAGCTCGAGGTACTGCTCGCGGCTGCAATCGGCCACGTCCTCACCGAAGACTACGACGCGCGGCTCGCGCGCCAGCTCATCGTGGAGGCAGGCGTTGATCAGCTCGACCATCGTTTTCGGGTCGCCCTCGAACTGCGGCTCAGTGGAAAACTCCTCAGCCGTGGGATCGACATCGGGGGAGTAGACATAGAGGGTTGCCTCCTCGGGCCGTGCCGGTTCCGCGGCCAGGGCACGATCCGTGGCCTCGAGGATCTCCTTCTCCACTTCGGCTTCCAGCTTCTCGATCTGTTTTTCGTCCAGCAGCCCTTCCCGGATCAGAAAAAGCCCGAAATTAGGTAGCGGATCGCGGCGGGCCTCGGCTTCCCGTTCGCTGTCCGGCTTGTAGAGCTTTTCGTCATCCGACATGGAATGGGAGTAGGGGCGGATGACGGTCGCATGCACCAACGCGGGACCGCGACGCGCGCGGCAGTGAGCCGCCGCCCGCTGGAGAGCTTCGTAGCTGGCGAGCGGATCGGTTCCATCAACAGAAATGAGTTCAAGGTTCGGAAACTTGCTTATCAGGCGCGCGATGTTGCCGCCGGCGGTCTGCACCTCCACCGGCACCGAGATGGCGTAGCCATTGTCTTCGATCAGGAAGAGCACCGGCAGTTTCAAGGTGCAGGCCGTGTTCAGCGCCTCCCAGAATTCGCCTTCGCTGGTGGCTCCCTCGCCGCCAGAAGCAAAAACGACCTCATCGGAGTGCCAGGTGGCTCCAGCACGCTGGGCCGCTTCGGGGACAGCGGCGAAGTAGAGACCGGCTTCTGCGCACCCCACCGCCTGCAACCACTGCGTGCCGGTGGGGCTTCCCTGGGAAACGATCTGGAGGCGGGTGTGGCCCCAATGACACGGCATCTGGCGCCCGCCGCTGTTTGGGTCTTCGCGCGCACCGACAGCTTCGAGCAGCATCTCGTAGGGGGTCATACCTAGCATCAGGCAGAGGGCGCGATCGCGGTAGTAGGGATAGAACCAGTCGTAACCCGGCTTCAGCACCAAACCCGCGGCCACGAGGACGGCCTCGTGCCCGGCACCACTGATCTGGAAGAAGCTCTTCTGCTGGCGCTTGAGTTGGATTTCGCGGTCATCGAGCCGCCGGGAGAGATACATGGTGCGATAGATCCGCACCAACGTCTCTGGCGACAGTCCGTGATACTTCTTCCCTGCCTTTTCCGCTTCCCGAATCTTCGTGGGAGTTGCCATACGCTCTGCCCTGAGCCCTTGCTGATATTATCTTACGCGGGGCGTCATCTGGCCAAGTGGTTTCAACCCTTCAGCTCCCACGGGCGTTCAATGCCCTGTGGACATCTTCGAAGCGAAACACACCGACGCACTCCTGCCCGGCGGCTCGCAACAGATCCCGCAACTCTACTTCTTTCTTCCGTAGTGCTGGCGCAGATAGGCGAGCACTACGCCGTCAATCTTGCCGTCGCGGCGAAAGCGCATCTCGAGGTTTTCCCAGCCCTGGAAGTCCTCGAGGGCTTTTTCGGTCTCGGCATCGTAGATGCCGTCGATCTCCCCTGGATAGAAACCCGCGCGCTTGAGCAATTCCTGGATCTCGCGCACGAGGTCGGGGGTCAAGGGCTGGAGCTGCGAGGGATCGGTTTCGCCGAAATAGAGGGTGTGAACTTCGAGCAAACGGCGCAGCTCGCGAACGGGTTCGGTGTGGTCGTCCACGCGGAGATCAATCCAGCGGTCGCCCACGCCGCCATAGCCGGCATTTTTCCGCACCACGAGAAGCGCAGCGGACTCCTTGCCGCGACGGTCGCCGCCGGCGGCATCGCCCGCCTCGAGCGCGGCGAGAAGCCGTTCCGCGAAAGAGCCGCGCGCCTCCTCATAGGCGCGGGCCATGGCCTCGATGACGTGGCGGCCAGCGAGAATGTTGCCCTGCACAGCGTAGCTATCGCCAACGATGTGGCCGGCATAGGCGAAGCATTTCTGTCCGGTCCAGGCCGCCGCGCGTCCCTGGGCGTCCACGATGCCGAGCTGGCGGTCGTCCCGCTGGGGGTCGGTCTCCACCAACTTTTCTTGTGCCTGTGGAGCCGAGAAGCCGAGGGCGAGCATATCCAGCCCGCGCGGGCCGTAGTCGAGGTTGGCCAAGGCCTGCGTGGCCACCGCACCTACACCGGCGCGTGCCCAGGGGACGAGAGCGCCGACGGCGGGGAATTTGGAGGCGACGGCGACGCCTAAGTCAGCAGTGGCGCGGTCGTAAGCGACAATCGAAAAGGTCGAAGGCTGCGGCAGGGACGAGGCGTCCAAGACCAGTACGCCAACAACGACCAACACACTCAAGAGAGTGACTCGATAGGGCATGCGCGACCTCCGGCTATTCCAGCGACAGTACGCGGGTGTTCGTGAGCCAAGGAGAATCGAATTCCGTCATCTCGCCAGCGCGCTTGCCGGAGACGAGGAGCAAGCGCGCAGTTAGCGGCTTGCGCAGCTTGGTGGCCAGAGCCGCCACATCTTGCAGAATGCGTACGAGCTGCTCTTCGGCTGTAGCAGCGGGCAGGGGCACCACATCGAGCCCCGTCCCGGAAACGGCGGAATAGACAAGCAGGGTGTGCAAGCGCAGTCGGCCTTCGGCGGCGCGTTGGGCGAGAAGCTTGTCCTCCAGCACCGGCAGCATCAGGCCGGAAAATCCTGTCTGCTGCACGGGAAGGCGGCGGAGCAGGGCGGTCAGTTCGGCCGCCGCGTGGAGGGTAGCGGGACTGCCCATGGGGCCACCGGCGAGAGTTTCGAGCACGGCCGCGATGCTCTCTTCGCCCAGCGGGGCGGGCGAGACGTCAATGCCGAGGAAGTTCCAGCGCTGTTCGCGGGCCACCTGTTGGGCAAGAACCTCCAGCTCGCGCAGGCGGTGCGTGAAGTCCAGTTCGACACGGTCGCGGCTCCCTCTGTCAGCTCCAGCGGAAAAGCCGTGGAGGAGAAAATTGGCCGACTGCAGGCCGAGGGCAAATTCGCGAACGCGGCCGGCGGCGTAGGCGACCGGGAAGAACGGAATGCCCGGGGGACATTCGGCAGCAGCAGCGAAGCGAAAACTGGGCGGCTCCGCCGCCTTCACTTCTCCCAAGCGTCGAATGATGCGGGACGCAGCGGTCAAGGTTGCAGGCATCTCCGGCAAAATCTCTGCGCTGGCGTTGGAATTGCGACCTCGAGTCAAGAGCTCAACGAGCAGGTCTTCGGTGGCTGCGTTCCGTCCTGGACGAAAGCGGGCAGGGCCGAGGGAAAGTTCAACACCGAGCTCGGCGGCGAGAGCATCGAGCCGGAGAAGGAAGGCGAGGCGATCAGATGCGGGCACGTCGTTCAGATAAACATCTAGGGGCGGCGTTGCCATCCGCACGCTTTGCACTTCCCAGCCGGCCGTTTCGAAATGTCGCCGGGCGTCGCGGAGAAAGGCGGCGGTTTCGCGGAAGGTCTGCTCGGCCGTGGAAGCCTGCAGCGGGACGAAGGCAGTGATCGTGCGAACCTTGATGGAGGGCGGCTCGGCGGCCGCTGCCGGCAGGGCCAAGAGGAGGGCGAGCAGGGCTTCGCGTCTCACGCGTCAACTCCGGTTGCGGGGACACGGCCGCGGGCAAAAAGCACCAGGTCGTCGAGACGCCGCTCGACGACTGTGTTTTCAAAACCCAGCGAGTCATACAAGCCTACCAACCCCTCCTGCCGGAAGCCGCCATACCACTGGGCGGCGTGGGCCCACTGGACGAGCTGGCGCGTCTCGCGCGGAGCGAGCCGAGCCGAACGCGCGTAGGCGCGCATTTTCTCAACCGTCAGGGCGGCCGCGGGGTCCAGAGTGGCCACCCATCCACCCGGGCGTGTCACCCGCCGCATCTCGGCGAGCGCCGCCTGCTTGTTCGGGAGCAGATAGAGGACGGTGGTGGCGAAGGTCAAGTCGAACCATGCGACGGGAAAGGGGAGGTGTTCGGCCGCTGCCGCAGCGAAGCGGGGGCCGTTGGTGCCCGGCTGCAGGTGAGCACGCCGTCCCCAGCGCACCATGCGCCAGGAGCGGTCAATTGCGACCACCTCTGCACCTCGTCCGACCAGTCTCCGTGCGACATGTGCGGGCCCGCACCCGACGTCTAGGACGCAGGCACCTGGACTCAAGGGAAGGAAATCCACAAACTGCTCCCGCAGGCGCGCCTCCGGGCCCCAGGCGAGCTTGCGGGCGTAGAGCGGGGCACCCCAGTCAAAGAAAAGTTCCGTGAGCCACTCACGCAGCGGCATGGTGATAAACGAGCAAAGAAATGGGAGAAGTAGACTAGCAGAAACGGGGACGGAGGTCAGCTTCCCGCCAACAGGCGATCGAGCACACCCAGCAAGTCGGTCACGGTCACAATCCCCACCAGACGGTTGTTGTCCTCGACCACGGGCAGGCAGCCGAACTTGTTCTCGTAGGTAATCCGGACGGCATCCCGCACGGGCGTGTTGGGGGTGACCGTGACCACCTCTTTCACCATGATGCGGGCAATGGGCGTACCCTCAAAGATGCGGTTGTATTCTTCCTGAGGGATACGGGAGAGCATAGAGGGGGCGGCGCGTTGGACGTCGCGGTCGGTGACGATGCCCACGAGTTTGTCGCCGTTGACAACCGGGAGGTGGCGGTAGCCGCTGCTGCGCATGAGGAGGACGGCGTCGAGCAATCTCGACTCCTGGTCCAGGGTAGTGAGATTCGTGCTCATGATGTCGCGCACGATTCGGGGCGCAGCCATCTCCACCCTCTCCGAGGCGGACGCCAAGCATCATACCTACACGGGCAGCAGAATCAAGTCAAGAACCACGAAGAAAAAGAGGGGCACGACACGTGGCAGCGCTCAGGGCTGATTCCGGGTGAGCCACAGCCACAAGCTGGCCAGCACGAGGAAAACGAGCCCGAGGCCAAGGACCAAGCCGAGCCCGAAGCGGAAGCCGCGGGCCAGCGCACTATCTGAGGGGGTCAGAGAAGGAGCGCGCGCGGCAACGAACTGCGGAGTCTGGGTCTCGCCAGCGTTCGAGCTACCTGGGGTCGCCTCTACGCGTCGGCAGAAGGGGCATTCGCTGAAGGCAAAGCTGATTGCCCGCCGACACTGAGGACACCGCCAGCGCATAGGACCCGGCCGCCCCCATTATCAGTCAAGCCACACGGTTTTTACATCCTGAATGCTTCGCGGAGAGCGCTCAGCGCCGGCCCACGCGCCAGACGAAACTCACCTGGGCAATGTTCTCGCGAAAACTGCGCGTATCCAGCTCCGCCGGGTTCGGAGTGGTGAATGTGTTCACGGCCCGCTCGAAGACGAAGGTGAGGAAGCGGTTTTCGTCATTGCGAATCCGGCAAGTGAGCTGTCCGCGGAAGCTCGGGCGCCGGTAGCCGCCTGGCCCAAAGGTGAGCTGACTGAAGCCGCCACCAGGCGCAAGGAAGAAACCGGTGCCGGCAAACCCGGTCAGAATTTCTGCGCTCAGCTCACGGTAGCTCGCTTCCACGGTGAGATACTTTGGGAATTCCACGACCAGGCTTCCCTGCAGGGAGCGCGTCAAATCACCGGCGCTGAAGGTGGAGACCAGGGGTTCGTTGGTAAGGGGATTGCGGAGCCGGTCTGGAGTGGCCGGGTCATCCACGGGTTCCCAGCTCAACTGCTTGCTCACCCGCTCGGCCTCGTAGCGAATGCGGGGGAAAAGCTGCCAGGAGCCGAGATACCAGGAACCGCTGTAGCCCGCCACGACGCGGTGGGTGAAGGTGGAGAGGTCGCGACGAACCCTATCGCGGTTGCGACGGTACTCGTAGCCGAGATTGAGTACGCCAGCAGTCATGGGCAGGCTCACATCGAGAAACGGAATCTTCGTGATGCGGTGGCGAAACAGGGGCGTGGTGACGGGCACGGGGGTGGTGGAGCCGGGGAGGGTCTGTAGAGTGGTCTCGAAGCTTCCCTGGTTGCTGGTCTTCACAACTCGCTCGCGATAGCCGAGATCCAGCTGGAGCTTGCCCAGGCGGGGGAGCTGGCGGAGGGTCAGGCGGGCTTCGGGAAGCCAGACGAGAGTCGTCATCGCGCGCCCGGCTGTGTCCACGATGCGGCCAAAGACGAACATCGTCTCCTGCAGCAGCATGCCTTGTGCCTGACAGAAGGAACTGCCTTGACCGCTTCCGGTGGCCGGACAGATGAGCGTGCGGCCGGGATTGGTCAGCAGGCGGGGCTTAATTTCTCCAGTGGTCGGATCGGGAGCAAAGGCGACGACGGGGCGTCCTGGAAGGTTGTCGTTGGTGCGGCGCAGGGCCGTTTGCAGCGAGACGCGCTTGCTGAGGTCAACGGTTCCGCGAACGGACATATCCTGCAAGTCCTGCACCTGGCGGGCGTTGGCGGAGAAGAAGTTGGGCAGGAAGAGGGCGTATTCGGCCCGCCAACTTAGACGGTTCCAGCGATGGGAGAGCTCGGCGCGCACGGCCGAGTCCTTGCGCTTTTCGGGCTGATAGCGGGCATCAAACTGCGTCAGGCTGTAGACGATTTCCCCCGCCAAGCGGAAGTTGCGGCCGAAGACAACACTCGAGTCCAAGCCGACGACCTGGTTATTGAGGGGAGAAACCTGGGTTTCGGGCGGGAGCGACCGGATGACGTCGCTGCCCTGGGAGTAGCTGAGCGCCAGCGTAGAATTCTCAGTGGGCTTGTGTTCGCCGCGCAGGCCGAGTGCGACGCGCGTGTAGGGCTTGGCAGGAAAGCGCGGGTCAGGGGGACGGCGAGGGTCGGTAAATATGCTGTGGTCGCGGAAGAGAGCACCCCAGCGATCGGTGAAGACGCCACCGGTGGCGAGGAGGCGAAGTCCTCCGAACCAGGGAAGATCTTTGCGCAGGTTGAGGCCTTTGACGTTCTGGTTGAAGGTGAAGCGCGAGTAGCTGACCAGATGGTCACCGAGCGTGGCCTCGAAGCTCGGGCCGGTCAGGCGGAGGTAGCCGCGCTGCAGGCTGTTGCGCTCGGGGTCGACGCGCGGGTCGTCGGTGTAACGAAATACGGAGAGCGCCTCTAGGCGGCGGATGCCCCAGCCGCGATTGGTGAACGAGCTGAGGTCGAAAATGTGGTTGATGCCGGGGTGGAGAAAGGAACGGTCGGTGTTGCCGGCCAGGCCGGTGTGGTTGACGCCGTACTTGAATTCGAAGAAGACCTGGTTACCCTCAACAGTGCCGGGGCTTTTCTCAGCGGGCCGGGCGGCAGAAGCGGGGCGCGGCTCAGGTGTTTCTGCGGGCGCAGGAGGTTTGGGCGGCGGGGATGGCTGCTGGGTCGGCTGTGAGGAAGATTGTTGCTGCGCAGGCTCTGACTGGGAAGCATTCTCAGGAGAGGCGAGGACTGGCTGGACGAGGGCGAAGAACACCACGAACACGGCGCACGCTCGCCACGCTCCCTTCCTTGAATCGGGCTTGCGCGGACTTTTTCGCACAACCTATCCTGCCGACACCCATCGTTGCCCTCCCGTACCCCACGCGGCTCGCTCCGTCAGGCTGGATTTTGCCGGCGGGCGCACAAGGCTGGCTCCCGGTTGGTTCCGAGGCCAAGAGTCCCCAGCAACGCCGACTCCGGCTGGTATTTACTCTACGGAGGGAGAGGGAGAAGGGTCAAGCTGAATCGCTTCCGGCGTCGGCGAAACAGCCCGAACGAAGCAGAGCCGCGAGATACGTTTTCTGGGAAGAACTGTGGTGCGGAAGGTGGGATTCGAACCCACACGCCTTTCGGCACCGCCCCCTCAAGACGGCGTGTCTGCCAGTTCCACCACTTCCGCGTACGCGAATCGCGCGAGGCATTTCATTCTACTGAAGCCCCGCGCGGGTGTAAAGCCGGGCTAGGGTGGAGGCGGCGGGGTCGGAGCGGGTTGCTGCGGGGCGGGCTGGCCCGAGGGGGCAGGCGTGCCGGCGGGTTGCTCACCGGCGGGAGGCTCTGTCGGGGCAGTCTGCTGCTGAGCCGGCGGCGCGGTCTGCTCGAGCACGGAGCCCGTCTTCCCTGTGCGAGAAGCATAGACGGCCAAGCCCAGAGAGGTCAGCATGAAGACGATGGCGAGGATGCTGGTGGCCTTGGAGAGGAAGGTGGCAGCACCGCGGGGGCCGAAGGCGGTCTGGCTGCCGGCACCTCCGAAGGCGCCCGCCAGGTCGGCAGCGCGGCCGCTCTGGAGCAGGACGACGAGGATCAGACAGACACAAACCAGGACGTGGATGACTGTTAGCAAAGTTTCCACTTTCCGCTCCGCTAGAAGTTCACGATGGAGGCGAACGAAGCCGCTTCGAGGCTCGCGCCGCCTACCAACGCTCCGTCAATGTCGGTCTGCGCCATCAGGGCCTGGATGTTGTCCGGCTTCACGCTGCCGCCGTAAAGAATGCGCACGGCATCCGCCGCCGGGCGCCCGAAGCGCTCGGCGGTGAGCTGGCGCAGGAACCGATGCGCTGCGGCCGCCAGTTCCGGCGTCGCGGTGCGTCCGGTGCCGATAGCCCACACTGGCTCGTACGCGATGATGATACGGGCAAACTGGTCGGGCGTCAACGCGCCCAGGCCATCGGAAAACTGGCGGGTAAGGACGCTCTCGGTGGCGCCACTTTCGCGCTCGTCGAGGGTCTCGCCCACACAGACGATGGGAGTGAGGTTGGCATCGAGGGCGGCGAGGGTTTTGCGGCCCACGGTGTCGTTCGTCTCGTGGAAATACTGGCGCCGTTCCGAGTGGCCGATGATGACGTAGCGGCAGCCGAGACTGCGGAGCATGAGCGGCGAGACTTCACCGGTGAAGGCGCCCTGCTTTTCCCAGAAAACGTCCTGGGCGCCGATGGCGATGGCGGTGCCTTGGGCGCAGGCGACGGCGGTTTCGAGCGCGGTGAAGGGCGGGGCGATGACAATGTCGGCGTGGCGAGACTCCGCAACGAGCGGCTTGAAGGCCTCGAAGAACGCGCGCGTCTCGAGCGAGGTCTTGAACATTTTCCAGTTAGCAGCCATCAGGGGGCGACGCATCAGCCGACCTCGGTGAGGGCTTCGACGCCGGGGAGCTTGCGTCCGCCGAGAAACTCGAGGCTGGCGCCGCCGCCGGTCGAGATGTGGGTGATGCAGTCGGCGACGCCGGCTTTGCGGAGGGCGGCGACCGAGTCGCCGCCGCCGACGATGGAGGTGGCTCGAGAAGCGGCGATGGCGCAGGCGACGGCGAGCGTGCCGGCAGCGAAGGGGTCGAGTTCGAAGACGCCCATCGGGCCGTTCCAGAGGAGGGTTTTGGCGGGTTTGATTTCGGCCTCATAGGCGGCGCGGGTAGCTGGTCCGATGTCGAGCGCCATTTGGTCTTCGGGGATCCCTTTCAGTTCCACCACGTGCCCGCGCGCGTTCGCTTCCGCCCGCTCCGCTACGACGTGATCGGTCGGCAACAGTGCCCGTACGCGCCGCTGCTCGGCCTGGGCGAGCAATTCGCGGGCAAGGGCTAGTTTGTCGTCCTCGACCAAAGACTTCCCTACTGGAATTCCTTTCGCCTTCAGAAAGGTGTAAGCCATGCCGCCGCCGATGAGCAAGGTGTCGACCACGCGCAGTAGGTTGGCAATCACTTCAATCTTGTCGGACACTTTCGCGCCGCCGAGCACAGCCACATACGGCCGATCAGGATTGGCAATCGCCTTCGTCAGGTAGGTCAGCTCTTTCTCCATCAGAAAACCGGCGGCGGCCTGCTGGACGAAGCGCGTGATGCCTTCGGTGGAAGCGTGGGCGCGGTGAGCCGAGCCAAACGCATCGTTCACGTAGATTCCATCGCACAAGGCAGCGAGAGCGCGGGCGAAGGCTGCGTCATTCTTCTCCTCCTCGCCGTGAAAGCGCAGGTTCTCGAGCAGCAGCACCCCACCGTTCTGCAGCGCGCGGCTTTCCTGCTCAGCTTTTTCCCCCACACAGTCCTCGGCAAAGCCGACGCTCTGGCCGAGCAATTCGCCCAGGCGTAGAGCGGCAGGCCGGAGACTCATCGTCGGATTCGGCTTGCCTTTGGGCCGCCCCAGGTGCGAAGCCAGCACGACGTGCGCGCCCTGCCGAATCGCGTGCTGGATAGTCGGCAGAGACTCGCGGATCCGCGTGTCGTCAGCAATGCGGCTGCGTTCATCGAGCGGAACGTTGAAGTCCACGCGAATGAACACGCGCTGCCCGGTCAGCTTCAAGTCGCGGATTGAGAGTTTCGGCATGCTTCGTGCGCAGCTTGCGTCCACCGGAATCGGTGTGATCGGCAACGCGCTAGAGGCGTGCAGCCATGAACTTGATCAGGTCGCGGCATCGGCACGAATAGCCCCACTCGTTGTCGTACCACGCCAACACCTTCACGCAGTTGCCACCGACCACGCGGGTGTAGGGGGCATCGTAGATCGCCGAGTGGGCGTTGCCCTTGAAGTCCGCCGACACCAACTCCTCCTCGCTGTAGGCGAGAATGCCTTTCAACGCCCCAGCCGCCGCCCGCTTGAAGGCTTGATTCACCTCCTCCGGCGCCGTTTTCCTCTCCACGGTTACGGTGAGGTCGACAACGGAAACGTTCGGTGTCGGCACGCGCAGCGCGTACCCGTCGAGCTTGCCCTTCAGTTCCGGAATCACCAGGTGAATCGCCTTGGCCGCGCCCGTGGTCGTCGGAATCATCGACAGGGCGGCCGCCCGCGCCCGGCGCAGGTCTTTGTGCGGAAGATCGAGCAGCCGCTGATCGTTGGTATAGGAGTGCACGGTCGTCATCGTCCCGTGCACGATGCCGAAGCTATCTTGGAGGACCTTGGCGACCGGCGCTAGGCAGTTGGTCGTGCAGGATGCATTCGAGACCACGTGATGTTTGGCCGGGTCATAGCTCTGTTCGTTAACACCCAGCACCACCGTCAAGTCCGGCTCTTCGGCTGGAGCGGAAATGATGACCTTTTTTACGGGGTCGCGCAGGTGTTTGGACGCCTCCGCCCTTTTGGTGAACAGACCCGTGGATTCGACCACGATTTCCACGCCCACTGACTTCCAGTCGAGCTGCGACGGCTCCTTCACCTTAAACACCTTCAGCGTGCGCCCATTCACGCGGATGCAGTCCTCGGTGAAACCCACGTCAGCGTCGAGATTGCCCAGCACGGAGTCATACTTCAGCAGATGCGCCAGCGTGCGCGCATCGGTAATGTCGTTCACTGCCACAATCTCGATGTCCGGATCGTTCATCACGGCGCGATAGATGTTGCGCCCGATGCGCCCAAATCCGTTGATGCCGACTTTGACCGCCATTGCGTGCTCCTTTTCTTATGATTCCCCCCAGCGGGCGAAAATTTCCCGCCCCACAGCATAATAGCCGCTGGCCTGCGCGAGGGTCAATGCAAACAGAACGCGGTGGGACTACTTGAATTCCTTCACCCGCACGACTCGGTCGCCGGCGAAGGTCACAAACGTCACGAACGGCGCGTGTCCGTAGATCCAATCTTCCTCTTCCACGCCATCGCGGGTTTCGCGCACTTTGTGGTTGGGCCGCCCCAGCGCCGCCAGCACCATCTCCCGGTTCATCCCGACCACGGCACGCTTCTCGCGAATCGCTTCCTGAAATTCCACCGGCAGGGTTTCAATCCAGGGCACCGAGGCCGTTCGCCGGCTGAAGTCGAGCACGGAGGACAACAACTGCCGCACGGCTTCCGCTGTCAAGTCGGGAATGTAGTTCGGGAAGCGCACGGTGATGGCCGAGCCGTTGGGTGGAGGTGGCTCGGGACTTTCGCGCGGGCCTGTGATGGGCACTGTACCGCCCGGACCGCCGACACTGATGGTCGCCCGCTCATGCCACTTTTTTTTCCGGGTGCGACCGCCGCCGTTGATTTCCACAATGATGTGGTCGCTCTTCAACTGGATGTCCGTAATCTGAACAATCTCTCCGGTCTGAACGGCGGCGCCGTAGTTGGCGAGCTGCTGGCGGAGTTTGCGTTCGTCCACAGCACCCTCAGCATTCAGCACTATCCCGGCCTTTCCCGCCGGCAGGGGCTTGCGTGTCGTGGCGTACTCGAAGGCCAGGCTGCGGATAATCCCCACCCGGTTCTCATTGCTCAGCTTCGGAACCTTCGGCTTGCTGCCCGCAGCGGTTGCTACCGGGAGAGCAAGGAGAAAGAGCACTCCGGCAACGAAAAATGAGTTGATCCGGCGGCTGAACTTCATCGCCCGCTCAAGCCAAGAGCGACGGCGTACCCCGCCGCCCTGTAATCTCCAGGCTATTCTACTCTCCCCGGGGCATGAGGACAAACCGCGGACAGCCGGTTCTCCCGTAATTCCTTGCTCAGTGCCGGGGAAATCCTCAGGCGCTGTGTCCGAACGAGCCAGCCGATGGTAACCAGAAGCACTCCCGTGCAAAAGACACTGCCTTCGGGACCGTAGGCGCCTCCCGAGAGCCATACCGGGTCGCTGACACGCGCGTTCCAGGGCTGCGCGGAGAGGACAATGCCGCTCACTGGGAGTGAATAGAGGAATCCCATTGTGAAGTTCCAAGAGAAGTGCAGGCCGATTGGGAGCCAGAGGCCGCGGGTCCTCAGATAGGCGACAGCCAGCAGGACGCCCGCCAAAGCAGTGTTGGCGGTCGAGAGCAGTGTGTGGGCGGGGTTAGACAGGTGACCCAGACCGAACAGCAGCGAAAGCACGAGTGTCGCGGCCACCGGTCCCCAGGAGTTGACCAGCCGCTGGAAGGGGTAGCCGCGGAACACTACTTCCTCGTTGGCAGCCGCCGGCACGAGCAGCAGCAAAGACCACGCCAGAGCGCGCACAGCAGTCGGCGCGTCCAGCGGTGCAGCCACGTAACGGATCTTCTCGAGCGACACGAGCAACCCCACAATGACGGAAACCATCAGGAGTCCGCCGAGCGAACCCAGTGCCAGTTCCCTCCCCCAACCGGCGTATGGCCACAAGCCAAGCGTTCGGAAAGAGCGCCGATCCACCGCCCGCAGCAAGAGCCAAGATGCCAGGCAGCCGCTGCTGAGCCCAATGAAGCCGTTCAAAAGCAGCCCTACCTCCGGGTCGCTTCTCAGCCACTCCCGGCCAACAACGCCAATGACCCCACCAAAGCCGGCAACAAGCAGCACGCCGTAGGTGAGCAAGAACAACAGAGCTCCCCAGCCGCCCCGCAGCCGGCCAGTGCTGGCAAAGAGGACGGAACGCAGCGTCATCGGTACCGCTCGAGTCGGACGCCGCGTTGCGAAACACGAAATGGAAGCAAGGCTGCGCCGGCGGAGAGCAGTTCATTCGCGACGGCCAGGCGGCGCTCCGGTGGGGAATAAAAGACGACGCAGCCGCCCCCACCCGCCCCGCATACCTTCGCCGCCCGCGCTCCCACGCGTCGCGCCGCCCGAATCAACGAATCAATCCGCGGCGTCGAAATCGTCGGAGCGTTTTTCCTCCGCGCCTCCCACTCGGCTGCGATCAGCTCGCCCACGCGTCTCCAATCGCTCCGCTGAAGCGCCGTGCGCAAATCGATCGAAATTTGTGCCAACGTATCGAAATTGGACGCCAGCCGGGCTTGGCCGTCAAGCCGCGTCTTCATCACTTCCCAGTTGTTGATTCCTGAACGCCGGGGCTTGCCGGTATAGGCAAGCAGCAGACGCGCTTCAAGTTCCCGCAGGTCGGCCGGCACGGATTCCCGCCACGTTGCCCCCGGCTCAAGGTGGATGGCACTCAAGCCCCCGTAGGCCGCCGCGTAGGAGTCCTGCTCGCCTGTCGGCACTCCCAGCACGCGCACCTCGAGATCGCGTACAACGGCAACCAGCCGCTGGCGGCTGAATCGCCGTCCCGTGAGTCGCGCCAGTGCACAGGCGATGGCCACTGCCAGCGCGCTCGATCCCCCCAGCCCCGCGCCCGCCGGCACCTCAGACCAGGTCGTCAGGGTCACTCCGCGCCGAGGCCTGAAGTGAGAAATCAGGTGAGCCAGGAGCGGAAGACGGAAGCGCCGTGCGCGCAAAAGAGCGGCCAACGAGTTGAACTCCTCCCGCTGGCCTGCGTCGCGCGAAACAAGAACAATCCGCGCATCCCGCCGCGACTCAAGCACACAATGGGCAAAACGCGTGATGGCGAGGTTGATGGTAACGGCGCCAGGATGGAGGAGGTAGAGCGGCCAGATGTCGAGCGTGCCGCCGGCGAGGTCAATCCGCGTCGGGGCGGCGCTGTGGATGCGCATCAAGCTAGGTTCTTGCCTTCTGGTTGGTGCGCGCAGCTTTCTTCTCAGGCGCAGGCGGAGCGGGCTCAAAGCAGCGCCGGCAACGCGCCTCGTAGAGCCCATGGCCACCGACGACGATTAATTCCTCCGAAGCCACCAGCCGTTGCGTGTGCTTGGCGGGGTTTCCGCAGCGCACGCAGATCGCCAGCAGTTTGGTCACTTCCTCGGCCACGGTCAGCAGTTGCGGGATGGGTTCGAAGGAACGCCCCAAGTAGTCGGTGTCAAGGCCGGCGACAATCACGCGCTTGCCGGCATCTGCCAGCTGCTGGCACACGCTCACGAGCTCTGAACCGAGAAACTGCGCTTCATCAATCCCGACCACTTCCGTGCGGGGATCCACGCGCGCCAGAATCTCCGCAGCGCTCGCGACCGCGTCGGCGGCAATCCGCAGCTCGCTGTGCGACACAATTTCACTTTCCGCATAACGCTGATCAACGACGGGCTTGAAAATCTGCACGCGCTGCCGGGCAATCTCGGCGCGGCGCACCCGGCGGATCAACTCTTCGCTCTTGCCGCTAAACATGGGGCCACAGATCACCTCGATCCAGCCCATGTTGCCTTTGACGATATCCATCAAGCCTCCCCCTCACTGTGCAAAGAACCGGCATCATAGCACAGGAAAACACGCCGCTCTCAGGCAGGCCTGCAGCCGCACCCCCTACAAGACTGACTCTCTCGCCGGCACCGCCAACCGCGGAGACACGCCGTAGGCGCCTTCGCTTATCGCTCCACCGTGGTCGAGAGCACAGGCAAGCCGCGGCCGCTCAGAATGAACTTGGCGTTCGGGCTCTGGGCGAGCTTTTCGGTTGCCTCAATCGCCTTCCACTGCAGCAAGGAAGGCGTGATGCCCTCGGCCACAACGCGCTGGAAGTCGCGGATGCCGGTGGCCTCGATGCGCTTGCGCTCGGCTTCGCGGCGTTCTTTTTCCAATACGAACTGCATCTGCTCGGCTTCCTGCTCGGCCCGGAGCTTGCGCTCAATCGCATCCGATACTGAGGAGGGCGGCTTCACGTCGCGCAGCAAGACCTGCTTGACGACGAAATCATTCCCGATCAGGCGGGTCAGCCGCACCTGTACCTGCTGGGAGATGATCTCGCGCCCTGCCGTGTAGAGCGCTTTCGCCTCGTGCTCGGCTGTCACCTCGCGGATCATCGAGCGCATGTTGGGGGAAATCAGCACGTCCGAGTAGCGCAGTCCGTATGTCCGATAGACATTCGGTGCCTGCGCGGGCACCAAGCTGAACAGCAAGGAAGTCTCCAGATGCATCAGCAGCCCTTCCTTACTCGGGACGTTAGCTGCCTCCTTCATCTCTTGCGTGCGTACGCTCATGCGAATGACCCGCGCCAGCGGATTCACCACCCGCAAGCCTTCGTGCAGAACGTAGGGCTTGACAGCGCCGAAAAACTGCACCACGCCCACTTCGCCGGCTGGGATAATCACAAAGATGCGCGCCAACACCAGCAGAGCGGCCAGAGCAGCGACCACGCGGATGATCCCCGGGATTCCGGGCATGCGCACGAAGCGAATCTCCCTGCCACCCTCACGCCCGCGCCGCAGGTAAAGCACCACGCCCACTGCCACCACTGCCAGCAACAACAGCACAATCACTGTAGTCATAGCTACCTCCACCCTTCTCTGAAATAGGAACCCCCTCGCTTCAAGCTAGCCCGTTGGGAGCCAACTGGCAAGGAGAAGGAGACTGAGGGGGGGGCAGTAACCTGCGGTGCCCACCTTCAGGGCAGCTCGCTCGGTTCCAATCGCTCCGGCAAGTCCGCGGGTGTCTTTTTCCCGTAGCGCTCCTGTAGGAAGGCTTTCAAGTCCTCGAAATTCGCAAACACGCGATCGGCACAGGCCAGCACCCAGCCGCTCACCTCGTTGAGCGGGAGCTCGCTAACTAGGTACACCGGAATGCCCTTGCGGTAGGCAGCGGTCAGTTCCGCGGCTGTTCCCCCTCCTCGTCCCGAGTCCGAGTCCCAGAAACAGACCAGGTAGTCAGCCTGGTGCTGGATCAGGTCGAGGTCAAAATTGATGATTCTTCGCACCGTCTGGCGGAAGCGTTCGGGGTCGCTTTGCTTCCACGAACGAAAGTGAACCACTTCCTCCTCGGTCAGGTTCTTTCGCTCGTCCTCGGCCGGATCGTAGACACGGTGTCGGAGGGTTTCTTCGAGGAAGGGCCGGATTTTACGCCGCCAGAGCTTGCCCCTGTCGGCCGCGAACTCAATCGAGCCGCAGAGGTAGCAGAACACGGTTGCCTCGCTCCGACTCCACGCTGGAGTCAGCCGCGCTCGCGCCCGCCTGTCGGCACCACCAAATAAACCAGCAAACCGCGCCGGCGTCAACCATTTCGTTCCCGGCTTCCTTGACCCTGTGCAAGGCGAGCCGTATTCTAGAGACGGGAAGGGTGAAGCGAACACTTCAGCAGCCACGCACCCCGCCACGGCTCGGGGCTTTTCGTTAGGGACGGAATGATTCAAAAGTTGCTGACCGCGGTCATCGGCACGAAGCACGAGCGCGACATCAAGCGCCTGCAGCCACTGGTGCAGGCCATCAACGCGCTGGAACCCGAGCTGCAAAAACTTTCAGATACGGAACTCGCCGCCCAAACGGCCACGTTCCGCCAGCAACTCGACCAACGTCTGGCCGGCATCAGCGACAGAGATGCCCGCAAAGCCGCAGCCGCGGAGGCACTCGAGCATCTGCTGGTTCCGGCGTTTGCGGTGGTTCGCGAAGTCGCCCGGCGCACGATCGGGCTGCGCCACTTTGACGTGCAGCTGATGGGCGGAGTGGTTCTTCACCGCGGCAAGATTGCCGAAATGAAGACCGGCGAAGGAAAAACCCTGGTGGCCACGCTGCCCGCGTACCTGAACGCGTTGCTCGGCCAGGGCGTTCACATTGTCACCGTCAACGACTACCTGGCCAAACGGGACGCTGAGTGGATGGGCCCGATCTACAAATTCCTGGGCCTCTCGGTCGGCGTCATCGTGCACGAGAAGACCGATGAGGAACGCAAAGCTGCCTATCGCGCTGACATCACGTATGGCACAAACAACGAGTTTGGCTTCGACTATCTCCGCGACAATATGAAGTTTGATCTCGCCGACTGCGTCCAGCCTGTCCACTACTACGCCATCGTGGACGAGGTGGACTCCATCCTGATTGACGAGGCGCGCACGCCCCTGATCATCTCCGGTCCCTCCGAAGAGTCCACCGACCGCTACTATCGGATTGATCGGATTATTCCGCGGCTGAATCCCGAAACCGACTACACGGTGGATGAAAAGCACCGCAGCGTCGCGCTGGTGGAAGCAGGTGTCGCGCGGGTAGAAAAACTCCTGGGCATCGACAACCTCTACGACCCCATCCACATGGAGACGCTGCACCACGTCCATCAGGCACTGAAAGCCCACACGCTCTTCCACCGGGACGTGGACTATATGGTCAAGGACGGGCAAGTGCTGATCGTGGACGAGTTCACCGGGCGACTCATGCCCGGGCGGCGCTGGTCGGACGGACTTCACCAGGCGATTGAGGCAAAAGAAGGCGTCCGCATTGAGCGCGAAAACCAGACCCTGGCGACTATCACGTTCCAGAACTACTTCCGCATGTACGAAAAGCTCGCCGGCATGACCGGCACCGCCGAAACCGAGGCCGCCGAGTTCGCCAAAATCTACAACCTGGACGTCGTCGTGATTCCCACCAATCGCCCTCTCGTGCGCTATGAATATCCGGACATCGTCTATCGAACAGAGCGGGAAAAATTCAATGCGGTACTGGAGGAGATCCGGCAACTCCACGCCAAGACGCAGCCCGTACTGGTCGGCACGATTTCCATCGAGAAATCTGAAAAGTTGAGCGAGCTCCTCAAGCGGGCTGGCATCCCTCATCAAGTCCTGAACGCCAAGCACCACGAACGGGAGGCCTATATCGTCGCGCAGGCCGGACGCAAAGGAACGGTGACGATTTCCACCAACATGGCCGGCCGCGGGACTGACATCCTGCTCGGCGGCAATCCGGAGTTCATGGCCAAAGACACCCTGCTCAAACAGGGCGCCGCCGAGCCACTTCCGCCGGGGCAAGAACGGTTCGGGCAGGACGAGCAGTACGTCTACTTCCAGTATCAGGATCACTTCTACCGCGTGCCGCGCGAGCGCTGGACGGAGGTATTCGCCCGCTCGAAAGAACAATGCGACCGTGAGCACGACGAGGTTGTCGCTGTCGGGGGGCTCCACATCCTAGGCACCGAACGCCACGAGGCACGCCGCATTGACAACCAGCTCCGCGGCCGTGCCGGACGCCAGGGAGATCCGGGCAGCTCGCGCTTCTACCTCTCGCTGGAAGACGACCTGATGCGCCGGTTCGGAGGCGAGCGCATCAAGGAGCTGATGTTGCGGCTCGGGATGGAGGAAGGTGTGCCCATCGAGTCCCGCCTCATCACGCGCCGCATCGAGGCCGCGCAGAAAGCGGTCGAGGCGCAGAACTTTGAGGCGCGCAAGCACCTGCTTGAATACGACGACGTGATGAACAAGCAGCGGGTCGCCATTTACGGCATGCGCCGGCAAATCCTTGAAGGCATCGACCTGCGGGAGGAGATTCTCGCCATCGGCGAAGACATCGCCCGCAGCATGCTGGAAACGCACTGCCCGAAGACGACACATCCCGAGCACTGGAACCGGGAGGCCTTGGGGCGTGAACTCTGGAGCCAGTTTGGCCTCGAACTCGCAGGCGAAGGCATCGATCCGGCGGCGCTAGGCCGCGACGAACTCGAAGAAAAAATCCTGGCTGCGCTCCAGCGTCGCTACGCGGAAAAAGAACAGCAACTCGGCACCGAGACCATGCGTCGGCTGGAGCGCATCATCCGCCTGCAAATCATCGACACGCAGTGGAAAGACCACCTGCTGACCATGGACCACCTGAAAGAAGGCATCGGCCTGCGGGGCTACGGGCAGAAAGACCCTTTGGTCGAATACAAGCGCGAGTCCTTCCTGCTTTTCCAAGAAATGCTCGACCGAATTGACGACGAGAGCCTCCGCTACCTCTTTCTGATGCGACCCGTCCAGCAAGAAGTCAGCGAAGAGGAGCGCGAACTGGTCCGCCGACGGCGTCGCCAGCAAGAGGAGCTGCAGTTCATCGGTGGAGGCAGCCCGGCGGCGCGTCCCCAGCCGGTGGTGCGCGGGGAAAAGATTGGCCGCAATGACCCTTGCCCCTGCGGCTCCGGAAAAAAATACAAGAAGTGCCACGGAGCCGCCGCCTGACGCATCTAAGCTGAGAAGAACTCGGAGGTGGGCATTGACCGGGAAGCCGAAGTCGATCTGCATGCTCTGTGGGAAGCCTTCGCCGAAGAGTATCTGCGGCGCATGCGCGCAGCGCGTCCAGGGCGAAGAGTTGAAACGCAAACAGAAAGAAGAAAAGGACTCAATATGACGCGCACCGACGGCCAAGACTGATGCGGATTCCTGCCGGGGCGACTGCGTTTCTGGTTTCGGGGCTTGTTGGCGTTGCGGTTTCCTGCGGCGGCACAAACCCGGCTAGTCCCGCGCCCAATCCAACTCCGGTCTCATTCCGCGTGGAAACGTTCCGGAGTGGCCTCAATTTTCCCGTAACCCTGGCCTTCGCACCCGATGGCCGCCTGTTCTTCAACGAACTGGATACAGGGAACGTGCGGATCATTGAGAATGGTCAGCTGCTCCCGACTCCGTTCGCCACCCTGCCAGTCGAGACCAACGGCGAGCGCGGCTTGCTGGGGCTCACTTTTGATCCCAATTTCGCGACCAATCGCTACGTCTATGTTTTCTACTCGGATCGGAACCTAGCCAACCAACGCCTCGTGCGATTCACCGACGTCGCCAACAACGGCACCCTCCAGACGGTCATTGCCGACAACCTACCTTCGACCAGTGTTCACAACGGGGGCAACATTGGCTTCGGACGCGACGGCAAGCTGTATGTCACGATCGGCGACAACACCGATGCCGCCAACTCCCAGAATCCAGACTCAGTTTCAGGGAAGATCCTGCGCTACAACCCGGACGGTACCCTCCCGCCCGACAACCCCTTCGGCTCCAACCGTGCCGCCTTCAACCTCGGCCTGCGCAACAGCTTCGACTTCACATTCCACCCTGCCACTGGGACGATCTATGCCAGTGAAAACGGCGTCAACTGCGACGACGAAATCAACCGGATCGTCCCGGGCGGCAACTACGGCTGGCGACCCGGCTACCCGTGCGGAGACACTGATCCGCGCTTCATCCCACCATTGATTCGGTTTACACCCGTGATTGCTCCCACGGGCATCACCTTCTACACGGGAACAGTCTTCCCGCAGTTCCAGAACAGCTTGTTCCTCGTGGACTTCAACACCGGCCGCGTGCGCCGGTTCGTCGTAGACGAAAACAATCAAGGCCGCATCGTGTCGAGCGAGGTCGTGGTGGATGGCGGGCTCGGCCAGTTGCTGGACATCGTGCAGGGGCCGGACGGGTTCCTTTATTTCTCCAGCACTTCTGCCATTCACCGCATCGTGCCCCAATAGTCTGGGACCCGTGCAATCCCCTCTTGTGGTCGCAGGAAGAAGTCTACGGCTTTGGCTCGGCTGGTTGAGGCACGCGGATGCGGAAGGAGGGCGTGGATAACCACTTAGCCTTGCGCTCGAAACGTTCCTCAATCTCCATTACGTTCATCTGCAGGAAGGCCTCGGGGTCTTGAATGTCCTTGCGGCGCCAGAAGCGCAAGTGCACCTTGTATTTCGCGGGTGCGGAAAAGGTCACGGGGAAAACCACGCCATCGCCAGGCTCCAGTACGGCCGGACGGAAGCGGGCTCGTTCCACTCCGGAATAAGCCCATCGCTCGGAGCGAAAGAAGAATTTCTGCCGGCGGCGCTCATAGACGGGTTGTCCGGGCAGGCGGCGTCCCTGCTCCGTGCGGACGCCGCTCTTCATTTCGGTGATCAGGTAGATCGGCTCATCGCTCCGGTTGCTGAGTCGCACCGAGATGTTTTGGTCGGGGGCGTAGAGCCGATCTTCCTCCACGAGCTCGAGCCGTGCGGGCTTGCTCTTGAAGGGCAACCCGAACTGCACAAGCAGCAGAAAGCACCAGCAACCGAGGGCGACCTGTGCACGCACGGGCGCCATTCTAGCACTGGCACCTCCCCACAGCGGAAGGGAGAAACGTTTCTTTTCCCCCGCGCGTCAGAGACAATAGAGACTTGGGTCGAACCCAGCCGAGCGTGGAACTCACACACACGGAAGAGCGCCGGCGCCACCGCCGCCTGCCTTACCGCAGCGACGTTCAGGTGACCATTCTGGCCACCGAGTGGACCTACACGGCCAAGCTCGAAGACCTGAGCATGTCCGGGTGCTACATCGAGACGCAGACGCCACCCGAACAGGGCACCCGCATCCGTGTATCGTTCCCGATGGACGCGGAGGAGTTTGCGGCACTGGGCGTGATTCGTTACGCGCGGCCCGGACTCGGCATGGGGATCGAATTCACTCAACTCGAGCCAGACAATCAGAGACGCCTAGCAGCCTTCCTCGAGCGGCGCAAGCCCGGCTCGCCGCGTCCGCTCGTCACCGACCAAGCTGAACTCCCCTTCGAACCGAGCGAGAGCGACGAATAGCGTGTGCCCGCGCGCCCTTGACGGTTTCTGCCTCGGCATCTAGAATGAGAGTTTAGCTTTCCACGAAGGAAACGAACCCTGCCCATGTTGGAGGGAATGCCACCCGAAGGACTCACCTTTGACGATGTCCTTCTGGTACCCGCGTACTCCTCGGTGTTGCCCTCACAGGTGGATGTCAGCACCAACCTCACTCGCCGGATCCGCCTGAACATTCCCGTGGTCAGCGCGGCCATGGACACAGTAACGGAGTCGCGGTTGGCGATCGCGCTGGCGCGGCAAGGCGGGATCGGCATCATCCACCGCAATATGCCGATTGGGCGGCAGGCGGAGGAAGTCGACAAGGTAAAGCGCTCGGAGAGCGGGATGATTGTTGACCCGGTGACGGTTTCACCTCACCACACTATCGCCCAAGCCCAGGAATTGATGGCGAAGTACCGGATCTCGGGCCTGCCTGTCACCGAGGGACCGCGCCTGGTGGGCATCGTCACCAACCGCGACCTTCGCTTCCAAACCCGCACCGACGTGCCCGTGGCGGATGTGATGACCAAGGAAAATCTCGTCACCGTTTCGGTGGGAACGACGTTGCCGGAAGCGGAAAAGATTCTGCAAAAATGCCGCGTGGAAAAACTTCTGGTCGTGGATGGCGGTTTTCAGCTCAAGGGATTGATCACCTACAAAGACATCCAGAAGAAACTCCAGTATCCGAACGCCGCCAAGGACGAGCACGGGCGACTTCGCGTGGGTGCCGCCGTCGGTGCTACCGGTGACTTTTACGAGCGCGCCCAGGAACTGAAGAAGGCCAAGGTGGACGTGCTCGTTGTCGACACGGCACACGGTCACTCGGAGCGGGTGTTGGCTGCCGTTCAGGTGCTGAAGCGCGAGATGCCGGAGATGGAACTGATTGCCGGCAATGTGGCGACCTACGAGGCCGCCCGGGAACTGGCCCAGCTGGGAGTGGACGGGATCAAGGTGGGGGTCGGTCCCGGCTCCATTTGCACCACACGCATCGTGACCGGTGCGGGTGTGCCGCAACTGACCGCCATCGCCGAGTGCTACCGCGCCGCGCGCCCCGCCGGCATCCCGCTGATCGCCGATGGAGGGATCAAGTACTCAGGTGACATCGCCAAGGGTATTGCCGCAGGGGCTTCCACCACCATGATCGGCAGCCTGTTTGCCGGCACCGACGAGAGTCCCGGAGAAACCGTTCTCTACCAGGGGCGGAGCTTCAAGGCCTACCGCGGCATGGGTTCGCTGGGCGCAATGTCCTCCGGCAGCGCCGACCGCTATGCGCAGGAGCGCGACAAACTGGTTCCGGAAGGCGTCGAGGGGCGGGTTCCCTACAAGGGGCCACTGGCGGCCATGATTGAACAACTCGTCGGCGGGCTGCGCAGCGGCATGGGCTACTGCGGCTGCTGCACGATTCAGGAGATGCAGGAGAAGGCTCGCTTCGTCCGCATCACAGCGGCCGGCCTGCGCGAAAGCCACGTCCACGACGTCATCGTCACCAAGGAAGCCCCGAACTACGGCGTCGAATAAGCTCCTTCTTTCCGTCCTGTGTTGCGAGGGATCAGGCTGGCGGGGCTTCGGGCTGGGGCTCTTCCTTCTTGCGCTTTTTTTCCTTCCGGGGCTTGAGCTCGCTGCCGATTAGCTCCACGACAGCGACTTCGCCGCCATCTCCCCGGCGCCACCCGGCACGGAGGATGCGCGTGTAGCCACCGGGCCGGTCGGCAAACCGCGGGCCGAGAGTGGAAAACAGTTTCTTCACTACGGGAGGCCGCAGAAGGAACTGAGCGGCCTGGCGGCGGGTGTGCAACGTATCGCGCTTGGCGAGCGTAATCATACGTTCGGCCAGCGGCCGCAGCGCCCTGGCTTTCGGCAGCGTGGTAGTGATGCGCTCATGCTCGAGCAGATTCGTGACCAGATTCCGCAGCGTCTGCCGACGGTGCCCCGGTGCACGTCCCAGCTTCTTGTAACCCCAGCGATGGCGCATGGCGAAAACGGACTAGCTGCTCGTCTGTTGGGTCTCTTCGGCTGCGGGTTGCTCGGCGCCGCCCGGCGGAGGCCAGACGATGCGGCCGCGCTCGTCGAGCTTCATCCCCAACTGCAAACCCATGGAACTCAGGATTTCCTTGATCTCGTTCAGTGACTTGCGGCCGAAGTTCTTGGTCTTGAGCATCTCCGCCTCCGTCCGCTGAACGAGCTCGCCGATGGTGCGGATGTTGGCATTCTTCAGGCAGTTGTAGGCGCGCACGGAGAGCTCGAGGTCTTCCACCGAGCGGCCGAGGTATTCCACCCGGGAGTCGTAAGCCTGCTCGACACTCTCTACCGGCACTTCGGCTTGCTCCTCGAAAGCAATGAAGAGGCTCATATGGTCTTTCAGGAGCTTGGCGCCCAGGCCGACGGCATCGGCCGGCTTGATGGCGCCATTGGTCCAGACTTCCAGCGTTAGTTTTTCATAGTCCGTCATCTGGCCCAGCCGCGCCGCCTCTACGGTGTAATTCACTTTGCGCACGGGCGAGTGGATGGAATCCACGGGAATGTAGCCGACCGGGAGGTCTTCGTCGAAGTTGCGATCAGCCGAGACATAGCCGCGACCGCTCTTCAGCCGCATTTCAACCGCAAGGCGCCCGCCTTCGCTCACGGTGGCGATGTGGAGGTTTTTGTCGAGCACTTCGAAGTCGGCGTCCTCCTCGATGCGGCCCGAGGTCACCTCCCCGGGCTCGTTCGCCGTGAGGTAGATGGTCTTGGGAGCGTTCGTGTTCAGCTTGAAGGGAATCTGCTTGAGGTTCAGGATGACGTCGGTGGCGTCCTCAACCACGCCGGGAATCGGCTGGAATTCGTGCAGGACGTTTTCGATCTTCACAGCCGTGATGCCGGCGCCTTCAATCGAGCTCAGCAGGACGCGCCGCAAGGCGTTCCCAATGGTGGTGCCGAACCCGCGCTCAAAGGGCTGTGCGTAGAACTTTCCGTACTGGGGTGTGAGAGTTTCAAGCTCAACCGCCAGTCGCTTCGGTTTCTGAAATCCACTCCACATAGTGCTTCTTGCCTCCGTTGGCCGGCCCGCACACGGGGCCGAAACTTACCTTGAATAGAGCTCGACGATGAGCTGCTCGTTGATCTCTGGCGTCGTCATCTCCTCGCGCTTGGGCAGGGCGACGAGCTTGGCGCGAAATGCCTGCCGGTCCACCTCTAGCCAACTCGGAACGCTCTGGCGGCCGGAGAGGTCGCGTGCCTGCAAGACCATTGCGTTTTCTTTCATCCGCTCCACCAAGGCCACCTCATCTCCGGGATTCAGCAGAAAGGAAGGGATGTTGACCTTCTTGGCGTTGACGCGGATGTGCCCGTGCAGAACCAACTGGCGCGCCTGAGCGCGCGAGGCCGCAAACCCGGCGCGCTGCACGACCGCGTCGAGGCGCCGCTCCAGGGTAATCAGCAGGTTTTCGCCCGTCTTGCCCGGCTGTTTGGCGGCAACGGCAAAGGTGCGCCGGAACTGCCGCTCGAGAAGGCCGTAGACGCGGCGGGTCTTCTGCTTCTCCCGGAGCTGTGTGCCGTAGGCACCGATCTTTCCGCGCCGGCCAGCTCCGTGCTGGCCGGGGATGGTGTTGCGCCGCTCAATCGCGCACTGGTCGGTGAAACACCGCTCACCCTTGAGGAAGAGTTTCAATCCCTCCCGCCGGCAGAGCCGGCAGACCGCTTCTCGATACCGTGCCATCGGGCTCCTTTTCCCTCCCTACACGCGGCGCCGCTTGGGGGGGCGGCAGCCGTTGTGGGGAATGGGGGTCACATCTTTGATCGCGGTCACCTGCAATCCTGCTGCGCCCAGGGCGCGCACGGCCGACTCACGTCCTGAGCCGGGTCCCTTGACGCGCACTTCCACCGTGCGCATGCCCAGTTCGCGGGCGCTGTTGGCGGCGTGGGTAGCCGCCTGCTGGGCCGCAAAGGGCGTCCCTTTGCGCGAGCCTTTGAAGCCGATGGAGCCGGCGCTCGCCCAGGCCACCGCCTTGCCGTCGGCGTCGGTGATGGTGATGATGGTGTTGTTGAACGTCGCCTGGATGTGAACAACGCCCTGCGGGACGTTGCGCCTTTCCCGCTTCTTGCGAAACTCCTTTTTCTTGGTGACCTTTGCCGCGGCGGGCTTGGCACCGGCTTCTGGTTGAGGTTTGGCCATAGTCTGGTGTTACCCCTTCGCCACCGCCGGCTTGCGCACGGCCACGGTCTGGCGGCGCGGCCCTTTCCGGGTGCGTGCATTCGTGTGCGTGCGCTGGCCGCGCACGGGAAGGTTGCGGCGATGGCGCTGCCCGCGGTAGCAGCCGATCTCGATCAGCCGCTTGATGTTCATGGCCACGTCCTTGCGCAGGTCGCCTTCCACGCCGCCTTGTTCTTCGATGGTCTGGCGAATGCGCGTGACCTCGTCCTCGGTGAGGGTCGAGACCTTCTTGAAGGGATCGACGCTCGCCTGCGCGAGGATCTTGCGTGAACGCGACTGGCCGATGCCATAGATGCGCGTCAGCCCTGTCCAGATGTTCTTGCCCGGCGGCAAGTCCACGCCTGCAATGCGTGCCATACTGTTCTCCTCTCAGCCCTGGCGCTGTTTGTGTTTGGGGTTGACGCAGATCACGCGCACCACCCCGCGGCGCCGGATGATCTTGCACTTCGCGCAGATTCGTCGCACCGAAGCGCGCACTTTCATGGGCGTCACTTGTAGCGATAGACGATGCGGCCGCGGGTCAGGTCGTAGGGGGAGAGCTCGATCGCCACCCGATCCCCCGGCAAGATGCGGATGAAATTCTTCCGCATCCGACCCGAAACATGAGCCAGCACTTGGTGTTTGTTTTCCAGCTCGACGCGAAACATCGCGTTGGGCAGGTTCTCAATCACCGTGCCGACGACCTCAATCGCTTCTTCCTTCGCCATCGCTCCTTTCTTCTAGCCCGCAGGGGCCGTCAGGATCCAAGGACCGTTTTCGGTCACAGCCACACAATGCTCAAAATGGGCAGCACAGCCGCCGTCGGCGGTGACAGCAGTCCAGCGGTCGGGCTGAATCTTCACTTCCGGCGAACCGGTCGTCACCATCGGCTCAATCGCCAGCACCATGCCGGGCTTGAGTCGCGGCCCACGGGCCGGCGTTGCATAATTCGGCACCTGCGGCTCCTCGTGCAACTGCGTTCCGATGCCGTGCCCCACAAACTCGCGCACCACCGAGAAGCCGTGGCGCTCGACGTGCTCCTGCACGGCCTGGGAGATGTCTCCCAGGTAGCGGTTGGGGCGCGCCTGCTCAATGCCGCGATAGAGCGCTTCCCGCGTCACACGCAACAGCGCCTCCCGTTCCGGGGGAAGCGGCTCAATCCCCACGCTCGTGGCCACGTCGGAATAATAACCGTCGAGTTCGACGCCGATGTCAATCGAGACGATGTCTCCCGGCGAGAGTTTCCGCTCCGAGGGGATGCCGTGCACGATCTCCTCGTTGATCGAGATGCAGGAAGCGCATGGGTAACCCCGATAGCCCTTGAACGCCGGGCGCGCGCCCAGTTCCCGGATGCGCTGTTCCGCAATCCGTTCCAACTCCAGTGTCGTTACGCCGGCGGCCACCCCTTTGACCACTCTGTCCAAGACGTCGGCCACCAGGAGTCCGGCGGCGCGAAGCTTTTCCAGCTCGACGCCATCCCGACAGGCAATCATCGCGCAGCCGCCCGGCCGCCCGCCGCCAGCGACGCCGGAAGCGCCTCCAAAAGTTCGATGAGCCGCCGGGTCACCGTCTCCGGCGACTCATCCGCATCCAGTTCGATCAGCCCACCCTGCCCGCGGTAGAAGTCAACGAGCGGCTTCGTTTCGCGCTCGTAGGCGGCCAGGCGCTCGCGGATGACCTCCTCGCGGTCATCGGCACGTTGTATGAGCTCCCCCCCGTCGCGGTCGCAGCGCTCGGCCACCCGCGGCGGGCGGTCGTACAGGTTGTAAATCGCGCCACAGAGCTTACAGGTACGGCGACCCGTGAGCCGTCGAAACAAGCTATCATAGCTGACTTTCAAGTTGATGACAAGGAGCGCGGCGAACCGCGCCGCAGCGAGGATTTCCTCCAGGCGTTTTGCCTGCGCCAGAGTGCGAGGGAAGCCATCAAGGACGAAACCCCGGCGGCAGTCCGGTTGGTTCACTCGCTCCTCGACCATCGCCGACACGATGTCGTCGCTGACGAGCGCCCCACGCTCCATCACGGCTTTGGCCTGTCGGCCGAGTTCGGTGCCGCGGGCGACGTGGTCGCGGAACATGTCACCAGTGGCGATCTGCGGGACCTCGAAATGCCGTGCCAGCTCGCGCGCCTGGGTGCCCTTCCCGGCGCCAGGCGGTCCGAGCAAGACAAGGGGGCGTGGGAGTCCAGCCATCGGGGGCTAGGTGCGGCGGCCGCGGATGCGGCCACGGGTGGTGAAGCCCTCGTAGTGGCGCATGGTGAGCTGGGCTTCAATCTGATTCACCGTGTCCATGGCCACGCCCACCACGATGAGCAAGGAGGTGCCGCCAAAGTAGAAGTTCACGCCCAGGCCGCGCAGGAGAGCATCCGGGAATGTCTGCTCGATCCAGCCGCCAATCCAGGGCAGGTGGTGGAGGTGAATGCCGGAAATCATCCATTCAGGGATGATCGAAATCATTGCCAGGTAGACACCGCCGACGAACGTGACCCGCGTCAGGATGTCGTTGATGTGCTCGGAGGTATTGCGGCCAGGGCGGATGCCAGGAACGAAGCCGCCCCATTTGCGCATGTTGTCGGCGAGTTCATCGGGATTGAAGATGATGGAGACGTAGAAGTAGCAGAAGAAAATAATGCCGGCGACGTAGAGAACGGTGTAGAGCGGTTCGCCCCAGGCCAAGGCATCGCGCAAGTTCTCCAAGAAGCGGATGAGGTCGCGCCCGAAGCCCGGCTCCATGCGGCGCGACTCCGGCAAGAATAGGGCGAAGGTTTGGGGGAAGGTGAGGACGGAACTGGCGAAGATAACGGGGATGACGCCGCCGGTGTTGACGCGGATGGGGAGGTAGGTCATGGCACCGCCCATCATGCGCCGCCCGACAACGCGCTTGGCGTACTGCACGGGGACGCGCCGCTGCGCGCCTTCGACGAGCACAATGAAGCCCACTACAACCAGCATCAACGCCACCAGCGCCAGCAAGTGATACGCCTGCCACTCGCCCATCACAAACGCCTTTTCGTACACCTCCCGCATCGCCCGGGGCAAACCGACGACAATGCCGGCGAAGATGATCAAAGACATTCCGTTGCCGATGCCGCGGTCGGAAATCTGCTCGCCGAGCCACATGATGAAGATGGTGCCGGTGGTGAGGGTGAGGATGGTCATCAGGATGAAGCCGGGGCCGGGTTCGAGGACGTAGCGGACACCACCCGCACTGCCGCGCTGGAGGGTGATGGCAATGGTGAGGGCTTGGAAAGCGCTGAGGAAGACGGTGAGATAGCGGGTGTACTGGGTGATCTTGCGCCGGCCGAGTTCGCCTTCTTTCTGCAGGCGCTCCAAGTAGGGCCAGACGACGGTCATCAACTGGAGGATGATGGAAGCGGTGATGTAGGGCATGATGCCGAGGGCGAAGATGGTCATGCTGCGGAAGTTGCCCCCGGAGAAGATGTCCACCAGACCGAGCCAGGTGCCGCGGTTCTGCTCGAAGAACTGCTCGAGCAGCTCGCTGTTGATGCCGGGTGTGGGGATGTGGGCGCCGAGGCGATAGACAGCGAGCAAGGCGAGTGTGAACAGGACACGGTTGCGCAGGTCGGGGACGCGAAAGATGTTGGCAATGCGCTCGAACAGTGCCACGGCTAGCTCGCGGCGGCCTCCGCGCGGGCGGGCGCCTTGAGAAGCTCGACGCTGCCACCGGCGCCTTCAATCTTGGCGCGGGCGCTGGCGCTGAACGCGTGGGCGGCGACCGTCAGCTTCACCTTCAACTCGCCATCGCCCAGGATCTTGACCCCGGCGCGCAGATTCTTCACCGTGCCCCGCGCCAGCAGCTCCTCCGGGGTCACGCGCGATCCGGACGCAAACTGATTCAACGCCTCGACGTTCACGATAGCGTACTCGCGGCGAAAGATGTTGGTGAAACCGCGTTTCGGCAGGCGCCGATGCAGCGGCATCTGGCCGCCTTCGAATCCGGGGCGCCGCGAGTAGCCGGTGCGGGAGAGCTGACCCTTGCTGCCGCGGCCGGCGGTTTTCGATTTCCGGGCACCAATGCCCCGGCCGACGCGGGTCGGCTTCTTCTTTGCTCCTCGCGGTGGATGGAGTTGGCTCAATTCGACCACGCTAATTCTCCACCACCCTGATCAAGTGCGGAATTTTCGCCACCATGCCACGGATCTCCGGTGTATCCGGCCGCTCCAGAACCTGGTACAGGCGGCGGAACCCCAGGCCGCGAATCACGCGCCGGTGCTTCTCCGGGCAGCCGATGGCGCTCCGCACCCATGCGAGTTTGAGCATACCGCTTTTCTTCCGCGCCACGGCTACAACTCCTGCGCATTCTTGCCCCGGAGGGCAGCCACGGCTTCGCGGTCCTTGAGCTTGCGCAATGCGTCCATGGTTGCCTTGACGACATTATGGGGATTGGTGTTGCCAATGGCCTTGGTGAAGATATTCTGGATTCCCACCGCTTCCACCACCGGGCGGACCGGCCCGCCCGCAATCACGCCCGTGCCTTCCGGCGCGGGCTTCAGCAGCACTTTGCTGGCGCCATAGTGACCCAGCACCAGATGGGGAATGGTGGGCGGGGTGAGATGGATTCTTACGAGGGCTTTCTTGGCTGCCTCGATGCCCTTGCGGATGGCCATGGGCACCTCGCGCGCCTTGCCGAGGCCGTAGCCGACCATGCCACTGCCGTCGCCAACCACGACGAGGGCGGAGAAACTCAAGTTCTTTCCGCCCTTGACGACTTTGGTGACGCGGTTGATGGAGACAACGAACTCCTTGAGGGTCTGTGCTCCCGCTTCCGTGGGTAGCGTCTCGCGTCTGGGGTCAGTTCTTGTCGGCATGCGATTCCTGTGTCGTCCTCAGAATTTCAATCCCGCCGCACGGGCAGCCTCCGCCAGCGCCTTGACGCGGCCGTGATACTTATAGCCCCCGCGGTCGAACACGACTTGGGAGACGCCCGCTTTCCGCGCCCGCTCGCCCAGAACCTGTCCGACGATCTTGGCCGCGGCGATGTTGCCGCCCCGGCCGGCGATTTGGGTGCGCACGTCCGGGTCAAGCGAGCTGGCCGCGGCCAGTGTGCCGCCGCGTGTGTCGTCGATCACCTGCGCGTAGATGTGCTTGAGCGAGCGGAAGACGCTCAGGCGGGGCCGCTCGGCCGTACCGCGGACCCGAGCGCGGACGCGGCGATGAATGCGCCGCCGGTGCTCGGCGCGGGTGATCTTGGCGACGGGTTTGTGTGTGACGCCCAGCATCGTTTACTTGGCCACCGTGGCCGCGGCCTTGCCCGCCTTCTTCCGCAGCACTTCGCCCGCGTAGCGGACACCCTTCTGCTTGTAGGGGTCAGGGGGGCGGAGAGCGCGGATTTCGGCCGCAATCTGGCCCACCTGCTGCTTGTCGGCTCCGGTGACGGTGATGCGCGTTTGCTTGTCCACGCTAATCTGGATGCCCTCGGGAATGGGAAATTCAATCGGCCTGGAGTAGCCGAGGTTGAAGACTGCGGTCCTGCCCTTGACTTCGGCTCGGTAGCCGACGCCCACGATTTCGAGTTCGCGGGTAAAGCCTTCGGTAACGCCCTTGACGGCGTTGGCGAGCATGGCGCGGACGAGGCCCCAGCGGGCGCGTTCCGGGCCAGTGAGGGCCTGCACGAGTTCGGAAACGTTGCTCTTGGCGGTTGCCTCTGCAGGACGCACCCAGAGCCGCCCATCCTGCTGCTCGCAGCGCACACCGGGCGGCAGCGCGGTGGTGAGTTTCCCCTTGGGGCCCTGGACTTCCACGGCCGCGGCGGCGATTTTCACCGTCACGCCCTTGGGCAGCTCAATGGGTCGTCGTCCGATGCGTGGCATTGCAGCGTTCTCCTACCAAACCTCGCAGAGCACTTCGCCGCCTACGCCGGCGCGGCGGGCAGCGCGGCCGGTCATGATGCCTTTCGGGGTGCTCACGATGCTGACGCCCATGCCGCCATAGACGGGTTTGAGTTCGCGCTTGCCCTGATAGAGGCGGCGTCCAGGCGTGGAGACGCGACGGATACCGCTGATAACGCTTTGCTTCTGCTTCTCCGAGGTGTATTTCAGGTAGAGACGCAGGACCTTGCGTTTGTTTTCCTCCAGCACCTTGTAGGCGGCGATGAAACCTTCCTCCTTCAGCACGCGCACAATCTCGACCTTCACCTTCGACACCGGCACATCCACCTTGGGATGGCGCGCGCGCAGGGCGTTGCGCAGTCGGGTCAGCATGTCGGCAATCGGGTCAGTGACAGTTCCCATCGTTCCCTTCTCTACCAGCTCGCCTTGATCACGCCGGGGATTTCCCCGCGCAGGGCCAGTTGCCGGAAACAGATGCGACAGAGCTGGAACTTGCGGAGATAGCCGCGGGGGCGGCCGCAGCGGCGGCAGCGGTTGCGCCGGCGGATCTCGAACTTGAGTTTGCGGCGCTGCTTGGCCATGCGAGCGGTGGTTGCCACACGTCCTCCTTTAGTCGCGCAGGGGCACGCCGAGTTGACGGAGCAGGGAGCGTGCTTCCTCGTCGGAGCGAGCCGTTGTCACCAGGGTAATGTTCATGCCTTTGATCTTATCCACTTTCGTGTAGTCGACCTCAGGGAAGACGAGCTGATCACGCAGGCCGAGCGTATAGCTGCCACGGCCATCGAACGACTTGCTGGAGAGCCCCTTAAAGTCGCGCACACGCGGCAAGGCGATATTGACGAGCCGGTCGAGGAATTCATACATGCGCTCGCCCCGCAAGGTAACAGCGGCGCCGATCGGCGTATTTTTCCGCAGCTTAAAGTTGGCGATGGATTTGCGCGCGCGAGTGACGATGGGCTTCTGTCCCGTGATGCGGGCCAACTCCGCCGTGGCCGAATCGAGAATCTTGATATTCTGGATTGCCTCGCCCAAGCCCATGTTGACAACGATCTTCTCCAGGCGCGGGACGCCGTAGCGGTTCGTGTGGCCGAACTCCTTCATCAGCCCCGGGATAATTTCGTTGACGTAGCGTTCATGGAGGCGGCTCATCGCCATCGTTTCATCCTCACGCATGTTCTAGGGTGGCGCCGCAGCGGCGGCAGGCGCGCACTTTGGTGCCATCCGCCAAGCGCTGATGGGCCACGCGTGTCGCACGTGCGCAGCCAGGGCAGACAATCTGCACGTTGGAGATGTGGATGGGCCCTTCGCGCTCGACGATGCCTCCCTTGATGTTCTTGGCCGGATTGGGACGAGTATGGCGCTTGACCAGATTGACGCGCTCGACCGTGCACATCCCACTTTCTTGATTCACAGAGAGCACTTTGCCGGCCTTGCCTTTGTCGCGGCCGGCAATGACCTTGACTTGGTCACCCTTGCGCAGACTGACCTGCCACGCCATCGCTACCAGACCTCCGGTGCCAGAGAAACAATCTTGAGAAACTTCTTCTCGCGCAGCTCGCGGGCGACTGGGCCGAAGACGCGCGTGCCGACAGGATCGCCGGTTTCGTTGATGAGGACCGCGGCATTGTCGTCGAAACGGATGTAGGTGCCGTCCTTGCGCCGGTGCTCTTTGCGCATCCGGACGATCACCGCGCGCACGACCTTCCCCTTCTTGATCTGGCTCTCGGGCGCGGCTTCTTTGACCGAGGCAGTGATGACGTCCCCGAGCCCCGCTTTCAGATGGAGGTGAGCACCGAGGGGGAGAATGGCGGCCAGGCGTTTGGCGCCCGAATTATCCGCAACCGTCAACCGCGTTCGCATTACGATCATGGCGCCATCCCCTCAGGCCTCAGCCCGCGAGAGCACTTCGACCAGCCGCCAGCGCTTGCGTTTCGACAGCGGGCGCGTTTCTTCAATCCGCACCACATCGCCCTCGCGACATTGATTGCCCTCATCGTGCGCATAAAACTTTTTTCGCCGGAGCACCACGCGGCGGTAGAGCGGATGCTGGACGTGGCGCGTGACTTCGACCACGATGGTTTTCTCCATCTTGGAACTAAGCACGCGGCCGACGCGTTGCTTGCGGGGCCGCGCCGGGCTCACGGGTGTCGTCTCAGCCATTCCCTCCTCCCAGAGCACGCTGGCGGCGAACGGTCAGCAGCCGCGCCAAGTCTTTGCGAATCTCGCGGATGCGTCGAATGCTCTCCATCTGGCCGGCGGCGAGTTGAAAGCGCAGGCGGAAGAGCTGCTCGCGCATCTCGCGCTCCTTGACGCGCAGCTCGTCCGGGCTCAGTTGTCGCAACTCCTCGGCTTTCACGGTCAGGCTCCAGCCGATGCGCGGCTGATGAAGCGGGCGCGCACGGGCAATTTTTGCGCGGCCAGGCGCAGGGCTTCCTCGGCGGAGGCAGGGTCGAGGCCTTCGACCTCGAAGAGGATGCGCCCAGGCTGCACCACCGCCACCCAACCCTCGACGGGTCCCTTTCCCTTCCCCATGCGGGTTTCTGCCGGCTTTTTCGTATATGCCTTGTCCGGAAAGACACGGATCCAGAGTTTCCCGCCGCGCTTCATGAAGCGCATGATGGCCACGCGGGCGGCTTCGATCTGCCGGCTGGTTATCCAGCCGGGGTCAAGTGACTTCAGCCCGTAGTAGCCGAAGGCCAACTGGGCGCCGCGCCAGGCCTTACCGGTGCGGCGGCCGCGGTGGGCCTTGCGGTACTTGACTTTCTTCGGCATCAACATCGTCGCAATCCTCTTAGGGCAAGGCGAAGGCCGGCTCTTCGACTTCCTGGCGCTGCGCTTTCATCTTGGGCGCCTCGCCGCGGTAGACCCAGCACTTGACGCCAATCACACCGTAGGTCGTCTGAGCTTCGGCCAGCCCGAAGTCAATGTCTGCCCGCAGGGTCTGGAGCGGGAGACGACCCTGCAGGTACCACTCCTTGCGAGCGATTTCCGCACCGTTCAGACGGCCGGCGCAACGGACTTTGATGCCTTTACACCCGAAGCGCAGGGCGGAGTCCACGGCCTTGCGCATAGCGCGGCGGAAGGCCACGCGTTTTTCCAGTTGCAAGGCGATGGCTTCCCCCACGAGCTGGGCATCCAGCTCCGGCCGGTGAACCTCGGTGATGTCGATATGCACTTCGCGCCCGGTGCGTTTCTGGACTTCGGTGCGGAGTTTGTCGATTTCGGCGCCCTTGCGTCCGATGATGATGCCGGGGCGGGCGGTGTGGATGCGGATGACGAGCTTGTTGGCGGCGCGCTCGATCTCAATCGAACTGATGCCGGCACCCCGCAGCTTGTCTTTGAGGTCGCCACGCAGCTTCAGGTCTTCGTGGAGCAACTCGGCATAGTCCTTGCGGGCAAACCAGCGCGACCGCCAGGTCTTATTGAATCCGAGCCGGAATCCGTACGGATGCGTTTTCTGTCCCACGCCCTCCCTCCTCAGGCGGGCACGGCCGCCGTGGGCCGTTCCGCTACGCTGACGTGGATGTGACTCGTGCGGCGCTGGTAGGTGTAGGCGCGGCCGAAGGGCGCCGGCCGCAGGCGCTTCCAGCGCGGCCCTTCGTTCACGTAGGCTTCTTTCACGAAGAGACGATCCACATCCAGGGTTTCCGATTTTTGCTCGGCATTGGCAATGGCCGAGCGCAAAACCTTTTCGATGTCCTTGGCCGCGCGTTTGCGGGTGAAGCGCAGGATTTCGAGTGCCTCACCGGCATCGCGCCCGCGAATGAGGTCAATCACCAGGCGGGCCTTTTGCGGCGACAGGCGGATGTAGCGAGCCACGGCGCGGGCCTCGACGGGCGGAGCCGCAGCGGCGGCTTCCGCCTCCTTCTTCTTGCGGCCGGGCAGACGAAGCCGGCGGGGTTTCGCCGGCTTCTTGGCCGCGCGCTTTTTCTTTTCCGCCACTCTTGCTTCCTCTCCTTACGAAGTCTTTGCTGCCGGGGGCGCGGCTGCCGTGGGAGCCGCCGGCGCCGGCGCACCCGGCACGGGTGCCGCCATCGCCGCCTTCTCCGCCGCTCCCCTCACGCCGTGCGCACGGAACGTCCGCGTGGGCGAGAACTCGCCCAGCTTGTGCCCCACCATGTTCTCGGTGACATAGACGGGAATGAACTTCTTCCCGTTGTGCACGGCGATCGTGTGGCCCACCATTTCGGGAACGACGGTGGAGCGGCGCGACCACGTGCGGATGACTTTCTTTTCGTTGCGCTGGTTCATGGCCGTGACCTTGCGGAGCAAGTGGTCGTCCACGAACGGCCCTTTCTTCAGCGAGCGCGCCATCAGGGATTCCTCCGCTGGACGATGAACTTGTCAGTGCGCGGATTGCGCCGAGTGCGGTGGCCGCGCGTCGGCTTGCCCCAGGGGGTCTGGGGGTTGCGACCCTCGCCGGTCTTGCCTTCCCCGCCGCCATGGGGGTGGTCAATGGGATTCATGGCCACGCCGCGAACGTGGGGGCGGCGCCCGAACCAGCGACTCCGCCCGGCTTTGCCAAGGGAGACATTCTCGTGGTCGAGGTTGCCAACCTGGCCGATGGTGGCCATGCAGTCGGCGTCAACCTTGCGCACTTCGCCCGAGGGCAGTTTGACCTGGACGTATTCAGGTTCCTTGGCCACGAGCTGAGCTGCCGCTCCGGCCGCGCGCACGAGCTGGCCGCCCTTGCCGGGCTTGAGCTCAAGGTTGTGTATGAGCGTCCCGGTGGGGATGTTCTTCAGGGGGAGCGTATTGCCCGGGAGGATGTCGGCCTCCGGCCCAGCCATAATGGTGTCGCCGAGATTGAGTCCGACCGGGTGGAGGATGTAGCGCTTTTCACCGTCGGCGTAGTGAAGCAAGGCGATGTTGGCTGAGCGGTTCGGATCGTACTCGATGCCGGCCACTTTGGCCGGAATGCCAATCTTGTCGCGGCGGAAGTCAATCCGCCGGTACATGCGCTTGTGGCCGCCACCACGCCACCAGAACGTCAGCTCGCCGCGGTTGTTGCGCCCACCAGCTTTCCGCAGAGGCTCCAAGAGCGCTTTTTCCGGCTGCTGGCGGGTAATTTCGCTGCGGTCGAGCGTGGTGTAGCCGCGGCGACCGGGAGTCGTGGGACGATAGGTTTTGATGGCCATCAGGGCGTCTCCACGTATTCAATCATTTTCTCCCCCGGGGCTAGGGTCACGTAGGCCTTTTTCCAGTCGCGGCGATAGCCGGCGGAGCGGCCGCGGCGACGCAGCTTGCCGGGGAACGTGGCGGTGTGCACACGAGCAACTTTCACCTTG
Organism: Acidobacteriota bacterium; assembly: GCA_037442885.1. Taxonomy (GTDB): domain Bacteria; phylum Acidobacteriota; class Terriglobia; order Acidiferrales; family 2-02-FULL-67-57; genus JACQTG01. The sequence goes on along the minus strand of JBBIPK010000026.1, from coordinate 1,852 downwards.
AAGAGCTTCTGCACGGCGTCCTTGATCTCGCCCTTGGTGGCGGCGGGTGCAACTTCGAAGACCAGGGTGCGGAGCTGGTCTTTGACCGCCACACCCTTCTCGGTGATGACGGGGCGCCGAATGACAAGGGTGGGGTCGGTCATGGCGTCCTCCGAGGAGCGATGGCGTTCTGTAACTTCTCAACTGCAGCCTGACTGAAGAGGATGCGGTCGTGGGAGAGCACGTGGTAGGCGTGCAGGGTGTGTGTGGGCACGAGCTTGATGCCGGCCAGGTTGCGGCTGGCCCGCTCCAGATTCTGATTCCCATCGCCTTCGACAATGAGCAAGGAGCGGTCCACCCCCAGGCGGTCGAGAGCCTGGCGGAGGTTCTTCGTCTTGTGGTTCTCCAGTTCCAGGCTGTCCACCACAAGCAGTTTCTCTGCAGCGAGCTTGGCACTGAGGGCGACTCGGAGCGCGCCGAGCAAGGTCTTGCGCGGCAGGCGATAGCTGTAGTCGCGCGGCTGGGGGCCGTGAACGGTGCCGCCGTGGCGCCAGAGAGGCGAGCGGATGGAGCCGACGCGGGCCCGGCCCGTGCCTTTTTGCCGCCAGAGCTTGCGCCCGCTGCCTTTCACTTCGCCGCGCGTCTTGGTCTGGTGGGTGCCGCACCGCAGGGAGGCCAGGTAGTGGTTGACCGCCTCCCACAGCACGTGCTGGTTGGGCGGGACGGCGAAGACATCGTCGCGCAGGTCGAGGCTGCCGACCTTCTTGTTTGCCAGGTTTTTGACCTGCACGCTGGGCATCGTTAGGCCTTCTTCCTCGGCACTTTCTTGGATTTCGAGATGACAACGTAGCCGCCCGGGGCGCCGGGCACGGCGCCACGGACGACTAGCAGATGTTCTTCCGGATCCACCTTGACGACTTTCAGATTCCGCGCGGTAACCCGGGCGTTTCCCATGCGCCCGGCCATGCGCTGTCCCGGCCAGACACGCGAGGGGAAGGAGCTGGCACCGATGGAGCCCGGAGCGCGATGGAACATCGAGCCGTGGCTCTTGGCGCCACCGCGGAAATGATGGCGCTTGACGAAGCCCGCCCACCCGCGCCCTTTGCTCGTGCCGACAACGTCCACGTTGTCCGCAACAGCGAAGACCTGCTCGACCAGCACCTTGTCTCCGGGCTTGGCCTCGGCGTTTTCCGCGACGTGAATCTCGCGCAGAAAGCGCACCGGGGCGATATTGTTTTTCTTGAAGTGGCCTGTTCTGGGCTTGTTGACGCGCTGCGGCTTGATGAACTCGACCAAGCCGAGTTGCACAGCCTCGTAGCCGTCGGTCTTGCGCGTTTTGCGCTGCACAACCACGCAGGGGCCGGCCTTCAGCACCGTTACCGGAACGACGCTGCCGTCCTCGGCAAACAACTGCGTCATGCCGAGCTTTTTTCCGAGAATGCCGGGAACCGCCATGGTTACTAGCCGTGCTCCTTGCCGAAGGCTTTGATCTCGACATCCACGCCCGCCGGGAGGTCGAGCTTCATCAGTGCGTTCACCGTAGCCTCGGTCGGCTCGAGGATATCAATCAGCCGCTTGTGGGTGCGGATTTCAAACTGCTCGCGCGATTTCTTGTCCACGTGGGGGGAGCGCAGGACGGTGAAGCGGTTGATGTCGGTGGGCAGAGGCACTGGGCCGGCCACGACGGCGCCGGTGCGCTTGGCCGTCTGCACGATCTCCCAGGTGGACTGATCGAGCACCCGATGGTCGTAGCCTTTGAGCCGAATCCGGATTTTTTCGCGCGTCTCCATTGTGTGTCGCTATTCGATGATGTCGGTGACGGCGCCGGCGCCGACCGTGTGGCCGCCCTCGCGGATGGCGAAGCGCAGCCCCT
>JBBIPK010000025.1:37308-47071 GCA_037442885.1 Acidobacteriota bacterium | reverse complement strand
GAACGCCTGCCGGCGCCGCGTGTCCCGGCCGCACCGCCGCGCGTGGGTGAAGGTGCCGGCAGCGAGCGTCAAGTCCCGGCACGCGCACGACCCGAAGGGCGTGTGCCGGAAGCGGGTAGGCCCGAATCGGGCAGGCGTGATACTTCTCCCCGTCCGGCTCCAGAAACCGGCTCGCGCCCAGCACCACCGCCGCGCCCTGTGCCTGCGGCCACGCCACCGCCAGCCCCGCGCCCGGCACCCGCGCCGCCTCCGCCGCGCGAAAATCCGCCGCCGCGGCCCAAACCGCCGGCTTCTTCACGACAACAATAGACCGCACGGGCAGAAGCCCGTGGGCTGAACAGGGACCTGCCTTTATTCTGGAGACCTCTCCCCGGCTGATAACTGATAACTGAGCACTGAACACTTCTCAGCGCACGATGAGCCCGGCGTAGCCCACCACGGCGCTGCGGTCGCCGGTGACGTCGCCGGAGGTGGCGTAGCGGATGAGCTCGGCTTTCTGCGCGCCCAGTTCATTCGCGGCGGTCAACATCGCCACTGTTGGCGCATAGCCGCACATCGAGATGTCTTCGCGCTGCACCGTCTCGAAGAGCCCGCGCGCGTCGCGCGCGAGAATCTGGTCGATGGCTTTCTGGTCTTTCACCCGCGTGCGGGCGTCCGGCTCGTAATGGTTCATGTCCGACGACGCCACCACCAACACCTTTTCCTTCGCGCCTCTCACCACGTCGGCGACGGCGCGGCCCAGCTCTTCGAGCGGCGGCAGGCGCCCCACGCCCACCGCAATGGGCACGAAGCGGAAGTCGGCGAGCAGGTGCTGGAGAAAGGGAAGCTGCACTTCGAGCGAATGCTCGAAGCGATGCGCCTCGATGTCTTCCTCGAGCCGGGGATCGGCTCGCGCGAGCGCGCCGGCGAGCTCGCTATCAATCGCCACATCGCCCAGCGGCGTCTCCCACACCCCCTCCGACATAATCGCGAGCGGCGCCCCCTGACCGGTGTGGTTGGGACAGAGAATGATGAACCGGCGGGGCAGTTCGAGCCGGGCATAGACCGCTCCGGCCACGTGCCCTGAGTACATGATGCCGGCGTGCGGCACCACGCAGCCGATGGCCGCCGTCTTCTCCGCCGCCGGTTCGAGGTAGCGGCTGAGGTCCTGCGTGAGCGTGGCCGGATGCGCCGGATAGAAGCGGCCGGCCACCGCCGGCGGGCGTCGCAGCATGGCTCTCCCCGTAGGCATCCTAGAGGCGAGAACGGCAGAGGTCAAGCCGAGCAGGAAGGCGCGGCGGCGCAACGGCCTTAGCGGATGCCGCCGCGCGGCGGGCTGGGCTTGCCCTTGATGCGGACGGCGGTGTCCGTGCCGGGGCGGAAGTGAATTTCGACGCGGTCGCCGTGCTGGAAGGCGTGGTTGCGGTCGACCAGCGCCGCCATCTGGCCGGCGAGCTTTTCGTCAAAGGTGAAGGTGCGCACGAGCGCCGGATTGCCGCGCTGACGCACGGTGATGGCCAGGCGGGTCATCTGCAGCACTTCCCCCTGGAATTTCTCCAGCTTCGGTTTCTCCGCGCGGACATTCTGCTGAACCGCCTTCGTGTCCCGCACCTGGGCCGCCAGAGACACGGCAGCCAGCAAGAAACAGAGAAGCACGGGAAGTGCGGCGGGCCTATTCGAGGTCGTCAACGTTGATCCGGAGCGATTTGAGGAATTTGACGTCCTGGGGAGTGATTTCGAGCCGCCCGTTCCCGTTCGGCGCGGGCGCGCCGGCGGGGCGCTCTTCGTCCAGGCGGATCTTGAGCGACTTGAGGAAGCGGCGGTCCTGCGAGGTGATGGCGACGGTATCGGCGCTGGCTTCCCCGCGGCGGTTGAGCCCGACGACGGCGTCCAGCATCAGGAAAACGTCGTAGCCGTTGGCCTTGATGGCGGCAATGGCGTCGGCGATGCGGTCGGAATCCGAGACCGCCTCGTTGATGGCTCGTCCCAGTTCTCGCAGCAACTGCTTCATGTGGTTGTCGAGCTGCACCGCGTCTCCTCCCGAAGCTTCGGGACGCGCCCGCTCGCGCCCCCTGCGATTCGCATTCTAGGGAGCGGTGGCGAGATGTGTCAAGCAATTCGGGAACTGGAATAACCCTGTCCACAAGTGAAGAAGCCGCGGAGCCGAGCAGCGAAGATGTAGCGGAAGGCTTCAGCCTTCCACGGGTGGAACCCTGAAGGGTTCCGCTACAGTGCGGCGGGAGAAAAGCGTCGTGATAACATAGGCGGCTCGGGACGCGCGATGACAAAGAAAACAGAGACGGCGGTTCCCGCTGCGCACACCGCGGAAGACGGCCGCACGCGCGCGGACAGCGCAGCCAAACTCTGCTACGGGCCCGACGACGTCCGCCAGCTCGACCCCGAGCGCGACCTCGGCTTCCCCGGCCAGTTTCCCTACACGCGCGGCATCTATCCGACGATGTACCGCAGCCGGCTCTGGACGATGCGGCAGTACGCCGGCTACGGCACCGCGCAGGAGTCCAATCAGCGCTTTCGCTATCTGCTGGCGGAGGGGCAGACCGGCCTCTCGGTGGCCTTCGACCTGCCCACGCAGATCGGGCTCGACTCCGACCATCCGCTGGCGGCGGGGGAAGTGGGCAAAGCGGGCGTGGCGATTGACTCGCTCGAAGACATGGAAGTGCTCTTCGCCGGCATCCCGCTCGAGCGCGTCTCCACTTCGATGACCATCAACGCCACCGCCGCCATCCTGCTCGCGCTCTACGTGGCGGTGGGGAAGAAGCAGGGCGCCGACCTGAAGAAACTCTCCGGCACGGTGCAGAACGACATCTTGAAGGAGTACATTGCGCGCGGCACCTACATCTATCCGCCCGCGCCGGCGCTGCGGCTCGTCACCGACATCTTCGCCTACTGCCGCGAGCACCTGCCCGAGTGGAACACCATTTCCATCAGCGGCTACCACATCCGCGAGGCCGGCGCCACCGCCGTGCAGGAGGTGGCCTTCACCTTCGCCAACGCCTTGACTTACATCCAGGCGGCGGTGGAGCGCGGGCTGGACGCGGACGAGTTCGCCCCGCGCCTCTCCTTCTTCTTCAGCGCCGACCGCGACTTCCTGGAAGAGATTGCCAAGTTCCGCGCGGCGCGGCGGCTGTGGGCGCGGCTGATGCAGGAGCGCTTCGCACCGAAGAACGAACGCTCGCTGCTGCTGCGCTTCCACACGCAGACGGCCGGCTCCTCGCTCACCGCGCAGCAGCCGGAAGTGAACCTGGTGCGGACGACGCTGGAGGCGCTGGCGGCGGTGCTGGGCGGGACGCAGTCGCTGCACTGCAACGCGCTCGACGAAGCCCTCGGCCTGCCCACCGAATCGGCGGCGCTGCTCGCCCTGCGCACCCAGCAGGTGATCGCGCACGAGAGCGGCGTCGCCAACACCGTGGACCCCGTTGCCGGCGCCTACGCCATCGAAGCGCTGACCGACAGGATCGAGCGGGAGGCGCGCGCCACCATCGAACGGATTGAAGAAATGGGAGGCATGCTGCGGGCGATCGAGCGCGGGCTCATCCAGCAGCAGATTCAGCAGTCCGCGTTCGATCACCAGCAGGCGGTCGAGCGCGGCGAGCGCATCGTGGTGGGCGTCAACCGCTATCAGAGCGAATTGTCCCCCAGGCAGGGGCCCTTCGACTCCGCTCAGGGCAGGCCTGGGGGCTCGATGCGGGGATCCGGGGGCTCGATGCGAGACACAGGCCAGAGGCCTGTGCCACCGGGAACAACGGTTCCGGTGCTGCGGATTGACCCGGAGATTGAGCGCGCCCAGGTCGTGCGCGTCCAAGCGCTGCGGGCGCGGCGCGACGCCCGGCGAGTCAGCGCCGTTCTGGAAAGCCTCAAGCAAGCCGCCGCCGGAACTGACAACCTCCTGCCGCCGATCCTGGCGGCGGTCGAAGCCGACGCCACGGTGGGGGAAATTTCTGACGCCCTCCGCGCTGTCTTCGGCGAATACAAAGAATCCGTCGTCATCTAAGCAACCCGCCCCTGTAGAGCAGGCTTGATTCCGTCCCGCCCGGGGGACTATAAGAGAGAGCGCAATCGCCGGGGTTTCCCGTGATTGGCAAGCCGCTGGCCCACTATCGCATCCTCGAAAAAATCGGTGCGGGTGGGATGGGCGAGGTCTACCGCGCCCACGACGAGCAGCTTGACCGCGACGTAGCCCTGAAGGTTCTCCCGCCCACCAGCTTCGCCGACGCCACTGCTCGGGCGCGTTTGTTGCGCGAGGCCCGCGCCGCCGCCTCCCTCAACCATCCCCACATCTGCACCATTCACGAAGTCGGCGAAGCCAACGGCCAGGCCTACATTGCCATGGAATTCGTCAGGGGCCAGCCCTTGAGTGCCCAGCTGGCGAGCGGACCCCTGGCGGTCGAGGAGGTCGTGCGCACCGGGCTGCAATTGGCCGATGCCCTGGCGCACGCGCACGAGCGCGGCATTGTGCACCGCGACCTGAAGAGCGCCAACGTCATGATTACCCTCGGAGGCCGCGCCAAGGTGCTCGACTTCGGGCTGGCCAAGCGCTTGAGCCAAGAGGAACTGACGGAAGCCACCACGCGGTCGCAGGCTTCGCTCACCCAGCCTGGGGCCGTCATGGGGACGCTCGCCTACATGGCGCCGGAGCAGTTGCGCGGCCAGCCCGCCGATGCGCGCTCGGATGTCTGGGCGCTGGGCGTGGTGCTCTACGAAATGGCGGCCGGCCAGTGCCCGTTCCGGGGGCAGACCGGCTTCGAGTTGAGTTCGGCGATTCTGAACCAGCCGCCCCCGCCGCTACCGGGGAAAGTACCGGTGGAGTTAAAGGCGGTGATTGAGCGCTGTTTGGAGAAGGAACCCGCGCGCCGCTACCAGCGGGGCGGCGAGGTGCGGGCCGCTCTGGAGGCGGTTCAGTTGGGCGTGGTGCCCGTCTGGGTAGCCTGGCGCTACCGGTTGGGGCGGCGGCCTTTGCTGGCGCTGGCCGCTAGCGTGGCGCTGCTGGCAGCCGTGCTAGCCGTCCTTGATGTGGGCAACCTGCGCACTCGACTCGTGGGCGGTGCGCCTCGAATCGGCTCGCTGGCGGTGTTGCCGCTGGAGAACCTCTCGGGCGACGCCGAGCAGGATTATCTGGCCGCAGGCATGCACGAAGCGCTCATCACCGACCTGGCCAAGCTCAGCGGGCTCGAGCGGGTGATTGCGCGCGAGTTGAAGGTGGACGCGCTCATTACCGGTGCGGTGCTGCGCGCGGGCGACCGCGTGCGCATCACTGCGCAGCTCATCGATCCAGCCAAGGAACAGCAGCTCTGGGCTGAGCGCTACGAGCGGGAGCTGCGCGATGTGCTCACGCTGCAAAACGAGATTGTGGCGGCGATCACGCGGGGAATTAGGCTGCAGCTCACTCCGCAGGAGCAGGCGCGGCTGGCCAGCGCGCGCCCGGTCAACCCCGAGGCCTAGGAGGCCTACTTGAAAGGCAAGTTTGATCTGAACAAATTCACGCCCGAGGGATTCCAGAAGGGACTGGAGTATCTGCAGCAGGCCGTTGAAAAAGACCCGACGAATCCCTTGCCATATGCCGGGCTGGCGCTCGGGTACAGCTTGATCGGCCATGAGGCTCTACCTGACGCATTTGTGCGAGCCCAGGCGGCAGCGCGCAAGGCGGTGGAGCTGGGTGACATGTTGGCCGAAACCCACGAGGCTTTGGCCGAGATCAAACTCTACTCAGACTGGGACTATGTCGGGGCGGAACAGGATTTCCGGCGCGCCCTGGAACTGAATCGCAGTCTGCCTGATGCGCACGCTCACTATGCGTGGTACCTGCTGCTCCTCGGACAGTCGGATGACGCCCTGGCAGAATCGAGAGCGCGCAGGAAGTGGACCCGTTGAATCCCGTCTGGCCTGCCTGGCGGGGATGGCAGTGTTGGTGGGTGGGGCGATGGGAAGAGGCGATCCAGGAAGCCCAAAAATCGCTCGAACTGAATCCCGAATTTCCGTGGGGGCTTTACGTGTTGGGTGCTGTCTATGCGCAAAAGGGAATGTATGAGGAGGCCATCGCGGCCCACCGGAAGGCAGCTACAGTCAGTCCGGCTGTGAGATGGCCTCTCGGACATACCTATGCGCTGGCCGGCCGGCGGGATGAGGCGCGGAAGATAGCCGCCGAATTGAAAAAGGAAGTCACGCCTATGAATACTTGGGGTCTCGGCGAAATCTACGCAGCCTTGGGCGAGAAGGACGAGGCAGTGCGCTGGCTGGAAGAGGCGTTCAAGCTCCGCTTTAGCTGGATGCCGTGGATAGAGAAGGTCCCTACTCTCGCGTCCTTGCGCGATGAGCCGCGCTTCCAGGACTTGGTGCGGCGGATGAAGCTGCCAGGGAATTAGTTGCATGGTTCATCGGTTGAATGGTTGAGTGGGCGCAGGCGCTGGGGCTTCTGCATCAGGCAGCAGGTAAAAAGGCGTCTCGCGGCAACTCGTCCGGGCGGGAGCGGGGCGCGCCCTTGCTGGCCTTGCTTTTCCGCGTCTCTGCGACGCGATGCGACGCGATTCGTCTCGGACCGTTTCCGTGGCGCTACTTCCGCTTCAAGTAGCGGTCGAAGAAGTCGGCGGCGGCCTGGTAGGCGGCGAGCCAGTTGCGGTGGAGGAGGAAGCTGTGGACTTCGTCGGGGAAGGTGAGTTCCTCGAAGGTCACGCCGCGCTCGCGGAGCTTCTCGGCCAGGTCCACGGTTTCGCTGAAGGGGACGTTGCGGTCATCGTCGCCGTGGATGAGCAAGACGGGGGAGCGCCAACTGGCGATGGAGGCCATGGGGGAAGACTCGAAGGCCGTCCGCGCCAGCTCCGGCTCGCGGCGCGGGTCGTAGCTGGGCGTGAAGTTGCGGATGACGACGTTCCAGTCGTGCACGCCGTGGAGGTCCACGCCCGCGGCAAATAAGTCGGACGCACGCGCCAGGCCCATTGCCGTCAGATAGCCGCCGTAGGAGCCGCCCCAGAGCCCGATGCGCAGCGGGTCCACGTCCGGCCGGCTGCGCAGATAGAGTCCCGCACCCAGCACGTCGTTGAACTCGCTCGCCCCGTGTGCGCCGTAGTTCAGCGCTTCGCGGAACTCCAGTCCGTAGCCCGTGCCGCTGCGGAAGTTCACCGACAGCACGACGTAGCCGCGGCTGGCCAGATACTGATTGAGCGCATAGGCGTTGTGGTAGTAGCCGAGGTAGTGCCAGCCCAGCAGCATCTGTCGCCGCGAGCCGCCGTGGAAGAACACCACCGCCGGGTAGCGAGCACCCACTTCGCGCTTGGCGGGCAGGAAAAGCTGGCCGTGGAAGACCAGGCCGTCGCCCGCCACGATCACTACCGGCTGCGGCTCGACCAGCGCGTTCACGGGGAAGTCAGCCGGAATCGTCCCCGGCGCCAGCGACCGTGCCTCCTCGCGGCCGACGATGATGGCCGGATGCGCCGGGCGCCACGCGTCCGAACGCAGGAAGGCAATCGCAAAGCTCTCCGACGCCATCACCGGCGACCACTCAATCCCCGTCCCTCGCGTCACCGCCGCCGGCGGCCCGCCCGCCACCGATACCCGCCAGATGTGCCGCCGGTCAATATCATCCTGATTGGAGGAGAAGATGACCTCCTTGCGGTCGGGGCTCAGCGCCACGTGCTCGACTTCAAATTCACCCGGCGTCAGCAGCTTCGCCTCTCCGCCTTTCACCGGAACCGAATAGAGCTGCACCCAGCCCGTTTCCTCCCAGGGAAACACCAGCCGATCACCCGCGCCCCACAGCAATTGATTCTCTGCCACTACACCGTGGAAGGCACTCCCGCGCCCGACTGCTGCCTGCCACACCAACTCACTCTTCCCCGTCGCCACATCCGCCACCCGGATGGACCACGGCTGTGCCTCGCGCTGCGGACCGAAACTGAAAAACCGCCGCGATGCGGGCACGCGGATGAAGGCGACGCGCGTGCCGTCGGGCGACCAGACGGGATTGGTAACGCGGTCCACGCTGGGATCGAGCCAGCGCAGCTTCCTTGTCGCCAGCTCGTAGACACCCAGGAAGCTGTGGTCGCCGCGGTTGCTCACAAACGCCAGCCGCGTCCCGTCCGGTGACCAGCGCAGCGAGCCCGCCTGGCCGCGCATCCGGAACAGTTGCACCGGCTTGTCGCTGCCATCCAGCGGCACCCACCAAATCTGATTCTTGAAGAGGTAGGCGACGCGGTCACCGTTCGGCGAGATGGCGGGCGAATTCCCCTCTGCCAGCCAACGCGGCGCACCGCCCGCTAGGGGCACCGCCCAGATGCCCTGCTCCACTCCCTCCGGATCGCTCGTCGGATTCGGATACTCGCCCTGCCGGTTGGCATTTCCCCCGCGCACAAAGACGATGACTGAAGCATCGGGCGTGAACGCCAGATCGGAAAGCTCCTGGCCGTCGTCCGTCGTGTAGCTCGTGAGCTGGCGGCCCTGATAGGCGGGCGGCTCCGCCACCCAGAGGTTGCGGACACCTCGAGCATTGAAGACCCAGGCGAGCTTGCCGCCGCTGGCAGAAGCCGTCAGCTCAGTCGGAAACGGCGAACTCAGAATCTGCTCCAGTGTGAAGGGCTTCTCTTGTGCGCCCAGTGCGAGGACAAAGAACACAACCGCACAGAAAACGAATCCGAGACGAGGCCTCATTGCACCCTCCTGGCAGGACTTCCCTGGAAAGTCGTTCCGGCTTGCCCCCACAGCGCGGGAATTGTACCTGACAATGGCCGACTTAGGTCAACCCGGCACCGGGTAGGCCGCTCAGCCCCAGCTCAGCGGCCACAGCCTTCATCGCCTCCAAGCAGAACGCCACGTGCTCCTCCAACGGCACCCCCAGCGCTTCTGCCCCGCGGAAAATGTCGTCCCGATTGACGGTCCGCGCGAATGCCTTATCTTTGAACTTTTTTGTCACTGACTTGACTTCCACTTCCAGCAAACTCTTGTTCGGGCGCACGAGCGCCACCGCGGTGATAAAGCCGGCCAGCTCGTCGCAGGCGTAGAGCGTCTTCTGCAGCGGCGTGACCCGCGGCACTCCCATGTAGTCGGCATGGGAGAGAATCGCCTGGACGATCTCCTCCGGATAGCCGCGCGCGCGCAGAACCTTCGAGCCTTCCGTGGGATGGTCGGGGGCGTTGGGATGACGCTCGTAGTCGAAATCGTGCAGCAAGGCGGTGACGCCCCAGAGTTCTTCGTCGGCGCTGAACTTGCGCGCGTACGCCCGCACGCACGCTTCCACCGCCAAGGCGTGTTTCCGCAGATTCTCGCTCTGCGTCCACTCGCACAGCAGCTGCCAAGCCTCTTCTCTTGTCGGTGAACTCAAACCAGCCTCCTTAGTGTCTCCCCCAGCTCAATGGGCTTCGGACTGGCAAAGATACAACAGATTGGACTTAGGAGGGAGGTGCCACTTTCTCCGAAAAGTACTATGCCAAGACCCGGAACAAGCGTAACTCAAAGATTTTGCTTGACTTGTTTCCCATTCTGCCTATGCTACCAACGTCCTATTGACCCTGACTGGGGGACTTCCTAGACTCCCCCTCGTAGTTGTCCATTCCACGAGAAGGGAGTCTGGGGAGATGCGACGGATTGTACTGTGCGCGCTCTTTGCCTTGATGCTGGCGTTCAGCGTAGTGGGCCTGAAGAACCTGGCGCACTCGACGGGAGCCACACCGGTCGTGTTGGCGGGTGGTGGCTCACCGGTGCCGCCGATTCCGTTCCCGAGATAGACCGGGCGGAGACCGAACGGACGCCAGGTCTAGTTTTCGGGGGGCAGTCCCGG
>JBBIPK010000025.1:0-37208 GCA_037442885.1 Acidobacteriota bacterium | reverse complement strand
CGCTATGTGCGGCCCACCCTGGGCTTTTTCTTCCTCTTGGTCATCCTCATCTCCGGACTGTTCATTGCCCGCAGCGTGGATCATCTCTTTTCCCGCTTTGTTCTCGAATTCCAGCAGAATATGTATTTCGTGGGTGTCCTCCTGACCTTTCTCCTTTGGATGTCGATGATGTATCTGGGAGCGGAAACCCGTCGTTTCGCCCTGCTGGTTTCGGGCTTGGGAATCTACTTCACTTCCCATGCCGCCAGCTATGCAGCGAGCTTTCTCTCCACTTCTGCCCAGAACTTTGCCCTTCAGATTCCTCCCGTGGCCTACACCCTGATGGCCCTGGTTTGGCTCTATACCTTCCTGCGTGTACCGGAAGGCGAGGCAGCAGTCGCGCCCGTTCCGAGGCGGCGCCTGGCCGCATTGCCCCTCCCTGTGCGCGAGGAGCAAAACGAGTGAGGTACGATGTCGGCGCAATTGATTAGCATCTTCATCCTGCTCGCTTCCGCTTCGCTGCTGGTCTTCTGGCTGCGAGCCGCCTGCCGCTCTATCCTGCGGCAGCGCTTTGAACGCGACTACTACGCCGAAGTGGCTGCTGACAACCAGCTCGAATTCCCCGCCATCCGCCGCGCCCTGGAAGAATACCCCGAGGAGATCGCCGACTACGCGGGCGTGCTGGCCACCCTCCAGCGCGACTACGAAGCCCTCACCTACCTCCTCCGCAACGCCGCCACCGTCCACGTTGGCCGCTACTCCCGCCGCGAGCGCTTCCTCATCTTCGACTACAAACTGCTGCGCTTCTGGATGAATCTCCGCCGCCGGCTGGGCTTCAAGAATTGGGCCGACAACCTGGTCGAAATGACTGAGATCCTGCAGTACTTCGCCAACGTCATGGGGCAGCGCCTGGTCACCTTTCCCGCCACCTCCCGCCGCTCCTAACGTCCTTTCTCGCCTCCCAACTCCCCTATGCAACGAGCTACATTTCTGGAGACTTCCGCTGCAATCTGGGCACTTCCCGTCTGCCCTGACTCTTCCTAACTACCTGATAAAGCTAGCTTTCTTTTCGTCCCCGGTTTGGCTCTCTATGTGCTAACAACCACCTCAGGGCGAAACACCAGTGTAGGTGGATAGCGCAGACTACCGTTTCGCGGGTGCGACAATGACAATGAGTCGCTTACTGGGTGCGGCAGCCCTTCTTTCCGTTTGCCTCAGTGGCGCCGCTCTGTCCGCCGGCGCAGACACGATTTCTATCAACTTGGCGGGCCTGGTCCCCACCGGCTCTTGCACGCCCACCGCCTCCACGGTATGCGTGGGCCCCAGCGTGGTCTCGGGTTCAGTCAGTGGCCTGGGCGTGACCCTGAGCGGATTCCAGGGCGGCAACCCGGCTCCCCTGGCGGTCACCCTGGATGACGTTACCTCCCCTCTGGTGCTGTATGTTGGCGTTGCCGGCGGCAATAACAATGATGAAATCGACGTCCAGCCAGACCCACCCACCAGTATGGAGCTGCTCGCCATCACATTCGACGGCGCGGTGGTCGTGGACTCGATTGACATCAACAAGCTCTTCCTCGCCGGCGTCCGCGGCGACAACCCCACGGAGCTGGGCCGCGTCTGCGGCTACTTGCACGGCAGCCTGGTCGGTTGCGTGGATTTCTCCGGCACGGAAACCGGTCGCCTCACACTCTCGGCCCTGTTCGGCGGACAGGCAGTGGATGAACTCCGCTTCACGCCCATTCCCACCAGCACCTCCACCGGAGCCGTCAACAGCGACTACGGCATCTCGGGCATCACCGTAACCCGCGTGCCGGAACCCGGAACGTTCACCTTGCTCGGCACAGGCTTGCTGGCCTTGGCTGCGGGTCGCCGACGCTTGACGCGGCGCCGCCATGCAACGGCCTCCTGAGCCCCGCCCGCAGTTCCTCAAAGTCCCTCGCCCCATGCCACCTCGGCGCCGCTTCCTCGCTCTCCCCTGGTTCACGCTCTTGTGCTTGGCTGTCTGCCTGCTGGGAACAGCCTGCTCATCCGATCCCGCTCGCAGGAAAGCTTCCTATCGAGAAAGCGCCGAGCGGTATTTCCAGCAGGGTAAGTATGAGGAAGCGCGCATTCAGCTTCTGAACGCCCTCAAGCTCGATCCCGCCGATCCCCAGACCCGCTTCCTGCTGGCTCGGGCTTATCTCCGGCTGCGGCGCTGGTCGGCCGGGCACGAACAGCTCGAGCAGACCCTCCGGCTCGACCCGGAAAACCTCGCGGCGCGTCTCGCTCTGGGAAGCCTCTATCTGAATGCGCGCGAATACGCCCGCGCACGTGAACAGGCCGAGCTGATTCTCGAGCGCAAGCCTGACTTGGCTGCCGCCCACATCCTGCTCGGTAACAGCTACGCCGGCCTCCAAGACCTCGAAAGCTCTCTCCGTGAACTCCAACAGGCGGCTGAACTGGAGCCGGAAGAGCCTTCCACCTACCTCAATCTCGGCGCAGTCTACGCCTCCGCGCGCCAGAAACAGGCCGCTGAAGCCAGCTTCCGCCATGCCCTCGCCCTCGACCCCGACTCCTTGCTCGCGCACCTCTCCCTGGCCAACTTCTATCTGGCTGAGCGCCGGATGTCTGACGCCGAGGAGGTCCTGCGCGCGGCTCTCCGCACTAACTCAGCTTCTTCCTGGCCGCGCCTCATGCTCGGTCAGCTCTTTGCCGCCACCCGGCGCTGGCAGGAAGCAGAAGCCGCATACTCCGAACTACAACGCACTCACCCCGACGACCGAGCCGCCTATCGCGCCCTGGGCCTGTTTTACTGGGCTAGCGGCCAAACCGAAAAAGCTCTGGCGGAGTTCCGGCGCCTCACGCGCGCCAAGCCCCGCGATGCAGCCGTGAAGAAAGACCTCATCCGGCTGCTGCTTCGCTCCAAACGCGTGGACGATGCCGAGCTGCTCTTCCGCGAACTCTATCCGAAAGGCCCCTCCGACCCGGACGGCCACCTGCTCCGTGCTCAGCTTCTGCTCGCGCGCGGGAACGCCAGCGAGGCCCTGCCCATTCTCCAGCAGGTCCTCCAGACGGAATCGGACTCTGCTCTCGCCCACTACGTTCTGGGCACGGCCCACTACGCGCAGGGAAATTGGGCGCAGGCCAAGTCCGCTTGGCTCCGTACGCTTGAACTCCAGCCCTCCCTCGCCTCGGCTCAACTCGCCCTCGCCCGCCTGAGCCTCCGCCGCCAGGACCATTCCGGGGCCGCCGGCTACGCCAGTCGCATCCTGGAAGCCACACCGGATTCCGTCGAGGCGCGCCTCCTGCGCGGCTCTGCTTTCTTGGCGAGCGGGCACCTGGAGAGCGCCGCGCACGACTTCCAACACGTGACCCGGCAGGCGCCCCAGGAACCCCGTGGCCACGTCGGCTATGCTCTTGTTCTCCGCCAGCAGAAAAAGCTGGCGCAGGCAGCCGCGGTGCTGCACGCAGCGCTGGTCCACCTGCCGACCTCCGAGCCGATCCTCGAACTCCTGGTCGAGCTTTACCTCGCCCAACAGCGTCCCCGGGAGGCACTCCTGGCTCTCTCGACTCCGTTGCAGGCCTCGCCACAGCAGGCGGGCTTGCACCTGCTCCTGGCCGAAGTCCATCTCTACACCCGCGAGTTCGACCGCGCGGAAGCTTCGCTGAAGAAAGCGCTTGAGCTCGACGCCCAGAACCTCTCTGCCTATGCCCTCCTGGGCCACCTCTACACGCTCCGGGGTTCACCCGCCGCAGCCGCGCAGCAGTTCCGGGCTGCCATCCGGGCCAACCCGAAGGCCGTCGTCAACTACCTGCTGCTCGCCAATCTCCAGGAAGCTAGGGGAGACTGGTCCGAAGCCATCACCACCTATGAGGCTGCCCTCGGGATTGACCCCGACTCACCCATCGCCGCCAACAATCTGGCCTACCTCTACCTCGAGCACGGCGGCGACCCCAAACGCGGTCTCGCGCTCGCGCAGCGCGCCCGCGACAAACTCACCTCGCTCGCCAGCACCTGCGACACCCTCGGCTGGGCCTACTACCAGAACGGGCTCTATGACTTGGCCAGAGTGCAACTCGCTGAGTGCGTCGAAAAAGACCCCAACCACCCTACCTACCGCTACCACCTTGCCCGGGCACTGCTGGCTGCCGGCCAGTCCGACGCGGGCAGGCAGATGCTCCGGCAGGCGCTCCGCATCAATCCCAACTTCCCCGACGCTGACCGCGCCCGAGATTTGCTGCGTGAAGCACCCAACGGCAACTAGAAACACCGCCTCAACTACCGGCAGGTCCAGAGGTTTGCATTCGGTGAACTGAGCGGTGGTAGGCGCGTCGGGACTCGAACCCGAGACCTCCCCGACAAGTCGGGGCGCTCTAACCACCGACGATATGGGAGAGGAAGCCTCACAGAGTGGTAGGCGCGTGGGGACTCGAACCCCAGACCTCTACCGTGTCAAGGTAGCGCTCTAACCAACTGAGCTACGCGCCTCCGTTCTGGCATTCTAGCAAACCTCGTCCCGCGGCTCCAGGAGGGGAGGCGAGCGGCGCGCGAGTTCAGCAATTGCTTTGCGAGATTTCCAGCTCTTGATGCGCCGTTCGCGCCTTCGGGCTTCCGTCAGGCTTGACCATTCCTCTTTATAGACCAGTTGCCAAGGACCCCGGCGTCGCGTGGAGGGTGTGTGATCGCGAGCATGTTCTGCCAGCCGCCTCGCCAGATTGCTGGTCGAGCCCACATAGAAGCTTCCACTTCGTTGGCTTTGGAGAATGTAGAGGAAAGCCATTTACGGGCTCGCTTGCCTTGAGCCTGCGAGAAGGAAACCCAAGCCTCCCCGACTGTGTCGGGGCGCTCTAACCAACTGAGCTACGCGCCTCCGTTCTGGCATTCTAGCAAACCTCGCCACGCGGCTCCAAGGTGACAAGCAAGCAGACCTGGGGACCTCAATCCGACGGGAAGAAACTTTATCGGAAAGTCAGCGGGCCAGCTCGACCCAAAACTCCAGGCTGGGCGTATCCAGTTCCACCGCCAGCCGCAGCCGGCCATCGGCATCGCGGCCCAAAACCGTGGCCACACGCGCCAACTTCGCCGGGTTGCCCCCAGGTCGCATCAGCGTGATGATGTCGCCCCGTGGCACGTGCGTAGAAATCCTGAGCAGCGCTCCGTGCGCGCTCACGATTTCCGTCTCGGCCTGCTCGCGCACGGTCAACGTCTTCTCCCGCGTCCAGCTGACAATGAGAGGAATGCGCCAGGCGTTACGCTCGCTCCGACGCCGCTCGACCTGGACGGCCGTGCCCATTGCCCTCGCCACCCCCTGGCTGCCGGCACTCTAGCAAATCTCCGGCGGCAAGACAATTCCGTGATCCGGCCAAGATTTCCCTTGACAGCTTCGCCACCCCTCCCCTAGAGTTTTCTCCGCCTCCAGTCCGCAGGCCAGTCAGGGGAGAGCTGGAAATCTCGACCGCCTCAGACAAGAAAGAGATTCGTCGCAGCCAGCGGCTTCCGCTGGCGATTCCCATTCTCGTCACGAGCCTGGACCCCAAGATCCAGTACGCCGAGCGCTGTGAAACCCTGTCGGTCAGCGCCCATGGCTGCAACGCCCGTGCACCCAAGCCGCTCGAGGCCGGCACGCCCGTCCGCGTTGACATCCTCTACAGCAAGCGCGCCGTCAAGGCCCACGTCATCCGTGCCGCCCCGCTCGCGAACGACCCCAAAGCCTTCGAGATGGCCATCGAGCTCGACACGCCGGAAAATTTCTGGGGCATCAAGTTCCCTCCCGAAAGCTGGATTCCGGGCAGCGCCGCGCAAGCACGCCAGGAACAAGCGAAAGAGGTCGCGCCACCGCCGCCGGCTGCCGCACCCGCGCCCGTTGCGACAGTCGCTCCTCCGACGACCGAGACACCCCCGTCCTCTCCCGTCGCGACTCCCGTCGTCACGCCTGAGCCGGAGCTACCTCCCGCCGAGATTGTAGAAGAGAAAGCAGCCGAGCCAGTCCCGGCGGCACCCGCGGCCGCCATCCCGCCTCCTCCGCCGCCACCCAGCGCCGAGGAGGTGGCCCAACGTTTCGAGCAGATTCTCGAGGAAAAGGCCAAAGCCGTTTCCGCCAAGTTCGAGGAACAGTATCGTTCCACCCTGGGCGAACTGCTCCTCCGCCTGCGAGCTGACCTCGAAGAACGGGCCACTCGCGATTGGGAGCGCTGGCGCGACCAGGCTGAGAAAACCCTCCACGAAATTACCCTCCGCGTCCGCCAGCAGGTGGACGAAGAACTCCGCGACGAACTCCGCCAGAAACTCTTCGAGGATTTCGACCGCCACGAGCGCGAGTTCCTCGACCGCATCAGCGTCCGCCTGGAAGAGGCCCGTGCGGCGGAAAGCAGCCTGCGCTCCAGCGGCAGCCAGTGGAGCGAGGAACAGAGCCGCCAGTCCGAGCAAACCCTGGCGCGACTCGCGGCCAAGGCCCAGGAAATCCTGGCCCAGCGCGAGCAGGAGCTGCACGCCTACATCGATGACTACCGCCAGCAACTTTCGCAGTGGATGGGAACGAGCCTGCGCAACCTGGGCGAGCAGATGTGGACGTCACTCCATCAGCGCCTGCAGGGCGAGTTCGATCAGCGCCAGCAGGAGCTCCGCGGGATTCTCGACACCGCCCAGGCAGAAGCCGCGCGGCTCCAAACACGACAGCAGGAAATCACAGCGCAGCTGGAAGCGCGCACCCAGGAGACCACAGCCCGCCTCGAGGCCCGCGGGCAGGAATTGGCCGCCCGGCTCGAGACCCATCTCCAAGGACGCATCGAACAATCCGTCGCGGACTCCCTGAGCGGAGCCCGGCGAGAACTCGACGAGGCCGCCCGTGCCACCCGCGAAACCCAACTCGCACAGGTGCAAACACAGATTGATTCCGTTCTCGTGCCGTTACTCGACCGCACGCGCATTGCGGCGGAAAATCTCCAGCAATTGCTCGCGTCGCTCCAGCGGGAGAGCACAACTGTCCAGGAACAGATGCGCGCCTCAACCCAGCAGGAAGCAGAAGCATTTCGCAAGAGCATTCACGAGCACGTGGTCGAAGCTGGCGGCCAGATCAAGGGCCGCGTCCACATCGCCGTGGAAATGGCTCAGGAGCTGCTCGAACGCCGGCTGCAGGAGATTCAGGGGCAAATCGACAAGCTGGCGACCCGCAAGAACGAAGAGCTGGGCCAGCAACTCGAACAGGCGGGCGCGCGCTTGGAGGCGTTGCTGGCGCAGACCCAAACCGCGCTCGGCCAGTTCCGCCAGCAGGCCGACAAGCTCACCCACGACTCGGTGGCACAGATGCAGGCGGCTCTCTGCGAAGCCCTGGAAGCAATTGCCGGCGCCCTGCGGCACAAGCTCAGCGGCCGCACTCCGGAAGACTTCTAGCCCCCCGCACACCCCTGCCCTTCCACTGCGTCGGGATTCTTTCCGTTAGCCCGGAGACGGGGACACTAACGCTTGTAGCGGCCCATGAGTTCTGCTTGCGCCAGAATCTTCCCTTCCATTGCGCGTAGAAGTTCTTGTTTGGTCGCGCCCGCTTTCAGGTTCGTCTTACTCTTGAGCGCGTAGAGTTTGAAGAAGTAGCGATGCGCAGGGCCGGGTGGCGGGCAGGGTCCGCCGTAGCCGAGGCGGCGGAAATCGTTGCGGCCCTGTCGTGCTCCGTTCTTCAACTCTTCCTCCTTGGGCACGTCCTCCGGCAACTCCTTAACCGACGCCGGCAGGTCGTAGAGCACCCAGTGCACCCAGGTGCCCACCGGCGCGTCGGGGTCGTCCACGATGAGCGCGAAGCTCTGCGTGTCGGCCGGCGCCTCGGCCCAGGAAAGCGCGGGGGAGACGTCGGGACCATCGCAGGTGTGCTTGCGGGGAATATCTCCGCCGTGGGAAAAAGCCGAACTCGTCAAATGAAACGCCATGGCAGCACCCCCCGTACTCTTGTCCCGGGAGCGCACCCGGGCACTCACACCAGCGGCCAGCCACACTAAAAGAAATACCGCAACCGTGCGGAGAACGAGCGTGGCGCGATGATGTGCGTCCCGGCGAATACCGAGAGGAAATTATACAGCCGTTTTTGATTGGTGAGGTTGCGCACATCGAACTGCACGCTCACCTTCCGGTCCTCTCGCGGACGGTCCCAGCCGACTGACCAGTCCCACACCAGCCGGCTCCTCACCCGGAACGGGTCGCGGCTCAAATCCACCAACGCCAGCTCACGGCTCCGGTCGGGATCGGCCTGCACTTCCCCCACGTCCTCGATCTCCACCGGCAACCCGCTGTCATAGCGCCCGATGAGGGATGTCCACATTCCCGACTTGTGCTCGTAGGTGAACCCACCTTGCGAAGTGTAGCGCTGGTCATGGTCAATGAAGAAGGGGCCTGCTCCCAGCAACTCGACGGCCTCCTCGCCGATGAACAACCCGCCCGTCAGCGGCGGAATGCCCACCGCCTTGCCCACCGAGAAATTCCAGTACGCCGAAATGCCCTTGTGTTGCGGAATGTCCACGCGCAGGTCAAAGCCGTGGATGCGGCCGTTGCCGATGGCGATGGGGAACACGATCGTGGTGTTCAGGAACTGGTCGTTGTCGTGGTAGTTCGAAATCAGCTTGCGATAGACCGACGCGTCCAGCCGTAGCCAGTCTTTGATGCTCTGCTGGACGCCGATCTCGTAGAAGTCGGTTTTCTCCGGCCGCACCAGCAGCAACGCCGCGCCCAGTTCAGCGATGCGGTCGGGCGGCACCAGTGCGCCCGCCTCCGGCGAGGTCGAAAGCAGCAGGTTCTCATGCGACGGGGTCTGGAACAGACGATTGTAGGAAGCGCGCACGACCGTGCGCGTGGCCGCGACACTGTAGGCAAGCCCAATCCGCGGGCTCCAGTGCGTGCGTTCGAGCACAAACCGATAGTGGTCGAACCGCAGCCCCAGGCTCGCGGTCAACCGCCTGTAGGTATAAGTGTCCTGGAGGAAGAAGCTGTACTGTACTCCTGTGCGCCGATCGTCGAACAGGAAGAGCGCTCCCCCCCGCGTCAAGTCGTGCGGCGCCAAGTTGGGATTGAATCCCGGGTCGGCCGGATCGTTGAAGGCAGGGTCGGTAATTCCAAACGACAGAATCTCGCTCACCGGAAAGGCAAAGAAATCATAGCCCGCTTTGAACCGATGCCCGCGACCGGTGAAGCTGACCGCCGATTTCACACCCGTGTTCGTCAAGTGGCGTGCCTGGGCAGCCGTCACCGGCGTGTCCCCGGCACTCGGGAAGAGTTGCGCCAGGCCCGTCCGGTAGTAGGGTGTCACTTCCAGCGACCACTTCCCGTTGAAGGTGTGCAGCCAGTTCAGCCGTACCGCCACATCCATCAGCCGCTGTTGCTGATCCTGACCGGCGAGATGTTGAGAGGGAAGGTTGGGGACCTCAAAGCGCGAGCGCGCCCCGCTGACGTAGAGGTTGATGAAGTTGCTTTGGTTCGGCGCAATGTCCAGGCGTGCAAACGAGCTTTGGTTGTTGCTCCCGTTGTGGAGGTTGTCGAGGCTCGGAGGATCCAGGTGGCGGTTCGACAATCCACCCGCCACGCTGAAGAAGTAGCCCCAGCGCTCGCTTCCCCCGCCCACCTGCGCCGAGGCCTCGCCGCTGTCGAAGCTCCCCACGCTCGCGCTCACGTTCCCGTGAAATCGGTCTCCCGCGCCCAGCCCCGACTTGGTGCTGACGTTGATGACACCGGAGAGTTTGCTGCCATACTCGGCCGGAAAGTTTCCCGTATAGAGCTCGAGCGCTTCGACGTTGCGCATGTCAAACGGATTGGCGAAGTCAATCGAGAGCTGGTCGGACACGGGTAGACCATCAATCATGAAGGACAACTGATAGTGCGCGCCTCGCACGTGCACGCGTCCGTTGGCGTTCTGCGCGATCCCGGGGCTGGCCAGCAGCACGCTGTCAATCAGCCGGCTGGGTGCGGCGCCCGCTGTCCGCTCCAGTTCGTGCGTGTCCAGACTGAGATGGGTGCTCACCTTGGCTTCGTCCCCCAGGGTAGCCACCACCTCGGCAGTTTCCTGTACCGCGCCTACCGCCAGGACGATCTCCACCGTGAGCGTGGCGGTATGAACGTCCAGCGTCTCCAAGTAGGTTTGAAAGCCGGTCTTTTCCACCGTCAGGCGGTAGGGATTGAACGGCACCTGATGGAGAACAAAAGTTCCCTCAGGGCCGGTCTGGGCTTCGATCCGGTGCTTGGGATGGAGCGGATTCGAAAGGCGCACTTGCGCATCGGGAATGGCAGCGCCAGTTTGGTCAAGCACTCGTCCCCGGATGATGGCGGTAGCCTGCCCAGCAGCGTCCCCCTGAATGAGCAGGACTAGTGCCACCGCCACCAGCACACTGTTGAGAGAGCCGAATTTCATTCGCGATTGCCCCTCCAAGAACGATTGCAGAATCAGCGGGTGGAGGCTGCTAACAGGAAGGAGGGGCGCGAGTGGAACGAGCCAAAGGTGCTACCGCGACCCGGGCTTGCTTCGGACCGGCAATCACAGACTCCCAAACCGGTACGGGAGCGGGAAGGACAACGCGGAGCGGCGGCGCATCGAAGCGCCGCTGCAGCAAGCACCCCAGGCAGGGAGGCTTGACTTCGGCCGAGCTTGGCTGCTCTGCCGGCAACTCCGCCCGCACTTGCACCTGCTCGGGCGGTGACACCGGCACCGCATGCAGCACCGGATGCAGCAGTGCATGTGCCACCAGCAGGACGGAAGCGACGACTTTGAATCGCACCGCGCGGAGCCCCTGGAAATGCAAACGCATTCTACTCGGATGCCCGGCCCCAGGAAAGAGTTGTTTTACGCGCGGAATCTACGGAGACAGGCGCTCCCACTCAAGCTCAACCACTACCCGCGGCTTCAGGCCGGAGAGGTCGCGCTTGTAGCTGCCTGTCGGTAAGCGGTGGGGATCATTTACCGTGGGACCATCGAGCGGCCGCGGCAGGCCGTGCGCCGACCGCAGCGGCACCGCGCCGACCATCTGTACGCGCACTGCCCTGACCCGCACGCGCCGGCTGCCGCGCACCACCACGTACGCCGTGCCCGCCTCCAGCGGCGCCTGCGTGCTCAAGCCGCTCACACTCTCCACCGGGCGATTCAATGCAATCGGTCCGAGCGCGCCAATCGCTTCCGCCACGAGCCGCAGCGAGCCGTTTGCATCGCTCTGCAGCTCAAGATCATTGAGACCATCACATTCCGCAACGCGTCCGTCATCTAGGCGCAGGCCCACGCAGGCCCCGACGTCGAATTCCAAGACGGCGCGGTCGCGCCGACCGCCGCGGGATGAGTCCGCAAACAGATTCCGTACCATTGCCCGATTGTTCTCGGGTCGGGGATCGGCCGGGTGGTTCTCCGTCCGTACCTCAAGCTCGACCGCCACATCCTCGAGACTCGCATCCGGGGGAACGTCCAATGTGAATTCAACCACGGCCGATTCGTGGGCAGCGAGCGAGAGCTCCTCCCGCGCTTCCACCTTCCAGGCGGCGATGCGCAACAGCAGACTGACGTCCTCCGCCGCCACCTCGCCACGATTGTGGACCGGAACACGGACGTTCAGCGTTTCGCCCGGCCGCGAAGCAGTGACCTCATGCGCTGATACGGATAAGTCTGTCGCCGAGGATGTTGAAGTCGGCACGCTTGCGGCCGAAGGCATCACGGAGTTAGTCCAGCCCTGCTGATCGTGCCCGTCCGTGCGGCCGCCGATCATCAGATAGACAGTGGCTTCCACACTCCTCTCGCTGCTGCTGGCCTGGAGAGAGAGTTGCGCCGGACCCGGCGTCGCCTGGGCAGTGGCCTGCAGAAAGAAGTGGATGTAGGCAGTGCGCCGATGCGTCAAATTCACGGTGGCACTGTTGCCGCGGCACTGGCTATGGGGTGCCCACGCAACGCACTGCAGCATCAGCCCCAAGGGCGTCGGATCCTGAAGCTCCAACTGCACCTCGCCGACTCGCTGGTGATGCCCGCGCCGTACCCGCACGCTGAAGAAGCGCGCCCGGTCGAGCCCAACCTCCAGCGGATTGGAGGGTGAGTTCTCGCCGCCGGTCTGGTTCCGAATCCGCACGCTGAAGTCGGCTGTCGGCGGCTCCCCGGGATCGTCCTCGTCATCTTCTTCCACCGTCACCACGAAGCTTGTCTGCGCGTTCAGCGCTCCATCGCTTGCCTGCACGGTTACGGTGTAGCTGGCAGCTGCGGCGAATTCGGGGCTGAGCGTCAGCACACCACTGCCATCGCCGTTGTCGGTCAGCGCGACGAAACTCGGCGCGCTCACCAGGCTCAGCGTCAGCAAGTCACCATCCGGGTCTGAAGCCGAGATGGCCAGTGTTTCCGTTGTGCCTTCGAGCACTACCAAGTCGCCGATCGTGCTCCACGCCGGGGCCCGGTTCGTGTGGAGGACGGTTACCCCGAGAGTCGCCTGTGCCGTCGCGGTGCCGTCGCTGGCCTCGACCGTCAGCAGGAACTCCTTGCTCCCCTCGAGCCGGCTGACGACATCGAAGTCCGGGGCCACCCGAATCACCGTGTCGTTCAGACCCGCCCACTCCGGAGGTGCGATGAGTCGTAGCGCCACCAGCCCGCCGTCCGCGTCGCTGGCCGTCACCGTTACCTCGGCGCTTTCCCCCTCCGCCACGACGACGGCAGGAAGCGCTGCGATGGAAGGCGCGCGGTTCGCGTTGAGGACCGTGACGTTGAACTCTTTCAGGTCGCTCGCCCCGCCGTCATCGGTCGCCTGCACACCCATCCGAAAGACGGCAGCCGCCTGGTCGCCGGGGACAACATCGAAACCGGGCGCCAGTTGCACTCCCTCTAGAAACGACGCCCAACTCGGCGCGTTGACCAGTTCCAACGTGATTGGGTCACCGTCCAGATCCTGGACAGTGAGGGTGAGGACACGGACAGTGTTCTCGATGATTTCCTGGTCGGGAATCGAAGTCAACACGGGGGGGCGGTTCGTGTGCAGGACGCTAGCCGTAAAAGTGCTCTGCGTCGCTGCACCCAGCGAGTCGGTCGCGCTGACGGTCAATGGAAAGTCTTTCTGCCTCTCGAGTCGGCTGACAACTTCGAAGTCCGGGTGCAAGGTGATGACCGTTCCACTCAGCTCGGCCCAGGCCGGAGGATTCACCAGGCTCAGGGTAACCGGGTCACCGTTGGCGTCGGTCGCTGTGACACCGATTTCAGCTTGCTCTCCTTCCGCCACACTCAGGTTGCTGATGTCGCCCAACTGGGGCGCGGAGTTCAGCACAGTAACCCGCAAGACCTGAGTCCGCTGGACGCCCTCTATGGTTCCGCTGAGCATGAGGTCGAAGCTGCCGGCGGCGGTATTCAAGTCCACCCGCAGCGCGAGCGTTGTTTCTGCTCTTGTGTCTCCGGGCACAATGGTGAGCGCATTGGAGGCGAAATCAGCCCGGAGCCCGGCAGGTAGCGGCCCCAGCGACAATGCCACCGTGCCGGCAAAGTGGTTCTTCGACTCTATCGCGACCGGCAAGGAGACAGCGTCGCCGCCGGCCGTGAGCGCGGGGGCACTGCCCGCAGTCAAGGCGAAGTCCGTGACGCGCAGAAGCAGGGAGCGAGTGCGGCGGAGCTGACCCACCTGGCCGACAATTGTCATCGGATAATCGGCTGGGTTGACTCCTGCGTCCGCGCTGAAGCTCAACTGCGCGGTACCGCCGGCCGTGACGCTGGCCGGCTCCGGTGAACCCCGCACGCCCGCTGGAAGCCCTTCCAGAGAAATCTGCACCTGCCCCGTGAAACCGCTCAGCGACTCGACGTTGACCATAATGGGCGTCGAACGCCCGCCCGCGAGCACCGGCAGGGGATCGGAACTCGTCAGGGTCAGCCCGGTGGCGAGCGTCGTAAGCAGGTTGAAATCGCTCAGCAGGAGGGTGGCACGCGAGCTGCTAGCGAAATCAATAATTTTCCACTCCTCACGGTTCTCCAAGCGCACCAGATGCGTGCGCAGGGTGATGTCGTCAGTCCGCTGCTGCACCAGGCCGGGCTCCGACCTGGTGGTGAACGTAATCTGGAAGGGGCTGATCTGGAAGATGGCCGTGGATTCGGCGCCGCGGACGTCCTGGCGGTTGGCGATAACGTAGTAGACGCGCGCCGAGCTCAACCGCTCGAAGAAGTTCCGTGTCTCTTCCTCCAGCTTCGGATATCCGTTGAAGCGCTGCTCATCGAAGCAGCTCATGAACTGGCTGAGCTGCAAGCTTTCGGTTCCTGCCCGCAGACAGGCGTCCACCAGTGCGGCGGGGTCGGGGAGAGCCCGCAACTCCAAGGTCAACTCGGTGGAGGCTGTCTGACCCCGGTTGTCTTGCACGGTCAGCAGCAGGCGGTGGGTGCCGGGATTCAACGCCCACGTGTCCAGCTCAAAAACTGGTCCTCGCCCTTGTACCGTTGTGCCCAGCACCTCCCAGCGGTACGCCACCAGCTCGAGACCTGCCGCAGCCGTGGATTCGCTCGCATTCAGGCGGAGGCGCGCACCCTGGGCTGCCTGTACGGTGCTGCCCTGCAGCAGAACAGGCGGCTCCGTCGGGCTGTAGAAAAGCTCGGTCTGCAAGCTCGGCACAGGCGGAGGCGGTGGGACGATGTTGAGGAAAACAGGAATGCTGCGCGCTTCGAATCCTTCCGCCGCCACCAGGAGGCGGATTTCAACCACTCCCACCCGAGCCTGCGGCGTGGCCTCGACCCTGACGGTAACAGGCGGCGGCGCGGCCTCTGCCGGGTCGCGACTGAGTCGCGCGCTGGTAGGCTGAACCGTAATCCGCGGCGGCAGCGGCCCCACACTTAGCGCCACCACGCCATCGAATTCCGGGTCAGGAATCAACGTAACTTCAAACTCCACGCTCCCGCCCAGAGGCAACTCCGCCGGATCACTGGCCGATGTCAGGGGCGTAACGCCAATCGCGAAGCCCTTGGGTGGGATTCCCCCCACCTGTAAGTGAATCAGTGTGGACCGCGGCAGAAGGCTGCCGGAAACTGCAGTCAACGGAACCGCAGCCAAGCCCTCCGGAGTATTGCCGGTGGCGCTGATCTGCAGCGTCGTGCTGGCGGGCGCTGCGCCTTCCTCGCCCAGGTTGCTCAGCAGCGTCGATGACGGCTCGACCGATAGACCCGGAGGCAGCGGGCCCACGGTCAAACTCGCAGTGCCGCGGAAACCCTTCTCGGGAACCAGCGTGACGCTCACCCCCACCTGGCCACCACGCGCGAGCAAGAGCGGGCCTTCCGCCGTGTTGGCCGGGGCCAGGGCAAGCGAAAAGCCGGGCAACGCCGTCCCCACCACGCTGGTGTCGCGGCTATAGACGACAAAGGTGCCGGCGCGATTTCCCGCAGGCGTCTCAACCGTGAAACCGTAGGCACCCGGCGCTACGTTCTCGCCAACCTGAATTCGAACCGGGACGCTGCCGGCGGTTTCACCGGGCAGAATCTCGGCCGAAAGGCCGGGCTGCGCGAATGCGACCGCCCGGGCACCGACCAGATTCTGGCCGCGAATCATCGCCTCGATGCCAGTACCTGCCAATCCGCGGTTCGGCTCCAGCGTCACCACCGGTGCGGGGGCAGTAGCCTCAAAGGCCGACTGCAACTCCTCAACCGTGGCATGGCGCGGCGGCTGCGGCGGCTGGTTATCCAGCACGACGGTGAGTTGCCCGGGCTCGAGGACGACGGTGCCTTCGATGGCAGCATTGCTGGAGCGAACGGCCACCGCCCCGTGCAGGGCCAGGATGACTGTGGCGGAAGGGGTGGCGTCGATGTATTCCTCCGTGCCGATGACGCCGGCGACCGCCTGGGCCGAGCGAACCTGGAAGCTTCCTCCGTCCCGCGTGCGCTTGACCACGGTGGCGCGCACCTTGCCGTAGAGCAGGGTCAGCTCGGATTGCTGCGATGCCTCATCCTGGCGGACAATCTGGATGCGCGTCTGCGAGCCGATGTTGAGGATCGAGCCGTCGGTCAGGCCAATACGGACGCGGCCGCCCGCTTCCGTGCGAATGATGTCTTTCCAGAATACCGGCGCGCCTTTCTGCACCTCTTCGACACTCTTGCCCCGTTCGATGTAGTCCTTGGGAATAACAGCCGTGATGGTGCCGGCAGCGGCTGGGGGTACGTCCGCCGCGTGCACTGCGGCCGAAAAGCCTGCCACGAGGAGGAGAATTGCGCAGGCCAGAATCGGCGCTGGCGCGAGCCGTGGGAGGGAGAGACTCGTCTTCGACCCCATCGGATTCACTGACTGGCGGTGCGGGGACTCCTGTCCCCGGCACCCGGCCTACTCTTCTTCTTCCGTCTCGGTGCCCAGCGGGCCCTCCCCTGGCCGGACGAAGCGATAACGGTCGATGCGTGCGGCCACGCCCACATCGCCGTCCTTGCGCTCGACCCGTACAATGCTGCCCACACAGTGCAGCAGCACTCCACCGCTTGGCGCACCTTCAATGTTCAAACGGACGAAAAATTCCACCTTGCTCGCCGGCTGCAGTTCTCGGTCTAGGAGAAAGTAGACACCCGTGGCGCTGATGTCGCGCACATTGGCCGGCTGACGAATCTCGCCGCTCTGCTCTTGCAGTTTGACTTCCAGGGGAAGAGTCAAGGGAAACCGTTGGGCTCGGCGGCGCTCAGTCGATGCAATCATGGTTGTGCTTCACCTCGCTGGGATTCAAACCCAAGCCGCGCCCTGACCCGGAGTCCAGATTCGGCCTGGCGTTCCCGTTCATCCTCTCCGAAGGGAGCCGCGGCGTCAATCAGCCGTGGGTGGAAAAAGAGCGAGCGAGCAGGCAACCATTAGGAGGGGGGTCCTACTGAGAGATTAGGACTCTGCAGAAAAGATAAAGCTCCTAGAATCAATAGAATAGGATGCTGGAGGGAAGTGTTTGACGCAGCTACTTCACGGATTCCGAGCTTGATTCCAAGACCGGGCTGCGCTCGAAGAGCCGGTTGTTGTAAAGCGTCAAGCTCCAGACCAGGTTGGCGGTCAAAGCAGAGATGGCAAGTAGATAGCCCCGGATGTCCAGCAAGCAGAACAGGATAATGAAATAGGGCGCCACCGCCCGCCGGATTAGAAAGTAGGTTTTGCGGGCGAAGTAGTGGAAGAAATCCTCGCCGCCGTGCGCTTCCGTCTTGGCATGCCAGCGGCGCGCATAGTCGGCCGGGCGGTCTCCGCTGATGATCCTCCGCTGGCGGTTCTGCACCACGTAGCTCACCACCGCCCCAAAGGCGAAGAGACCACCCAGTAACAGATAGTACGCATGCTGATTCTCGCGATAGAGGCCGATCCCCATCCCCACGTAGACGGCAAAGTAGCTGGTGTAATCCACCGTCGTCTCGAACCAAGTCCCGAAGTCACTCTGCTGAAACTTGAGCCGGGCCACCATGCCATCCACGTGGTCCATGATGGCGGAGGCGTACATGAAGAGCGAACCCAGCAGCGCCCACCAGTAACCGCCGTGGGCGAAGACTCCGCCAGCCAGCAATCCCAGCACCAGCCCCAGCCCACTGATGAAATTCGGCGTCGCCGGCGTCCGCACGAATAAGCGGATCAGCGGCCAACCCACCACCGTCTTGTTGAAGCGCGCAAATACGCCGTCAGTAGGCTTGAGCTGGCTGAGGGCGAGTTCGCGTTCGATGCGGGAGAGGCGCTTGCGGTCGGTGGTTCGCTCCCAGGTCAAGCCCTCGGCCGGCTGGATGCAGTCCTTCTCTCCGGTGTCCCAGTGATTCCAGAGAGCTTCCAAGGTGGCGAGCCTCGCGGCAACACTCTCCAGCCGCCCGAGCAACGCGGGGCTCGCCACATAAACACTCGCTGCTGCTCCCTCCTCTGCAGAGGCGGGTTGCACCCGCACCCACAGGCGACCGTTCAGCTCGGTCGGCCGGAGAAGAGCCAGCGCGCGCGGCTCGACGACCGAATCAGCAAAGAAAACAAGGAAAGGCTCCTCGAGACGCCCCGACAGCCGCCGCAAGGCAGCCACCTCGGTTCCATCCTCGCCGGGCAGCCATTCCACCCGCGCCTGCCCGCGTGCGGGCAACCAGCGGGCAGGGTCTTCACCGCCGAGGATGAGGACTCTCTCGATACCGGCTTGTTGGGCGGAAAGAACAGCGCGGGCGGCCAAGGACAATCCGGCCAGGCGTGCGCCCGGCTGGCCGCTCAGCGTCCGATTGAGGAGGACTGCAATCCGAATCACAGAATCAATAAATCTCGCCGCAAAAACCGGTTTACGCTAGCAGATTCAGAACCGTTGGTCAAAAACTGCGGGCAGTTTGCGCCGGCTTGCCTCTGCCACTTCCGCGCCCGGGGACTCCAGCGGCAGAACCCGCCCCGGAAAGGGGAGAAAACTGCGGTCACGCACTGCGCCTGGCTGGGGAACGATGTGTCCGGCGGGGTCGAGCATGTGCAGGACAGCAGCCAGCGTAGGAACCACATCCAGCGTGGTGCAGGGCTCGGTGAGGACTTGGCCGGCAGGCAATCCGGTGCCCCGACCTCCCCAAAGATAGAACGCCACGCGGCTCACATGCGGGGGCAGCCCGCCGTGGGCCCCGCCGGAGGTATAGGTCTTCGAGGAAAAGTTCCAGAGCCGCGCGCTCCAGACGCGCAGCTCGGGTTCTTCGCTCGTGTATTTCCAGCGCAGGCCGCGCAGGTAGCGCTGCATCAATTCCGGCGAAGAAAACCCCGTCAGGCTTGCCTGAAATGCGGGATTCGCCAGAAACGGCAGCGCATTGGGTCGCATGATGTCGGCGAAGACCACGACCGCGTTGCTGTAGTGAGTCTTTGCAGTGGCCACGACCCATTCTTGCGGCGTATGGAAGCGTTCAAGCCAGGCAGTGCGCGACTCTCCTTCCAGAAGGCGAAACTCCGGGTCGGCCAGCAACCCGAGCGGGTCGAGTTCGCTCGTGCGCTCAAGCTCCACGGACCCATCCGCCTGCGGCTGCAAGTGCCGGAGCGGGAGATAGCGGAGTCGCCCATCGCTGGCTTCCAACACTAGCGCCTGCCCACCGCGGGTGGACTTGTCAGCTTCACCCGACAGCACCCAGAGCGCCTGCTGGACGGGAACATCGTCCCACCAGCCCTGCGCCCGCCCCACCTGCTCCACCGCGGCCACCGGCAGACGCCCCAGAACCAGCGCAAAGGGATTCGGCTCACCGCTGTCAGAGGGGTTGTCCACCCGGAAGCGGGTCAGCACCTCGAAGTAATTCATCGGCACAGGCTCGCCCTGGTCGGTGTGAGTGGTCTCAACCCAGTTCCAGTTTTCATCCAGGCCGATGGTGTAGTGGCTGAGCTGATAGGGAGAGTTGCGCGGCCCGAAATATTTCTTGGGAATGAGGGCGGGGATGCTGGGCTTTTTCTTCTTCAGCCAGGCGAGCGGGTCTTCCGCTTGGGTCAACTCCCAGAGACGGTCGAGCGCGCGCAACTGCACGGCATCCCGCTCCGACTCCCGCTGCAACCGCACCGCAGCATCGCGCCAGTAGGCATCCTTGCGCTTTTTCAAGGTCGGCAACCAGTCCCGCACGCCAGCGTGGTAGTCGTGGTAGCCGGAGCGCTCCGCCGCCAGCCAGCCGCGGATAGCTTCCAAGGTCTCGCGCAGGCGCGCCTCCCAGCGCATGCGATCCTCAGGGGTAAGTTTTCGCCGGCGTGCCAACAGGAGGAGATGGAGCCGGTTCAAATCGTTATTCCGCAGATGAATCTCCGCCCGGGCGTTACCGAAGTTATCCGTGAAGGCGGTGACGTAGCCTTCCTCGCCGCCGCGCCGCTCGCCGTAGGGCGAAAACGGGCTTTCATAGACCCGCGGAAACTCGACGCCGGGAATGATGTTGCTGATGACGCGGGCGGAATTCTCCGCCATGACGGTTGCGACGGTATGGCCGCCGAAGAGCGGCGCCCGCAGCGCGCGCGTCAGCGGAAAGGAGAGATTGATTTTGCCCGGCTCCCACTCGGAGCCGTGGTCCGACACCAGGGCGATCACCGTCTCCTCACGCCGCTGGCTGCGTTCCACGGCTTCAAAGATGCGGCCCACGCGCAGGTCGAACCGCATCATGCGGTAGACCAAGTTCTCTGGGTTCGGGTCGACGTGCTGCTGATGGTCGACGCCGTAAAAAATCGTGGAGAGGTAGTCAAACGGCTCCCTACCGGTGAAGTCGCGATAGAGGATCATGTCGGCAAGGTGATCGGCAACAAAATCCTCCGAATAGTCGGGGTAGTCCGTGCTCTTGGCCAGGCGCCCCAGGTGGTGGGTGAGGATCTGGCCTGGATGGGAGAATCCGTGGCCGCCGTGCAACCAGCTGTAGCCGAGCTCTTTCAGGTATTCGCCGGGGCGGAGACGATAGAAGAGTTGGGGGGTCACGTAAGTGCGGAGAGGATGGAAGGCATCGAGAAAGACGCTTACGCCCGCCTGGTCGAGCACCCACTGAGCGTTGGTCTTGCGGGCGTCGCGCATCATGATTTCCATCGTGTCGCGGAAGCCGTCCAGGTGCGAGCGCAGGTAGCCGTTCTGCCGGCTGAAGACCATGTGCCGCTTGAGCACCGTGGGCTGGCCGGTGTCAATCACTGACCAAGCCGCTGCCGACAGCGTCACGGTGGCGGAGAACATGTTCTCGGTGCGCACGCCCTGCTCGTAGAAGTAGCGCCGCAGATTCGGGAGCAGGTCCTGCCGACCGGTATAGGTGCGCCAGAGGGCGACAGCCCGCCGGAAGCCCTCCGGGTCAGGAAGCAGGCCGATTTTTTCCGGGTCGTCCGGATGGAGCAGCGCATCCACCATCGTCGGACTCAGGCCGTCCACCTTGATGTGAACCAACCGCAGGGGCGTCGGCCGGGGCGTAAGCGCGGAGACAGGCTGTTGTGCCTGGGCAGGCAGAGCGATGGCGAGAGTGGCCAGCCACAGCAAAAACGTGAGCCGGCGTCGCATCGGCTACTTCTCTCCGTTCCCCGCCACGATGGTCGTAGTCGGGAATAACTTCTCGCCGGCAGCCCGCACCAGTAGGAGGTTCGCTTGCCGCTGTTCCCGCCGCCAAGGATCGGGCGCAGCGTCCGGGCACTGCTCCAGCACCGCGCGCAGCTGGGTGAGGTCGCGCTCGAGCGTGCGCTGGTGCTTGCGAAACTCGGCCAGCAAGGCCGGGTCGCGCTGCAGCGCTTCCGGCAGTTCCATCAGCATCACCAGGTACATCTCGATGTCGGCGGGAGAGGCGTCGGCCTGGCCGCAACCGGCTCGCTCCAGCTGCTTGTGTGCGTCCTCCAAGAATGCGCGCAGCAGTTTGACCTGCCGCTTCTGCCGCTCCTGCTCTTCCTTGACGCGCAGGTCGCGCACTCGGGATTCGACGCGGCGGCGCTCAGTGTCGAAGTCGGCCGAGTTCATCCCGCGGGCTGTCTCCACGCGTGCCCAGGCCTCGGCTGCACGCTCAGCGGTCTGACTGATTTGTGCAAGCCGCGTTCCCACACGCAACTCCAGCGTTTCCCGATAGAGGTCCGCATACAACTCGCGCAATGCAGCCGCTGACGCTTCCTGCGTCGCCGCATTCTCCTCGAAGTAGCGCAGAGGGGAATCCAACGCTGTCTGTGTGGCCAGGTCATGGAAACCCATCTCGGTCAGGTCGCGCAGGTGCCGCCGGGCGCGAGCCTCGGCCAGTGCCGCCTGCAGCCGGCGTTGACGCTCCTCTGCGGGCAGGCTGCTCTCGATCTTGTAGCGTTTTTGCAGGCGCTCTCGAATCTCCTCCACTTGCTGGCAGGCGACACGTCCCTGGTCGGCGATCAAGGCTTCGTATTGCAGATGGGCCAACCGGGCTTCGACCGGGGCGGGCTTGATGAGCGGATTCTGGACACGGCGATCCACGAGTTGGAGCAGCTCTGCCCGCAGCGTGGGATCGAGATAGAGATTCGACTCCACCGCCAGCCGCAGCTCTTCCACGCCGAGGCGCGCACTCTTGCTCACCAGAGGAGTGAAGGCTTTCTTGTTGGCCGCATAGGCAGCCACCCGGTAGCCCAGCCGCTCGGGCGAGAGCCAGCTGGTGGAGACGATGAGCCACTCCCGCAGCCACACCATACCCTGATGGTTCCGCTCCCGCGCCTGGGGATTCCCGGGGGCGAAGAAGTCGGCCACGATGATGGGGCGCAGGCCGAGGTCACTCTGAAAGACGTAGAGCGCCAGGGGGATCGGCTGATCGGGATGCGCGCGCGCCAGCCGCTGGATTGCGGGATGGGTGAAAGGGTTGTAGGCAAGGTCAAAAACGTTCGGCTTCGGCCAGCGGACACGGTCGGGAGCGGGCGCAATGCGCGGGTCATAGTAGAGAATGCCGCCGACCGGGACGGGGGTGCCGTTGGCGGTGAAGCGCTGGAGCGGTTCGTAGCGCAGGTGGTACTCATTGGCGTCCGCCTGGAGCCAAGCAGAGCCCTTGGACAGGGTTTCCCGGATCCGGCTGTCGTGACCGTAGACAATGTCGAGCGCCTCGCTGTGCGCCACCCAGCGACCGAAGAAGGACAGATTCCGGAGCAGGTGAAAGCGCAGCTCGTTCATATCGCGCAGCCAAGCCTGCTCCGTGGGCGTGCCGTCAAATTCGATGTCGAGCAGCCAACTGAGGCCGAGATAGGCACGCTGGAAGTTGCGCTCGGCGCGGTCGCCGCGATGGAGCAGGAAGGTGCGCAGCAGGAGTTGCCCGGGATTGATCAAGCCGAGCCAGTTCACCACGCGCTTCAGCCCCATCGTGGTTCCGTGCTTGGCCGTGGCCGGGCGGAAGCGGCTCAAGTCTGCATAGGGCTTCGGCGCTGACGCACGGCGCTGGCCGGCGCGCACTTGCTCAATTCTTGTTTCCAGTTTTTGCAGTTGCTCCGGAGAAGCCTTTGGCCGCCGCGCGGGAATTGGGAAGACAGAGCGGAAGGTGCGCCAAGCACCGGCAGGCGAGGGGCCGAAGTTCCACAGCGCCAGCCATTGCCCCGGCTCAGCCTCCGCCAGCAGCGGGTCGAAAGCCAGGGTCAGAATGGGATGAAAATGGCGCTCGCCATCCACCCAGGATTCCGTCCCCACCGTCACCAGCAGGAGGTCGGGTTCGGAGCCGGACTCGCCGCCGCAGTTGCAGGGGAGCTTTTCGACTACTACGCGGGCGGATTCCGGTGCCGCCAGACTGCCCAGGCGCGGGGGCCCCGGCTCGGCCGCGAACGCGCCGGCCGACAGCACCGCCACGCCGAGAGCAACCCGCCCGATGAGCAGTAGGTATCTCATGCGCCGCACCGGTCCTCCCCCGACCGGGTGGCCTTCCATTCTATCTCTCCAATACCAGGATTAGTTGCAGCAAACTCTTCGTGGGTTTCATTCCTTGTTAAGCAACAGTCGCTGGTTTGTGTGCCCGGACGAGAGCTATGCCCTCCGTCTGTTGAAGCGAACTCACACTGCGCATGGCAGCGGCATCAGCCGGTACCCACTGCTGAGTGTCTTGGCGCTGATAGAAGCGGAGCACATCGACCTCGAACGGCTCGAGCAGCACCCGCAGGCTCGATTCGTCATACACGCGCTGGTGCGCGGTCTGGGCTGCCTGGCCATAGGGGACAGTGAGCAAGAGCCGTCCGCCGGGCTTGAGGAGTCGCCAGATTTCCCGCAGGGCGCGCCGGTCTCCGTCCGGGACCGACGGGCCTCCATAGTAGGGAATCCCCATGTGCTCGATGGTCGAGACCGCGACGACCGCATCGAGAGAATCCGCCGGGAAGGAGTTGGCCAGGAAATCCCCCTGCCAGGTGCGCAGATTGGGATGCGAAAACGGATAGGCGAACACGTCCACCGCGATGACCTGATAGCCGGCGACGGCTAACTCGAGTGCGAGTTTGCTGCCGGTGGCCCCTAGGTCGAGCACGGTCGCTCCGCTCGGAAGATCCAAGTGCCGCCACACAAACGGGTACTCCACGATGCGCTCTGTGACCACAAACCGTAGGAAGCGTCGTTTGAGCGCGTAGGGGAGACAGCCGACTGCCACGCGGGCGAGTGGATGCCGGTAGGGAATGAGCTCGCGAATCGGATCCGAAGGCAAGCTCACCGCGTGGGAAGACCTGTAGAGGAAGCAAACTTTCCTGCTGAGTCGGATTGCATGCGGAGAAAGGCTCCTCAGACTCCATGCCATCGGTGGTTCCTTCTCCCTCGGCCACACTCCTGCAGATCAGCGTGGCGGTGGCGCCTCCTTGGACAGCCGGGTCACGGGACCAGCCGGATCCTGGCTCCCGGTCATAGCCAGCGGCGAAATCCCGTGCCGGATCAACAGCAGCACACCCAATCCCACCCACACCGTAGCACGTAGGCGGCGAATCAAGACCAAGTTCACACCCGTGACTGCCGTGAGCCCGAACAGTTGCAGGATAAGGACGTTGCCGCCCTCCCGCACGCCCAGATTGCCCGGAACCACATAGGCGAACAAACCAAGCACCTTGTTGAGGCCTTCGATGACGATGGCCGCCGAGAGGTTGCCTGGCATGCCCAGGCCGCGCAGGATCAGGTAGACTTCAAGCACACCCGCCAAGGCCGCCAGCACGTTTTGTCCGAGCAGGATGAGGAGTTGGCGGTGGGTTCCGACCGTCCGGGCGACGTCTTCTTCCAGCACGTGCAGGAAGCGCAGAAAGCGGCGTCGCCAGGGTCGCGGCCAGCGCTGGTAGCGCCGCTCTTCCCAGCGGACGAATGGAGCCAGCACGCGTTGGGGAGCCAGCAGCGCTGCCGTGGCGACCAACAGCAGCCCCATGCTTATGAGCGTTCCCGTGAGCATCATTTTTTCGACGGCGCCGCGAACTTCCACGACCCACCAGAGCAGCAGGAAGCCCGCCGTGATCCAGACCCCGCTGGCGTAGGTGTAGAGCACGCGCGCAACCAGTTGCGCCGAGACGCCCCGGGCCAGGGAGAGAGTTTTCACCGTTGCTGCCGCCCGGAAGGCTTCTCCCGACCAGGCGAAGGAGAGAGCGGAGACGGCCTCGCCGCCCAGCCAGAGCGCGAAGAGCGTCCGGAAGGGAATGCGCTGACCGTTTTCTCCCAAGCAGGCCCGCCAGGTCAGCGACCGTAGAAGATGAACTCCCCCAAACAGAATCACGATAGCGGCAAAGCTCCATCCGATGCCGATAGCCTGCTGGAAGAGGTTCTCGACGCCCACCCGGCGGATGAGTAGTAGGAGGAGGAGCGCGCCCAGGAGCAGGAAGATGATGCGCAGGGGCGACCAGCGGAGGGGTGGCGGGGGAGAGGGTGGCGGCGCGCCACTCACAGGAGTTCCTCGTAGAGCCGAATGTAGCGGTCGGCCCACTGCGGGAGCGAAAACTGCGGCTCGATTTTCGCGCGGTTGTAGGCACCCATACGGACGCGCAGATCAGGATCAGCCGCGAGCAGCCGAATGCGCTCGGCGAAGGCGTCCACGTCATCCAGCGGGCACAGGAACCCGCCGCGGTCGTCATCCACCAGTTCCGGCATCGAAGCATAGTTGGTGGTGACGACCGGCTTGCCGCAGGCCATAGCCTCGGCCACGGGGTAGCCGAAGCCTTCCAGCCGCGAAGGAAACAGGAAGATGTCGCAGCGCTGGTAGGCCTGGGCGAGTTGCGGATCGCTCAAGCGCCCGAGACACTGCATCCGCGGATGGCGGGAGGAGGGGCTGCGGGTACGCAGGCCGGTCGTATATTCCAAGACGAAGTTCGGCCCCAGGCGGTCGAGAATGCGTGGCAGCAGGTCGGCGCCCTTGCGGGGAATGAGGTTGCCGACATAGAGCAGGCGCACACGGTCGTCCGTCCGCGGGGAGGGTTCGGCGGCCGGCCGAAACAGCTCCGTGTCGACGCCGTTGTAGATGACACGAATGTCGCGGCGCCCGAATTTTTCCTCAATCGAACGGCGGGAGAACTGGCTGACCGTGACGATGCGGTCGGCGCGGTCAAAGGAGCGGCGAATATTGGGCGCGAGCTTGGTGTCGTGGTAGAGGCGCTTGCTCAGCCCCTTGCTGCGGACATAGAGCGGGTCAAAAACACTGTGCGCCAGCACCACCACCAGTGGCCGCTGGTCACGCGCGAACAGCCAGCCGTATTCGGCCTTGCTGTGGATGAGCGGCACATCGGCAGAGTGGTCCAGGAAGGGTTGCAACAAATGGTACGGGAGAAACTCCCAGATGTGGGGATAGAAGCGGAGCTCGGCCGAAAAGCCACGGCCGATCAGAGCCCGCTGGAGCAGCGTGAAATAGACGTCCGCACCGGAATAATTGCGGATGACCTGGAAGCTGACGCTCGCCATAGATGGACGCGTAGACGCAACCCGGCTTCCCCGCTGGTTATGATAGGTAGAAGCCAGAAGGGGACTCAAGCCGAGAGGCCGGAAGGCGGTGGCGACGCGGTGACGACCTCGCGGCGGGGACGGCGCGGGCGAACTGCAGCGATGGCCGGCAGCACGTCGCGGCGGGCGCGGCGCAGGTCCGAGGCAAAATCAATCTCGATCCAGGGGATGCCCGTGATGTCCACGGCGTGCAGGGGATAGTGCCGCGCGAGGGCATTGAAGGCAAAGGGGGCAAGCTCCCGCTCCGCACCCTGGGCGAGCAAGGTTTCCATGGTGGAGAAGAGTGCCTGCGCCCCGGGAGCGGAGAATTTCACCACGCCGACGTTTTCCGCGTGGGTACGGGGCGGCTTCAGTTCTTTGCTGAGGGCCAGCACGCGGTCACCGGCCAGCTCAACTTTCATCTCCTCATCCGCGAATTCCTCGCGCCGCTCCACGCTCAGGGCGTCGGGGTAGGGGGAATCGAGCAGGCGAGCCAAGAGGTCGGGAGGAAACAAGACGTCGGCGTTGAGCAGCAGGAAGCCGTTGCGGGCCAAGTCGCGGGTGAGCCAGAGGGAATAGAAGCTGTTCGTGCTGTGGGAGCGCGGGTTGACGACGTAGAGGAGATGCTCGCCCCCTACCCGACGCACGCGCTCGCCGGCAAAGCCGATGACCACGGCCACGCGCTCCATCCCCACACGTGCGAGGGCGGCGAGCTGATGCTCCAACAGGGTGCGCGTCCCGACGCGCAGCAGGCACTTGGGCCGCGTGCGCGTCAAGGCGCCCAGACGGCTGCCGCGCCCCGCGGCCAGAATGATGGCGATGGGCGGCTTCATGAATGAGGCATTCTGTCGCAAGGCGCGTCACCGACGCAAGAGATTATTGGCTAAAGCTTGCATCAGTGCGGGCTGGCGGCCGAAGTCAGCCGGCGCAGACGCACCTGATAGTCGCCGCTCTCGATGCCGACGCGGGTCTGGCCGAAGATAAGGACTTCACTGATGGTTTCCAGCCGGTCGGCGAACCAGAACGGTCCCACCTTGCGGTAGGCGCGGACGAGGTCGACCCTGCGTGTCCAGATGGAAGGCTTCTTGGCGGGACGGCCCGCGATCTTGACCACGGCGAAATCCTCGGCGTCAATCCAGACCTTGCCTTCGATCAAGTAGGTGTCTTTCCGCTTGGGCTTCGCCTCGAGGATGTAGGCCCGCCGTCCGTTCAGAACTTCCTCGCCGGCGGGAGCAAAGGTGTAGTTGTCCTCGCTCAGGGCCGCCCGCGGACGGTTTTCCTCGGCAAAGGCCTGCTTTTCGGCCTCCATCATCCCGCCAAACACGCGCCGGGCGAGGAAGGCCGACCCGCTCTGGCGCAACTGGCGGAATTCAATCTCCCCGGGCGGCCGGAAGGTCATCTCGACTTCCAGTTCCGAGCGTTTGTTGGTGACCTCGTTCCAGAGGTGATAGCGGCGGCGGACGGAATAGCTTTCCAGGCGCTGCTCGCGGTCGCGGTTGTGCGCGCGGACACGCTGGATGATTTCCTGCGGTGTCAGGACGGCAGCACTGTTCTCCTGCGCAAGAGCAGAAACAGCCGGGAACGCAGCGACAACGGCGAGCAGCAGGAGCCGGCACTCCCGGCTTTGGAACCCCATGGGACGGCTACAGGTCGAGCAAGAGTTTGCCGCGGAACAAGCGGCCCCGGGAATTATAGAAGGTGCCGGTGTCGAAGGCGTCGAGATTGTTCTGGAAGTCGCGCGGGTTGAAGTGCTTGAACAGGTTGAAGACCTTGAAGCCGACGCGGAGGCGGCGGATGCTGCCGAAGGCCTTGAACTTGAAGTCGCGCAGCACCTGGATGTCAAAGGAAGTGAAGAGGGGGTAGCGACCCGCCAGGTTGCGGGGGCCGACGAAGTTGCGGGTTTCGTCCACGAGCGAGAAGGGAAAGCCGTCGCGGATTTCGAGCACGGGGGCGAGGAAGATCTTGAAGGGGATGGTGACCTCGCCCCAAAAGAGGAAGCGGTTGGGAACATCGAAGCCCAGCCGGGCTCGCTCGTCGGGGCGGATGATGGGATCTTCGAAGTTGCCGAAGAATTGCTGGTAGAGGTTCAGGTTCCCCTCGGCGGCGGAGCGCACATAGGAGGCGTTGAGGAGGTGGTTGCGCTTGCCGAAGCGATAGCTGCTGGTGAGTTGGAATTCGCGGTAGCGGGAGCGGCCGGCAGGCGAGAGCAGAAGGGTAGGGAGGCCGGCGAGGTCGTCGAACGGATTCAGGACGTATTCGCGGCGACCCTCCCGCTGCTGATAGCCGGCGCGCAGCATCCAGCCGGGGCGGAGTTCGCGGTCGAGTTCCGCATTGAAGGCCACGCTGCGCGGCGTGCGCAAGCGTCCTCCTTCCAACTGGTTTCGGAAGAGCCGCGGCCCATCCACGACGGTGGTGCCGTCGGCGGCAAAGCGGGTGACCTGGCGTTGCTGCAACTGTTCAAAGTAGGCGACATTCAGAGGAATCTTGTCGTAGAAGAGCCCAACGCCGCCCCGCAGGACGGTTCTGTTGTCGCGGGTGATGAGATAAGCGAACCCCAGACGCGGCGCCAGCAGGTTTTCATCCGCCAGCGTATCGCGGTCGAAGCGCAACCCCAAATCCAAGGTGAGCCGCCGGAGAGGCGTCCATTTGTCTTGCAGGAACAGGGTGAGCTCGGTTTTGTTGCGCAGGAGGTCGACAGGCCCGAAGAATTCGATCCGTTCAGCCAGCGTGCCGTCGCCGCGCTCGATGCGCACGGGCTGGCTCCGGTGCTCGCCGTCGAAGCGCTGGTGGGCGACGTTCAGGCCGACCTTCAGGTGGTGCGCGCCCAGCGGCGGCAAGCTCAGAACTTCCTGCCATTCGTACAGGCGCGTGTTGCGGTGCTGGGTGCTGAAGTATTCGCCCTGGGCGCCTTCCGGACGAAGAATCAAGATGCCGGTGCTGACTTCCGCGGGGAAGATGCGGACATCGAAATCCTTGATGCTGACGGTGGAGGCCAGGAGCGACTGATTGGTGAAGATGAGATGGTCGCGCAGGCCGAGGAACCAGCCGGTCTGGCGGTAGTTGGGGGTAACGGACTGGGGGTTGAAGGTATTGAGTGTGGCGTAGCGATTCTTTTGCGGGTAGAGAGAAAAGACGCCGCTCAGGGTGTGGGTCGTGCTGGGGGTGAAATCGAATTGGGTAAAGGAGTCAAAACTTTCCAACTCCTGGTCGCGCGCGAGCGGGGGCAGGCTGGTGATGGGGGAGCGGACGAATTTGTACTCGAAGGACTGGAGGAAAGCTAACCTCTCTTTGACGATGGGCCCGCTGAAGGTGACGCGTGGCGTGGCCGACTCGACGCCGCGCAGCACGCCGTCGCGCTTGCGGGGCCGAGGAAGAAAATTCTGCAGGCTGAATTTGAACTTTTCCGCCGCCGGGCGGGTTTCGATGGCGGTGACGGCGCCGGCGAATTTTCCGTACTCGGCGGAATAGGGGCTGGGCAGCACCTCGACTTCCTGGATGACGTCAATCGGCAAGTTGATGGCCTGCTCGCCGGTGACCGGGTCGGCCACGTTGGCGCTGTTGACGAGCCAGCCCGCTTGCGCCGACCGCACCCCTTTGACGTTCAGCAGCCCGTCGGCGCCCCGCACCACGCCGGGCACTAGCGGCAGCGCATCCTGGAAGCGTTCGCTCACCAAGGGCGCACTCTGCAGTGTTTGCTGGGCGAGTTCCGCCTTGGGCGCCGTCTGCTCGGTCTGAATGCCGGGAGCCTGGGCGGGAACTTCCACCTCCTCCCGCAGGGCTTTGAGCGCGAGGGTGACTCTGACTTCGATGAGCATCCCCGCCTCTACCTCAACCGTGCGCGTGAACTCCTCGTAGCCCTCCGGTGTCGCCACCAGAGTGTAGGAACCTGCCGGCACGTCCTTGAAGGAATAGCTGCCGGTTTCATCGGTCGTGGCTTCGAAGCGGAGCGTGGGGTCGGTGGTGGAAGTCAGGACGACGCGGACACCCACAACGCGCAGGGGCTGGCCGTCAGCCGCGGTGGTGACGGCGTAACCCACGATTTCCGCGGTGCTGGGGGGAGCTTGCGCGGCCAGAGCAGGGCTGCAGAGCGACGCAGAAAGGATGAGTGCAAGCATGCGCCCGCGCTGTCGTTGAGCTTTCATCTGCTGACGGTGAACTGTCCCGGCCAACACCTGTTAGATGACGCGGACAGGGGAAGGATGCTCTGGCGGTTTTTCCGCGCCCGCGCCAAACCCTCTGAGCCTAGGGGCTTCCCGCAGCGGTGTCAAGCAAGGCGGCACCGCGCTAGGCGGTGCGTGGAGTTGTGCTAGGATGCCAACGTGCGTGGCAGACGCAATCCGGAGTACACCCGGGCGCATGCCCGCGCGGGTGTGCGGGCGCCGTTGCCGCCGATTGAAACTTGGGAGAATCAGTTCCCCGGCTACGAAATCACCATTCGCATCCCTGAGTACACTTCCATCTGCCCGCGCACCGGCCTGCCGGATTTCGGTACCATCATCCTGAACTATATGCCGGACAAAGAGTGTGTGGAGTTGAAGTCGCTCAAGAGCTACATCAACGCCTATCGGAGCCTGGGAATTTTTTACGAGAATGCGGTGAATCGGATTCTGCGGGACGTGGTGGCGGCCTGCCGGCCGGTCTGGGCGGTGGTGCGGGGCGAGTTCACGCCGCGCGGCGGCATGGCGACCACGGTGGAAGCACGCTACGCGCGGCGCGGCAGAAAACGCCGCGCTTGACATCGTTTGCCGCTATAATACGCTCGCCTTGTCCGGCCGGGAGTGCAGCGATGCCGCTGGGTATCGCCGAGCGACGCGTAGGTGGAGTGGTGGTGTTGGAACTGAGTGGCCGCCTGACGTTGGGGCCGGGCTGTGAAGCGCTCGACAAGCAACTGCAAGATCTCATCACCGCCGGCAATCGCGCCGTGCTGCTGCACTGCGCTGGCCTGTCGGTGATTGACAGCCAGGGAATCAAGGCCCTGGTGCGTGGCGCGACGCGGCTGCAGGAGCAGGGCGGCAGGCTCAAGCTCTGTACCGTGCCCGCGCGCGTGCATGAGGTGCTCGAGATTACGCGCCTGACCAAAGTGCTCGAAACCTTTCCCGGCGAGGCCGAGGCGATCGCGAGTTTCCCGCCGACCACCGGCAGCGCCTGAACGGGAGTAACCGCCTCTCACTGCCCATGCTCTGGATGCGCGATTTCGTCTTCTGGCTCTCCAAGAAAAAAAAGGTCACCAACCTCATCGGGCGCACCGGCATGCGCCTGGGGTTTGCGCGCCGCTTCATTGCCGGCGAGGCGCTCGCCGACGGCCTGCGCGTGGCCGCCGAGCTGAACGCGCAGGGGCTGGCCGTCAGCATGAATCATCTGGGCGAGAACGTCTTCAGCCGCGAGGAAGCGGAAGCAGCCTGCGCGAGCTACGAGCAGATGCTCCACAGTCTGCGTGAGCGGAAACTCGATGCCAACATCTCCATCAAGCCCACGCATCTCGGATTGAAGTTCGCGCCCGCGCTCTGCCAGGAATTGACCGAGCGGCTCGTCCGCCAGGCCGCGCAGTGGAACAACTTCGTCGAAGTGGACATGGAAGACTCACCCACCGTGGATGCGACGATTGACCTTTTCGAAGCCGTGCGGCGCAAGTACGAAAACATCGGCATGGCGATTCAGGCCTACCTCTATCGCACCGCGCGCGACCTCGAGCGGCTGCGCCCGCTGCGGCCGAAGATTCGCCTTGTCAAAGGCGCCTACCGCGAGCCCGCCGCAGTGGCCTTCCCGCGCAAGCGGCAGGTGGACGAAAACTACCGCACGCTGCTCCGCTACCTCTTCGCCAACGGCTTCTTCCCCGCCGTCGCCACCCACGACGCCAAGATGCTCGACTTCGCCAAACAACTCATCTCAGAAAACGGGGTTGACCCCAACCGCTTCGAGTTTCAGATGATTCTCGGCGTCCGCCGCGACCTCCAGCAGGCTCTGCGCAACGAAGGCCACCGCCTCCGCATCTACGTTCCCTTCGGCCAGGAGTGGGTCGCTTACTTCATGCGCCGACTCGCCGAGCGCCCCGCCAACTTCGGCTTCGTCCTCCGCAGCCTCCTGCTCGAA
The DNA here is from genome assembly GCA_037442885.1 of Acidobacteriota bacterium. Classification (GTDB taxonomy): domain Bacteria; phylum Acidobacteriota; class Terriglobia; order Acidiferrales; family 2-02-FULL-67-57; genus JACQTG01. Next base: position 4,942 of record JBBIPK010000025.1, on the reverse strand, counting down.
CGCTAGCCCGACGGATGGAAGCGGACCCAAAGCGGACCCTGGTTCCCTTTCAGTTTCCCGGTTTCTGATTCACTTCCTTCCGCCCAGGCGAACTAACTCTTTGAATTCGGCTCCGGTGAGTGGAGAGACGGCGATGGGGCGGAAGAACCTGAAGAGTTTCATGCCCTTGAGCTTCGGATTCTTCCGCATCGCGGCCAGCGGCACGGGGCGCGGGAATTTCCTCACCCCGCGCACGTCCACCACCAGGTTTTTCTGCTCCTCTTCCGGATTCTGATAGCCAGCGCTCACCGCCTCCAGCACGCAGTAGGCGCTCTTCTCCGGCGCGGTGTGATAGCCGACGATGTGGTCGCCCGGCTTGATTTCCGCCAGATAGCGCTGCGCCGCCGCTCCCCACACCCCGTCCCACACCTCGCTCTTCTTCTTGAACACCTCGTCGTAGTGATAGCTCCCCGGATCGCTCAAGAACAACCAGTACTTCGCCATCCCCCCTGTTTCCTTGCTTCCGGTGGCACCGGCGTCTCGCCGGTGAACATCATTCATAGCGCAGACACAGAATCGGGTCCATTCCCGCCGCGCGGTTGGCGGGATAGATGCCGAAGAAGAGCCCCACACCCACCGAAATCGCAAACCCGATAGCCATCCAGCCCAGCGACACGCTGGCGGGCAGATTTTCAAACAGGCCGCGGATGATGCGGCTGCCGACAATTCCCACCAGAATCCCCAGCACGCCACCGAGGCTGGTAAGCATCACCGCCTCGGTCAAGAACTGCCGCCGGATGTCCCCCGGCCGCGCCCCCACCGCCTTGCGCAGCCCGATTTCCTGGGTGCGCTCGGTCACCGACACCAGCATGATATTCATCACCCCGATCCCACCCACCACCAGCGCAATCGAGGCGATGACAAAGGTCAGGATGACGATGGCGCCGGTCAGCTCGTCCCAGAGCGCGGAGAGAAAGTCCGGTGCGGCCATCTCAAAATCGTTGTTGGCCTCTGCCCGCAGGCCGCGGCGCCGCCGCAGCACGGTGGTCACTTCGTCCTGTGCCCGATTCAGCTCCTGCGGGTCGCGCACCGCCACCGCAATGATGACGTCTTCAATCTCGGGCCAGAGCTTGGTGAAGGTCTTGTAGGGAATGACGATGAACTGGTCAATGCCCGGCCCGCCGAACATCCCCTGGTGCCGCTCCATTACCCCCACGACCCTGAATTCGATCCCGTTCACCCGCACTGTCTTCCCCACCGGGTCTTCCCGCCCGAACAGGCTCTCGGCAATCGCCAGCCCCAGCAGCGCCACGCGTTCACTGTGCTCGTCCTCCGCGTGCGTGAACATCCGCCCTTCCTTGACCCCGAAGGCGGGAATCACCTGCCCCAGCTCCGGCTCCGCGCCGCGGATGAAGGGGTTGTCTACCACGTTGTTGCGGTAGCGCACTTCGTTCGCGTGGCCGAAGAAGATGGCACGGGTCAGCATCGGGGTGGCAATGTCCACCGTCGGACACTGCTCCCGCAGCGCCACCGCGTCCTCGAACGTCAGGTACTTGCGCTGGCGGATCTCCTCCGTCCACTTGTCCGGCGGCCCGAACAGGGGGAAGCGCGCCACAAAGAAGACCTTCGCCCCGATCTCTTTCACCTTGTCCCCGATGTAGCTGTTCAGCCCGTGCACGATGCCCGCGACCAGAATCACCGAGGTCACCCCGATGACAATCCCCAGCATCGTCAGTCCCGAGCGCAGCTTGTTGCGGCGAATCGTTCCCACCGCCGCCCGCAGGTTTTCCTCAAACTCCGCCCGCTTCATCTTCTCCCCGCTGACTTCCTTGTCTCCTTGCTTCCCTGTCTCTTTGCCTGCAGACTCATTCCGCCCTTAGCGCCACCACCGGGTCCACAGCCGCCGCCCGCACCGCAGGGTAGAGTCCGAAGAGCAGCGCAATAGCCGACGAGAGCCCAAAACCCAGCAATGCCACCCAGGGACGCACATCCGCCGGGAAGGGCGTCACCGCCCGCAAAATCAGGGCCACCCCGAATCCCAGCCCTACCCCGATTACACCCCCCACCAGGCAAATCGTCAGCGCCTCGAGCAAGAATTGCCGCAGGATGTCGCCCTGGCGCGCGCCCACCGATCGCCGCAACCCAATCTCCTTCCGCCGCTCGGTCACGCTCACCAGCATGATGTTCATAATGACGATCCCGCCCACCAGCGAGGCGATGGAAGAAATCAGGACAAACACCAGGAAAAACACCTGGCTGATGTCCCGCCAGACCTCAAGATAGGTGTCCGCGGTGGCGAAAAAGAAATCGTCCGCTTGCGCGTAGCTGCGCTGCCGCAGCCGCCGCAGAATCGTGCGCACCTGCTCCTGCGCCCGCGGCAGGTCGGCCTCGCTGGCGGTCTGCACTTTGAGCGTGAGGCTCTGGTGCGTACCGAAGATTTTCTGCCAGGTGGTGAGCGGGATGAGGACAAAGTTGTCCTGCTCCTGCCCCAGCACCGACCCGATGGGCTCGGCCAGCCCGATGGCCTGGAACTCTTCCCCGCCGATGCGCAGCCGCTGCCCGAGCGGATCGCGCTCGGGAAAAAGCTCCTGCGCCACCGTGTCGCCCAGAATACAGACGGTGGCTGCGCGCTGATCTTCGCTGAAGGTGAAGTAACGGCCCCCCACCAGGTCGAGTGTGGTGATGCTGGCCATCTCCGGACTTTCGCCGCGGATCTCCACGTCGGCCATGCTGGTTTCGCCCGAGCGCACCCGTCCGCTTGTCCGCGCCACTGCCCCCACCTGCCGGCACGCCGTGCAGGCCTCTTGCACCGCTCGCCACTCGGCGCGCGTGAGGTCTTTGTTCCGCAGCGCCTTGATGAACTCCTCAAAATTCACCGTCACCAGCGGCACCTTGGCCACTTCCAGCACGTTCGTGCCGAGGTTGGCGATCTTGTCTTTCACGTAGGTGTTCGCCCCCTGCACGATGGTCATCACCAGAATGAGCGAGCTGACGCCAATGATGAGGCCCAAGAGCGTGAGCGTCGTCCGCAGCTTGCGCGCCGCCAGTGCCGCCAGCGCCTGCCCCGCCGTGTCCCGCACGTCCATCATCGTCTATCCTCTGTGTCCCCTCTGTTCTCTGGTGGCACAGGCGGCGCGCCTGTGCTCGTTGGCTCATTGGCCATCGTCATTGGCTTAGAACACCTCCCCGGCCGTGCCCACGAGCAGCGTCACCGGGCCGTCGTTCACCAGCTCCACCTCCATCATCGCCTGAAACACGCCTGTCTCCACCCGCACGCCCAGCGCGCGCAGCTTCTCCACGAACCGCTCGTAGAGCGCCCGCGCCTGCTCGGCCGGGGCCGCGCGGTCGAAGCTCGGCCGGCGGCCCTTGCGGCAGTCGCCGTGCAGCGTGAACTGCGACACGGCCAGCACTGCACCGCCGACGTCGGCGAGCGACAGGTTCATTTTCCCTTCCCCATCATTGAATACGCGCAGGCCGGCGATTTTTTCCGCTAACGAATCAGCCGCCTCCGCTGTGTCGTCCCGCGCCACGCCCACTAGCACCACGAACCCGCGGCCGATTTCTCCCTTCACTTGGCCGTCCACCCGCACCGCCGCCCGCGATACCCGCTGCACCACCGCCCGCATCGCTCATCCTCCACCTGCATTCTCGCGTGTCCTCCGCCACCCGGTCAAACACCTGCCGCGGGCAGGCCCGCTTGCTCTCCGTTGCCCTGGCCCCTCGCCGCTGGTTCGTCAATCCCGGAAAAATGCTTGACCCTAGAGCTGACTCTATGCTTTAGCCTGCAGGCAGAGAGACTCGTGAGGGAGGAGAGAGATGAACCGCTGGATTCGCTTGGCGCTGGCAAGCGTTCTGCTGGCTGGTTGGGTCTGGGCGGGCCCGCAAGCGCCCCCGAAGAAAGAAGCGCTGCTCTGCACGCTCACCAACCAGAAGATCGAGAAGTGTTGCTGCGAGATGCGCGGCGAGAAGCTCTATTGCCCGCTAGCCAAGAAAACGATTGACACCTGCTGCTGCCAGCCGCTCGCGAAGGACAAGTCTAAGAAGCCCCAGTGAAACGCGCGCTCTTCATCGGGGCGGCGGCACGTGCTGCCGGCGTCAGCATCCACACCCTCCGCTATTATGAGCGGCGCGGGCTGCTGTCAGCCCCGCAACGTACCCCGGCCGGCTACCGCGTCTATGAGGCAGCCGTTGTTGACCGGCTGCGCTTCATCCAGCAGGCCCAGGCGCTCGGCTTCACGCTCGCCGAGATCAAAGAAATCCTGCGGCTGAAATTCTCCGGCCGCTCACCCTGCGACTGCGTGCGCCGGCGACTGCGGGCGCGCCTGGTTGCGCTCGAGGCAGAGCTAAAGCGCCTCCGCAGCATCCGGCGCGAGATTCGCGCTTGCCTTGACCGCGCACGCCGCCTCCCGCGGCTCCCGCACACGGCCAGCGCCATCTGCCCGATTATCGAGATTCAATCCTTACTGGCGAAGCAACGCTAGGCTCACTGGGGTTTCGTCTCGTCGGGTGGCTTGGGATAGACAATCTTGCCGTCGAAGATGGTGTAGAGCACCTGGGTCTCAAGCAACTCGCGGGGCGGGCGGCTGAGGATGTCGCGGTCGAGCACGACCAGGTCGGCGAGCTTGCCTTCTGTGATGGAACCTTTGATGTTCTCCTCAAAGGTGGCGTAGGCGTTGTTGAGAGTGAAGAAACGAATGGCTTCCTCCGTTGTTACGCGCTGCTCGGGGAACCAACCGTCAGGCGGTTGGCCGCGCACCGTCTGCCGCGTTACCGCCGCGTAAATGCCGAGCAGCGGGTTGATGGGATAGTAGGAGGCGTTCGTGCCCGGCCAATCGGAGCCGAAGCTCAGCGCGGCGCCCCCGGCCACCAGGCTGCGGAAGGCGTACGCCCCGCGCGCGCGCTCCCACCCGATGCGCTCCTCCATCCAGCGCATGTCGTCAATGCAGTGGTAGGGCTGCACCTC
>JBBIPK010000024.1:0-49800 GCA_037442885.1 Acidobacteriota bacterium | reverse complement strand
GACTTCCGCGCCCGGAACCACGGCTCCGGTCGGGTCGCTCACCGTCCCCTGGACTACCCCGGTGGACGCTGTGGGAACCTGCGCGGAAGCCGGCAGGCCTCCCAGGACAAGCACGCACACCCCTACCGCCAGAACCTTCATCGCTCGCATGGATTTTGGTCTCCTCACCCCTAGGGGGTCTCCCGTTGAAAGATGGGTTTGCAACCGCCGGAGGGCATAGCACGCCCTATGCCAAATCGGACGGACTTGTCTCCTACCATAACACAATGAACGACAAAGACTTGCGTTGATTCCCATAACGGGACACCGCCAGCTTACAGCTTAAGTCTACAGGAAACCGTAAGACTCTATGGAATTTGGAACCTCGACGGCTTGCTTGCACTAATTCTGGTCAGGGTACGCGCGTACCGAAGGCCGCCGCCCTGCCGGAAGGCGGCGCACAAAAAGGCCTTGACAGGCGAATGAAAGGCGAATACAATGCTGGGTCGGAGGTTCACTCGTGTCGTCAGGACAGACGGCGTTGGTCACGGAGGCGGCGACCGCACCAGTGCGCCGGTCAGCCGTCAGCTGTTCGGCGGCTGAAGCGGCGCGGCGCCAGGCCAACGGGCTGGCACCGGCTTCCACCGCCGTGATATCGCCAACCACCTCGATGATTCGCCCAACTGAATTCTCCGCGCGCAGCAATGGCGGCCGGCAGGCAGGACGGGTGGGGATTGCGCGGCTGGCGGCGGAGGCGCCGCGCGAGCAGCAGAAGCGCGCGGTGGAATACTTCCGCCTGCCCGTGCGCTCGCTGCTGAACCGGGTGGTGAGCGAGCGGGTGGGGTTCGGCTGGTCGATCAACCCCTACCGCGGGTGCGAGTTTGGCTGCCAGTACTGCTATGCGCGCTACACCCACGAGTACATGGAACTCGGTCCAACCGAGTTCGAGCGCAAGATTTACGTCAAAGAAAACGCTGCGCGCGTGCTGGCCGGCGATCTGAAGCCAGAAAAACTGCGGGGCGAGCACATCGCCATCGGCACGGCCACCGACCCCTACCAGCCGGCCGAGCGGATGTTCGGCGTCACCCGGCAAGTCCTCGAGACCCTGCTGGCCTGGAGCGAGGAGGTGCCGCGCGGGCTCGTGAGTTTTTCCCTCACCACGAAATCCGACCTGGTCGTGCGGGATGCCGAGTTGCTGGCGCGGCTGCATGCGCGCCACCCCCTGCACATTAACTTCTCTGTCACCACCCTCAAGCCGCGGCTGGCGCGCTTGCTCGAGCCGCGCGCGCCGCGTCCTGACCTGCGGCTGGAAGCCCTCCGCAAGTTGCGGGAAGCCGGGCTGGTGGCGGGAGCGTTTCTCTCGCCCGTGCTGCCCGGCATCACCGACAAACCGGAGGACCTAGAAGCCGTGGTGGCGGCGGCGGCGCAGGCAGGCGCGTGCTATCTCGCCGGACAGGTGGTATTCCTGATGCCGAGCGCGCAGCAGAAATTCTTCCCCTTCTTGCGCGAAAAGTTTCCCCGCCTCGTCCAGCGGTATCGCAAGTGGTACGCGGGCGCCGGCTACGCGCCCGCGGCCTATCGCGCGCACATCCGGGACGTGCTGGCGGGACTCCGGCGCCGGTACCACCTAGCGGCACAACCCCCGGCGCCAGACCTCTACACAACCGGTTGGCTCGCTTCATCGCCCCAACTCGCATTGCCCATCGGCGCTGCCCCGGCGGAGGAGAAAACACCTTGCCGCGAGCAAGCCTGTGCGCTAGCCTAACCCGGCCGGCGACAGGAGGCAGGGATGAAGCGCGGATGGACATGGGGGGTCATTACGCTGCTGAGCTGCGGACTAATCGCGGCCTGGACAAGCCTGCAGGTGGAAGCTCCCCCTCCGGCCGCTGAGAAAGAAATCCCGGCTGAGGCCGCGCAGCGCAAAAATCCGGTCGCGGCCACAGCCGAATCGGTGGCCTTCGGCAAGCGCCTCTACACGAGCCAGTGTGCTATGTGCCACGGTGAAGCGGGCGACGGCAAAGGCGACCTGGCTGGAGAGATGAACCTGAAGATGCCCGACTTCACCGACGCGAAGAAAATGAAGGAGCGCAGCGACGGCGCCCTGTTCTATATGATTACGGAAGGCCACGTCGAAGCCCATATGCCCGCCCAGGGCCGCCGGCTGCGCGAAGAGCAACGCTGGCATTTGGTCAACTACATCCGCTCCCTCGCCAAACCGGAGGAAAAGCCCGAGCCCAAGCCCCCCGGCAGGTAGGCTGACCCGTTTGCCGTTTCACGAATCCCGCTTCAGGCGCCGGGGACGATGAGGCGGGGAGCCGCGCGCGCCTGGGCGGGGAGCTGGGCGCGGAGGAAATCGAGATAGGCGCGCGCGAGCGGCCGGCCGTTCGTTTGCACCTTCCCCAGCCGCAGCAGAAACACCAATACCTTCAGAATGTCACCCGGACGCAGGCTGACGCCGGTCTTTTTCTGGTGTTCGCGCTGATAGCTTTCTATCGCCGCCTGCAACCCCGTGTGGATTTCCCGCGCGCGGATGTTGTCGAGCGGCTCTTCGTAGTAGAGGCCGCTGGCCAACGTCTGCTGCGTGCGCGCCAGCCGCTCCAGCGCCAGCAACAACTCCACGTCGCTCATCCGGGATTGCGTTTGCGCAAAATTGACAATGGCCGCCACCAAGGTTCCGATGAAGCCCTGCTGGTCGGCCAGAAAATCGTCCTCCAGGCGCACGTCGGGGAAGGGCAACTCCTCCAGCGGTTTTTTGTGCTCGGCTTCGTAGCGGCGGGCCGCGATCAGATAGGTGCAACTCGACGGGCAGTCAATCGTGTTCTCCCGCTGCTCGCCGCAGCACTGCGGACAGATGCTTTCGCCCGTGCCCTTCCCCGCCCAGCGGCTCGCCGACAAGCCGGGACAGTGGCGCTTTGCCCGCCGCGTCGCGCAAATGGGACAAACGCTGGCCATGCTGTGAAACGGGAATCGTGAACCGGGATTCGCGAACCGTCAAGCGCCAGCCGCTAGCCGCTGCCGCGCAGCGCTGCCCACGTTTCCCGTTCCCCGGTTCACGCTTCGCGAGGGATCAGGCTTCCGCGGCGGTGTGTTTCCGCAGACTATCCATATAGTCCCGTTGGAGGCGCTCCAAGTCCTGCTTGACGAGGTTCAGCCCGAACACGCACAGCTCAAACTGGTCGGCCAGCTTCTTGAACAGCGGCGCCGCCGTGCGGTACTCGAACTGGTCGAACGCTGAGACAATCGTGTAGGACTCCTTGCCCGCCTGCACGAAGTCAATCATGAAATCCAGACGCAAACTGGCGCGCTTCCGACAGGCGACGTGTTCGGGAAACATCCCCAGGAAAAACAGCGTGAAATCGCCGATGTGCTTGCGCACCGCGCGCTCGCGCTCGAACGAGTTCGCCGCCAGCAGCGGGTTCGACTCGACCAGCATCTCGGCGACTTCATCGAGGCGCCGCCCAGCCGCGTTGCGGATCCGGTAGAGGTTGTCCGTGTGGGTAAAGTCCGTCAGCATGTTCGCCACGTAATCGCTCACCTGCGTGTCCCGCAGATGGAGATCCTCGCCGTAGCGCCGCTCCACCAGATCCGCGAAGAGCCGGCGCAGGGGATGGGTGCGACTGATCTCGGCGGTCACCTCAACGCCTCCCTCCGGCAGAGATGCGAACGAGCCTGCTTCGTTGCCTCCCCTCCCCCCTCAATTATAATTGCTCGCGGTAGCATTTCCCCAGGGGGTTGTTTTTGCCGCCGCGCCTCCACCGCCGCCAGGTGACGCACTGGGCGCGGCAGAGTCTCGCGCGCCTGCGCGTGCCGCCGCGCCGTGGGCACCGCCTCGGCGGGTTTCGGCTCTCGCCCCGCCTCACGCGGCCCCAGCAGCGGCTGCTGGCCGGCTGGATTGCTGCCCTCGACCCCCGCGTGCGCGCGCGCCTGCCGCGGCTGGAAGTCCTGCCCGCTTCCTCCATCCTGCGCTACGGCACGAAGATCCTGCTCGATGCTGAGGCTGCACATCGGGGGACACTGCCCCCGCAGTTGCGCAACGGGGACCGCTCCACGCAGGCGGTCAGCTACGTGCGCGAGCGCGTCATCGTGCTGCGCCAACGCCTGTTCCGCCAACGCTGGCTCGGACAACGGCTCTTCTATCACGAGCTGTGTCACTTCCTCTGGCCGCGCCTGGGTGTGCGGGCCCGGCAGCGGTTCGTGCGGCACCTCGCGCGCGAGCGCGCACGCGGCCGGCGGGGCGAGCTCGGCTATTCGGCGCAGTACCGCAAGGCGAGGCTGCTTGGCAAGACAGGAGCGGGTGCAAAGCACCTCTTCCGAACTGTCTTTCAGGGGCCGGCCTGGCGCGAGTACGCCTGCGAAAGCTTCTGCGACACGGGCGCCTATGCGCTGGCCCAGGCAGCCGGCTCACGGCAGGCGTTGCGCAGCGTCGAATTCACGCTGGCGGCGCGCCACCGCCCGGCGCGGCTCGCGGCCTGGTGGCGGACGCTGACCTGATCCAGGGGCGGAAGCCCCTGGGCTGAACAAACACCAGTTTGAATACGATGAGAAGAATCTGAAAAGAATCAAAGTGGGAGAGCAGCGCATCCAAGAAAAGATGGGAACAACGGAGAGGACATAGCACATGGAGCAGCTGACACTTCCGACGGCGTTTCTGGCCGGGCTGCTTTCCTTCCTCTCGCCCTGCGTGCTGCCGCTCGTGCCGGGCTACCTCTCGCTGGTGAGCGGCGTCAGCATCGAGAAGCTCAAGGAGGGCGGCGGGGCGAGAACCAAGAGCGTGCTGCTGGCGGCGGTCGCCTTTGTGCTGGGTTTTTCTCTGGTTTTCATCTCCATGGGCGCAGCCGCCTCCAGCGTCGGCGCCTTCCTGTTGAAGAACAAGACGCTGCTCTACCGCATCGCCGGCGTCATCATCGTCTTCTTCGGGCTGTTCCTGCTCGGCGTGTTCAAGCTCGAGGCCCTCTACCGGGAGAAGCGGTTTCAGGAGGCGGGCGGGCGCGGCCCCGTGGGCTCGTTTGTCCTGGGACTCGCCTTCGCCTTCGGCTGGACGCCCTGCATCGGCCCCATTCTCGGCGCAATTCTCGCCCTGGCCGCAACCCGGGAAACCGTCTCGGAAGGCGTCTTCCTGCTCACCATCTATTCTGCTGGACTCGCCCTTCCCTTCCTGCTCACCGCCGTCGGTCTCAACCGTTTCCTCAGTTTCTCGCAAGGCTTTCGCCGGCATCTTGCCTGGGTCGAGCGCGCGGCGGGGGTGCTGCTGATCGCGATTGGTGTGCTGGTGTTTTCGGGGCAGTTGACGCGCCTCTCGGGCTATCTCGCCTTCTTCAACCAAGTGGAGGAGAAACTCTTCAAGCTCGAGACACCCACGCCAGCCAGCGCCGGGGCGGCGCTCGCGGCGCTGCCGGACGTCGCGCTGCCGGATGCTTCCGGCCAGCTCCATCGCCTGCGCAACTATCAGGGCAAGGTCCTTGTCATCAATTTCTGGGCCACCTGGTGCCTGCCCTGCAAGCTTGAAATCCCATTCTTCAATCAGGTCTATGAAGAATTCCGCGCCAAGGGCGTCGAGTTCATCGGCATCTCGCTGGACGTAGGCGGCTGGAAGGACATCGCAGAGTTTGAGAACGAGGTCCCCATCGAATACCTGGTCGTCTTGGGCGATGACAAGACCGCGGAGGCTTTTGGCGGCCTGCCCGGCTTGCCGGTGACGATCTACGTTGACCGCCAGGGGCGCATCGCGCGCAAGAACATCGGCATCACCGACATTGACGACCTGCGCGCCAACATCCGGGCGCTGCTATGAGAACAAGAGCAGAACATTCCGCGGGTGCGTCAGTGAATACGACCCCGAGCCCCCAGGCCCCTGCCCGGGGGAAGGGCTGGGCAGTTGACTTTCCCGGTGGCAGGGGCCACCGGGCTCGACGTGGGGAATGTTTGCGGCCAGCGGCAGCAGGACCCAGTGGCCGAAGCCACTGGGCTGAACGCGTAATATGTTTCATGCTGGTGCCGCTGGCGCTGACAGCGCAGAGTCCACCAAAGCCGGAGACCGTTGTCAGCTTGCGGGCGCGCCCCACCGAACTGACGCTGGCGCCGGGCGGGACGGCGACGCTCAAGCTCCAGGTCGAGATCATCCCCGGCTTCCACATCAACTCCCAGAAGCCGCTGGAGAGCTACCTCATCCCCACCGAAGTCTTTCTGCCCGCTGAGAGCGGATTTGAGCTGGCGGCAATGAAGTTTCCCAAGGCCGTGGTCAAGACGTTCAGCTTCGCGCCGGATGAGAAGCTGGCCGTCTACGAGGGGACGATTGAGATTGCGCTGACCCTGCGGGCGCGGCCGGAGACAAAACCTGGCAGCCGCAAGCTGGGGCTGGGGCTGCGCTACCAGGCCTGCAACGACACCATCTGCCTCCGTCCGGTGGAGCGCCAGATCACGCTCAACGTTGAAGTCAGTTCCCGCAGTTCACCCGGCAAGAGATAGCAATGCCTGAACGCAAGTCTGGCGGTATCGGATTCTCCACTCCGAAAAACAGTCCGGTGAGCCCACAGAAGCGTCTCTGGCCTCGTGCGGGGTTGACTCTGGCCGTGTTGGGCTTGTTGGCCCTAGTACTGGTGGCGGCTGGGGATTTTTGGTGTCGGGCTAAAACGGTGGCTCAGCCGCGCGAAGGCGGAGAACCCAACCGCTTGGCTAAGGAAGCCAGTCCTTATTTGAGAAGCGCGGCGAACCAGCCGGTGGACTGGTACCCATTTGGGCCCGAAGCCTTCCAACGCGCGCAGGAACTCGACCGGCCCATTCTGTTGGATATTGGCGCGGTCTGGTGCCACTGGTGCCACGTGATGGATCGCGAGAGCTACGAAAATCCCGCCATCGCCCGACTCCTCAACAACCTGTTTGTGGCTATCAAGGTGGATCGGGACGCGCGGCCCGACATTGATGCCCGCTACCAGCAGGCCGTGCAGGCTTTGACCAGCCAGGGCGGCTGGCCGCTCACGGCTTTCCTGACGCCGGAGGGCAAGGTGTTCTTCGGCGGCACCTACTTCCCTCCCGAGCAGCGTTACGGCCGGCCCGGCTTCAAAGAGGTTCTCCCTGCCGTCGCTAACGCCTACCAGACGCAAAAAGACCGCATTCTGGCAGCGGCCGACCAGATTCTGCAGCATTTGCAGGCTTACGAAACCGGTTTGGCGCAGCCGAGCGAGGTCAAACCCGCGTTGCTCGAAAGTTTCCTCACTGCCGTCCAGCGAGACTTTGATCCCGTGCATGGAGGAAGCGACGGAGCTCCCAAGTTTCCCCACGGGGCCGTCATCGAGCTCGCTTTGGATCGCTATCGAGTCACAGGGGAGGCCAAACTCCTAGAGGTGGCCAGTAAGACGCTCGCTGGGATGGCGCGCGGGGGTATCCGCGACCACATTCTGGGCGGCTTCTACCGCTACTCCACTGATGAGTTCTGGCACATTCCGCACTTCGAAAAGATGGCGTACGTGCAGGCAGAACTTCTCGAGGCCTACGCGCGCGGCTACCAGGTCACTCGTGACTCGCTTTACCGCGAGGTGGCAGGAGAGATCATTGCCTACCTCACCCGTACTCTCTCCGACCAAGCCGAAGGAGGTTTTTACGCCTCGCAAGACGCCGACCTGAGCTTGGATGACGACGGCACGTATTACACCTGGACTCTCGCAGAGATTCAAGAACTGCTGACGCCAGAGGAGGTCCGCGTGGTGGCCGCTCACTTTGGGGTTGTGGCGGCGCCGCAGCGCCACGTGCCCTCGACTCCCGACCGGAACGTCCTCTACCTCGGCCGGAGTGTGAAAGAAATCGCCCGCGTGTTCGACCTCCCTGCCGAGCGCGTCCGCAGGCTCTTGGCGAGTGGCAAAGCCAAGCTACGTGCCGCCCGCCTCCGCCAGAAGGCTCCCTTGGTGGACAAAAACAAATTCACCGACTGGAACGCTCTGCTGGTCTCGGCCTATCGCCATGCCTACGATGCCTTTGGCGACGAGCCAGTGAAGCGTTTTGCGTTGAAAACCACCGACTTCCTGCTCGCTCGCGCTTACCGCCCGGACCGCGGGATGTATCACACCGTCTTTGAGGACCAGACGCTCACTCCCGGGTTGCTCCAGGACCAGGTTTATATGGCTCAGGCGTTGCTGGATATGTTTGAGCTGAGCGGTCAACGCCGCTATCTAGCGGTGGCGCGGGACTTGATGGACTACGCGGTGAAGAATTTCTGGGATCAGGAACGGGGCGGTTTCTTCGACACTATTCCCGGGGGAAAATTTCTCGAGACACTCAAACAGCCCCGGAAAGACATCCAAGACGCACCTCTGCCCGGAGCCAATGCGGTGGCTGCCTTGGTGCTGAACCGACTTCATGCGCTGACCGGAGAGGCTGTTTACCGGGAGAAAGCCCACCAGACCCTGCGTGCCTTTGCGGGCTCGGCCCCGCGACTCGGGACCTTCGCCGCCAGCTACGCCCGCGCCGTGGCCTTGTACCTGGAGGGGCCAGCCGAAGCCGGAGCCACGGCGAATTCCACGAAGCCCGTCAAACTCGTCACCTACAGAGCACAGGGTGAAAAACGGCCTTAGGTCGGTTTCGGGCCGGGCCAGTTCTCGATCAGGCACCGTAAGCGAGTGAGGACACGGTCCTGGCCGAGGACGAGCATGGTTTCAAACAGGGGCGGGGCGACGGCCTGGCCGGTGAGGGCGACGCGGGTGGCGTTGATAAGCAGGGCGGCTTTGACGCCGGCTTTCTCCGCCAGGCCGCGCAGGGCGGCTTCGGTCGCCTCGTGCGTCCAGTCGCTGACGCCAGCGAGCGCCTCGGCCAGTTGAGTCAGGAGCGCGGGCAGGCGCTCGTCCTTGAGGAACTTCTTCACCGCTTCGGGGTCGTAGTCGAACTGGTCGGAGAAGAAGGCGCGCGCCCAGGTGGTGAAATCGTTGAGCAGGCGGGCGCGCGGCCGCAGCAGCTCCACCGTGCGCGCGAACCAGTCGCGCTCGGCGCCCGCCCATTCTTCGCGCCAGAGCCCGAACTTCTTCAGTGTGGCCTCGACCTGGGGCAGGATTTTCTCCAGTGGCTCCGTCCGCAAGTATTCAGCGTTGAACCATTCGAGCTTGGCGCGATCGAAGACCGCGTTCGTGCGACTCACCTGCTGCAAGCGGAACCGGCGGATGAGCTCCTCGGTGCGCATCAATTCGGTGTCGTCGCCGGGCGACCAGCCGAGCAGGGCGAGGAAATTGCGGAAGGCCTCGGGGAGGAAGCCTTCGTCGCGGTAGCTGGTCACGGAGGTGGCGCCGTGGCGTTTGGAGAGGCGGGTGCGGTCGCGTCCGAGGATCAGCGGCAGGTGCGCAAAGACGGGCTGCGGGGTGCCCAGCGCGTTGTACATCAGGATTTGCTTGGGGGTGTTGGCCAAGTGGTCAGCGCCGCGGATGACGTGAGTGATGCGCATCTCGAGGTCGTCGGCGACCACCCCGAGATGATAGGTCGGCATGAGGTCGCGGCGGAGGAGCACGAAGTCCTCGATTTCGCTGTGAGCAAACTCGACCCGGCCGTAGACCAAATCGTCCCAGACAGTCTCGCCGCCCTCGGGCACGCGGAAGCGGACGGCCGAAGGCTTGCCGGCCTGCGCGGCGCGTTGGGCGGCGGTCAGGTTGCGGCAGCGACCGTCGTACTTCCAGGCTCGGCCGGCTTGCTCGGCGGCCTGGCGGCGGGCTTCAAGCTCTTCGGGCGTGCAGTGACAGCGGTAGGCGTGGCCCGACTGGATGAGTCGCTCGGCCAGTGCCCGGTAGGCTTCGAGTCGCTCCGATTGATGGTAGGGTCCCTCGTCCCAGTTCAACCCCAGCCAACGCAATCCGTCCAGAACCGCTTCGGTCAGCTCGGGACGCGAGCGGTCGGCGTCGGTGTCCTCGATGCGCAGGATGAAGACCCCGCCCTGCTGGCGTGCGAACAGCCAGTTGAAGAGCGCCGTCCGCGCCCCGCCCACATGCAGGTAGCCGGTCGGGGAAGGCGCGAAGCGGACGCGCACGGTAGCCATAGGTCTCGAAAAGCCCATCATAAGAAAAAGCCGACTCAATTGCGAGCCGGCCATCGGATTCCTTGCGCCCGCCGCGCGAAATCGCTACCATAAGCCCCACTGAATCCATCGCGACTCGGAGGACAGCCCGGCAGGCGTGAACGCAGGAGCCAGGAAGTCACTCGCACCGGGGAGAAGGGGCAGTCGCTGGAACGGAGCCAATGGAATCTAACTATGCGCTGATTCCGTTGGTCGGGCGCACGGCCATCGCGGCGCTGTTCCTCTATCTCTATCGGCTCAAGCGCGAAGTCTATCTGCTCTACTGGACGGGCGCGTGGACGCTGCTGGCATTGCACTACCTGGCGCACCTGCAATCGCAGACGCTGTTCAAACAGGCGATCCCGCAACTGCTCGCCGCCGCCTCCTCGCTCCTGCTGGCCATGGCTTGCTTGCTGTTTCTGGACTCCGCCCGCAGCTTTGCCAGCGGCGAGGGCCGGATTGGCGTCACCGCCTTTATCAGCCCGCTGTTTCTCATCTGGGCGATTGCCTACCACTTCAGCTCCTTCTTCGACCTGCGGGCGCTCTCGCCCGAACTCGGCACCGCCCTGGCCGCCGGCGCCAGTGGCTGGGTCTTCTGGCGCGAGGGCGCGCGGCGGGAGATGATGGGCGGACGGATTCTCGCTTCCGCATTCATCCTCTGGGCCGCGTTGCTCATTACCACGCCCTTTGCCCATCGCATTGAGACCCTCTTTGCCTCCTACACCGCCATCCTCGTCAACCTGCCCGAACAGTTGCTGGCCGTGGGGATGGTGATTGCCCTCTATGAGGAAGACCGGCACAGCCTGGAGCGCAACATCCTGAGTGTCGCCAACCTGAACCTGGTCACCAGCTCCGCCCATCAGGGCGGCTCGCTGGAAGACATGATGGGGCAGACCCTGGAACGCCTGCTCGCCGCTCTGCGCGTGCAGGCGGGAACGATTGCCGTCTTCGGCCAGAGCAACGAGCCGGCCGACTACATTCACCGCGGCCTGCCGGGAAACTTCCTGCGCGAGCTGGGACGGCACGGCCTGCTCGATCACCTCCATCAAACCGTGGCGCGCCTGGGCGGGCTGCTGGTGGTGCCGGACTTGATGCGTCGGCCCCCGCCCACCACGCTCGGCACCCGGCCGGAAGGATTCGAGAAGCTTCTCAAGCAGGCGCAGGACGAAGGCGTGCATACGCTGGTCGGCGTCAGCCTGCGCGCCAAAGCCGGCCCGCTGGGCCTGCTCGCGCTCGCCTCGCGCGAACCGCGCCACTTCTCGCCCGCTGAACTCCGCCTGCTGCTCGGCCTGGGCGGGCAGGTGGGCATGGCGGTGGAGAATTTCTTCCTGGTGCGCCAGTCGGTGCGGCGCAGCGAGGAGATGCGTCTGTTGAACGAAATCGGGCGCGCGCTCAGCTCCGCCCTCAACGTCGACCAGCTGCTGCAACTGATGCACTCCGAGCTGAAAAAAGTGCTCGACGTCAGCAACTTCTTCGTCGCCTTCCACCATCCCGCCCAGAACGAAATCTGCTTCGAACTCGAGATCCGCGACGACCACTTCCTGCCCAAGCGCCGCCGCCCCGTCCGCAACGGCATCACCGAGCACATCCTCCGCACCCGCAAACCCCTGCTCATCCGCTCGCGCTTTGCCCAGCAAGTGGAGGAACTCGGCCTGGAACCGGGTCGGGACGCCCGCTCGTTCTGCGCTGTGCCCATCATCTCCCACGACAAAGCCCTAGGGGTCATCGGCGTCGTCAGCCATACCGAAGAGAACGCCTTCGGCAGCGAAGACCTCGAGATCCTGCGCGTTGTCGCGGCCCAGGCGGCCGTAGCCATCGAGAACGCCCATCTGTTCACCGCCGAGCGCCGCAAGAGCCACCACCTCACCTTGCTCAACAACATCTCCCGCAAGGCCATCTCCACCCTGAACCCGGAGGAGATGCTGACGGAAATCGCCGCCGAGATTCACCTCAATCTCCCCTACGACCACATCGGCATCGGCGTGCTCGACTACGCCAACCGCGAGGTCGTCATCCAGGCCGAAGCCGGGCACAACGCCCAGGGGCTCAACCAGCGCATCAAGCTGGGCGAAGGCTGCATCGGCGATGTGGTGATGACCGGCACCGTGCACAGGCTGGAGGACATCCAGAGCGACGAGGAGCGGCAACGCTGCCACACGATCCTGCCGGACGCGCGCTCGCTCGTGTCGCTCCCGGTCATCTATGCCGACCAGATGCTGGGCGTGCTGAACGTGGAGTCCCGCAATCCGCAGGCCTTTTCGGAAGAAGACGTTCTCCTGCTGCGCACCCTGGCCGACCAGGTGGCGAGCGCCCTGCACAATGCCTTCGTCTTCCAGAAAGCCAAGGAGCAGGCCATCACCGATGGCCTCACCGGCGTCAAGACCCACCGCTTCTTTATGGAGGCCTTGAACGCCGAATGGCGCCGGGCCACGCGCGTGGGCCGCCACTTCTCGCTCATGCTGCTCGACCTCGACAAGTTCAAGTTCGTCAACGACTACTACGGCCACCTGGAAGGCGACACCATCCTGCAGCGCACGGGCCGCATCCTGGAGCAGAACTGCCGCCGCTCCGACGTCGTCGCCCGCTACGGCGGCGACGAGTTCGTCGTCCTGATGCCGGAAACCAACGCCGAACAGGCCCTGTTGCTGGGCGACAAGCTCCGCACCTGGCTCGCCAACGACCCGCTCCTGCGCGAAAAGAACATCACCGCCAGCGTCGGCCTCGCCACCTTCCCCAGCCACGCCTCCACGCCCCAGGAGTTGATCCAGATTTCCGACGCCAGCATGTACCTGGCCAAGCACCAGGGCGGCAACGCCGTTGTCAGCGCCGACCACTACAAGCTGAGCGAGCAGAAGGAATGGCAGCGCAGCGTGCTGGAAGCCTACCTGGGCGTCACCCTCAAGCGCCTGTTTGCTACCGGCCCGGAAGCCTTCGAGGAGGTGCGGCGGCGTCTGGCCAGCGTCACCGAATCGCTGGGCGGAACCGACGGAGACAGTTCGCGCGACCTGCCGCCGGCGGTGCTCGAGACCGTCACCTCCCTCGCCTTCGCCATCGATGCCAAAGACCACTACACCCAGGGCCACTCGCAGAACGTCGCCCGCTACAGCGTCGCGCTGGGCCGCCGCCTCGGTCTGCCCGCCAAAGACGTCGAGGAGCTGCGTCTGGCCGCCATCCTCCACGACGTGGGCAAGATCGGTATTCCCGAACGCATCCTGCACAAGCCTGCCTCGCTTGACGCCGAGGAGTTCGAAATCATGAAGGAGCACGCCGTCCTCGGCGCCCGCATCCTGGAGCCGCTGCGGGCGATGGCGCGCGTGCAGAAGATCGTGCGGCACCACCACGAGCGCGTGGACGGCAGCGGCTATCCGGACGGGTTGAAGGCCGACGCCATTCCCCTCGCCTCGCGCATCATTGCCATCGCCGACGCCTTCGACACCATGATCACCGAGCGCACCTACAAGCGCTCCCGCAATCGCGCCGAAGCCATCGAGGAGTTGCAGCGCTGTGCCGGCACCCAGTTCGACAAGAAGCTGGTGAACGAATTCGTTGAAGCCCTCTCCAACGATCTGAGCGTCGCCGAGACGGTCGCGTTCGAATGGCCCGCCCTGGATGAACGCCAGCCGCCGTCCACGAACTAGCGTCGCCCGTCGTTACCGGGTATCCTCTGCTTTCCCGCGCCCGAATCGGGCGCGCCCGACGGAGAAGCCACCATGCAACAGGGAATCGTTCGCTGGACGGAGGGGGAGCAGTTTCTGGCCGTGGGGCCGAGCGGCCACGGACTGGTGATTGACGCCGACCGCAACCGCAACTCCGGCCCCGGCCCCATGGAACTGCTCCTGCTCGCGCTGGGCGCCTGCACCGGCTCCGACGTCATCTCCATCCTGCGCAAGAAGCGCCAGCAGGTGACGGCGCTCGAAATCAAAGTCGAAGGCGAGCGCGCCTCCAAGCCGCCGATGGTCTGGATTAAACTCGGCGTCCACTACCGCATCGTGGGCAAGGGGATTGACCCGCGCGCCGTCGAGCACGCCCTCGAGCTTTCCCGCACCAAGTACTGCTCCGTCTCCGCCACCCTGAGCAAGACCGCCACGATCCAGTGGTCGCACTCCATCGAGGAAGTCAGTTGAGAACGACGAATGCAATCGCTCTGCTCTCCGACACATTCGTAGCTTTGGCACAAGTGATTTCTTTGTTAGTGGGGAGCTTTCTCCTCTATTACTGGCTTTTCGGGCGGCACGAAGCGAGGAAGAAAAGACAGCTTCACGATGCTGAATTCGAGACATGGGATAAGCAACCACCGCCACTCTTCCCTTCACCCACGCCTGGAATAACATGATCCCTTTGTTCAGACTACTTGCAGCCAACTATGTGTGGGGGATTCTTGGGCTACTGCTGTTTGGTGGTCTCCTGTGGCTAATCGCATGGCTCTGGTACGGACCTTAGGATAAGTTCTACCGATGCCTCTGCGCGCGGTGCTGTTTGATGCCGGCAATACGCTCGTGCATCTCGACTACCCCCGGATTGCGCTCGAAGGCACCAGCCTGGGCCTGCGCGGCGACGGCCGTGAGCTGCGCACCGCCGAATACCGCGGGCGCGAATGGCTCGACCGCGAGCTCCTCCACCGTTGGGAGCAGGCTCCCCCGGCCCGTCTGAACTGGGTCACACGGGAGGATTGGAAACGCTTCTGGCGGGAAATCGCGGCGGCCTTGATTCACCATCCCGCCCAGCAGGAAACCGTCGCCGAATACCTCGACCGCGCCGCCGCCAGCCGCCCCTACTGGTGCGCGGTACCGGAGGACACCGCGCCCACCCTGACCGACCTGAAGCGCCGCGGCCTTGCGCTAGCAGTGGTCTCGAACTCCAATGGCAATTGCAAGGAGCTCCTGAGTGACATGGGCCTGGCCGCTTTCTTCGACGTCATCGTGGATTCCGCCATCGTCGGCGTCGAGAAACCCCACCCGGACGTGTTCGCCCATGCCCTCAAACCGCTCGGTCTGCGCCCGGAGGAGGCGGTGATGGTGGGCGATTTTTACTCCATTGACGTTATGGGCGCGCGGCGCGCCGGCCTTGGTGCCGTCCTCTACGATCCCTTGCACGGCTATTGGGCCAAAGATGTCCCTTGCATCTCCCGCCTCAGCCAACTCCCCCGCTACCTCGAAGGAAACGCATGGCCCGCAGTTGCTTTTCCTTCGCCCAACCCCTAGAATCTGGGCTGCCTGCGCTTCGCTCAAGACTCGCACGTTGAAAGGATTGGATGCCTCCCATACGCGCCAAAATCACCGGCGTAACGCGCTACGTTCCCCCGCGCCTGCTCACCAACGCCGACCTGGAAAAAATGGTCGACACCACGAACGACTGGATCCTCGAGCGCACCGGCATCCGCGAACGCCACCTCGTGGAGAACGGCATGGCCAGCTCGCATATGGCCACCGAAGCCGCGCGCGCCCTGCTGGCCGAAAAAGGGGTTCATCCGGAGGAGATTGACCTCATCGTCGTCGCCACCGTCACGCCGGATATGCTGTTTCCTTCCACTGCCTGCCTGGTGCAGGATCGGCTGGGCGCCACGCGCGCCTGGGGCTTCGACCTGCTGGCCGCCTGCTCCGGGTTCATCTATGCGCTGACCGTAGGATTTCAGTTCGTCGCCGCGGGCACTCACCGCAAGGCACTCGTCATCGGCTCCGACACCATGAGTTCCATCATTGATTATGAAGACCGCGCCACCTGCGTGCTCTTCGGCGATGGCGCCGGCGCCGTCCTGATTGAGCCCTGCCAGAACAATCCAGCCGACATGGGCGTCATTGACTTCCACCACGACATTGACGGCTCGGGCGGCTGCTTCCTGCACATGCCGGGAGGCGGCAGCCTCCATCCCCCCAGCCACGAAACGGTCGAGAAGAAGATGCACTATGTCCATCAGGATGGCCGCCAGGTTTTCAAGTACGCCGTCCGCCGCATGGCCGAAGTCTCCGAAATGCTGCTCACCCGCAACGGCTTCACCGGCAAAGACCTCGACCTGCTCGTGCCCCACCAGGCCAACGAGCGCATCATCCGCGCCACCGCCGAGCGGCTGGGCTTGAGCGACTCGCAAGTCCTGCTCAATATTGAGCGCTACGGCAACACCACCGCCGGCACCATCCCCATTGCCCTGGTGGACGCGCTCGAGCAGGGGCGGCTCAAGAAGGGCGACTTGGTGCTGCTGCTGGCCGTCGGCGCCGGCTACACCACCGGCGGCCTGCTGCTCCGCTGGGCCTACTAGAAGGAAGCTAGCAGCCGGAAGCGAGTTCCCATCCCTGTGCGCAGGGGCTATAATGAACCGACCGCGATTCGGAGGGGTGCTGGAGTGGTCTAACAGGGCTGCCTGCTAAGCAGTTGCACCGGGTAAAACCTGGTGCCGCGGGTTCGAATCCCGCCCCCTCCGCCAGCTCATCAACCAACAATGCAAATAGCGGTTGTCATTCTGGTCGTCGGGCTGCTCGTCTTTCTGGCCCACGCCTTCTCTGCGCTGTTCGAACGGACGCGCATTCCCGATGTCCTGCCGCTCGTGGTCTTGGGTCTCTTCCTTGGGCCGATCGCGAAGATGGTCTCGCCGCAGGACTTTGGCCGGGTGGGGCCGGTTTTCACCACCGTGGCCCTCGTCATCATCCTTTTCGAGGGCGGGCTGGGGTTGGACTTCAAAGGCTTGCGCGAAGCGATGGGCGGCACGCTGCTGTTGACGGTAGGGAATTTTGTAGCCACGACGGCGGTGGTGGGCGCGGCCGGCTGGGCCTGGATGTCGTTGCCGATGCTTCCCGCCTTCACGCTGGGAGCCATCGTGGGCGGCACGTCCTCGGCCGTAGTGATTCCGCTGGTGAGCAAGCTGCGGATGCAACAAGTCTCGCGCACCATCCTCGTGCTCGAATCCACCTTCAGCGACGTGCTCTGCATTGTGGTGACCCTGGGCCTGCTGGAAGCCATCCGGCTCCACGACCTGCAGGTCGGTCGCATGGCCGGCCACATGCTGGCCTCCTTCCTGATGGCGGCGCTCATCGGCATCTTCGCCGCCATCCTCTGGGACCTGATCCTGACCCGCATCCGCGAGCTGCAGAACAGCATCTTCACCACTCCAGCTTTCGTCTTCATTCTCTACGGGGTTACCGAGTTGCTCAGCTACAGCGGCGCGATCGCCGCCCTGGCCTTTGGCATCATCCTGGGCAACATCGGCACTCTCGGCTCGGCCCTCGGCCGTCTGTTGAAAGGCGTGCGCACCGTACACCTGAACGAAACCGAGCGCGCCTTCTTCGCCGAAATCGTCTTCCTCATCAAGACGTTCTTCTTCGTCTACATCGGCCTCTCCATCCAGTTGACCAACTGGTGGCTGGTCTTCACGGGCCTAGCCCTGACGCTGGTGATCTTCCTGCTTCGTATCCCGGTGGTGCGGCTGGCCGCCAGCAAGCAGTTGCCGCAACTGGACGCCGCCCTGATGGCCGTGATTGTCCCCAAGGGATTGGCGGCGGCCGTGCTCGCCACCTTGCCCGCCCAGCAGGGTGTAGAGAAGGGCGACCTGATTCAAGGCATCGTCTACGCGGTGATTCTCTTCAGCATCATCCTCACCGCCTTGATGGCTTTCTGGCTCGAAAAAATGCAGCTTCCCCGACCCTACCGCACGGTTTTTGCTTCCTACGCCCCCGCGCCAGAGATCATAGAAGTGCGGCCCGGGGATTCTCCTCCGCAAGAGGAGACACCTCCCCGTTAGTTGCAAGAGGACTGGCGGGAGCTCCTCAGCAGGTGGCGGTCAATAGAAGAGGTACTTGCGCCACTTCTCCTCGGCGTGGCCGAGCAGGCGCATCAGTTGGCGGTTGGTGTGGAGGGTGTAGGGTCGCGGGCGGCGCACGAGCCTCAGCCCGGCCTCCTCCGGCGTGCGGTCGCCCTTGATGTTGTTACAGCGGTGGCAACAGGCGACGAGGTTTTCCCAGCTAGTCTGGCCGCCGCGCGAGCGCGGAGTAACATGGTCGAGCGTCAGGTCGCCCGCCGCGAATACCTGGCCGCAGAACTGGCAGGTGTTGCGGTCGCGGAGCAGGATGTTCTTGCGCGAGAGTGCCCGGGTCTGGCGGGGGATGTGGCGGTATTCAAGCAGGCGGATGACGGAAGGGACCGCCATGGCGAAGTTGGCCGCGTGGACCACCGAGTGGTTGTTTTCCTCGCTGCGCGCCACGCCCTTCAGCACCAGCACGATCGCCCGGCGCGCCGCCGTGACGTGAATGGGCTCGTAGGTGGCGTTCAGTACCAGAACCGGACTATGCATCAGCGAGATCATCGGTATCGCCCGCTCCGGCCGCCTCGGCCAAAGCGGGCACCCATTCTACCACACGGGCCACGGTAACCGCCTCGACCCGGGCCGCGCCGGCGCGCTTGAGCGCCCGCGCGCAGGCATCAAGCGTCGCCCCAGTCGTGGCCACGTCATCTATCACTAAGATGCGTTTGCCTTTCACCTGGCTGCGCGCAGCCACCGCAAACGCCCCGCGCACGTTCAGCCGCCGCTGTCGCGGCGTCAGCCCGGTTTGCGAGGCGGTGTCGCGCGTGCGCACAAGGATGGAAGTCTCCAGCGGCAAGGGGAAGGTGCGGGCGAGTTCCTGCGCCAGCCGTTCCGCCTGATTGTAGCCGCGGGCACGCTCCCGCCGCCTATACAGCGGCACGGGAAGGATCATATCCACGGCCGTCAAGGCTGGCTCCTGGTGCAGCACCACGGCCAGCAATTGCCCCAGCGGCCGGGCCAGCGGTCGCACACGGTTGTACTTGAAGAGGTGCAAGAGGTCTCGCAGCACGCCGTCAAAGGGGCCAAAACTGCGCAGCCGGTCGAACTGATAGAGCCCGCGGCGGCAGAGACCGCAGAGAGGCTCGCGCTCGGACATTCGATGAACAGCCGAGAGCGGCCGCTGACAGAGCACACACGCGCAGAGGAGTTCCAGCGGCCGCAGCCGTCCCCAGCAGCCAGCGCAGACGGGAATGCGCCCGGCCGTGGTCAACATCGCCCCGCAGATACGGCAGGGAGCGGGAAAGAGAACCGCGGCCAGGCGATCGAGCGCGGAGGCAAAGGCGGAAGCAAGCAAGTGCGCTGGTAGCGGGTGAGGAGGTGGGAGACGTCCTGGTTCGGGTTCGGTTTCGAAGACGAGCCTCCCGCGGGAAGGCTAGAGTTGCCCCTTTTCCTGCTTCTCCTGGCAACTGATGCAGTGGCGGGCCCAGGGTACGGCCTCGAGGCGCTTCTGCTGAATCTCTTCGTGGCAGGCCACACACTCGCCGTAGGAATCGTTCTCGATGCGGTCGAGCGCTTCTTCCACGAGCTCCAGGACGTAGCGCTCGTTGTTCGACTGGCTGAAGAGAAACTCCTTGGTATAGGAGTTGGCGGCCTTGTCGGCGATGTCCTGCGTGGAATCGTCGTCGGCGGCGCGGCCTTCCTCTTCCGCCTGCGCCACCAGCCGCTGCACCTCTTCGCGCTTGGCCACCAGCTTCTTCTTGTAGTAGTCGAGCCGCTTCCTGTCCATGGTTCCCCTACTGCCTTCCTGACGCCAAAACGAACGGGAAATTGTAGGGACATCGCCCGAAGGTGTCAAGGAAATCCGGCTTTCCTTGACATCCCACCGCGGGCGTATACACAATCCCGGCAAGGCTGGAGGGTGTGGCTTCTACAGGGGGGCATCAGGTCATCCCCTGACCTTTCGATGGGGGCTCAGTCATGAAAAAGCTATCCAAGCTGCTTCTGGTGATCGTATATCTGGCGCTGGTGGCAGCGGCGCAGGCCCAGACCTTCCGCGGTCGCATTCTGGGGACAGTGAGCGACCAGATGGGGGCGGTGGTGCCGGGCGCAAAGGTGACGGTGCGCAACTTGGACACCGGACTGGAGCGCACCACCGAGACCGACGACACCGGCTTCTACCTCGTGCCGGAACTCCCCATCGGAAGCTACAGCGTGACCGTCGAAGCCTCCGGCTTCCAGACCGCCATCGCTACCGGCATCCGCGTCGAGGTGGCGGTGGACCGCCGCGCGGATATCACCTTGCAACCGGGTGCCGTCACGGAGCGCGCGGAAGTGGTCGCGACCGTGCCCTTGGTAGAGACCACCAGCAACGTTCTGGGCGGTTCTTTTGAAAGCAAGCAAGTGCTCGACCTGCCCATCAACGGCCGCGACTTCACCAAGCTGCTCATCATGGTGCCCGGCGCGGCTGGCGAGCCTAACTCGGGTGGCGATTCGCCCGGCTCCTTCGGCTTGTTCAGCGTCAACGGCAACCGCGGCCGCTCGAACAACTTCCTGCTTGACGGCACCGATATGAACGACGGTTACCGCAACCTGCCGGCCATCAACCAGGGCGGTGTCTTCGGCACGCCCGGCACCGTGCTGCCGGTGGAAGCCATCGCCGAAGTGCGGATTCTTTCTAGCTTCGAGCCGGAGTATGGCCGCAACTCCGGCTCCGTCGTCAACATCGTCACCAAAAGCGGCACCAACGACATTCACGGCAGCGTCTTCGAATACTTTCGCAACGACAAACTCAACGCCCGCAACTTCTTCAACCACGAGCCCGGCTCCCCCAAGGACAAGTTCCGCAACAACCAGTTTGGCGGCTCCGTCGGCGGCCCCATCGTCAAGGACAAGACCTTCTGGTATTTCACCTACGAGGGCCAGCGCGAGCGTCTGGGCGTGACCTCGGTGAACGACGTCCCGACACTCAATGACTTTGCGGTCGCCATCGGAGAGTTGCAAGGGCTTCTGCCTCCAGGAACTCCCGCTTCGGGATGCACAACTACTATTCTCGCTTGTCTTCAGAACAATCAATCAGACATTAACCCCGTGATTCTGAATCTATTCACTTTCTGCGCCGCTAACGGTGGCTGTTCCGGCGACCGGGAAGTCTGGCCCGCCTCCACGGTCTCCAGCGCGCCGGCCTTCAACGATGTGGACAGCTTGATCGTCAAGATCGACCACAACTTCAACGACCGCAACCACCTCTCTGGCCGCTACTTCTTTGGCGACAGCGAACAGAGCTTCCCGCTCGGCCTGGCCGGCGGCAACAACCTCCCCAACACCAACACCTTTTCCCCCATCCGCACGCAACTGCTCTCGGTGAGCTACGTCCACGTCTATTCCTCCACCATGGTGAACGAAACCCGCTTCGGCTGGAACCTCTACGAGCAGGACTTCTTCGCCGCCGACCGCGCGGTCTTCGGGAATCCCAACACCTCCATCGGGTTGAACAACGGCGTTACCCGCATGCAGGACTTCGGCCTGCCCGCCATCCGCGTCAGCGGCCTCTCCGGACTCGGCTCTTCGGGTTTCTCCAACCCGCGCGGGCGCGACGACACCAACTGGCACCTGATTGACAACTTCTCCTGGAAACTGGCCCGCCATGACCTGAAGTTCGGCTATGAATTCCGTCGCACTACGGTCAACTCCTTCAACGACTTCCACCAGCGTGGACAACTCGGCTTCGGCTCGCTGGCGGACTTCCTGGCCGGCAGCCCGACCGGGTTCAGCTTCCAGGTGCAGGGCAACACTGCTCGGCGCGCCCGCCAGAACTCGCACGCGGGCTATTTCCAGGATAGCTGGCGCGTCCGCTCCGACCTCACGCTCATCCTCGGTCTGCGCTACGAATTCTATGGCCCCATTTCCGAAGCCGGCGGACAGTTCAGCCTCTACGATCCCGCCCAGGGATTGGTGCTCAGGAACCCGCCCTACAGCGACGATTGGAACAACTTCAGTCCCCGGCTTGGCTTTGCCTGGGATGTGGGCGGCACCGGCAAGACCGTCATCCGGGGCGGCGCCGGAATGTTCTACGACATCTTTTCGCAGGATTTTTTCACCGGGCAAATCTTCTTCAACTCGTTCAACGCCGGGCC
This sequence comes from Acidobacteriota bacterium, assembly GCA_037442885.1. Taxonomy (GTDB): domain Bacteria; phylum Acidobacteriota; class Terriglobia; order Acidiferrales; family 2-02-FULL-67-57; genus JACQTG01. The sequence continues at coordinate 27,935 of JBBIPK010000024.1, read as the reverse complement.
GGCCTACAACGCCATCGGCTCCAATCCGGTCCTCATTTCTTTTTCGCCGGACCTGACACTGGCTGTCGGTGATCAGGTGTTTGACACGGGCACCTTTGCGAGCGATACCGCCGACGTGGCCACCGTGGATCCCAACCTGCGCACGCCCTACGTGATGACGTGGAACCTGAACGTCCAGCGGGAACTGAGGCGCGACACTGTGGTGCAGGTCGGCTACGTAGGCTCGGCGGGACGCAGCCTCTTCCGCTTCCGCGACATCAACCAGCCCAGCCAGGCGGAAATCACCGCCGCCGATCTGGCTTGCGGCTGCATTGACTCCGTGCCGCGGCCGTTCGACTCCGCGGCGGTGTTGAGCACCCTGGCGCCCAATCCGCCCTTCTATGTGAACCAGATTGAAACCTCGTCCTCGTCGGCCTACCACGGGATGCAGGCGCAGTTTACCCAGCGCAACTGGCGCGGCCTGACCCAGCAGGTGGTCTACACCTGGGCGCATTCGATTGACGACGCCAGCGACGGCCAAGACTTCGTCCCCAACGCCGCCCAGCCGAACGACAGCCGCAACGCCCGCAATAGCAACCGCGGCAACTCCAACTTCGACACCCGGCAGCGGTTTGTCTACACCTTCACCTACGACTTGCCCCAGTGGGGTGGGCTAGGGAAATTCGGCGAAGGCTGGCAGTTGAGCGGCGTGCTCACCTTCATGAGCGGCCATCCCTTCCACCTGAACTACAACTTTATCGGCGACTATGACGGCAGCGGCGAGTTCTTCGGCCGCCCCGACATCATCGCCCCGGCCCGCTACAACCGCAGCGACCCCTTCCAATTCCTTGACCTGAGTTCCTTCCGTGTCCCCTGCACGCTTGACCCGACCGGTGATGGGACCGACGCGTTCTGCACGCCCGGCACGCGCCATTTCGGCTCGCTCGGCCGCAACTCGCTCATCGGACCCGACTACCGCAACTTCGACATTGCCCTCATCAAGAATCACGCCATCAATGACCAATTGAGCCTGCAATTCCGCCTCGACGTCTTCAACCTCACCAACCATCCCAACTTCGCCAACCCCTACCTGCCTGCCTTCATCGCCGACGCCGCGCCGAACTTCGACCCGCCCTGCGATGCCGCTGGCGTCCAACCCACTACCGGGGTGCACTGCGGCTTCCTCGGGATTTCGGCAACCTCCGACGTGGGCTTGGGCAATCCCATCCTGGCCGGGGGCGGTCCCCGCAGCCTGCAGCTGACGGTGAAGTTTATCTTCTGAAGGTGGACCGGGTACGGGGTACGGAGTACCGGGTACTCAGGAATCCTTGCTGCCTTCCTCGATTTCTCTCATCACCTGCTCGACCTGCTCCCGCCACGGCACCGCTACCCGCCTGTGACGAAAGCTCGCCTTGCCTGCCTGCTTCATCGAACGCGCAAACCCCTGAATCAAACGTGCGGTTTGGTCAGACAGCTTAAACGCCTCTTCGAACTGCCCATCTGAGATATAGCGTAGGTCGAGCGAAAGGTAGAGTTGCGATTGCAGCTCCGCAACTGAACCTTTGGCGATATAGACAAAGTACAGTAGTTCTTCGTTCGAACCGCGTCCGAACCCTTCTGCGATGTTTGACATCACCGAGACGCTGGCCCGGCGCATCTGGCCCTTCAGGTCAGAATCGCGAAAACTCGTCTGCTCGGTCAGTTTGTATGTCAGATTGCCTAAGGCGCGCGCCCGCTGCCACATCAGCAGGTCTTCGAACCGTCTCACCGAAGGCATTGCCACGCTCCCTACCGCGTACTCAGTACCGAGTACCTAGAGAATGGCGAGGCGGCGGGCAACGCGTTCGATGATGTCGAGCGCCTGCTCGAGGTCTTTGCGGGTGTGGGTGGCGGTGACGATGGTGCGGATGCGGGCCTTGCCCTGGGCGACGATGGGGTAGCCGATCCCCTGGGCAAAGACTCCCTCCTTGAACAGCTCGCGGCTGAATTCGTGCGCCTTGGCCGCGTCCCCGACGATGATGGGGGTGATGGGCGTCTCGCTGATGCCGGTGTTGAAGCCGAGCTTCTGCAGGCGTTTCTTGAAGAACTTGGTATTGCGCCAGAGTTTCTTGATGAGTTTCTCGCCCGCGGGCGAATCAAGCAGGTCGAAGGCGGCCATACAGGTGGCGGTGACGGAGGGGGGATGCGAGGTGGAAAAAATGAACGGCCGGGCGCGGTGATAGAGGAACTCGATGAGGTCGCGCGAGCCGCAGACGTAGCCGCCGATGGAGCCGATGGCCTTGGACAGCGTCCCCACCTGGACGTCCACCCGTCCGTGGAGATTGAAGTGGTCGGGCGTGCCGCGGCCGTTGCGGCCTAGCACGCCGGAGGCGTGCGCGTCGTCCACCATCATGATGCAGTGGTAGCGCTCGGCCAGCTCCACGAGTTCGGGTAGGGGGGCAATGTCACCGTCCATTGAAAACACCCCATCGGTGATGAGGAGCTTTCGCCCATTCCAGTTCAGGGTTTCCTTCAAGATTTCTTCACAGTGGTTGAGGTCTTTGTGCCGGTAAATCTTGCGCGTGGCTTTCGACAGCCGCCCGCCGTCAATGATGCTGGCGTGATTGAGCTCGTCGGAAATGATGAGGTCGTTCTCGCCCAGGATGGCCTGGACGGTGCCGGCGTTGGCGGTGAAGCCGGACTGGAAGACCACACAGGCTTCGGTCTGCTTGAAGCGCGCGATTTTTTCCTCCAGTTCCATGTGAATTGCCATCGTGCCGGCAATCGTGCGCACCGCGCCCGAGCCGACTCCCAGCCGGCGGATGGCTTCGACTGCCGCTTTCTTCAGCGCGCGGTTGGTGGTAAGGCCGAGGTAGTTGTTGGAGGAAAGATTGATGACGCGCTGGCCGTCGAAAGTGGCGACCGGGAGCTGCTCGCCTTCGAGGACGCGCAGCTTCTGGTAGAGCCCCTGCTGACGCAGTTGCTGCAGCTCCTCCCGTACGTAGGAAAGCTGGGCGCGTGTGGTGGTCTGTTCGTTCATGGCAGATTCTCCTGCTGAGCCACCCTACCCGTCGGGCAGGCCGTCAGGGTAGAGAAGAATCTTGGAGGCCTGGCCGGCGTCGAGGATGTCGAAGGCGCGCTCGAATTTTTCCAGCGGCAGGCGTTCGGAGATGAGCGGCTCCAGGTTCAAGGTGCCGGACTTGAGCAGGGCAATCATCCGGTACCAGGTGTCGTACATCCGCCGGCCGAAGATGCCCTGCACAGTCGCGCCCTTGAAGATGACGTCGTTGACGAGGTCGAGTTCGACCCGGCCATCCGGCAGGCCCAGCAGCGAGATGCGACCGCCCGCGCGCAGCATCTTGAAGCCCTGGCGGATGGCATCGGGATGGCCGGACATTTCCAGCACCACATCCACGCCGACGCCGCCCGTCGCCGAGCGGATGGCGGCGACTACATTTTCCTTCTCCGGATTCAGAACGGCGGTGGCGCCGATGCGGCGGGCGAGCTCCAGGCGGTGGGGTTTGATTTCCACCGCATAGGTGGCCGCCGCGCCGCAGGCACGTGCCACCTCCAGCGAAAAGAGCCCGATAGGCCCGCAGCCGATGACCGCCACGCTCAGGCCGGCGACCTCACCCGCCAAGACCGTGTGCACGGCGTTGCCGAGCGGGTCAAGCACCGCGCCGTAGTCCACGGGAATCGCCGGGTCGAGTTTCCAGATGTTCGACTCGGGAATCTTGACGAACTGGGCGAAGCAGCCGTCCAGATCCAGCCCGATGATTCTCAGATTCTGGCAGATGTGCGACTGCCCGATGCGGCATTGTAGGCAGCGCCCGCAGACCACGTGCATCTCGGCGCTGACGAAGTCTCCGGCCCGCACCGCGCTCACCTCGCTGCCCACGCGCTCGACCACGCCACAAAACTCGTGCCCGAAAATCAGGGGCGGCTTGATGCGGGATTGCATGGAGGGATCCCAGTGGTAGATATGGAGGTCGGTGCCGCAGATGGAGGCTGCGCGCACATGCACCAGAACCTCGTGCGGGCCGAGTTCGGGTGTCGGTGCCTGCCGCAGTTCCGCGCCCCGGGCGGGGCGCGTCTTCATCAGGGCTTTCATGGTGGCAGGCATCGAGAGTCGGATTCTAACACGACCCCACAGAGCGCGTGCGGGATGCGCGTGCCGTGCCTCTGATTTCCAGGCGGCAGGCTACGGCTTCTTTCCCCAACCGGTCAGGCGGAACAACAGGCCCAAAGCGATGAAGAACACAGCCAGGCCGATGGGTGATCCCCAGCCCAAGACTTTCTCCAAGTCGGTAGCCATCATCATTGTTGTTGTCTCTCTCGTTTCTCCCGCAAAGTTAGGGAAGCGCGGAGCCGGGGTCGGCCGGAAACGCGACCCCCCAGAAATCCTGACCCTCCAGGAACTCAACGCCCAATTGGCTGCCACCGGGCGCTCCGGCCGAGCGCACCCAGATGACGCGGGACTCGGCTTCCCGGTTCACCCAGGGGGCGCGCAACCGCAGTTGCTGCTTCTCCGCCAGCGCCGCCCCGGTGGTCAGTGCCGCTCCGTGCTGGCTGACGGTCAACGTCTGTCCGCGCACTTCCCGCACTCCCGGACCTTCTCGCCAAGAGAGCAAGACGTCCACGCGGCGCGGCAGCCGCGCGCTGCGCCGGCGGGCGATGCGCGGGCCTTCCGGGGCCGCCAATTGATCCACCGGAAACTCGACGCCCCAGAAATCTTCGCTGCCGAGCACTTCCAGTCCGGCCTTGACTTTGCCCGGCACGTCCGCTCCCGCTACCCAGACGATGCGAGCGGAGGTTTCGCGTGCCGTCTCCGGCAGCGCGATCCGCACGAGTTGCGCCGGCTGCAAGTCGCCGAAGGTGACAATCTGGGCGCCGTGCTGGCTGAGCGCTAGGGTCTCGGCCGCTTCCTGGCGGAGTCGCCCGTCCTCGCCCTGCCAGCTCAGCATCACCGCCAACCGCCGCGCCAGTCGCCCGCTACGACGCAAGTGGACCCAGCTGTCCGAAGGGGCAACGATCAGCTTTCCCGTTAGCCCACCCTGCACGTTCTCGATGTAGTCGAGAATCAGCTTGCGGTGCTTTTCCGCCAGCCCCAAGAAGGCCACGGCCATCGATTTGCCCGGCTCGACCCGTACCACGCGTCCAGCCGCTTCGATGGGTTGGGTGCCCGGCGGGAGGAAGAAGCGGATGACGGCGTTCGCGCCTTCCGGCAGCGTATCCGGGGTTTCAATCAGCAGCCCGCCCAGACTGATGTTGCTCGACCGCCCCAAGGCGGAAAGCGACAACCTCTCGCCCTGCGCTTCAACCTGGGTCAGGATCGGGGCGCGGGGGCTCTTGCGTTTCTCGATCATCCGCTGATCACCGCGAGGCGTGCGTGGAGAGGCACAGAATCAGCTGAAGTCGCTCGGAGCGGAGGCCAACCGACACGGTTCAGCTCGGTTTCCCTTTGCCCAAACGGTCGGCGAGTGTTTGCAGACCAGCTTGCAGCGCATCCTGGAGACGACCGCGGAAATCTTCCATCGCCTTCTCTACCGCCAACTGCGTCTGTTCCCGCAGATGATCGACCGCCTCTTCCACCGCCACCACACGCGCCGAGTGCGCCATACGCTGGACGAAGCCTTCCATTTCCTTCTGCTGCTGCTCGCGCCAGTCCTGGAGCTCGCGGCGGGCTGCCTCTGCCAATTCGCGGATGCTGGCCTCGGCGGTTTCCAGGGCAAACTGGGTGTTCTTGGTCAACTGGCTGGTGGCGTCGCGCAGGGCCTGCTCGAGGCGGGTTTCGAATTCCTTGGCTATGTTCTCCTGGCGCCGGCGCACCTCTTCGAACGCAACGGGTTTCTCCAGCGCCGGCGGGGGAGGCGGCTCCGGGACGCGGAACGGCTCGCCTTTCACGGCGGGCCGTGGCCTCGCCAGCTCTGCCTGAACCGGAGGCAGGGCCAGATCAGCGGGCCAGTGAAGGGTATGGGGAGAGAATTCCAGATCCCAGATGTTGCCCGGCTCAGCCAGTTCCAGTCCGATTTCCCACATGGTAGCGGTGGGGTCGGGGACTACGCGCGCCACGCGCGCTTCCGCCTCGCGCGCGGTGGAAGGAATCTGCAGCCGCACGCGCTGGCCCGGGGTGAGTTTGCGCTGCGAGTGGACGCAACAGCCGTGGGAGCTGACGTCGGTGGTTTCGCACTGCTCGTAGAAATGAGTTTCGGGGTCGCGGGAGGTGAGAACGACCGGAACGCGGTGGGAGAAACGATAGCTGCGCCGTCTGGGAACGCCCCGGCCGGGCTGCGACGGCGCGGTCATCGGTCGAGCTAACGGCACGCTGTTGGGCGAGTCTAGAGTCCGCGGGTGAGGATGTCAATGCCGAATCAAACACGAAAAGGCGTTGTGTGCAATACTTTTCACTTCCGCAATTTTCTCTCGACTCCGCGATTGACAGCCAGCAGGCGCGACCGTAGTATTGCGCTAGAGTGGTAGAGAAAGATCGTTCGAAGCGCGTCCGGGTCGCTTCGGGCCATCAGCCCACTCGAAGTGAACCTCCGCGGAAAAAGCCCAGTCCCATGCAGGAACCGGCCGGTCGTGCTGCCCCTGGCGAGGGCGCCGAGTACTTGCTGGAGCTCGTTGCCGACGTTCTCCAGCAACTCGACCCGGCGGCGCGCGGCGCTTTCCTGCAACGCTTCTTGAAGAATCTCGCCGGCGTAGATGTGTCGGCGGCCGAAAGCGTCACGCATTGGGAGGAAGTGTTGCGGCGGCGCAGCGAACTCGCCGAGCGGCTCGGACGCCCCGTGAGCGTACACACGGCAGCCGTGGATTACTTCAGCCACACGCTGCTCCAGAATCCGATTCTGCTCGAATACGAAGAGTTCAAACGCCTCCGCCAGAATGCGCTCACCGATCCTCTCACCGGACTCTACAACCGCCGGCTCTTTGACGAGTACGCCGCCAAGGAACTCAACCGCTCGCGCCGCTACGGCTATCCGCTCACCTTGCTCCTGCTCGACCTACGCAACTTCAAACAGGCGAACGACAGCTACGGCCACGCCGTGGGCGATGAGGTCTTGCGCTGTCTGGCGCATGCCTGCCAGGAAAATATTCGGGGCTCCGACTATGCCTGTCGCATCGGAGGCGATGAATTCGCGGTGCTGATGCCGCAATCCGAGCCGCAAAAGGCCTCCGCGCTGGCCGAGCGGGTGGTGGAAAAATTCCGCGCCGCCATCCACGATTTCGCTCCTGCCGTGGACCTAGACTACGGCATCGGCTCCTACCCGGCCGATGGGGACAGTCCGGCGAGCCTCTTCATGGCTGCCGACCGCAACCTCTACACCTACAAGAACCGCGAGAAGCGCCTGGAGCCACCCGCGCCGCGGCCGGAGGACACCGGGGCGGCCAGCACGCCAGAGAGTTCTCCCTCGACGGCACCACCTGGCCTTTCGCCCGGCGGCCCACCCTCGGGCCGACGCCGTTTTCAGCGCGTCGCGCTGCAGAACACGGATGCCTACGGTGTGCTCAGCAACACGGGGCGGCCCAAGATTGCCCGCGTGCTCGACCTCAGCTTCGGGGGCGTCAGCTTCCTGCTGGACGAAGGGTGCCACGTGCCCGACACCTTCCATGCCCGCCTGCATGTACCGCTGTTCCCGGCGGCCGAGTTCAAGCTGCGCCGCATCTACAGCCAGCCCCTCGGTGAAGGTTTGCTGCGGGTGGGGTGCAGCTTCGGCTCCTGACCCGTTTCACGCCTGGGGCCGCGCTTTCGACCGCCCTCTGCTTGACTTGCCCGCCCGCGTTCCCTACTATTGCCGCCAAGAGAGGACCACAGGGACACGGTATCGGCTCGGTGACCGACCTCCGGCAGGCGGTTTTCCGCAGGACGCAGTCGCAGTTGGAACGCTCAAGAAGGCAGGAACAATCTGTCCGCCTGACTTTCTGGGGTGTGCGTGGCTCGGCGCCGGCGCCGGGACGCCATACGCTGCGCTACGGCGGCAACACCCCCTGCGTGGAGCTGCGCGTGGGGACTCATCTGTTTGTCCTCGATGCCGGCACGGGTTTGCGCGAGCTGGGGCGTGAACTCCATTCCGAGTTCCAAGTTCGGGGGCTGGAAGCCTATATTCTTCTTTCTCACTACCACTGGGATCACGTGCAGGGACTGCCCTTCTTCGAGCCGCTCTACTTTGCGGGCAACACCTTCCACTTCTTCGGGCCGCGCCTCGCTGGCAACGGATGCACGGGACTCAGCCAAATCCTCGAAGCACTGTTCGCTGCTCCCTACTTCCCTGTGAGCACGGCGGCGCTCAAGGCAGCCTACTCGCTGGGCGAGCTCGATGGCAACAGCCAGTTCACCCTCGGCCCCGCCCGCATCCGCACCTGCCGGCTGAATCATCCGCAGGGCGCGCTGGCCTATCGCGTGGAGGCCGGGAGCGTCGCCATCGTCTATGCCACCGACCATGAACCCGGCCAGGCCGAGGCCGACGAGGCGCTGCGCGCACTCGCGCGCGGCGCCGACCTGCTCATCAGCGACGCCCAGTACCGGCCGGAAGAGTTGGGCGCGCAGAAGCAGGGCTGGGGACACGGCTCCTGGGAGAGCGCGGCGATGCTGGCGCGGGATGCCGGCCTCAAGCACCTGATGCTGTTTCACCACGAGCCGCTGCGTTCGGATGAGGAAGTCGACGCGCTGCTGGAGCAGGCACGGCGAGTATTCCCGCAGACATCCGCAGCCGCGGAAGGCACGACGGTGGAACTCAGCGGGCGCGACATTCGCATCCGGGCGCGGGCGAACGGATTCGCCCTGAGCGGGCTCAGCGTGAACCCACGCGACTGGAACGCGCCTGAATCGGTGCGCAGAGCCGCGGAGGCGCAGAGCTACCCGGCGATTTCGCTCGCTGCCGCTCGCAGCAAGCGCCGCTACGAGCGTATATTCTTGCAGAATACGGAGTCCTACGGCGTGCTCTCGAACTCGGCCCGCGCCACTGTCAGCCGCGTGCTCGACCTCAGCGAGGGCGGCGTCAGCTTCCTGCTGGACGAAGAGAGCCACGTGCCCGAGACGCTGCACGCCCGCCTGCACGTGCCGCTGATGCCGGAGTCGGAACTCGACCTCCGCCGCATCTACACCAAACCGCTGGGGCAGGGGCTGCTGCGGGTTGGCTGCAGCTTCGGCGAATAAGGAGCGCCCAGAGAGATACCGAACCTTGCTCCTGGGGCCGTTCTGGGCTAGAGTGACGGCACTGTTCTGCTCGTAGGGCCACGATGAGCCGACTTGCCTGCCTGACCGTTCTCCTGACATTGACGGGTGCGGCGGCGGGACAACAGCCGCTCCCGGACGCAGCGTCTTCGCCAACGCCGAGTTGGGTCACGCGCACCATCAATGGCTCGGTGGCGCGGCAGGGGGCCTCGGCGGGCAATGTGCGCATCACCATCGAGTCGTCCTCCGGATCTTTCCGCCGCACGGTCTATAGCGATAGTTCGGGCAACTTCTTCATCTCCGGGGTGCCGGCCGGCGAATACACGTTTCTGCTGGAATCGGAGGGCTATCAGCCGCAGCGGGAATCGGTGCTGGTGACGCCGGGGACAGGGACAATCATGCTGCAGTTTCTCATGCGCATCGCGCCCCTCAAGGCACCTCGGAGTTCCAGCGAGCCCGTTGTCTCCGTCCAGAGCTTGCAGGTTCCGCCCGCGGCCCGCGAAGAGTGGGAGGCTGCCCGGCGCGAGCTGGAGCGCAAGCGCTGGAAACAAGCGCGCGCGCATCTGGAGAAGGCGTTGCAAGAGTACGCGGAGTTCCCGCAGGCGTTGCGGCTTCTGGCCATTCTCGACCTGGGTGAGCAGCGCCCCGAGCAGGCCGTGACTCACCTGCACCGCGCCGTCGAGATTGACCCGGCCTATGCCGAGGGATACACGACGCTGAGCCGCGTGCTCAATTTCGTGGGGAAATGCGAGCAGGCGCTGGGGGCCGCGCTGCGCGCCGTCGAGCTACGACCGGACTGGTGGCAGGGCCACTATGAGCGGGGGGTGGCGGCACTGTGCCTGAACCGGGATGAGGAAGCGTTTACCGCCAGCGAACGTCTGCTCGCGCTGGGAGGCAGGGAATTGGCCGAGACCCACTTGCTGCGCGCCGGGGTCTTCCTCAAGCGGGAGCAATTGACCGAGGCCAAGGCCGAGTTGGAGGTCTTTCTAAAGTTGGCCCCCAAGCACGAGCAGGCGCCTCTGGCCGAACGCACACTCAAGACAATCAATGACCAGCTCTCTCCGCCTGGTCCATGAGGGGTCTACAGTTTTTGGTATGCGATTACAATTTTTCATAGGCCAATAAAGTCGCGCGGCTAGACTCCCCAAATCTAATCCTTTGATTCTGCGGGCATTGCCGTTTTTCCCTCCCTGGTACTGGAATTGCTGGATAACAGGGCGGACGGGGTGATACGCACGCCAGGGCTTCATCCTGTCAGAGCAAGCGAGAAACGGGAGAGAATCCATGAAAACACGGATGAGCGGGATCCTGTTTGTCATCCTCCTGCTGGTGGGCATCGGCTACGCCCAGGTTTTGTCTGGGCGCCTGATCGGAACGGTGGAGGACGCTACCGGTGCGGTGATTCCGGGGGCCAGAGTCACGGCGGTGTCGCTGACTATGGGCGTGACCTACTCCGCTACTAGCGACTCGACCGGGGCCTTCGTCATCCTCAACCTGCCCGAAGGATTGTATCGGGTCACGGTGGAAGCCACCGGGTTCAGGAAATTCGTCGCTGAGAACGTGCAGGTCTTCGTCGGCCAGCCCGCGCGTGTCGTGGCCCGGTTGGAAGTGGGGACGGTGGAGGAAGTAGTGGAGGTCGCCGGCGGGCAGGCCGCGGTGGAAACCGAGATGGTCGAGTTGAAGGCCAGCGTTGACCGCCGCCAGATCATGAACCTACCCCTGCCGACGCGCAACCCCCTGGACCTGGTGCGCGTGATGCCGGGCGTGGTCACGCCCACGAGTTCGGGCATTGCGGACTCCTTCGTGCACGGCCTGCGGGGCAACGCCACCAACCTCACCCAGGATGGAGTCAACATTGCCGATAACTTCGTCAAGACCAGCGCCTTCTTCTCCATTGCCGCCAATACGGTGGACAGCACGGGGGAATTCGCGGTTTCGGTGGGCGGCATCGGGGTGGACGCCGGGTTCGGCGCCGCCCAGGTCAGCATGCGCACGCAACGCGGGCAGAACGACTTCCATGGCTCGCTCTTCTGGTACCAGCGCACGAACGCCTTCAACGCCAACGTCTGGTTCAACAACGCGGCCGGGCTGAAGCCGGACGGCACCATGGTCTCTCCCAAACCGTTCCAGTTGCAGAACCGGATCGGGTTCAACGCCGGCGGGCCCATCTACATCCCCGGCCTCTATGACGGCCGCAACAAGACCTGGATTTTCGGGATGTACGAGGCGTTCCGCGAGCCGCTGGCCCGCAGCCGCATCCGCACGGTGATGACGGCGACGGCGCGCACCGGCCAGTTTACCTGGACGCCGCCCGGCAGCACCACGCCCTCGACCATCGACCTGCTGACCATCGGCAACCCCAGCTTTACCACCATCAACGCCGACGTGATGAACTTCTACAATTCGCTGGTGCCCGAGCCGAACACGTTTACCGGCTGCACCAACGATGTCGTCAATATTGGCTGCTTCCAGTTCAACCTCAAGGGCACCAATGAGCAGGACCGCTACGTCGTCCGGCTCGACCACCAGCTCACGAGCTCCCATGCCCTGGAATTCGTCTTCACGCAGGCGGATTTCTCCTCCATCCCGGACCTCCTGAACGGCATCGAACCGCTCTTCCCCAACTCCCCCGGGGGCGGTCAGGTTTCGACCCGCAACGTCATCACCGGGGCGCTGCACTCGACCTTTGGCGCGCGCATGCACAACGAGTTCCGCATCGGCAAGCAGCACGCCCCGGTGGACTTCGCGCTGTTCAACAACTACGCGGCCACGGGCGGGTTCCAGTTGACGCTCAGTTCCAGCGGCACGCAGGCTCCCTTGACGGATCCCACGCTGACTTCGGGCAACCTCCCGCAGGGTCGCAAGACTTCGGTCCTGCAGGTGATTGACAACTTCGCCTGGGTCAAGGGGCGCCACACCCTGCGTTTTGGCGGCGAGTTCCGGCGCGTCTACGCCACCTCCTACTTCTTCAATACCGTGCCCATGCGTGTCTTCCTGGGCAGCAACACGGTGAACGACAACGGCATTGTCGCCGCTGACTTTCCGGGCGGGATCTCGTCGGGCGATCTGACGCGGGCGCAGGTGATTTACAATAACATCGTCGGCCTGCTGGGTTCGAGTTCGCAGGGCTTCAACCACACCTCGCCCACTTCCGGCTTCGTGCCCGGGGTGCCGCGGCGCGTGGACCCGCTGCAGAACAACTTCGCTCTGTACTTCCAGGACAACTGGCGCTGGCACCCCCGGCTCAACGTGACCTACGGGGTCCGCTGGGAGTACCAGGGCGTGTTCCGGCTGCGCAACGGCCTGATGCTGCAGCCGATTGACCGCCTGGCTGGGCTGTTCGGGCCCGCCGGCCCGGGCAACTACTTCACTCCGAATTCCGTCACTGCGGCGAGCGATCCGACCCAGGACGTGATGCTGGATTTCGTCGGCGGCGCGACCGGCAACGTCATCTACGGGAGCGACAGCAACAACTTCGCTCCCTTCCTGGGCTTCGCCTGGGATCCGCAGGGCAACGGCAAGACCTCCATCCGCGCGGGTGCGGCCCTGCACTACACGCAGGACGGCTTCACGCTCTTCCAGCTCCTGGGCACGGGCAACGCCGGGCTGTTCACCGTAGGCACCAACTCGACCCCCACCGGCGTCTTCAGCCTGGCCGGCAACCCGCCTCCCCCGACCCCGGTGGCGACCTTCCCGGTGTCGCAGAAGGCTAACTTCACCGTCAGCAACGCGCAGAGCCTCTGGGTGTTCAACCCCGACCTGCTCACCCCCTACGTGATGGAGTGGCACCTGACCATCCAGCGCGACCTGGGCAAGCAGTGGACGCTGGAGGCGCGCTACGTGGGCAACCACGCGGTCAAGCTCTACCGCGCGACCGACATCAACGAAATCAACCTCCTCAACACCCCCTTTACCTTCGGCGGCAACAGCGTGGCCAACATCCTCACCGAGTTCATCAACGCGCAGAATAACCTCGCCATCTGCACGGCCAATCGCACGGCGTGCACGGGCTCGCCCACCGGCACGCTGCGGTTTGACAACCGGGGCCTGGCAGGGCAGGTACCCCTGCCCATCTTCGAAGCCTTGTTCACCGGCCTGGGGCTCAGCTCAGGGTGGACGAACTCTACCTTCGTGACCTCGCTCCTGGAGAACCGGGTGGGCTCGATGTTCGACACGCTGCGCCGTTCCCCCACCTACCGCACCAACCGCGAGAACAACTTCCCCTGGAACTTCTTCGTTCCCAACCCCTTCGCCAACTCGGCCATCTGGGTGACCAACGAGAGCTGGTCCACCTACCACGGCTTCGAGGTGGAGGTGCGCCGGCGGTTCTCCACCGGTCTTTTCCTCCAGGGTAACTACACGTTCGGGAAGGCCCTGACCGACCAGCGCTTCCTGACCAGCCAGAGTGAATTCCAGACCTACCGCACGCTGCGCGACTTCAGACAGGACAAGAACCGCGCGCCGTTCGACGTCCGCCATTCCGTGGCGGTCAATTTCCTCTACCCGCTCCCCTTCGGGCGCGGGCAGCGGTTTGGCAGCAACATCGGCTCGGCGCTCGACAAAGTGGTGGGCGGGTGGAGTGTCACGGGCTTGACCCGCTTCAGCTCGGGGGCACCGAACACGATCAGTTCGGGGCGGGTGACGACGGGTGCCTTCATCGGGCAGCCAGCCGTGCTGCGGAATATGACCGCCGACGAACTGAAGAAGTTCATCGGCGTGTTCCGCATCGGCAACGGGGTGATGTGGCTGAACCCGAGCTCGGGGCTGGTGAACGTCAACGCGGTCACCGGGGCGACCACGGCGGTCATTTGCACGACGGGGCAGACCACGCCTTGCTTCGCGCACCCCGGCCCGGGCCAGGAAGGCAACCTGCCGTTCTTCGGCTTCGACATGCCGTCGTTCTTCAACCAGGACTTCAGCATCCTGAAGAAGATTAACGTTCCCTCCGTCAGCGAAAGCTTCAACGTAGACATCCGCTTCGAGTTCTTCAACGTGTTCAACCACCCGAACTTCGGCACGCCGGTGCTGGACATCGCCTCGTCCAGCTTCGGCAAGCTGAACGCCATCGTGGATACGGTGCGGGGCGGCGGCGTGACCTCGCGCATCGTCCAGTGGGTGCTGCGGGTCAACTGGAATCGGCCTCAACGATGGGAAGGCTGGCGGGTTGGGCTGCGGGGCAACCCGCCTTTCGTTTTGGGGGATTCTTGCGGGTGGGCGCGGAAAGGCGCGCCCTTCTTGTTTGGCCACAGGCGGGGCACTGGATCTAGGGGCGATCGGAGGCACGCAGAGCCTGCTGGGGGAACCGATTGACGTCAATACCCAGGTGGCACGCAAGCAGGAGAACGTCAACCAGAACTACCAATACAATGCCGACCTGACCTGGGTGAAAGGCCGGCATACCTACGCCTTCGGCACTCACCTGCGCAACCTCCACACGCTGCACCGCCGGGATGACAAGGTGCTCGGCTCGCTGGGGGCGCTGGTGGCGCAGTTGGATGCCCAGTTGGGCTCGGTCGTCATCTCCTCGAGCCGCCGGCCGCCTCGCTGCACGACCGGCGCGCCGACAAACTGCCTGCGCACCTCAGGCGATGAAACGCAGTGGAGCCGTTTGCTGGCCGCCAGCCTGGGGGTGGTGGACAAGCATCACCATCATGATGGTGCGCGACGGCGCCTTCAACCCGCTGCCCTTCGGCGACCTGCTGGTGTCGGACACGAAGCTTTGGGCGACGGAGTTCTACTTCCAGGATACGTGGCGCGCCACTTCCGCCCTGACGCTCACCTACGGGCTGACCTACGGCTGGCAGATGCCGCCCGTGGAGAAGCTCGGCCGCTACTCCATCATGTGCAGCATTGACGCCTCGACCGGCAACTGCGACGAATTCCTTACCGCGCGGGACTACCTGCGCGACCGGGAAGCGGCGGCGCGTGGTGGGCGCATCTTCAACCCAGGATTTGGCTTCCAGCCAGTGAACTTCTCCGGGCGCGACGTCTT
Source organism: Acidobacteriota bacterium (assembly GCA_037442885.1). Lineage (GTDB taxonomy): Bacteria > Acidobacteriota > Terriglobia > Acidiferrales > 2-02-FULL-67-57 > JACQTG01. Next base: position 12,810 of record JBBIPK010000024.1, on the reverse strand, counting down.
TGAGACTGACTGGGACAACATTGCCCCACGCGTATCGGCGGCCTGGAATCCGTCTTATCGGGGCGGGTTGCTGGGGAGGCTGTTCGGCGACCGCAAGACGGTGATTCGGGGCGGCTATAGCCTGGTCTATGACCGGCAAAACACCGTGCAGAGCGTCATTATTCCCTCGCTGGGCGTCGCGTTTGCGCAGACCATCAACCTGAACGCGCCCTCCTGCGATTTGACCGGCCCGGGCGGAGCAGGGTGCAACTCGGCCAGCGGTGACGCGCTGGAGAGCGTATTCCGCGTCGGCCAGGACGGCACCATGCCCGTTCCGACCGTCCCCATCCAGTCCATCCCGGTGGTTCCCTTCTGGGGGATTCGGCCGGGCTTCACGTGTACGCCTGTCGGCACAGTCCCAGGCCCCTGCAGCGCGGCGGCGATCGCGATCGAGCCAGAGATCCTCTCCTTCCAAGTTGATCCCTCCATCGAGGTAGGCCAGAACCACGCTTTCGACCTCACCTGGCAGCGCGAAATCGGGCGCGACATGCTGCTCGAGTTTGGCTACGCCGGACGGATGGCACGCAAGATCCCGCAGAGCATGAACTTTGGCCAAGTGCCGTACATGCATGTAGACTCGGCCTCCGGACAGACTTTTGCCCAGGGCTTCGACTTCATCGCCGAACGCTTGCGCGGCAACGTGCCCGGGTTCGGCACCGCGGTGGCAACCGATTTCAACACGGGTGGGATCCACGGGCCCTCCCCGTGGTTCGAGGCCTGGGCGGCCAGAGCCTTCTGCGTGACCGGCGTGGCTTCCTGCCTGGGCGTTGACATTGATCCCGGGGCGGGGGTGGTGGTCTGCGACACCATGAGTTGCGTATATGCCTTCGCGGAAGCAACCAATTTCCGGGTGGGCAACGTGAACACTATTTTCCGCAACCTCGACATCCACCGGATGCGGCAGGGCTTGCAGCCCTTCAACAACTGGATGTCGCGCACCCTCTTCCTGCGCTCCAGCACCGGGCTTTCCAACTACCACGCCGGCTTCGCCACGCTGCGGCGGCGGATGTCGAAGGGGTTGATGTTCGAAGTCAACTACACCTTCTCGCGCTCGCTCGACCAGATTGGTTTCTGGCAGAACGCCGCCAGCGTGATGCCGAACAACTTCGATCTCAACGCCGAGTACGGCCCGTCTGCCTTCGACCTCACTCACATCTTCAATGGGCGCTGGCTCTACGAACTACCTTTCCGCCGGTCAGGGGCGGTGGGCAAGGCAATTGGGGGCTGGTACGTTTCCGGTATCGTTACCATGCGGAGCGGCAGCCCCTTGTGCATGACGGAGGGTTCCCAGGTCTGGGGTGGCAGCTTCTTCCTTGCCTTTGGTTCCTGCATGATCCCACTGGTTGACCCCGATTCGCTCAATCCCGGTGTCCACAGCGGCGTGACCGGGTCGGGCACGGTCGGCATCAACAGCAACCCGGCCACGGGTGGAACCGGCCTGAACATGTTCGCTAACCCGGAAGCGGCGTTCAACAGCTTCCGGGAGGTGCTGCTCTCCTAGGACGGGCGCAGCGGGCGGTCGATGCCGTGGAAGGGTATTCCCCGGTACAACCTCGACCTCTCGATTGGAAAGAGGACGGCAGTTACGGAACAGGTGAATGTGATGTTCGAGTTCAACTTCTTCAACGCGCTCAACTACGTGAACTTCAACGACCCCAGCCTGGCGCTGGGCAGCCCCGCGGCGTTCGGCACCATCTCGACGCAGAACACACCGCAAGACCGGACGAACGGGGCGCGCTGGATTCAGTTCGGGTTGCGGGTGGAGTTCTAAAGAGAACGAGGCCCCGAACGCTTTCGGGGCAGGCACCTCGAAGGGCGGGCCGTACGGCCCGCCCTTTTTGTTGTTTGGCGAGTGAGAGGCCTTGCGCCTTGCCAGGGCAGGGGCCCTTCGACTGCGCTCAGGACAAGCAAGCCCCTGCCCTACCCTACAGGCGAATTTCCCGCAGCGAGCGCAAACCGCGCTGTTGCTTCGCCGGGAGCGCTGGCCTCTGTGCTAGGATGAGGTGGGCAGGCCCCGAAAGCGTTCGGGGCGGGCAGGGGCATCGAATGAGGCGCGTGGTACTACTGTTATTGTCTTTCTTCCTCAGCGCGGGGCTGCTGGCGCAGGGGCAGAGGAATGAGAAGGCCAGCGAGGCTCCGAAAGCTGAGGCCAATGCGGGCGATGCAGAGAGAGGCAGGCTCATCTTCAAGGGGCGGTGCGCCATCTGCCATTTCACCACCACGACAGCCGAGCGGGTGGGGCCGGGGCTGAAGGACTTGTTCAAGCAGGAAAAGCTGCCGCGGAGCGGGCTGCCTCTGAGCGAAGAGAATGTGCGCAAGGTCATCTTGGAAGGCAGCGCCACCATGCAGCCGTTCCGCGGAGTGCTCAAGCCCGACCAGGTAAGCGACCTGCTGGCCTATTTGAAGACCCTGTAGAGACCCTTTCGGGGCCCTTATCGGGGCCGCTGCGCTCGCGCGCGCTCCAGATAGCTCCCCGTTTCGACTTCGACGCGGACGACCTCGCCAGGAGCGATGAACGGGGGCACCTGCAGGGTAACGCCGTTCTCGAGCGTGGCTTTTTTCCAGACGTTGTCGGAACCGGGACTGTGGACGGGCGGCGCGGTGTCGGTGACGCGCATTTCCACGACGGGCGGGAAGACGACACCGAGCGGCTGGCCCGCGGAGAATTCCACGGGCAAGGTCATCTCGGGCTGCAGATAGCGCGCGACGGGCCCCAGGCGGTCGTTGGCGATTTCGACCTGCTCGAACGTCTCCGGGTTCATGAAGTAGCTGGCTTCGCCGTCGGTGTAGAGGAACTGCATCGTCTGGCGCTCGAGCTCGACTTCTTCCAGCCGCTCGTCGGGGCGGAAGCGTCGCTCCCAGATGGCGCCGGTAGCGAGATTGCGGAGCTTGGCGTGGGTGACGCCGGGCATCTTGCCGCCGCCGGCGTGGTAGTCAGCGGCGACAACCTTGTAGATCTCGCCCTCCAGCCGCAGGGCCATGCCCGGGCGGAGCTCAGGTGCTGCGACCACGCCCACCGGATTCCAGCTCCTCCAACACTTCTGCTGTTGTGACTATGTGGCTTCCGCGCCGCTCGACCTCGTCCAAGAGCGCCTGTGCCTGCTTGTGGTCAAGGCTTTCAACGGCATCGCGTACCAGCCGCAGGCAATACCCGCGGTCGAGCAAGCCGCGCGCCGCATGCGCCACGCAGATTTCGGTCACCACGCCGAACAGGACAAAATCGGTTTCCCGCCCCAACTGCCGCAGGAGCGCCTCGGTATTGGGATTGGTGAAGACATCGAACTTCTGCTTCTCCACGATCACCTGATCGAGAGCCGCGAGCCCGGGCAGGGCCGCCGGCCGATTGGGGATGACCGCGCGGCGCGGGAGCAACGTCTCCGGGAGCTTTGCCTGGCCGGGTGTGCCAGCGAGGCAGTGGGGCGGGTACTGGCTGAATTCCTCATCCGTCGGCGTATGCGCGTCCGCCGAGGAAACTACGAAGATGGCGTTTCGCTGCGCGGCTGCGATCAAGGCGGCCAGGTTGGGGATGATTTTTTCCGCGCCGGGGACATAGAGCTTGCCCTCCGGCAGCATGAAATCCGCCTGCGTGTCCACGTCCCAGAAGACAATTCTCGCGCCCGCCATGCCTAGCTTTTCCTCCCCATCGGCGCCGCCACGGGCTGGGCACGTCGCCGCCGCACCTCGGCGAGCAGCTCTTCCAGTGCGGCGCTGAAACGCACGGGATAGGCGCCGTGCTCGTGGAGCTGGCGACACGGGTGGGGCAAGCGATCGAGGTTGCTGGCCGCGGCCGCGCGCAGCGCAGCCAGCGGCGGCGACGGCGCCAGGCGACGCCCGTCGCGTAGCACCAACTGCAAGAGTGGTTCCCCATTCGCCGGCCGCTCGTCCGCACGGGTTACCAGGTCGTGGTCGTAGAGTCCTTGGCTGTTCAGAAAACGGAAAACCTGCTTGCAGCCGGGATAGGTCACCTTTTCTTCGCTGAACTTGGCCCGATGGCGCACCTTGCCGTCGTGGGCGACCTCCACCAGCTTGTAAATGACGCTCAAGGCGGGCGCGTCCTTCGAGGTGGCGAGCTCGGTGCCCACGCCGAAGGCGTCCACCGGGGCGTTGGCGGCGAGGATTTCCGCCACGCGGTATTCGTTGAGGTCGCCGCTGGCAAAGATTTTCGTTTCGCCGAGGCCGGCGGCATCGAGTCGGCGGCGCACCTGGCGGCTCAGTTCAATCAGGTTGCCGCTGTCGAGCCGGACGCCCGCAGGCCGCAAGCCGCTGCGGATAATCTTGTCCACCGCCGCCAGCGTATCGTAGGTGTCGAGCAGGAGGACGGCGTGGGCGGGGAAGACGCGCTGGAAGTCCCGGAAGCTAGCCTCTTCTTCCTCGTAGCGCATGATGAAGGAATGCGCCACCGTGCCGTAGGTGGGGATGCCGAAGCGAAAGCCGGCTTCGACGTTGGAGGTGCCGATGCAGCCGCCGAGGTAGGCCGCACGCGCCGCCAGCACGCCGGCTTCCGGCCCATGGGCGCGGCGGCTGCCGAACTCCACCACGCCACGTCCTGAGGCCGCCCGTGTCACCCGCGCTGCCTTGGTGGCGATGGAAGTCTGGAAGCTGAGCATGCTCAGCAGGTAGGTTTCGACGATTTGCGCTTCGATGATGGGCGCGGTGACCCGCAGCCAGGGTTCCTCGCCGAACACGACCGTGCCTTCCGGCATCGCCCAGACCTCGCCGGTGAAGCGAAGTTCGGCCAGATAATCAAAGAACTCGGAACTGACGCGGGCGAACACGGGTTGCGCGCGCAAATGGTCAATCTGTTCCGGCGTGAAGCGAAGGTTTTCCAGGTAATCGAGGATTTGCTCCAGGCCGGCGAGCAGCAGGTAGCAGCGGTTCTCCGGCAGCGCCCGGACGAAGAGTTCAAAGCTGGCCGTGTCGTGCACCTGGTTTTCGAAGTAGGCCGCCGCCATGGTGAGCTCGTAGAGGTCGGTCAGCAGAGCCGACGAAGGAGGGTTGGGATGGCGGGAGTAAGACAAGGGCGCGGCTCCTCCCCGAAGCTCGAGGCTGAATGAGTATTATACCCCGTGCAACTGCCGCGGAGGTGTTAGCCTCGGTCGCGGCGCAAGGTCAGGCCGCCGTCCACGGTGATGACCTGGCCGGTGAGGTAGTTGTCGGGCTCGAGCAGCAGCCGGATGACCCGCGCCACGTCTTCCGGGCGGCCGAAGCGGGGAATCGCATCGTTGCGGACATAGGCGTCGTACTTTCCCGCCTGGATGCTCTCGGCCGCCATCCCGGCGGCGTTGACGCCCGGGGCGACGACGTTGACGCGAATGTTCGCCTTCCCGCCCCACTGCTTGGCCAGGACGCGCGCCGCCTGCACCAGCGCGGTCTTGGGGCCCGCATAGTTCAGGCTGCTCTCGAAGGCGGCCACCGCCTGCATCGTGGAGAGAAACACGATACTGCCCGGAATCTTCTTCTCCAGCATGTGCTCGCCCACGCGCTTGGCCAGGAGCACGGGGGCAAAATAGTTCTGCCGGAAGGCTTCGAGCATCTCGGCCTCACCCAGGCGGGCAAAGTCGACCCGTGCCGGGTCGCCTAAGAAATTCACCAGAGCGTAAATCTCGCCGGTGAGGCGAGTGGCTTGCTCGAGCAGCCGCTCGCGGGCGGCCGGCTCGCAGAGGTCGCCTTCGACCAGGATAATCTCGCCCCGGCTACCGCGCGCGAGCGCCTCTTTCAAGGATTGGGCGCGTGCGCGGTTCGAGCGATAGCCCACCACCGCCCGTGCTCCTTCGCGCACCAGCAAAGCTACCAGGGCGGCTCCCAGCCCGCCGCTGCCTCCCGGTAGAAGAACCACCTTGCCTGCCAGGCTGCGCTCGGGAAAGTCGAACTCGAACCTGGCGTGCCGGGCAGAGCGTTCGGGATCGAAGAACTCTGAAGGCATGAGGGAGCGATTCTACTGGAGGGCGGAGGCCGGAGGCTAGAGGCAGGAATGGAGGCTGGCGCTGAATTGCAACTTGCTGGCGGGAGAGGGGTTACTTTACAATGCGCGTGTCGCACGTGCCGCCAGCGGGCTCGGGGGAGATGCGGGCCCGAGAACTTCTACCTTTGGACGGCGCGCGTGTGCTAGCATAGCGGAAAGTAAGCTGGTCCTTTTCACTGCCAAGATGGACGACGAGGCGAAGCAACGCCGGGGGGAGGGCAGTGTCGCCGAGTCCACGGGCGACACCGACATCGACCAACTGCTCCGCGCCCGGAGCGAAATCGACTCCGCCCTCAAGCGCCACAAGACGCAGTTCGCCGTTCTCTTCTGCGACATCGTCGGCTCCACTTCCTTCTTTGATCGCTTCGGTGACACCGCCGGCTTGATGATGCTGCAGCGGCACCACGAGCTGGTGCTGCCGGCCATCGAGGAAGAAGGCGGAACGGTGGTGAAAACCATCGGCGACGCCGTGCTGGCGGTTTTCGGCGCGCCCGAGGCCGCCGTGCGCACCGGCGTGAAGATCCAACTGCGACTCGACACCTACAACGAAGACCGGCCGGAACCCGAGCAGATTTACACGCGCGTGGGGGTGAACTTCGGGAGCGGCATCGTCAAGGAGAAGGACGTTTTCGGCGACGTAGTGAACGTAGCCGCGCGCATCGTCAAGGCCTGCGCCCCGGCGCAAATCTTGCTCTCGCATGCGATCCATGAGGCCGTCCGGCAGACCCCGGGCTTCAAAGTCCGCGCCCTCGGTTCGGCGCTCTTCCGTGGCAAGTCCGCCGCCGAGGAACTCTATGAGGTGCTCTGGACCAGCGAGGAACGCTACCAGCGGCTGCGGCGGAAGCTCGACACCGGCGAAGCTGGCAAGGCTGCCCGCAGCGTCCTGGGCCGCTACGAGATTCTCGACGAACTGGGCCGGGGGGCCATGGGCGTCGTCTACAAAGCCTACGACCCGGTGGTAGGGCGCATCGTGGCTCTCAAGACCGTGCGCGTGGACTCGAGCGGAGAGGAACACGACGAATTGATCCGCCGCTTGCGGCAGGAAGCCCAGGCGGCCGGGCGGCTCGAACACCCCCACATCGTCACCATCTACGACGCCGGTGAAGTCGAAGGGCTGTTTTACGTGGCGATGCAGTTTGTGAAGGGACGCATGCTCTCGGAGCTGATTGCCGAGCGACAACTGTTGCCGGTGAAACAGATCGTGCTGCTGATGGAGCAGGTATCCGACGGCCTCGACTACGCCCACGAGCACGGCATCGTGCACCGCGACCTGAAGCCCTCGAACATCATCGTGGCGCGGGACGGGATTGCGAAGATCGTGGACTTCGGTGTGGCCAAAGTGGTCGAGGGGGGAACGACCAAGGCGGGAATGGTGCTGGGCACGCCCAGCTATATGTCTCCCGAGCAGGCCCAAGGCGGGCGAGTGGATCGCCGCTCGGACATCTTTTCGCTGGGCGCCATGCTGTATGAACTCCTGACCGGCGAGCGCGCCTTTCCGGGGAACACGCCCACCGCCATCGTGCACAAGATCATCCACGAGGAGCCCATCCCGCTGCGGGTGGTGGAGCCGGGCGTGGACCCGACGCTCGAGCTCATCGTCAAGAAGGCGCTGGCTAAAGATCCGTTCCGGCGCTACCAAAGCTGCAAAGAACTCAAGGCCGACCTGGAAGCCTTCCGCCTGGGGAAGCGCGGCATTCCGGAAGCCCGCGAATTGCTGGCCGATTTCAAGTCCGCGGCACCGGCCGAGGCGAAGCCCGCCGAAGCGCATCCCGGAACGACGGCGCGGCGCGCTCCCCGCCGGAAGGCGCCGCCGAAGCCCGAACCCGTCAGCCCGACGCGGCGCGCGGTGACGGCGCTGGCTGCGGGCGTCCTCTGGATCGGGTTGGGATGGTATGTGTGGGACCAGGGCGTCATTACCGCCGCCCGCACGCTGCTGGAAGGAGCTCCGGCGGCAAGGGTTTCGGCGCCGCCATCGGCCACGACCACGCCGGCACCAACCGGGGAAACGCCGGGGCCAACCCCGACCGGTACAGGCCCGGCTCTGCCGCCGGGAGCGGTTCCGCCCGCGCAAGCTGGCGCGGGAGCCGGTGAAACGGCCTCAGCGGTGGCGCCCGAGCCCAAGCCCCCCAAGAAAAGGCAACGGACGGCAGAGAAGGAGCCGGCAGCGGCGAAGAGTTCCCTTTCCGCCGAGCAGCAAGCGGAAGTGGAGCGCTGGTTCGGGCTGGCGGACCAGTACATTGGGCAGGGGCGCTATCGGGACGCGCTCTACGCGCTCGATCAGGTTCTGGCGATCGACCCGAAGAATGAGCGCGCCAAACAGGAAAAAGAAAAGGTCACCGAAATCATGCAACGCCGCGGCGAGATTCCTTAGCGCTGCCGCGCTGTCACCAGCCAATCCCCCAAGGCCACCAGGTGAAACTGGCGCTCCAGGAACTGGAGCGCTTCCCCGCGCCGGGGGTCGTCGAGCGCGCAGTTGAAGAGGAAGCGGATGTAATCCTCCGCCGCGCCTTCCGCCTCTCCGCGGGCGGCTTTCTGGCGCGCCCGCTCGTAATCGCGGCCGATATAGGACTTCAGGTAGGTCAGCACCTGCTCGGTGAGTTTCTCCTGGGCTTTGGCGAGCACGCGCCCGCGCAGGGTCTCGGCGTCCACGAGGTTGGCGGGCTGATTGCGGTGGCCGTGCTTGTCGGCCGGGTTGACGCCGGAAACCTCGACGGCGGTCACGGGCTCCTTTTCCTCGATGATCTGCAGGACTTCGCGGATTCCGGTCAGCACATTCACCCAGCGGGAGGTGAGGCGAATCTGGCCGGTGCGGGTGATGGGTCGGCGGGTGAATTCGTAGGGTCGGACGTCCTCGCGCTCGACGTAGGCGGGGACGGCGTCGAGTTTCTGCTTGGCTTCTTTGAGGGCGACATCGGCCTTGGCCAGGGTCTGCTCCTGGGCGCGGCGCTCTTTGTCGGAGGGTTTCTTGCGCCGACGCTCCTGGTCAATGCGGCTGCGCGTCTGCTCGAAGGCTTCCACCGCGCGGTCGTAGTCCCCCTTGGCATCGCGCCACTGCGGGTTCGGCACCTGCATCATGCCCGCTGAATACTCCGACTTGACGGCCTCGCTCTGGCTGTCGTCGCGCACGGAAGTACTCAGCAGTTCCACCAGGAATTCGAGCACCGCCGTGATGCCCTCACCGCGCGTTGTCTCCAACACCTGGACGTTGGGCAGGCCGGAGCGGTGGATGGCCTGGCTGAGGCGGGCGGAGAGCTCGGCGATGGCGTACTGGCCGGACGATTCCGGAGTCTGGTCGCGGAAGGTGAGGGCGACGCGGATGCGCAACTGATTTTCCAGCCGCTCGCGCCAGGGGACGAAGGTGGCGAAGTCACTCTTGTTCAGGGCGAAGTGATAGCCCTGTTGGAGGAAGGCGAAGGCAAGCGGGCTCAGTTCGGCGGCGGTGGGCGGGGCGAGCTTGGCGGCGCGCTGGCGGTAGTAGTCGGCCAGATGGGTGCTCAGGCGGTCACGCCATACCGCCACTTCGGGAGCCGGATCGAACTCTCCCAGGCGCGCAAAACGGCTCTGCATGCGCAGCAGGACTTCCTCGTCAGCCGGGCCGCGGATGGGCGTGTGCAGCTTTTGCACCGGGCCCACCTCGGCCAGCAACGCGTTGCGGTAGGTGGCCTGGAGCGAGGCCAGTTCCTGCCGGATGCCAGCCTCTTCGGGATAACGCAGGGAAAGCGCGGCCAGGGTGTCGAAGGCGCTGGCGTAGTCTTTGCGGCCAACGGCCTCGCGCACCCGAGTGGTGGTTTCGCGGATGTCTTGTTGCCGGAGGAAGGCAACCCGCTGCGTTTCGATTTCGCGGCGGAGCGCGGGGATTTCATCCGAAGGCAGGTAGGCGGCCGCGGTCTCGGTCTGTCTGACCGCGTCGTCAAACTGGTTGCGCGCCAGGAGCTGGCGGGCCAGGTTGAGGTGATGACGCGAGGCCAAGACGGGGATGGCGTCCAGTTCCGTGGCGAGGGCGGGGTATTCCTCGCGGAAGTGGCGCAAGGGCTCGAGGGTGCGCAGGGCGGCGGGGAAATCGGCGTTTTCGGCGAGCAGGCGGGCTTGGCGCAGCGTATCGGCCAGCTCGTTTTCGGCCTTCGAGACTGCGGCGTCCGTCTCGGCGATGGCCGGCGACTGCACGTTCAGCGGGCGGATGCGATGGAGCCACTCGCGCGCCTCGCCCAGAGCCGCAAAGCCGGGTTTCTTCTCCTGCAGTGCCGACTGGAAACGCTCGAGAGCCGCACGGGCATGAGCCAGATAGAAGGGAGCAAGGGCCTGGCGCGCGGTCGGAACGTGGGGGCTGGTCGGATACTTTCGCAAGAACTCTTCCCACGCCGCCTGGGTGTTGCGAGTCTCGGCCACGGCGAAGCTGACGGCATCCTCCGCGGGCCGAGCAGAAAACAGATAGACAACCCAACCTTCTTTCAGGGAGTAAGAGACCGGTTGGCGGTTGGGGAGGAGGCGGCCCGAGAGGGTGGCGGCGCGAACGATGGCCACCGGCTCGGCCGTGCCACGAGGCCAGGCCTTGAAGTTTGCCGGCAGCGCCGCGGCCTCGCTGCGGTTGCGGGCGCGCACGTCGAGTCGCCCGCTCGAGACCCGGAAGGAAACCACCTCCGCGAAGGTCAGCTTGGGCAGTTTGTCGTACTGGCTCTTGGGAATTGGCCGCGCGGCGGCTTCGGGCGTGGGCAGACGGTGGAGAAGGTCTTTGCCATTGAGCCTGACGTTTTCGAGCACAACTTGATCGAGCGGGTCGAGGGAGCGGAGCAGGACGGCGTAGTAGGTGACCGCTCCACCCAGCGGCAGGGCGGCGACAAGCAAAAGCAAAGCGGCGGTGAGGCGAACGTGCCAGGGCCTCATGTCTGCAACCCGGGAACACCGACTCGAGGCGTCAGCGCTCATACAATAAATCCCACGCAGCAGAGGGACAAGCAATTTCTGCGACCCGCGGGAAAGAGAAAGGGGGCAAGAGAGTCCACGGCGCGGGACGCTTGCCCCCGGAAGCTCGGTCAGCGAGCGCTGGAGAACAATGGCCTGCTGGCAGGCTCAGCCGAGCACAGCTTCCTTGAACTGCTTCGACGGGCGCAGACGGACGACGGTCTTGGCCTTGATCTTGATCGGTTCGCCGGTCTGGGGGTTGCGGCCCATGCGCGCCTTGGTGTGACGCTTCACCGCGCGCCCCAGTCCCGGAATGACGAACTTGCCCGTGCCCTTGGCTTCCTTCACCGCGAGCTTGAACAACTCCTCGAAGAACGCGTTGACGGTTTTCTTCGGGGTGTCACACTTGCCCGCGATGTGAGCCACGATCTTGCTCTTGGTCATTGGCTTTGCCATCTGCTATGCCTCTCCTCTGCCAGTGGTTTTTTCGTTCCCCGGGATTCGCTCTCCTGACGACGCCCCCGGCAGACGCCGTTTTCGGCGCGTACTATAGCGAAAGGTCAGGGGGAACGCAATCCTGAATTGGCCGAAAAGCCGCTAAAAATGCGGGTTCGCGCAGGCGGGGTCTAGAGTTGGAGGAGGCAGCGGGCGCAGGCGGGGGCGCGACCCGGGGTTTGACTCTTGAAATAGACATAGACGTCGCAGCCCCGGGCACGCCAGGCCTCGAACTGCTCTCGCCAGCGGCGCAAGTCAGCGTCGCTGTAGTCGCTGCGGTGGAGGTGAACGTAGGCGAAGCCTGCCGTCAGTTCAGCGGGTGAGCAGCCGGCGTCCGTTTCTACCAAGCAGAGAGCCGCCTGATGGCGGCGGAGCAGGGCATAAACTTCCTCGGTGAACCAAGTGGAATCCGCGAACTGGAGAGCAAAGCGAGCGGCCCGGGGACGCCGGGAGAGGAAATCGTCCAGCCGATCCAGGTCGCGCGGCAGGTCGGGCGGCAACTGGAAGAGCAGCGGCCCCAGACGCTCGTCCAGTGCCAGCACAGTGGCTGCTTGCAGGAAGCGTGCCAGGGGAGCTTCGATGTTTTCCAGGCGGCGCGTGTGGGTAATGCTCTGGTGGGCAACGAGCGCCGCCTGAAACCCTGCCGGAGTCGCCATCAGCCACTCCTGCAAGGTGCGGGGCGAGGGAAAGCGGCGGAAGGTATAGTGAACCTCGACGGTGCGAAAGTGGCGGCTGTAGAAGCCGAGCATTTCGTCGGCGGGAAGTTGGGCGGGATAGAAGCTGCCCTTCCATTCGCGATAGGCGTAGCCGGAAGTGCCGACGTAGAGCTCCGCCTGCATAGCGCCCCCAGTCTATCCCGCTGCCGCGGAGAGGTCTATGCCGCAGGCACATCCGGCTTCTGTGCTACACTGCGGGTATCCGAACCAGCGATGAGTCCCACTTCTGTTCCGGAAGAATACTCGCGTCGCACCGAGAAGGTCAGAGGCTACAGCGTCGCCATCATTTCCTACCGGCTGGGCTCGAGCTACTACGCGCAGGCGGAAATAAACATTCCAGGCGCAGGGGCACAACCCGTGAAGGCGCCGAGGCCGCCGTCTGGGCCGAGGCGCGTCGACGGATCGAGACAAGTTCTTGAAATGGGCTTGGCGGCAGAAAGGCACAGCCGCCGTCATAAAGAGCATTAAGCAAGCGGAGGTCACGAATGCCTACTGGAGAGAAAATGAATGCTCTGCGTTTACAGAGCATGCTGTTTATGCTGGGGATCCTCATCGGCGCGTTCATGCCGTCTCGTTCTCATGCGCAAGCCAATATTCCTCCGTTCCAAGAGTTACGTCACCTGTACGCATATGACCATACGATACCATTTGATATCGAAGAGACGGTAATCGAGGCCAACGCGATTCTGAGCGTACATG
>JBBIPK010000023.1:6602-54969 GCA_037442885.1 Acidobacteriota bacterium | reverse complement strand
GGTCATCCATGCCAGCTATGGCCTGTTCTACGACCGTTACCGCCTCGGCATCGTGCAGGCAGTGCCGGAGTTCGGGGGCTTCAATGGTGTCACGGTGGTAGAGCTGGATTATCCCCGCTTGACCGCCGACGCCTTGATTCCGTTCCCCGGGAGTTTGGGGGAGTTTGCCTTTGTCCTCGGCGATCCCAACTTCATAAACACCGCCTTCGGCATCCCGCCGGCGACGGTCGTGCGAGAGGACAACATCCAGTCGCTTACCGGCATGGCCCCCGCGGATTTCATCGTGGCCCTCAACGCCTTTCTGAGCGGCTTCGGCATCCCCTTCGTGCCCGTTGAGTTCTCCCCCTCCACCGGCTACCTGCGCCAAGATCTGGGGGCGGCTTTCCAAGACGCCATCCGCGCCGCCCAGCCCTTCCAGACTCCCTACAACCACACTCTCAACGTGGGTTTCCAGCGGGAACTCCCGGGCAATCTGGTCGTCGGTGCCAGCTACATCCACCGCACCATCAACAACATCCTGGGGCTTCGCTTGACCAACTTGGACCCCATTTCAGCCTCGGTGGGGCCCCCGCCGGTCACCACTGATGGCGGACCCCTCCAGCGAACTTACGGAGCTTGGTACGACGGAGAATACGATGGTCTGGTGATAACGGCGAACAAGCGCCTTAGCCGTCGCTTCCAGTTCCAGGCCAATTACGTCTTCGCCAAAAGCACCGACAACCTGCTCAATTCCAACCTTGGCCTCGGCATCGCCACCCAGGGCGGCGGCTCGGTTCCCACCGACAGTAACAACCTAGACTTTGACCGGGGCAACTCCGACCTGTTCGTCCCTCACGGGTTTGTTGTCTCCGGGCTAGTCACGCTGCCGGCCGACATTTGGGTGAGCGGGGTGCTGCGGGCGAACAGCGGCGTGTATTTCAGTGGGGTGGGAGCTCCCATTGACTACGACGGCGACGGCATCGTCTCCACCCGCCCCGCGGGCACCAAGCGCAACCAGTTCAACGGGCCGGGCTCGGCCAACCTCGACTTGCGCGTGGAGAAGCGCTTTGCGTTTGAGCGCGTCACCGCCTCGGCGTTGATTGAGTTCTTCAACCTCACCAATGCCCGCAACCCCAAATTGATTGACGCCGGATTTGTAGGCAACACTCCCGGGCCCAACTTTGGCAATATCCTAGTGCCGCTGCCTGGCCGCGAGATTCAATTCGGGTTCCGGATGCAGTTCTGAAGAAACGGGTTAATACGCACGGTGGAGCCGTCCTCGACAAGTTGAGTTTGGCGAAGAACGGCTACCGCTGGGACGGGGCGCTCAACGTCCGCAATCGGGTTCGCCTCACCGTGCCGACCAACTGGACCTCTTCTCAAAGAAGCAACTGCGCCCTGCCTGGCGCAGCCGCAAGGAGATCGAAGCCCACCTCGCCACCCGCGAGGCGTTCTGAGCCCTTCGCCCTGCCGAAGGGCATTTTGCTCTTGACAGGCTGCCGCGCTTGCATAAACTTGCGGCATCTTGCATAGCCATACAACCAAGCAGCAACGCCAGCGGCAGCTCCTGGCCCTGCTCACACGCGAGCACGTCGGGAGCCAGGAAGAACTGCGGCGTCGCCTGGCGGCGCGCGGCATCCGAGTGACGCAGGCGACGTTGTCGCGCGACATTCGCGACCTGGGTCTGGCGCGCACGCGGCACGGCTACAAACCCGTTGGAGGAATCGCCCACCCGGCGGTGCCCGCGCTGGCGCGCTTGCTGCGCGATTTTGTTTCCGAGATTGTTCCCGCCGGACAACTCATTCTGCTAAAGACCAATCCCGGCAGTGCTCAGCCCGTGGCCTTATCGCTGGATTCCGAGCAGTGGAAGGAAGTCGCCGGCACGATCGCCGGCGACGACACGGTTCTGGTGGTCACGCCCAGCCTGCGCGCAGGCCAACAGGTACTGCGTCGGCTGGAACATCTCATCCGCGGGTGAGCACATCCCCCAAGGAGACGCGGTGCCGGACAAGGTGGTCTTAGCCTATTCAGGCGGGCTCGATACCTCAGTCATCATCCCCTGGCTGCGGGAGACCTACGGCTGCGAGGTCATCGCCATGGTGGGCGATGTCGGCCAGGGGGAAGACCTCGACGCCGTCGCTCGGAAAGCCCTGCACACAGGCGCCAGCAAGGTCTTTGTCGAAGACCTGCGGGAGGAGTTCATCGCCGACTACGTCTTCCCCCTGCTGCGGGCGGGCGCTATCTACGAGAACAAGTATCTGCTCGGCACGGCCTGTGCCCGGCCCCTGCTGGCCAAGCGGCAGGTGGAGATTGCCCTGCGGGAAGGCGCGGACGGCCTCGCCCACGGCTGCACCGGCAAGGGGAACGATCAGGTGCGGTTCGAACTCGCCTACCAGGCGCTCGCGCCGAACCTCAAGACCATCGCCCCGTGGCGCGAATGGGACATCCACTCGCGCGAAGACGCCCTGGCCTACGCCCGCGTCCACAACATTCCCGTGGCTGCCAGCTCCGACAATCTCTACAGCCGCGACCGCAACCTCTGGCACCTGAGCCACGAAGGCGGCCCGCTCGAAGACCCCGCCAACGCCCCCGCGGATTCGCTCTGGCAGCTTACGGTTTCTCCGCGCCACGCCCCCGACGAGCCTGAGCAGGTGGAACTGGGCTTCGAGCGAGGCACGCCGGTGGCGGTGAACGGCGAGCGGGTGTCGCCGGCAGCGCTAGTAGAGGAACTGAACACCATCGGCGGCCGGCACGGTGTGGGTCGGGTTGATCTGGTGGAGAACCGCTTCGTGGGAATCAAGTCACGGGGCTGCTACGAGACTCCGGGCGGGACGTTGCTGCGGGCGGCGCATCAGGAATTGGAGGCGTTGACCCTCGACCGCGACCTCTTCCACTACAAGCAGCAGGTGGCGCTCAAGTACGCCGAACTGGTCTACTACGGGCAGTGGTTCACGCCGCTGCGGGCAGCCCTGGATGCGTTCGTCGAGACCACGCAGGCGAACGTGACCGGATCGGTGATGCTCAAGCTCTACAAGGGAAACGTGACGGTGGTGGACCGTTGCTCGCCCTACTCGCTCTACTCGACCAACCTCGCCAGCTTCTCCATGAACCACGCCTACAACCAGAAGGACGCTGAAGGCTTCATCCGCATCCTCGGGCTGCCCGCCCGCGTGCAAGCGATGAGGGCGCGGGGCGGGACGACCCGATGAAATCCAAGACCCTCTGGGACGGGCGCTTCGCCGCGCCCGCCAACAATGCCTTTTACCGCTGGCAGAGCTCCTTCCGTTTCGACCGTCGCCTGCTGGAGGAGGAGTTGGCAGCCAGCCGCGCCTACGCCGAAGCCCTCGCAGCCGCCGGCGTCCTGACCGCCGAGGAATGCCGGACGATAACCGGAGGACTCGACCGCATTGCCGCGCGCGCGCGAGCGGATGCCGGTTACCTCGACACCGAAGCCGAAGACGTACATCACTTCGTGGAGATGAAGTTGGTGGAAGAAATCGGCCCGGCCGGCAGCAAGCTCCACACCGGCCGCAGCCGCAACGAACAGATTGCCACCGACTTGCGCCTGTTCGTGAAGAAGCAGGCGGATGCCTTCCGGGCGCAACTGGCCGCGTGGCTCGCGGCGTTGCTCGAACGCGCCGAAGAACTTGCGGACGTTCCCCTGCCCGGCTACACCCACGGCCAGCGCGCCGAGCCGATCCTGGGCGCCCACTGGTTACTCGCCTACGCTGAGATGTTTTTTCGCGACGCCGACCGCCTGGCGGAGTGTCGCCGCCGGGCCGACGTGCTGCCGCTCGGCTCGGGGGCTCTGGCAGGCAGCTTGGTGCCGCTCGATCGCGCCGCGTTGGCGCGTCGCTTGGGCTTTGCGGCCATCTCCGCGAACAGCTTGGATGCCACCAGCGATAGGGATTTTCTCCTCGACTTTCTGTTTGCCCTCGCGCTCATCGGGCTGCACTTGGGTCGCTGGGCGAATGAAGCCGCCCTGTTTGCCAGCGCGGAGTTCGGCTTTCTCGCGCTGCCCGACGCCTATGCCACAGGCAGCAGCGCTCTGCCCCAGAAAAAGAACCCCGATGCCCTGGAACTCATCCGCGCCAAGAGCGGCCGCCTGTGGGCCGCTTGCACCTCGCTCTTCGTCGCGCTCAAGGACTTGCCGCTGGGCTACAGCAAGGACCTGCAAGAAGACAAAGAGCCGCTCTTGGATGCCTGCGACACGCTGGCCGCAGAACTGGAAATCGCCACGGGATTTCTGCGCGCCGTCGGTTTCGACACCGCCCGCATGCAGGAGGCGGCTGGGGCACCCTTCCTGAACGCAGCCGCCGCCGCCCACTATCTGGCCGAGCGGGACGTGCCTTTCCGCGAAGCCCACGCCCGGGTGGGCAAACTCGTCCAGTCTTGTCTCCGTCAGGGAATCGGGCTGGAGTCTGTGCCGCTCGCGACCCTGCGCACGTTCTCGCCGGAGTTCGACCAAGACATCTACGACCACTTGCGCCTGGAAGCGGTGCTGGCAGCCCACGACGTTCCGGGCGGCACGGCACCCGCGCGGGTCCGGCTTGCCCTGGCCGAAGCCCGCCAGCGCTTGGCGCAGCTCCAGAAATAACTCCTCGCTCTCGGCCTGCAGGTGGGGTAGAATCCGGCTACTTTGCCCTGCCTCCGGAGGGTGCCGATGAGCAGGCTCAGGGTTGCACTCTTTTTTGCCATCATCCTCGGTCTGGCCGCTGACGCCAGCGCCCAACGACCACCGCAGTCCGACATCCCCGACACTCCACGCGATACGATGAGCGGAATGGGCACGCTGGTGGTGCGGGTGCGCGATCACCGCGGGGTGATAATGCCGCACCAAGCGCTTGTCCACCTGTACTCCCATTTCAACACCGTCAACATCACCGAACCCACCCGCGACGGCGGCGAAGCCGTCTTTCGGAACATCCCGGTGGGAGGGTACCGCGTGGAGGTGACTGCGCTCGGCTACCAAAAAGCCGATGAAGAAGCCTGGGTCCACCCTCTTTCCGGTTCCAACTACACCTTCGTAAACCTGCAACCTGAGTCCCCCGGGGACACGGCCCAGGCTCCGCCGACCGCGGCTCCCGTGCTCGCCCCCAAGGCACGCAAAGAGCTGGAAGCTGGACTGGAGGCGTTGAAGACCGAACAACTCGAGATCGCCCAGAAGCACCTAGAGCGAGCACTGAAACTGGCGCCTGGGAACCCGGACGTGAACTACCTGGCCGGCGTGCTTTACCTGAAGCTGAACGATGGGGCGAAAGCGAAAAGCCACCTCGAGAAGGCTGTGCAATTGCAGCCCGACCATTACCAGGCGCTGGCTGCGCTCGGCATTCTGCTTCTGCGTGAGCGGGATTACCCGGGTGTGATCCGCACGCTGGAGCAGGCACTGGCCCTGAACCCACAGTCATGGGACGGACACAATGCCATTGCCCGGGCCTACTGGGCCGAAGGAGAGTATGAGAAAACCCGCGCCCATGCCGGGCGCGCGCTGGAACTGGGCGAGCCGCGCGCACCTGACCTCCGCATCCTGCTGGCACTGGCGCTGGCGAAACTGGGCGAGCGGGAGAAGGCAGCCGGTGAACTCGAACTCTTCCTGCAACGCTATCCGGACCACCAGGCGGCGGGGAATGCCCAGCGGTTCCTCACGCAGATCCGCGACCGGCCAGCCGCCACCACGGCAGCGGTTCCGGCGGCGGATCTGGTTCAAACGCCACCCGCCGCCGCTGTAACCCCGGCGCTGGCGTTTCCGAACTGGGCGCCGCCGGAAGTGGACACGGGCGCGCCGCCGGTCGCTGCCGACCCGCCTTGCTCGTTGCCCACGGTTCTGGCGGGAGCCGCCCGCCAGGCCAAGGCACTGGTGGAGAACCTGCAGCGGTTCACCGCCATTGAGCAGATTGAATACTCGCGGCTGGCCGACGACGGGACGTTCAAGTTCGCCGAGGAGCAGAAGGTCAACTACCTCGTTTTCATCCAAGAAATACGTCCTGGGATACTGGTGACAGACGAATCCAGAAGCGGAGGTAGACCGGTTACCGTTTCACCTACCCAATCCAACGGACTGGCCAGCCTGGCCCTGATCTTCCATCCCTACTACGTTGAGGATTTCGAGATGCGGTGTGAAGGGCTGGGGGAGTGGAAAGGCCAGCCCGCCTGGCAGGTCTATTTTCGCCAGCGTGACGACCGGCCGCCTCGCTTTCAGCGCTATCGAACCACACATGGCTCCCACTATCTGAAACTCAAGGGGCGCGCCTGGATCGCTGCCAATAGTTACAACGTGGTTCGCCTGGAAACCGATTTGCTGGAGCCGATTCCGCTCGTCCAACTCGAACGGCACCATCTCCTCATCGAGTACCAGCCCATCCAGTTCACCCAGCGAAAGGTGCGGCTCTGGCTGCCCGCGCACGCGGAACTCTACCTGCACCTGAAGGGCCGCCGCTACCGCCATCGCCACGACTTCAGCGACTACAAGCTCTTTTCTGTAGAAGTAAGCGAGAAGATACAGCTACCCCAGTAAAAGTCCTTTCGCTTTCGCGGTCAGGGGCTCAGCGCTTGACCTCCACCGCCGCACGCGGGCCGGCGGCGCGGATCTCAGCCGGGGCATCGGCGAACTGCTCGAAGTTCTTGGCAAAGCGCTGGGCGAGTTCGTTGGCCTTGGCGTCGTAGAGGGCAGGGTCTTTCCAGGTAGTGCGCGGCTTCAAGACTTCCGGGGGAACCTGCGGGCAGACGCTGGGAACTTCCACGCCGAAGATAGGATCCAACTCATAGGGCACGGCATCGAGTTGGCCGGCGAGCGCGGCGCGCACCATCGCGCGCGTGTAAGCGATTTTGATGCGCTGGCCAACGCCGTAGGGGCCGCCGCTCCAGCCGGTGTTGATGAGCCAGCAGCGCACCCGATGGCGGGCAATCTTTTCTCCCAGCATCTCAGCGTACACAGTGGGGTGGAGACTCATAAAGGGCGCCCCAAAGCAGGTGCTGAAGGTGGCCTGCGGTTCGGTGACGCCCCGTTCGGTGCCGGCGACCTTGGCGGTATAGCCGGAGAGAAAATGATACATCGCCTGGGCCGGCGTCAGGCGACTCACCGGCGGCATGACCCCGAAGGCGTCGGCGGTCAGCATCACAATGTTCTGCGGGTGCCCGCCCATGCCGGTGGGGACGGCGTTCTCGATGAAGTCGAGCGGATAGGCACCCCGGGTGTTTTCGGTCAGGGAATCATCCTCGAGGTTCATCTGCCGGGTCTCGGGGTCCATCACCACGTTTTCGAGGACTGCTCCGAACCGATGGATGGCCGCGTAAATCTGCGGCTCGGCTTCCGGCGACAGACGGATAACCTTGGCGTAGCAGCCGCCTTCGAAGTTGAACACGCCGTGGTCGCTCCAGCCGTGCTCATCGTCGCCGATCAGGCCGCGCTCGGGGTCGGCCGAGAGCGAGGTCTTGCCGGTGCCCGAGAGACCAAAGAAGATGGCCACGTCGCCCGCCGCGCCCACGTTGGCCGAGCAGTGCATGGAGAGGACGTTCCGCTGCGGCAGCAAATAGTTCAGGATGGTAAAGATGGCTTTCTTGATTTCCCCCGCGTAGCTGGTTCCGCCGATGATGACCAGCCGTTTGCCGAAATGCAGGATGATGAAGGTTTCCGAGTTGGTGCCGTGCTCAGCCGGAACGGCGTGGAAGCGCGGGACGTCAATCACCGTGAACTCGGGCTTGTGCTCAGCCGTCTGCTCGGGCAACGCGCGTACGAACAGCGTGCGCGCGAAGAGACTGTGCCAGGCGTTCAGCGTGACGACGCGGATGGGAATGCGGTGGGCCGGGTCAGCGCCAGCAAAACAGTCTTGTACGTAGAGGTCCTTGGTCTGGATGAAGGCCAGCAGGCGGCGGTAGAGCAGCTCAAACTTGGCCGGCTCGAACGGACGGTTTACCTTTCCCCACCAGACCCTCTCCTCGCTCGACGCCTCGCGCACGATGAACTTGTCGTTGGGCGAGCGCCCGGTGTGATGCCCTGTCGTCACCACCAGCGGACCACTGGCAGCCACCAGCCCTTCCTGCCGCCGAACGGCGTGCTCGTAGAGAGCAGCGACCGGCAGGTTCCAGTAGACGGTATTGGCGTGCTCGATCCCGTGCAGTTGCAGGCCGTAGCGGCTGGGGCTGACTCCGACGTCTTGCATCTCGTTTGACTGACTCCGTGTGGGGCGGGCTCCTGCTCTCTCCCCGCGCCCGCCTCTGGATTGTTTGTCCATACTAGCGTGCTGCGCCCGCAAGTCAAGCCTGCCCGCGCCGGGCAGAACCGCACAGAAAGCAAGCGCCCCGTCCCAAAGCTGAGGGACGGGGCGCAGCGGCGCGGAAGGCTGGGACGGCCTAGAACAGGCTGAGCTTGATGCGGAGATACTTCTTGGGGTTCTTGCGGAAGTCGCTGAGCAGGGCGCGGAGCTCGGTGGTGAAGTTGTTGAGGTTGTCGTAGAGCTGCGGGTCGCGGAAGATCCGGCCCATCGTGCCCTCACCTTCCTCCATCCGCCCGGTGACGGCCTGGAGGTTTTCGAAGGTCTTCCGCAGGGAGGTGTAGAGGGCATCGTCGGTGGCGAGCTTGCCGAGGGTGCCCTTGCCGTTCTCGATGTTGTCAAACATGCGGCTGGCGGAATTCATGAACTTCTTGGTGTCATCGTGAATGGCGGGGTCGTAGATGAACTTGCCCAGCGTGCCTTTGCCCGCGCGGATGTCGGCGACGATGGTTTCGGCGTGGCCGGCGGTGCGGTCAATCTTCTGGTACAGCTCCTCGGTCATCAGGAGCTTGCCCACCGTGCCCTGGCCAGCAGCGGCATGGGCAATCATGGTGCGGGCATTCTCGGCGGCATTGTCGATGCGGCGGTAGAGCGTGTCGTCGCGGATGAGCTTGCCGATGGTGCCTTCGCCACGGCTGATGCTCGCCGTGAGGTCTTTCAGGTGGTCGGTCATGATGCCAGCGTTGTAGACCACTTCCTTGATGCTCGGGCGCGCGCTGCCGCGCACGATGGCCCCGTCCTTCAGCAGTGCGCCGGTCAGACCGGGGGTGACTTCCAGCACGCCCTCCCCCAGCAGCCCTTCGGTGGTGACGTAGGCCTCGGAGTCGGTGCGAATATAGCTCTGGTAGGCTTCGGCGACGCGAAAGACAACCTCGACCGTGGCCTTGGTGGCTTCGCGTTCGGTCAGCCGGATGCCTTGCACGGTGCCGACCTCGACGCCCGCGACGCGCACCGGCGCGCCGAGCTTGAGCCCGGCCACGTCAGCCAGATAAGTCTTCAGGGTGTAGCGACGCGCAAAGGCCGCGCCGGCACCAGTGGCATAGAAGATGAACACGCCCAGGACGATGAGCGTCGCCAGGACAAACAACCCGACGCGCAATTGCGCCCAAGTGACAGTTCCTCGTGGCATGGTGAACCTCCCGCGCAAAACTCTGGTAGTTGGTACTTCGTACCCAATACCCAATTGTGGATTGTACCGAAAACTCAGGCGAGGAAGCGCTGGACGTAGGAGTCGGCCTGGGCCTGGAAGTCGCGCGGGCTGCCGTCGAAGCTGATGCGGCCGTCGCGCAGGAGCAGGAAGCGCGTGCGCGCCGCCTGGGTGCCATTCGTGCGGGCGGGGCGGAGCTGATTCGCTGTAGCATCGAAGATGTGATTGGCGTAAGTGAAGGCGTCCTGCAGGCGATGGGTGACGACGATGGCGCTGACGTGGCTGACGTCGCGCGACTTGATGATGAGGGTGTTGATGGTGTGGGAAGTGACCGGGTCGAGCCCGCCCGTGGGCGAGTCATAGAGAATTGCGTCCGGCTCGGTGATGAGGGCGCGGGCGATGCCGACGCGGCGCTTCATCCCGCCGGAGAGTTCCGCCGGCAGCTTGTCAATGGCGGGTTCCAGTTCGACGAACCGCAGCACCTGCCGCACGCGCTGCTCGATCTCTTCATCGGTGTGCTCCTCGCCGCCGTGTTCACGTTCCTCGAGCAGGCGAAAGGCCACGTTCTCAAACACGGTCAGTGAGTCAAACAGGGCGCCTTCTTGAAAGACGATGCCCAGGCGGGCGCGCAGCGGGTAGAGATCTTCTTCCTCGAGTTCGGTGATGTCCTGGCCAAAGAGGAAGATGCGGCCGCTCGTGGGGCGCAGCAGTCCCAGCGCCAGCTTGAGGACGAGGGTCTTGCCCGACCCCGTTACTCCCAACAGCACCAGCGTCTCGCCGCGGCCCAACGCAAAGGAGACACCGGTCAGCACCTCGCGGTCGCCGAAGCCCAGGCGCACATCCTCGAAGCGAATGACCTCCGCATTCGTTCTTGCCGCCGCCCCGGCTACCATCCCATCACCTCGATGAGCCGCAGCAGGACTTTGGCAATGAAGAAGTTCACCACCAGAATCAGCACCGAGGCAACCACCACAGCCTGGGTGGTGGCCCGGCCGACGCCTTCGGTACCGCCGCGTACGGTGAGGCCGAAGTGGCAGCCGATGGTGGAAATGATGAAGCCGAAAACGAAGGGTTTGGTGATGCCCTGCACGCCATCGCCGAACTCGATGGCATTGTAACTGCGCACCCAGTACTGGACCGGGTTGAGGCCCACCACGAAGTAGGACACGATGAAGCCGCCCACCAGGCCGAGGAAATCGGCGATGATGGTGAGCAGCGGCAGCATGGTGACGGTGGCCACGACGCGCGGGGTGACGAGCTTTTTGGTCGGGTCGGTGCCCAGCGCGCGCATGGCGTCAATCTGCTCGCTCACCACCATCGACCCCAGCTCGGAGGCGATGCCGCTGGCGACGCGGCCAGCGACGAGCAGCGCGGTAATTACCGGCCCGATCTCGCGCACCAGCGCGATGGCCACGACATCGCCGGTGAGTGCGGGCGAGCCGAAGCGGACAAACTGGTCCGCCGTCTGCAACACGAGTACCGCGCCGATGAACATCCCGGCCAGCGCCACAATCGGCAGCGAGCCGACACCAATGATGTCCATCTGGCTGAGCGTATCGGTCAGGTAGCGCGGCGGCGAGAAGAGATTGCGCAGAGAGCGCCAGGAGAGCAGGGTGTAGTCCTGGACGGCAAGAATCTTGCCCTTGAAGAAGTCGTTGACGGTTGCGGCAACGCCCTGCATCGCTCGGGGGCGCGCCTGCTCCGCAGCGAACAGTCCCGTGCGGAAAAACAGCGAAGGCACGCCGTTGCGGCCCACTCTAGCCCGCGGCCTGCAGGCAGTCAAGCGAAGGCCGCATTTGGCCGGGCAGGCAAGCTCGGCTAGAATGCCTGCGGGCAATCGGGATGTTTCGCTTTCACACCGCCGGGGAATCGCATGGGCAGGCGCTCGTCGCCTGGGTGTCGGGCCTGCCGGCTGATGTGCCGATTGATTTCGCCTTTGTCACGCGCGAGCTGCGGCGTCGCCAGGCCGGCTACGGGCGCGGCGGGCGGATGAAGATCGAGCAGGACCGCGCCGACTTTCTGGCGGGGGTGCGCCACGGCCGCACCACTGGCGCGCCCATCGCCCTCCTCATCGAGAACAAAGACTGGGAAAACTGGCGGGAAGCCTTGCCGGTAGAGGACACCCCAGCCGGCAAGCCGCGGCCGCTCACCGAGCCGCGCCCCGGCCATGCCGACTTAGCGGGCGCGCTGAAGTTCAACCTGCACGATGCACGGGACATTCTCGAGCGGGCGAGCGCCCGCGAGACCGCGGCGCGGACGGCGGCGGGTGCCGTGGCGAAGCTCTTCCTCCGGCACTTCGGCATCGAGATTCTCAGCCACGTCATCGCCATCGGCAGCGCGCGGCTGGAGCGCGAGGCAAGCTGGAAGGAAATCGAGGGAGTGTGCGCCGACGTCGATGGGCCCTTCCGCTGCGTGGACGCGAAGCTGGAAGAGCAGATGAAGGCGCTGGTGGATCGGGCGCTGGCCGAGCGGGATTCACTGGGCGGCGTCTTTGAAGTGGTGGCGCACAACGTCCCGCCCGGACTGGGCTCGCACATCAACTGGGACGAAAAGCTCGACGGTCAACTGGCGCAGGCGGTGATGTCGCTCCCGGCGGTCAAAGCCGTGGAAATCGGCACGGGTGTCGCCAATGCTGCCGCCTTCGGTTCCGACGTCCACGACGAAATCGGCTACGACGCGCAGGCGCGGCGCTTCACCCGCCCGACGAATCGCGCGGGCGGGCTGGAGGGCGGCATCAGCAACGGAGAAGACATTCGCGTGCGTGGCTATCTCAAGCCCATCTCCACGCTACGGCGGCCGCTGGCGTCGGTGAACCTCAAAACCAAGGAGCCGGTGAAGGCAGCCTACGAGCGCTCGGACGTATGCGTGGTGCCGGCCGCGGGGGTGGCGGCGGAGGCGATGGTGGCGCTGGTACTGGCGCGCGCGGTGCGGGAGAAATTCGGCGGCGACACCTTGGAGGAAGCGCTGCGCAACTTCCGTGCCTACCAGCAACAACTACGGCAATACTGAAACCACGGATGCACACAGATGGACACGGATAAAAAGTGGGCAAACCCAACCCTTCTGGAAGAGAAACTAACCGAGAAGATTCTCGCCGCGGCCTTCAAGGTGCAGAACACGCTCGGAAGCGGTTTCCTTGAAAAGGTATATGAGAATGCGATGGCTGTGGAACTGCACCGCATGGGAGTTCCGCTTGAGCAACAGAAGGCGATCCAAGTGCGGTACGACGGTGCCGTTGTGGGCGAATACCTGGCTGACCTCGTGGTTGACGCGCGCGTGATCGTTGAGTTCAAAGCGGCGGCGCAAACCGACCCCGTCCATGAAGCCCAACTGATCAACTATCTCAAAGCCACGGGTTTACGGGTCGGCTTGCTGTTGAACTTCGGGCAGCCCAAGTTGCAATACCGGAGGCTCGTGGTCTGAATCATCTGTGTGTATCTGTGTTCATCTGTGGTTACGGGGATGATTTATCCGATTGTCAAGTACGGGGCGAAGGTGCTGGAGCAGGAAGCCGCGCTGGTGACGGAGTTTGACGCGCGGCTGGAGCAGCTCATCGCCGATATGTTTGAAACCATGTATGCGGCCCAGGGCGTGGGATTGGCGGCGCCGCAGATCGGCATCGCTAAGCAGATTGCCGTCGTTGACGTCAGTTTCGGGAAAGATGCCCGGGGCAAGCTTGCGCTCATCAACCCGCAGATCATCTCCACCGAAGGTCATCACACGCGCGAGGAAGGTTGTCTGAGCCTGCCGGGCTTTCACGCCGAAGTGCGGCGGCCGCTGCGTGTCACCATCCGCGCGCTCGACGCTCAGGGCCGCGAGTACGTCAAAACCGGCGAGGAGCTGCTGGCGCGCGCCTTCTGCCACGAGATTGATCACCTGCACGGGAAGCTCTTCATCCAGCACCTCTCGGCGCTCAAGCGCGACCTCATCAAACGCAAGGTCCGCCGCGCGGTCAAAGCGGGCGAGTGGTAAACGTGATCCACAGCTGCACCCGGATAAACATGGATTAGGTCACCGCTGAGGGCCGCGTTTCCTGCTGGTCTCTAACGGCAAGGCAGAAAGCCTTGCCCTACCCAAACGCAATGCGGGCGGGGATAATGCGGGGCGATGCGAATCATCTTCTGCGGGACGCCGGAGTTTGCCGTGCCAACGCTCGAGGCGCTGGTGCGGGAGGGGTATGAGATTGCCGGGGTCATTACGCAGCCCGACCGGCCGAAGGGGCGCGGGCTGAAGCTGACGCCGCCGCCGGTAAAGGTGGCGGCGGAGAAGCTCGGCCTGCATGTGGTGCAGCCCGCCGGGTTGAAGGGTGAGGCGGGGCGCCGCTTGCTCGAGCCGCTTGCGCCGGAGGCGGTCGTGATTGTGGGCTACGGGCAGATCATCCCGGCCGACCTGTTGGAGTTGCCGCGGCACGGCTGGATCAACCTGCACGCATCGCTCCTGCCGAAATACCGCGGCGCGGCGCCGGTGAACTGGGCCATCATCCGGGGAGAGAGAATCACGGGGGTGACCACGATGCGGATCGACGCAGGCCTGGACACCGGACCCGTGTTTCTCCAGCGCGAGGAGCCAATTCGGCCGGACGACACGGCGATCACGCTGGGGGAGCGGCTGGCCCGCATCGGTGCGGAGTTGATGGTGGAGACGCTGCGCGGTATCGAGAGTGGCAAGTTAGCTCCACGCCCGCAAGATCATTCACAAGCTACCAAGGCGCCGCTGCTCAAGAAGGAGGACGGGCGCATTGATTGGCGCTGGCCGGCGGCCGAGATTCACAACCGCATCCGCGGGCTGGTGCCCTGGCCGGGGGCCTACACAGGGTTTCGCGGGCAGTTCGTGCACATCTGGCAGGCCGAGGAGACGCCAGCAGCGCCCGTGCGAGGGCAGGCATCGCCGGGGACGCTGGTGGTCGAGAGCGGGGAGCCCTATGTTGTGTGCGGACCAGCAGCCAGTGAATGGCTACGACTGGAAGAACTGCAACTGGCCGGGCGGAAGCGGGTGTGCGGGCGGGATTTCGTCAACGGGCTGCGTGTTCAGAGCGGCGAGCGGTTTGGAGAAGACAGCGATTCCTAAGGATGCGGGTGCGGAGCACCTCTTCCGGACTCATAGAAAGTCGGCCACTGAAACTAAAAATGGGGTAGCATAAGTCGCCTGCCCGATGTTTTAGCGGCTACACATTTCCGAAGAGACTCCTTCGAGGGGGGAAGAACCATGAGGAAAGCGGCACTGAGTGTCCTCTTGCTGGTGGTGTGTGCGAGCCTGGCGTTCACGCAGGCAGATGAGCCGTTGTTGTTGCAAGACCCGGCGGTAAGCCAGACGCAAATTGTGTTCGTCTATGCGGGCGATCTGTGGAGCGTGAGCCGCGAGGGGGGAACGGCACGGCGGCTGACGACAGGTGTCGGCATCGAGACCGATCCCGTCTTCTCCCCCGACGGCAAGTGGGTGGCCTTCACGGGGGAATACGACGGCAACATTGACATCTACGTGGTCGCGGCCGAGGGCGGCGTGCCGCGGCGGTTGACCTGGCATCCGGGCATCGACCGCGTGGTGGGCTGGACGCCGGACGGCAAGCAAATCCTCTTCCGCTCGGGCCGCACCAGCTACTCGCGCTTCAGCCGGCTGTTTACGATTCCGCTGGGCGCCGGATTCCCGGCGGAGATTCCGCTGCCGATGGCGGAAGAAGGCTCCTACTCGGCCGACGGGTCGCGGATTGCCTACGTGCCATTCTGGAACCTGCGGGCGCTGCCCAACGCCTACGTGGCGTGGAAGCGCTACCGCGGCGGGCTGGCTTCGCCTATCTGGATTGCGCGGCTCTCAGATTCGAGCGTGGAGCGCATTCCGCGCGAGGACTCGAACGACCACAGCCCGCTGTGGGTGGGCGACAAGATTTATTTCCTCTCCGACCGCGCGGGCTACTCGACCCTGTTCGTCTATGACACGCGCACGAAGCGGGTGAGCCCGGTAATCCGGAACCCGAACGGGCCCGACATCACCGCCGCTGCAGCCGGACCGGGCGTGATCGTCTATGAGCAATTTGGGACCCTCCACACACTCGACCTCGCCAGCGGGCAGAGCCGGAAACTCACCATCCGCGTCGAGGGCGACCTGCCGGGAGTGCGCGCCAAGTATGAAAAGGTGGGGAACCGAATTCGCACGGCCGCGCTCTCGGCCACGGGGGCGCGGGCGGTGTTCGAGGGGCGCGGGGAGATTCTGACGGTGCCGGCGGAGAAGGGCGATGTTCGCAATCTCACGCGCACACCGGGAGTCGCGGAGCGCGACCCGGCCTGGTCGCCCGACGGGAAGTGGATCGCCTACTTCTCGGATGAATCGGGCGAGTACGAGCTGCACCTGCGAGAGCAGACCGGGCTGAAGGAATTGAAGAGAATCAGTCTGGGCAATCCCCCGTCGTTCTTCTACACGCCCGTCTGGTCGCCCGACAGCAAGAAGATTGCCTACACGGACAAGCGGTGGAACGTGTGGTACCTGGAGGTGGAGAAGGGGACGCCGGTGAAGGTGGACACGAACACCTACGATTCGCCGTTCCGGTTGCTCGACCCAGTGTGGTCGCCCGACAGCCAGTGGATTGCCTACACGAAGCAGTTGAAGAATCACCTGCGGGCGGTCTTCGTCTATTCGCTCGAGAGCGGCAAGGCGCAGCAGGTAACCGACGGGATGAGCGACGCGCGCTACGCGGCGTTCGACAAGGACGGGAAGCACCTTTACTTCACTGCCAGCACTGACGTCGGGCCGACGACGGGGTGGCTCGATATGTCGAGCGTGAACCGGCCAGTGAGCCGGAGCGTGTACGTGGCGGTGCTGCGCAAGGACTTGCCGTCGCCGCTGGCGCCGGAAAGCGACGACGAGAAAGTCCAGGAAGAGAAGAAGCCGGAGGGAGGAGCCGCGGGGCAGGCCCCGCCAGCGGCGGGACAGGCAGCCGAAAAGCCCGCCGAGAAGCCAGCGGAGAAAAAAGAGGCCGAGAAGAAAGAGCCTGTGAAGATTGACTTCGAGAACATCAGCCAGCGAATTCTGGTGCTGCCGATTCCGGCGCGGAACTATGTAGGTCTAACAGTGGGAAAGACGGGCGTGCTGTTTCTGGCGGAGGCGGCGCCGGTGCCGGGGTTCGGCCAGACTGGCGCGACGATTCACAAGTTCGAACTGGAGAAGCGCAAGGTGGAGAAGGTGCTGGACGGGGTGACCTTTTTCGACGTCTCGGCCGACGGGGGCAAGATGCTCTACCGGCAGGGGGAGCGCTGGTTCATCGCGGCCACCACGCAACCGGTAAAGCCCGGCGAAGGCGCGCTCAAGATCGACGAGATGGAAGTGTTCGTGGATCCGGTAGCCGAATGGCGGCAGATGTATCGCGAGGTGTGGCGGATCGAGCGCGACTTCTTCTACGACCCGGGACTGCACGGCGTCGATGTGGCGAGCGCCAGCAAGAAGTACGAGCGCTACCTGGAGCGGCTCGGGCACCGCGCCGACCTGAACTACCTCTTCAACGAGATGCTGGGAGAGATGTCGGTGGGCCACCTCTACATCGGCGGGGGCGACACCCCGGAGGTGAAGCGGGTGCGCGGCGGGCTGCTGGGAGCTGACTACAAGATCGAAAATGGCCGCTACCGTTTCGCGCGCGTCTACAGCGGCGAGAACTGGAACCCGCAGTTGCGGGCGCCGCTAACGCAGCCGGGCGTAAACGTAGTCGCCGGGGAATATCTGCTGGCCGTGAATGCCCGTGAGCTGCGCGCCACCGACAACATCTACCAGGCCTTCGAGGCCACGGCCGGCAAGAGCGTGGTGATCAAGGTGGGGCCGAACGCGGACGGGACGGCCGCGCGCGAGGTGACGGTGGTGCCGGTAGAGAGTGAGACCGGACTGCGCCACCTGGCCTGGATCGAAGAGAACCGCCGCAAGGTGTACGAGGCCAGCGGCGGCAAACTCGCCTACGTCTATCTGCCCGACACGGGCGGGGGCGGCTACACGAACTTCAACCGCTACTACTTCGCCCAGGTGGACAAGGAAGGCGCGGTGATTGACGAGCGCTTCAACGGCGGCGGGCTGGCAGCCGACTACATCATCGACTACATGCGGCGACCGCTGCTCAGTTATTGGGCGACGCGCGAGGGCGAAGACTTCACCACGCCGCTCGGCTCCATCTTCGGCCCCAAGGTGATGATCATCAACGAATTCGCCGGCTCGGGCGGGGACGCGATGCCGTGGTACTTCCGGAAAGCCGGCATCGGGCCGCTCATCGGCAAGCGCACCTGGGGCGGGCTGGTGGGCATCTACGACTACCCGCAGTTGATTGACGGCGGGTTCGTGACCGCGCCGCGGCTGGCGTTCTGGAATCCGAACGGAACCTGGGACGTCGAGAACAAGGGCGTGGCGCCCGACATTGAGGTGGAGTTCGACCCGGCGGCCTGGCGGCAGGGGCGCGACCCGCAGTTGGAGAAGGCGGTGGAAGTGGCGCTCGACCTGTTGAAGAAGAATCCGCTGCCGAAGCCGAAGCGGCCGGCCTATCCGAACTATCATAAGAAGTGACCCTTCGGCCTGCGGCCTCAGGGCAGGCTGGTGGCCGGTGCCCAGTGGCCAGTGCCCGGCAACCAATGGGAGAAGTAAGCCCTTGACAGGGGGGCGTGGTAGAATAGGCGGGTCTGGGTCGTCAAAACTGCTCGCAGCGGGTTGGCGAGAAACGCCACCGCCTCAGGCCCCGAGGGCTTCGGGGCAGGGAGAGGCGACCGCGTGGTAGAGATTGCGCCGTCGATCCTGGCGGCGAATTTCTCCCGGCTGGGGGAGGAGATAGCCGCGGTCAAGGCAGCCGGGGCACGCATCATTCACGTCGATGTGATGGACGGCCACTTTGTGCCCAACATCACCATTGGCCCGCCGGTGGTGGCGGCCTTGCGCAAGGCAACCGACCTGCTGCTCGACTGCCATCTAATGATTGCAGAGCCCGACCGATATCTCGATGCCTTCGTCAGCGCGGGCGCCGATATGATTTCTGTCCATCAGGAAACCTGCCCGCATCTCGACCGGACGTTGAACGCGATTCGCGCCGCGGGGGTAGAGTGCGGGGCGGTGGTGAATCCGGCGACACCGGTGAGCACGTTGAATGAGGTGTTGCCGCTGGTGGACTTTGTGCTGGTGATGTCGGTGAACCCGGGGTTCGGCGGGCAGAAATTCATTCCCTACAGCCTGGAGAAAATCCGGCAACTGGCAGCGCGGCGGGCACAGGAGAAGCTGAATTTTCGGATTGAGGTGGACGGCGGGATTGGGCTGGAGAACGTGGCCGAGGTGGTGCGCGCGGGAGCGGACATCATTGTCGCGGGCACGTCGGTGTTTCAGACGCCCAACCCGCAGGAAGCGGTGGCGCAGTTGCGGCAGGCAGCGGCCCTGGCGGTGGCGCCGTAACGGACCCGTGAGGACAGAGTTGCGGAGGGCCGGACAATTCGGGGTGGTGGCGCTGGGGGCGGTGCTGGCGCTGGCAGGGACGAGTTGCCATCGGCACAAGCACGCGGCGCCGGATCTGGCGGCGTCGCAGGAGCCCGACCGGCTGCTGTTTGAGAAGTCGCTCGAAGACATCAAGAACAAGCGCTACGAAGTCGCCCGCCTGACGCTGCAGACACTCATCAATGCCTACCCGGACAGCGACTACCTGGACCGCGCCAAGCTGGCGATTGCCGATTCCTGGTTCGAGCAGGGCGGCTCGACGGGATTGGGGCAGGCTGAGATCGAGTACAAGGATTTCATCACCTTCTTCCCCAACTCGCCGCACGCAGCCTATGCGCAGTATCAGGCCGCGATGTGCCACTACCGCCGGCTGGAGAAGCCCGACCGCGACCGCAGCAACGCGCGGCGCGCGGAGCGCGAGTTCCAGTTGCTGCTGAAGAATTTTGCCGAGAGCGAATACGCCGCCGACGGCGGCTTGAAGCTGAAGGAAGTGCAGGAGCTGCTGGCAGAGAGCGACTACCGGGTGGGCCGGTTCTATTTCATCAAGAAGAGCTACGTGGCATCCGCGTCGCGGCTGGAAGAGCTGGTGGCGAAGTATCCGAACTATTCGCGGCTGGACGACGCGGTGTGGATGGTGGCGCGGTCGTTCGAGAAGATGGGGCTGCCGAATCCGGAGCGGGCCGCGCTCTACTACGCGCGGCTGCTGACTGAGCATCCGCTCAGCGAGCACGCCGAAGGCGCCAAGCAGCAGTTGGCGGCGCTGGAGAAGCCCATTCCCGAGCCGACGCCAGAAGCGCTGGCGCGGGCGCAGCAGCAGAAAGAGTTGCTCGAGCAGTACGAGCGCGGGCTCATGGGGAAGATGTTCGGGATGTTCAGCGGGAAGCCCTTCCTGGCGCGGGCACACGCGATGCTGGGCGAGCCGGTGCTCGACACCGCCGAGCGCAAACCGCCGCCGCGCACGGACGAGGAAGTCGAGGCGCAGCGGAAGATCTTGGTCGAGCGGATGGCGGCGAACAATCCCAACGTCGCCCGGAACAAGGAAGAGAAGAACGACGAGAACGGGCCCAAACCCAAGCAGCCCGAATCGGAGAAAGAAACGGACAAGAAGAGGAGTTTTCTGCGCGCCTTGATACCTTTCTGGTAGCCTTTGCGCTCTCGGTTGTGCCCGTCTGGTTCCACCTGGTTGCGTTTCGTTCCGCCTCGCACCGTTTGGCCGCGCCGCAAGCGGGCTTGACTTGCCTCTGGCCAGCCTTTAGCATTGCGGAAAGTTTCGCGCGCAAGTGGAGAACCGCGTGCCCGGCAAAGTTCTGCTGGCGGACGACAGCTTGAACATTCAGCGCAGTGTCGCGCAGGCGCTGAAAGAAGCCGGCATCGACGTGGCCACCTTCAGCAACGGCGAGCACGCGGTGCGGAAGCTCGCCCACGTCAAGCCCGACTTGATACTGGCGGATGTGTTCATGCCGGTGCGCACGGGGTTTGAAGTGTGCGCCTACGTGAAGAGCAACGAAGAGTTCGCGCACATTCCGGTGCTGCTGCTGGCCAGCAGCTTGGAGCCGTTCGACGAGAAGGAAGCCAAGCGCGTGGGGGCCGACGGTCGCCTGACCAAACCCTTCACCGACACTACGGCGCTGGTGGCCACGATCAAGCAGTGGTTAGAGAAAGCGGAAAAGGCCAAGCAGGCGCCGCCCCCGGTTGTGGCGCAGCCACCAGCCCCGGCCCCCGCACCGCCGGAGCCCTCACCCGAGCCAGCGTTCGAAGAGTTCACCACGCGCCCGAGCGCCGTCACGTTTGAGAAGCACGAGGCGCCGCGGGGCTTTGCCGAGATGCTGGAAGAAGCTTCGCCGCCACCGCCGCCGCCCAAGCGCGCCTTTTCACCGGAGACAGAAACGATTATCTCCGGGGCGCGCTTCGTGCGCTCTGAGCCTCCGGAGCCGCCCGTGGAAGAGCTGCCGCCGTCTGCGCTGGTGCCGGAGGAAGCGCCCGCCGCACCGGCAGCGGAAACCCTGCCCAAGTGGCCGGCACCGCCTGCACCCAGCGAACTCGCGCGAGAGCCGGCTCCGGCCGAGGCCATCCCCGAACCATCGCAATACAAGGTTGAGACGCCGGAATTGGCCTCGCCCTGGGAGATGACGGGTCCGCCGCCGGGCGCGCCGGAAATCCCCGCGCCGGAGTGGGACAGCCAGTGGAAAGGCGTGAGCGAGGCGGAAGCGATGCCCCCGCCACCCCCGCCCCCGCCGACTGAGCCGCCTCCGGCAGCAGAGTTGGCCAGCGCGCTGGCGGCCGCCGAACAAGCCGCGGCCGAAGCGGTCGCCGCCCGGCCCGCCGGCGGCGCAGTTGATCCAGCCCTCATCGAGAGCGTAGTGGGAGAAGTGATGAAGCGGCTCTCGCCGCAGGTAGTCGAGCAGATTACGCGCGAAATCGTCCGCCCGCTCGCCGAAGCTCTCCTCAAGCAAAAACTCGACCAGTAACTTTTCAGAATTCTTTCACACGCTCCTCCCCGCAGGCTCCTGCGCGGCAGGATTCCCGCCTTCGTCCGCTTTGCGCTATAGTGAAGCTTTGTCTCAGCAGGCGGAACGATGCGGGAGCGCTCCAAGTCGGCACCGACAACGCCGGGCGAAATGCCGAAGGCCTACGAGCCGGGGGCGATTGAGCCGCGCTGGGCGCAGGAGTGGGTCGCCAAGCGGCTGTCCACGCCGCCGGCGGAGCCTGCACAGCCGATCTTCTCGCTGGCCATTCCGCCGCCCAACGTCACCGGCTCGCTGCACATGGGCCACATGCTCGAGCACACGCAGATTGACGCCCTCATGCGGTGGCGGCGCATGCAAGGCTTCCGCACGCTCTGGCTGCCCGGCACCGACCACGCCGGCATCGCCACGCAGCTTGTGGTCGAGCGCATGCTCGCCGAGCAGGGAATCGACCGCAAGCAGATCGGACGCGAAGAGTTCGAGCGGCGCGTCTGGGAATGGAAAGCGCACAGCGGCGACACCATCAAGAAGCAGATGATCCGCTTGGGAGCGTCCTGCGACTGGACGCGCGAGCGCTTCACGCTAGAGCCGGCGCTCTACCGCGCGGTCATCGAGGCGTTCGTGCGCCTCTACCAGGAAGGGCTGATCTACCGCGGGCGCTACATGGTCAACTGGTGTCCGCGCTGTGGGACGGCGCTGAGCGACCTTGAGGTCGAGCATCAGGAGCGCGACGCGCGACTCTACTTCATCCGCTATCTTCTCGCCGACGGCTCCGGCCACCTCACCATCGCCACCACCCGACCCGAAACCCTGCTCGGCGACACCGCCGTCGCCGTCCATCCCGCCGACGAGCGCTACCGGCAATTTGTGGGCAAGACGCTGCGCCTGCCGCTGCTGGGACGGGAGATTCCGGTAATCGCCGACGCCTACGTGGACCCCGAATTCGGCACCGGCGCGGTTAAGGTTACGCCCGCGCACGATCCGAACGACTTTGCCGTGGGCGAGCGGCATCACCTGCCGAAGATCAACATCTTCGACGAAGCGGCGCGGACGAATGCCAACGCCGGCCCCTACGCCGACCTGGACCGTTTCGAAGCCCGCAAGCGCGTCGTTGCCGACTTGGAGAAGCAGGGATTGCTCGAGCGCATCGAGCCCTACCGGCACGCGGTCGGCCTCTGCCATCGCTGCAAGACTCCGGTCGAGCCGCGGGTGTCACTGCAATGGTTCTGCAAGATGCAGCCGCTGGCGGAGCCGGCGATCGAAGCGGTTGAGCGCGGCTGGATTCGCATCGTTCCGGAAAATAACGCTCGCATCTACCTCCACTGGATGCGCAACATTCACGACTGGTGCATCTCGCGGCAGCTTTGGTGGGGGCATCGGATTCCGGTCTGGCACTGCGCGCTGTGCGGGGAGATGACGGTGGCGCGGGTTTATCCCGCGGCGCCGGGCCTGCCGCCGCCCGACCCGCCGCCCACCACCTGCTCGCACTGCGGCGTGCCGCGCGTCGCGCAAGATCCCGACGTCCTCGATACGTGGTTCAGCTCGGCGCTGTGGCCCTTCTCGACTCTGGGCTGGCCCGACGACACGCCCGACCTGCGCACCTTCTATCCGACCACGCTCATGGTCAACGGCTTCGACATCCTCTTTTTCTGGGACGCGCGGATGATTATGTTCGGCCTGCACTTCCTTCCGCGCGAGAAGCCGGAAGAGCGTATTCCCTTCCGCACGCTCTACATCCACCAGATCGTGCGCGACGCCGAGCGACAGAAGATGTCAAAGACCCGCGGCAACGTCATTGACCCGCTCGAAGTTACCGAGAAGTACGGCACCGACGCCGTCCGCTTCACGCTGGCGGTGATGTCGGCGCCCGGCACCGACATCGCGCTCAGCGAAGACCGCATGCGCTCCGCCCGCGCCTTCGCCAACAAGATCTGGAATGCCGCGCGGCTGCTCGACCTTAACTTCGCGCGCCTGCCGGAAGCCGACCGCGCACGCCTGGCGGCACCCGCCAGCCGCGCCGCTGCGCCTTATCCGCTCAACGGCGGCCTGACGCTTGCCGATCGCTGGCTCTTCTCCCGCCTCCACCGCGTTACCGCCGAGGTCAACCTAGCGCTCGAAGAGTTCCGCTTCCACGAGGCCAGCCACAGCCTCTATCACTTCTTCTGGCACGAGTTCTGCGATTGGTACCTAGAGTGGATCAAACCCGCCTTCGGCGAGGACAAAGCCTCTCCGAGCCGGGACGCCGCGTGGATGAACGTGCTTGCCGCCTTCGAAACCGCCCTGCGGCTCCTGCATCCCATCATGCCCTTCCTCACCGAAGAGCTCTGGCAGCGCACCTTTGCCGCCGGCGAGAACGTCGCCTCGCTGGCCCTGGCGAAATTCCCGCAAGCCAACCCCGCGCGCTTCGACGACTCCGCCGAGCGCGAAATGGCGCTCCTGCAAGAGGCCATCACCCTCATCCGCAACATCCGCGCCGACATGAAGATTGACGCCCGCCACCGCATCGAGGCCGCATTGGGAAGTCCCGAGCAGCCGGTGCTCGAACTCTTCCGCGCGCACCGCGAGGAAATCATCCGCCTGGCCCATCTCTCCCGGCTCGATCTCCAGGAAGGACACCTCGCGCTGGCCGGCGGCGTCCTGCGGACGGTGGCGCGCTTCGACGCGCGCGTCCCGCTTTCCGACACCGACCGCGAGGCCGAGCGGCTCCGCCTCCGCAAAGAAAAAGAGAAGCTCGAGGCCGAACTGGCCCGCCTGCACACGCGGCTCGGAGACGCGGAGTTTCGCGCCAAAGCCCCCGCCCACGTGGTTCGCGCCATCGAACGCCGCCAGGCGGAGTACAATACGCAGTACCAGAAAGTCGTTGCCCTGCTCGGAAGCTTGGAAGCCTCCCGCTGAGGCGGGAGTCGGGGAGTCGCCGCTCGGGGAGTGACCATGGCTGCCAACCAGAACTCTGCTACCGGCGTCGCCGTCGAACACACCCTCGACTGGCGCGCCCCCGACATCACTGCCCTGCTCCAGCGTGCCCTGGAAGAAGACCTCGGAACGGGCGACCTCACCACCGACGCCGTCTTTGCCCAACCCGTCCCCGCCCTCGCCAGCTTCGTGGCCAACGAAATCGCCATCCTCGCCGGCCTGCCGGCGGCGGCGCGCATCTATGAACTGCTCGACCCGAGCGTCAACTTCCTCGCGCTGGTGCCGGAAGGCACAATGGTGAGCCGCGGGCGCCGCCTGGCTGAAGTCCGCGGGGACGCGCGCACGCTGCTCAAGGGCGAGCGCGTCGCCTTGAACTTCCTCCAACGCCTCTCCGGCATCGCCACGCTCACCCGCCGCTACGTCACCCGCATCGAAGGCACCAAAGCCAAAATCCGCGACACGCGCAAAACCACCCCCGGCCTGCGCGCCCTCGAGCGCTACGCCGTGCGCGTCGGCGGCGGCAGCAATCACCGCATGGGGCTCTGGGACGCCATCCTCATCAAGGAAAATCACTCCGAGCTCGCCGGGGGCGTCGCCGAAGCCGTGCGCCGCGCCCGCCACGTTCACGGCCATCGCCAGGTCATCGAGGTCGAAGCCCGCGACGAAGCCGAAGTCCGCGCCGCCCTCGAGGCCGGCGCCGACGCCATCCTGCTCGATAATATGTCCCCCGAACAGGTCAAGCTGGCCGTCGAACTCATCTCCGGCCGCGCCTGGGTCGAAGCCTCCGGCGGCATTCGCCTGGAAAACGTGCGCGCCTACGCCGAAACCGGCGTGGATTACATCTCTATCGGCGCGCTCACCCATTCGGCCCCGGCCGCCGATATTGCTCTCGACATCGTCCTCGAGACGCCCGCCGGCGCCGAGGCCACCTGACCGTGCCCGCTCAACTGCCTGCCCGCCAACGTTCGGTGGCGTGGCCTGCCAGCACCGACCGCCGCATTGATGCCCTGCTCGCCCTGCTCGTGGATCACGCCCTGGTCGTCTGTTCCGGCGCCAAAATCGCCCGCCAGATTGGCGTCAGCCGCTCGGCGGTGTGGCGCTGGGTCGAGAAGCTGCGCGCACTCGGCGTCAAGATCAAAGGCCACCCCCGCACCGGCTATCAGCTCCAGACCATTCCGGACGTTCTCGTGCCCCAGCTCTTGCGGCGGCGCCTAGAAGGCAACAGCCTCGTCCGGCGCATCCACCACTTCTTCAAGATTGGCTCGACCCAGGATGTGGCGCTGGCGCTCGCCGCTGCCGGCTCGCCCGAGTCGGGCGAGCCGCACGGCACGCTCGTGCTGGCCGAAGAACAGACCGCCGGGCGCGGCCGCCAGGGCCGCCGCTGGCACTCGGAGAAAGCAAGCGGCATCTACTGCACGCTCTTGCTGCGCCCGCCGCTCCATCCGCGCCAGGCGCCGCTCCTGACGCTGGCAGCGGGGCTGGCGGTGCGGGAGGCGGTGGTGGAAGTCACAAACCTCCCGGTGGACATCCGCTACCCCAACGACCTGCTGGTGAACGGGCGGAAATTCTGCGGCATCCTGACGGAGATGCAGGCGCAGCTCGACCGCGTGCTCTACGTGGCCCTGGGCATTGGCATCGACGTCAACCACTCCGCGTTTCCCGCCGAGCTGAAAGACGTCGCCACCTCCCTGCGCCTGGCCGGCGGACGAACCTATTCGCGGCTCGAGATTCTGGTTCGGTTGCTCGCCTGGCTGGAGCGCTACTACAATCTCCTCGTGCGCGAAGGGGCGGCGCCGATTCTCCGGCGGCTGGAAGAAACCTCCAGCTACGTCCGCGGGAAACGCGTGCGGATTGAATCGCTGGGCGAGAGCTGGGTCGCAACTACCGCGGGACTAGACGACACCGGCCTCCTGCTCCTGCGCCGCGAGGATGGCTCCGTCGTCCCCCACCTCGCCGGCGACCTGATGGAGATCTAACAAGTGCTCTGGGATTCCTACTTCACGGGCTTTTTCCTTGTGCCCCTGATCGTATTGTTGGTGATTATTGTGCTTGGCATCGTGTTTGCACGCCGCACGCTGGCCGATGGCACCGCTGTACTGACCCCCCGCCGACTGGTGGAAACCTACTTCTTCACAGTGGTCCTGGTGGCCATGCTCCTTGTATCGTCTGGACTGAGCGACCTCGTGCGCTACGGCATCTCTTACTACGCCGGGATCGAATCGAGTTACCGTCCTTCTCCCAAGTACGACCGGACTCAGAAGACAGGAGAGGATGTAAAGTACGAGTACGATCTCAAAGCCCCACAGCGTGATCTCCTCGGTGGATCGGCGCAACTAGCTGTCGGCATTCTCATCGGGGGATTACACCTGTTGGGCCTACAGCGCATGGCACGGACCGAACCACTGACTGCCTCACCTGTGTATCGCCTGTTTCTCATCGTTGGGCTGGTTATCTACACCACAGCAACCCTAATTTACGCGGTGACCACTGTGAACGACTTTCTTGTCTACCGCTACGTTGGACTACCGCCTATTGAGGAATGGATGCGGCGGCCTGTTCCGGGGGAGCAAATCGCCGGGCTGATCGGTTTTTTGCCACTGTGGATCATCCTGGTCATTCGTCTGATGCGCTACGCAAGAGCAGAACGCGCTTGAGCCCGAGGAGGGGCGCCGATGCTGCTGGCCATCAACGTCAACAACACCAACACCCTGTTCGGGGTCTATGACGGCGCGCGGCTGGTGGGTCACTGGCGGCTGAAGACTGAACACGGCCAAACGGTGGATCACTACGGCATCCTGGCGCGCAACCTCCTCGCCCACGCCCGCATTGATGCCGGAAAAATCACCGGCGTCGTCATCTCTTCGGTCGTCCCGCCGCTCGACCACACCGTCGCCGAGATGTGCCGACGCTACTTCAAGCTCGCGCCGCTCTTCGTCGAGCCCGGCATCAAGACCGGCATCCGCATCCGCTACGACAACCCGCAGGAAGTGGGCGCCGACCGCATCGCCAACGCTGTGGGCGCGTTCGAGAAATACGGCGGGCCCTGCATCGTCGTGGACTTCGGCACCGCCATCACCTTCGACGCCATCTCCCGCGAGGGCGACTACCTCGGCGGCATCATCGTCCCCGGCATCGGCATCAGCGCCGACGCGCTCTTCTCCCGCGCCGCCCGTCTGCCGCGCGTCGCCATCGAAGACCCCGGCCAGCTCATCGGCACCAACACCGTG
Source organism: Acidobacteriota bacterium (assembly GCA_037442885.1). Taxonomy (GTDB): domain Bacteria; phylum Acidobacteriota; class Terriglobia; order Acidiferrales; family 2-02-FULL-67-57; genus JACQTG01. The sequence goes on along the minus strand of JBBIPK010000023.1, from coordinate 27,530 downwards.
GCCTCCATCCAGTCGGGGCTCTACTACGGCTTTCTGGCGCTGGTAGATGGCTTGCTCGACCGCCTGAAGAGCGAGCTGGGCGGCACCGTGCGCGTCATTGCCACCGGCGGCCAGGCTGGCCTGCTCGCCAATGCCTCCCGCCACATCGAACTGGTGGACGAGTTCATTACGCTCGACGGCCTCCGCCTCCTCTACGACCGCAACCTCCAGGCCGCCGAGCAGCCTACGGCCAAACCCAAAGCCGCCGCCCACAAATCTCCCAAACCCCGCCGCTAGCTATTGGCAAAGGACTTGTCATCCCGAGTTCCGAAAGCATTCGGGACGAGGGATCTGTTTTTCCTGACCCCCAGGCACCTGCCACCAGAGGTTTGAATGGTTTTCCCGCACGGGTGCTTGTGCGGTATGCTGTCGTCTCCAAGTCACGCGGGCGAGCCCGTGGAGAACTACTTCAACTACTACACCGAAATCGAAGAGTACTTCTGGCAGAAGCGCGGCGCGCACCTCCTGGTCTCGACGCTGGACTGGGCGGTGATCGAGAGCTGGCAGCGCCAGGGCGTGCCGCTCGCGGCCGTGCTCAAAGGCATTGACCGGGCCTTCGAGCGTTGGCAGCGCCGCCGGCGTCCCGGGCGCATCAAGAGCCTGCTCTACTGCGTGGATGCCGTCGCCGATGTAGTCGAGGAGATGCGCGAAGCCGCCGCCGGCCGCCTCCCCGAAGGCCAACCGCCTGCCCCACTGCCGGGCTTCTCCGGCGAAGAAATCGCCCGCTACCTGCGCGAAAACGCCGCCGACCTTCGCCGCGCCGCCGCGCGCGTCCCCGCTTCGAGCGCGACCTTTGCCGAAATTGCGGCGGCGCTCGACGCCCTCGCCGAACAAGCCGCCGCCACTTCCCCCACCAGCCTGGAAGACCTCGAGCAGCACCTGACGGTCTTCGAGGAAAAAGTCCTGGCGGCGCTGACGCAGGCCGCCACCGCCGATGAACTCGTCGCCCTGCGCCGCGAAGTCACGCGCGCTCTCGCCCCCTACCGCCGCAAGATGAAGCCTGAACAGATTGCGCTGGTGGAAAAACAATACCTACAGAAAAAACTCTTTGAGACTCACGGCCTGCCCCGGCTCAGCCTGTTCTATCTGCCCGCCCGCCAAAGTACTGTGGCGAGGCCCGCGCGGCTCGCCCCGAGCCCGTGAACGTCCGCATCGAAAAGCTGGTGTATGGCGGCGAGGGACTGGGCTACGCCGTCGAGGCGCCCCACAGCCGCGCCGCCAAAGCGCCCAGCGAGCGGGGCAAGCCCTTCTTTGTTCCGTTCGTCCTGCCGGAGGAAATGGTCGCAGTCCTTCCCGTGCAGGAGACGCGCAAGTTCGTCCGCGCCTTGCCGGAGAAAATTCTGCGCGCCGCCGACCAGCGCGTCGAGCCTGACTGTCCCTACTTTAGCCGCTGCGGCGGCTGCCACTACCAGCACCTGGGCTATGAAGACCAACTGCGGGTCAAGGCGGAAATTCTTCGCGAGACGCTGCGGCGCCTGGGCGGGATTGAGTGGACGGGCGACATCCCGGCGCTGGCCTCGCCCCCCTGGAACTATCGCAACCGCATCCAGTTGCAGTTGGGCCCGCATCCCGTCCGCGCCGACCGCCTGCAAATCGGCTACTACCGGCAGGGCTCGCACGCGCTCTGCGACGTTGCCGCCTGCCCCATCAGCTCGCCCAAGCTGAACGAATTGATTCGCGCGCTGCACGAGCTGAACGATGCCGGCCACCTCCCGCGCCACCTACGCCAGCTCGAAGCCCTGGTCACCGCCGACGACGCGCCGGGCTGGCTGACGCTGGCAACGCCGCGGCTCGACTTCGATCCGACCGCGCTCGCCGAGCGACTGCGCCGCGCCTGGCCCGGCCTCGAATCTACCCTCTTCCTCGAAACCTCGACGGGCGAGCGCCACCTGCTCGGCCCAGGCTTCACCTCCTATCGCGTGGAGGAAGACGAGTTCCGCATCAGCCACAATTCCTTCTTCCAGGTGAATCGCTACCTCCTGCCCGAACTCCCCGCACGCGTGGCGGGAGAGCTGGGCGGCGCGACCGCGTTCGACCTCTACGCCGGCGTCGGCCTCTTTACCCGCACGCTCGCGCGACGCTTCCAGCGCGTGGTGGCCGTGGAAACCGAGCCGGATACCGCCGCCGATCTGGCCGCCAATTGCGCCCCGCTCGCCAACGTGCGGGCCCACTGCGCCGAGGCCGCAGAATTTCTGGCGGACTGGCGCAAGCCGATGGATTGCGTTGTCCTCGACCCGCCCCGTGCGGGCTTATCCAAAGAAGTGGTGGGGGAATTGCTCCGGCTGCGCCCACCCGCTCTGGCCTATCTTTCGTGCGACCCGGCTACCCTGGCGCGCGACTTGAAAGCACTGGCAGCGGGCTTCACACTTGAAGAGGTGGAACTGATTGACCTCTTTCCGCAAACCTTTCACATCGAGACGCTGAGTCGCCTGCGAGCCATCTGATGCGCGCGCCGCTCCTGCTCGCTGTGGCCGCCTTTGCCCTCGGCATTGCGCTCTACGCGCGCGTGGCCGCGGCGCCGCGCGCGCTCTTCTGGTTCGCCGTGGCAGCACTGCTCGCCGCCACGGCTGCCTGGCGGCGCCGTTGGCTCGGCACCGCCTTTCTGCTGCTTCTCGGCGGCTACTTCTGGCTGGGCGCAAGTCTCGTGCGCCTGGATGCGGTGAGCGTCCCGGGCACGCGCGTGGACCAGCGCGTCGCCCGTGGCCAACTCGACCTCGCCGAACCCCTCCGCATCGAAGGCTGGCTCCGCCGCGAGCCGACCCGCAGCGGCCCCTTCATTGTCTACCTCCTCGAACTCGAGGCCATCACCTCGCGGGAGGTTCGCCACGCGACTTCTGGCGGCGTTCGCCTGAGCTATTTCCCGGCCGCTGACGCCCGCTCCCTGCCCGCGCTCCACTACGGCGACCGCGTCGAGCTCCTCGTCCGCTTGCAAGAGCCTCGCAACTACCAGAACCCGGGCAGCTTCGACTGGCGCGCCTACTGGGCGCGGCAGGGAATTTATCTCGTGGGCGCGCTGAAGCACGAAGACCTGCTCAGCGTGCGCGCCGGCTGGCGCGGCAACCCCATCTTCGCCGGCGTCCTGCGGCTGCGCGAGCGGCTGTTGGCAACGCTCGATGAAGTGCTGCCCGGAGACGCTCACCTCCAGGCACGCGCTGTGCTGCGCGCGATGCTGCTGGGCGATCGCGCCTTCCTCGATCATGAAGTGGCCGACACCTTCCGCCGCACCGGAACCTACCACGTGCTCGTCATCAGCGGCCTGCACGTGGCGATGCTGGCGGTAGCGGTGCTGTGGCTGCTGCGCCGGTTGCGCGTGGCGGAGTGGCTCCAGGCGGCGACCGCCATTTTCGTCCTGCTGGTCTATCTGCTGCTGGCCGACGATCGCCCGCCGATCGAGCGCGCGGTCTGGATGGTCGCGCTGTTCCTGCTCGCGCGGTTGCTCTTCCGCCGCGTGGCCCTCGCCAACACCGCGGCGCTGGCAGGGCTCGTGATTCTGCTGCCCCGGCCGCAGTGGCTCTTGGACGCCGGCTTCCAGCTTTCCTTTGCCGCCGTGCTCCTGATTGCCCTGCTGGCCGTGCCCTGGGTGGAGCGCACCTCGCAGCCCTACCGGCAAGCGCTGGCCGGGCTTGACAACCCCGAGCGCGACGATACCTTCGCGCCGCCCCAGGCTCAGTTCCGACTCGACCTGAGAGATTTGACGGAACGGCTTGGACCCCTTCGCAAGCTGCTGGTTCCGGCGGTTCGTGCCGGGCTGCGCGCCTGGGACATCGTCGTCGTCAGCTTCGCTATTCATCTCGGCTTCGTCCTGCTGCTGGCCATCTATTTCAATCGAGTCACCTGGACGGGCCTGCTCGCCAACATCCTCATCGTTCCGCTCTCCGGGATTCTGGTTCCGCTCGGCCTGGGAACGCTGCTCGTGGGCAGCGTGTGGCTCGCGGCCGGCAAGCTGGCCGGGGCAGCGCTCGGTGAACTGACTCATCTGCTGTTGTGGATCGTGCAGTGTCTAGGAGAACTGAATTGGCTGACTTGGCGGATTCCCGTGCCGCCGCCTTGGATTACGCTTGCCTACATCGTTGCGCTCGCGGCCCTGGCGGCCACCATCGGCCGCCGCTGGCCTCGCCACCGAACTTTGGCGGGCTGGCACCGGCTGGCTTGGCTGCCGGTGCTTGCCCTGCTCGTGGTCATCGTCACGCATCCATTTGCGCCGCGCTTGGCACGCGGCGAATTGGAAATCACCGCCCTCGACGTCGGCCAAGGAGACGCCCTCTTCGTCGCTCTGCCCAACGGTGAGACCTGGCTGGTGGATGCCGGCCCCGGCCCGCTTTCCTCGATTCAAGGCTACCGCGTCGGCTCCGACGCAGGCGAAAATGTCGTCTCGCCCTACTTGTGGTCGCGCAGCGTCAAGCGTCTCGACCGCGTGCTCCTGACCCATGCCCATCACGACCATCTGGGCGGATTGCCCGCCGTGTTCGAGAATTTTCCCGTGCGCGAATTCTGGGTCGGCAACAACCGCCCTAGCGGCGCCTATCGGCAGATCGCGGAGCAGGCAAGCGCGAAAAACGTCCCTCCGAGCGCACACGGACGCCACGAGCGGCACACTTTCGGAGCCGTCGAGGCACACATTCTTTCCCCTCGTCTCGACGCACCCCCCGACGACTCATCCCCCAACAACGATTCGCTCGTCCTGCGCCTGAGCTATGGCGGGCGCAGCGTGCTGCTGGCCGGCGACATCGAGCGCCGCCTGGAAACCGAACTCCTCGCCACCGGCCTCCCTCTGGCCGCCGACGTTCTCAAAGTCCCCCATCACGGCAGCCGCAGCAGCACGAGCGGCGAGTTTCTGGCGCGGGTAGCAGCGCCCCTCGCCATCATCTCGGTGGGAGCTCAGAACCCGCACGGGCATCCGCACCCGGAGGTGCTCGCACGCCTCCGCGCCGCCGGTGCCCGCCCCGACTTTGTCGGGGCCCGCATCCTGCGCACCGACCAGGACGGCGCCACCACCGTCGGCACCAACGGCCACACCCTCCGCGTCTCCACCTTCGCCGAGCAGCGCCCGCCCGAACTCTACCCCTCCCTCTGGCTCCGCCTCCGCGCCCTCCTGCGCTGAATAAGCGTGCACACGCCGCCTTCCCCGTCATGCCATCTCGGAGCTTTCGCCCCTGAGGTTGGTCTCCTGCGAGATGTTGGTGTAGTCCTCCTCGGCAGGGTCTCTTGTGGCGGCTCCCAGGTGTCTCTATAATGGGACGCCTTCAGGCACCCGTGACCCGCGACGACGCCATCGCCGAAGAAAGCAGACGCATTCGCCGGCTGCAACTCACCGTCCGCCTGGTGATGAACGTCATCAGCCAGAGTAACCTCCCCTTCGAGGAAGCCGCCGACCTCGTCGCCGCCACGCGCCGCGTCGCCCTCGAGCTTTTCCCCGGCAAAGAACGCACCTACGACCTACTCTACAAGCCCCGCCTCCAGCGCCTGCTGATTGAAAAATACCGCCTGCAGTAGCGGCCTCAGCGGGGCCACACCATCCGCAGATAGAGCACCGCCAGCGCTCCCAGATACCCCAGCAAGGCTTTGTACTCCCGATTGCGCCAGTAGAGCCGCCAGTCAAACCGCGCCCCATGGCCACCCGCGCGGCGGCGCAACGTAGGAAAGAATCGCGGCACAGCCGCCGCATATGCCGCGTACTCGCTCGGAAACGCAGCGCGCATCTCGGCTTCCTCGCGCGCCATCACCGGAAGATAGACCGCCGCGAAGAACGCCGCGAGCACGACTGCCAGCCAGAACCGTCCCCCCGCCAGCGCGAACCCCGCCGTAATGAAGGCGCTGCCCAGATAAAGCGGATGCCGCACGTAGGCGTAGGGCCCGCTGCGGCTCAGTCCCTCCCCTTTGCGCAGGTACCCTGCTGCCAGCCCGCGCAGCAGGAGGCCGACGCCGGCGATGATGCCACCCCGGAGCAGCAACTGCGGCGTAGGTTGCGCGAAGTAAAAGTATGCTGCGGCGAGCAGGAAGCCCAGCGGCACGCGCCAGCGCGCCGCCCAGGCAAGATAGTTCTCAGGCACGGGCATTCGCCGGCTGCGGCGCCGAAGCCCGTGGCGAAACCAGCCGTTCGATGGCCGCAACCACCTCGTCCACGCGAATCGCGAGCATGGCGGGCGAAACCATTCGCGTGCGCTGATAGCTCACCGGGCTGACGGCGCGATGGGAAACCACCGCCACGCGCGGGCCGAACGGCCCGGTGCGCCCGGGATCGGTAGGACCGTAGAGCCCCACCACCGGCGTTCCCACCGCCGCGGCCACGTGCAACGGCCCGGTATCGCCGCTCACCACCACCTGCGCCCGCCGCGCCAGCGCCACGTACTGGCGCGGCGTCAGCGGAAACCAGATCGTCTGACCCGCGTGCGTCAGCCGCGCGACCTCGGCTGCCAGCTCTTCCTCGCCCGGGCCAACGTTGATGACTCCCCGCCACCCGCGCGCTTCGACGAGCGCATCGTGCAGCTCGGCATAGCGCTCCACCGGCCAGCACTTGCCCTGCCAGCCGCCTCCTGGGCTGAGGATGAAAAACGCCTCCACCCCACGCCGCCGGAGTTCTTCCTCGACGTAGGTCTCTTCCTCCGGCAGCGTGGGCAGGACAAAGGCGAGCAATCCGCGCGCATCCACCCCCAGCCGGGCCACCAGCGCGAGGTTGCTTTCGATGACGTGCACGGCCGTGGGGGGCTGGACGTGCTCGGTGTAGAAGAGGCCGCTGCCGGGCTCGCGCAGCGCGCGCTGGTGGAAGCCCAGCCGGCGCGGGCCGCCCGTCAGCCAGCCCAACACCGCCGACTTGTAGAGTCCCTGCAAGTCCACCACGCAGTCGTAGCGCTTCCGCCGCAGCGCCGCCAGGGTGCGCAGGAATCGCGGGAACTCGCGCAGCGGATGGCGGCGCAGGGCGTGTGTGTCCACGCTGATGCAGTCGCTGATGTGGGGATTCAGCTCCACCAGCTCCTGCCAGCGTGCCTCGACCAGCCAGTCAATCGCCGCGGTCGGATAGCGCGCGCGCAGCGCCGCCACCGCCGGCAAGGCGTGGACGATGTCGCCCATCGAACTCAAGCGGATGATCAGGAACCGCTGGCTCATCGGCTGAACCGGCGCGCGATGCTGGCGAGCAGCGCGCGTGTCGAATGGAGTTTCGCGTCCCCCACGATGGCCACTTCAATGCCCAGCCGCCGGGCGGTCTCGCGTTCGGGCACGGAATCCAGCGTATAGTCGGTGCCCTTGGCGTGCACGTGCGGCCGCAGGCGCGCGAGCAAGCCGTCCGCGGTGTCGTCGTCGAACACCACCACGTAGTCCACCGCCGCGAGCGCCGCCACCAGCCGCGCCCGCTCGGCTGCGCGCAGCAGGGGACGTCCCGGCCCCTTCAATCGCGCCGCGCTCGCCTCCCCGTTCACACCGACCACCAGGATGTCGCCTCGGGCCTTCGCGCCTTCCAGGTAGCGGATGTGGCCGACGTGGAGCAGGTCAAAGCAGCCGTTCGCCAGCACGATGCGCAGGCCCTGCCGCCGCGCCTCCTCCAAGCGCGGTGCGAGGGTATCGAGCGGGAGGATTTTCGCTTGCGTCACGTGGTTGCGTTCAGCGCACCCAGCCGAGGCTCACCTGTACAGCTTCTCCACTTGGCTCACCCGAAAGAGCCGGTTCACTCGCTGCACCAATTCCGACCGCCGGTCGTTCAGCTCCGGGATGCGCTTGGCGAGCTCCGCCAGCCGCTCTGTTTCACTCCGCGGCAGCGCCCGCACCTCGTCCTCCGCGTCCCACAGTTTCCGGTTTACTTCCGCCAGCTCGCTGCCCAGTTCGTCACAGGCGCGGCGGTCGGCGGCGGGGTTGCGTCGCAGCCAATCGGCCAGCGCCGCCTCGATCAACTCCAACTCCTGCTGAAAATGGGCGACGTCCAGTTGTCGTCGCCCCCCGGCCTCGATTTTCAGGAGCAGAATCGTCTTGCGGTCGAGCAACTCCCCCGGGCTGGGGTTGATGAGCCTCACCCGCTCACCCCCTGCCCGCCATCTTTCTGGCGGGTCTGGGAACCAAGACCTCTCACCGCCAGGGAAGAATCGGCCAGCGCCACCTCCACCGCCTGCCAGACCGCGTCCACCGTCACTCGCGTCATGCAGCGATGGTCCACGGGACAGTGCCGCAAGAAACACGGGCTGCAGGAAACCGGCTGCTTAACGAGGTGCGCCCGTTGGCTGAGCGGCCCGGTTCCGGCTTCGTCGGTGGGCCCGAAAATGATCACGGAGGGCAGGCCGACAGCCGCCGCCAGATGCATGGCGCCGGAATCGTTGCCGATGAAAAGCTGCGCCCGCGCGAGCAAGGCCAGGAACTCGGGCAGCGAAGTCTGCCCGACCAGCGAGACACTGTGTGTCTGCATGGCGGCGACGATGCGTTCGGCCAGGTTCGCCTCCGCCTGCGTCCCGGCCAGCACCACCCGCGCGTCGAAGCGCTCCGCCAGCCGGTCCGCCAGCTCGGCAAAGCGTTCTGGGAGCCAGCACTTGGCCGAGCCATAGGCTGCCCCCGGCGCAATCACCACGCGCAGGCGGCCGTTGCTGGCGCCCAGCTCCCGCCAGCGCGATTCCATCGCCGCGGTGAGCGCCGGGTCGGCTCGCAGCGGGATGTGCGTAAGCCGCGGCAGTGTCTCGAGCCAGCCGGCGCGGCGAATCAGCTCGAGATAGTAATAGCTCTCGTGCGGCGGCGTCTCTCCCGGCCGCGGCAGGGGAATCGCCTGCGTCAGCAGCCAGCCGCGCGCGTCGCGCCGATAGCCGACCCGCCGCGGAATGCCGGCCAGCGCGGCCAGGAGCGCCGCCTGAAACGCATTCTGGAAGAGCACGGCGATATCAAACCGCTCGCGCCGGAGTTGCGCGGCCACGCTGAGCAGCCCGCCGCCGTTCTTCGCTTCGAGCGGGAGAACGCGGTTGACTTCCGCAACGCCGCGGTAGAGGTCGGCCACCTGCGGGCGCGCCAGGACCACCAGTTCGGCAGCGGGGAAGGCCGCGCGCAGGGCGCGCAGCGCGGGCAGGGAAAGCACGGCGTCGCCTACCCAGTTTGGCACGCGCAGCAGGATCTTTTCCGCGCGCCGCTGCTCACTGGACATAGCGCCCCTCCCGCGCCACCCGCAAGTTCAACACGCCCAGCACCGTGCTCCAGAAGCCCTCTTCGTCTTCAAACTCAAGTTCCATCCGGCAGTAGTAGCACGGCGGAATGCTGGGCGGGAACACGGTGAAGTTGACGGCGTCTTTCTCGGTCGTCAGCAGCGCCTCCGCTCCGGCGCGGTCGGCCTGGCGCACGATTCCGCGGAAGTCATCTGCGCTGTAGCGGTGATGGTCGGGGAAGGCCTGCGTGCCGGCAAGCCGAAAACCCCAGTCGCGCACGTCCTGCCAGAAGGCCGCGGGGTTACCGATGCCGCAGAAGGCGAGCACCGGCACGCCGGCCAACGTCTCGCGGGGGACGGGCTTATGGGAAGTCGCGTCCAGCACCGCCACCAGACGCGTGCGCGCGCGGAAGACCGGCACGCGCGGATTGTAGAGCCGGACGGCTTCGATTGCAGAATCCTCCGCCACTTGCCGTGCGCGCGTCAGCACCACCACCTGCGCGCGCACCAGCGCCTCCACCGGCTCGCGCAGCGCCCCGGCCGGCAGCACGTAGCCGCCGGCGAAGGGATCGGAGGCATCGAGCAGGACGATGTCGAGGTCGCGCGCCAGCCGTAGATGCTGGAAGCCGTCGTCGAGCAGGAACACGTCCGGCTGGTGCCGCGCCGCCAGTTGCAAGCCGACGGTGAAGCGGTCGGCGGCGATGCCGAGCGGGACGCCCCGCAGCCGCCGCGCCAGCAGCACCGGCTCATCGCCGGCTTCCTCGACGCGCGGGATGCCGTTGCCGAAGATGCGCGCCTCGCGCACCCGCCGGCCGTAGCCGCGGCTCAGAATCGCCACCCGCAGGCCCGCGCCCTGCAAGCGCTGCGCCAGCCAGAGCACGAGCGGGGTCTTGCCGGTGCCGCCCACCGTCAGGTTGCCGACGCTGATCACCCGCGCCGGCAGGCGCCGCGAGCGCAGCGTGCCACGGGCATAGAGCGCAGCGCGGATGCGCATGAACTGCGCGTAGAACCACGCCGTCGGGGTCAGCAGCCGCCGCAGCCACGGCGGATGGGAAACAGCCGGCATCGTTGCAACTCTACCCTGAAGCACCGAGAATCTCCGCCACTTTTTCCGCCGCCCGACCCGCTGCGCCGCGATTCGCCTCGACCAGCGCCAACGCCGCCCGGCCCATCGCCGCCCGCTGCTCGGGGTTGCGCAGCAGCTCCGCCAGACGGCGCGCCAGCTCAGCCGGGTCGCGCACCTCCAGCGCCGCCCCCGCCTGCTGGAACGCCTGCGCCATCTGCCGGAAGTTCTCCATGGAAGGGCCGAACAGAATTGGCTTGCCCCAGAGAGCCGGCTCGATGGGATTGTGGCCGCCGGCGGGCACCAGGCTGCCGCCGACAAACGCCAGCGTCGCCGCCGCATACGTCCCGGCCAACTCGCCGACGGTGTCGAGCAGCAGAACGTCCGGCCGATTCGTCGCCGCAAAATGGTTCGTGCCCGGCACGGCGCTGCGGCGGAGGAAGCGCAGGCGGCTCGCTTCCAGCAGCGCGGCGACGCGCTCAAACCGCTCCGGGTGGCGCGGGGCGAGCACCAGCAGCGTGCGAGGAAATTCGCGCCGGAGCGCGCCCAGCGCCTCCACCAGGATGGCGTCCTCGCCTTCCATCGTGCTGCCAGCGACAATCACGGGGCCGTCCGGCGCGAGCGCATCGAGAAAGCTCGGCCGCGCCGGGCGCGGCACATCGAACTTCAGGTTGCCGCCGACGGCGACGCGCGCGGCCGGCGCGCCCAACGCGCGGATGCGCTCCGCGTCCTGCTCGGTTTGCATCAGAAAGAGCGCCGGCGTGCTCAGCACGCGTCGCAGAAAGCGGCGCCAGAGCGGGACGGCGCGATGGCGGCGGAAACTGCGGTCGGAGAGCCGCCCGTTGACGAACACCACCGGCACACCCGCCCGTTGCGCCTCCAGCAGGAAGTTCGGCCAGATTTCCGTCTCGGCAATCACAATCAGCGCCGGCCTCGCCCCGCCCAGCGCGCGCCGCACGGCAAAGGAAAAGTCAAAGGGAAAGTAGAAAGTGGCGTCGGCGAGCTGCGATTCGCGCGCGGCCACGCGCTGCCCGGTGAGTGTCACGGTGCTGAGGAGCAGCGGCCGGTTCGGGAAGCGCGGCTTCAAGTGGCGCAAGAGGGGCACGACCGCCAGGACTTCCCCGACGGAAACCGCGTGAACCCAGATGCCGCCCGGCGGCAGCCGCCGCACGCTCGCCGGCAAGCGCCCGAATCGTTGGCGCAGGCTGTGGAAGTATTTCTTCTGCCGGAGGCCCCGGACGATGAAATAGGGGCTCGCCACCAGCAGCCCCAGGGCAAGCAACGCGCTGTAGAGAAACCCCATCGAGACTAGAGTCCGGCACGGGAATTGAAACGCGGCTATTATAGCCCAGAGCCATGAAGCTGCTGGCCGCGCTCGTTCTTAGCCTCGCACTGGCGGCACAGGCGCCGCCTGCGCCGATGGATCCCGCGCAGTACGCCGCGCGGGAATCGCACGAGGGCGTCACGCTGGCCGCCCGGCCCTATCGAGACCCAGCGGAACTCGAAGCGCGCTTCGGGCGGCATCCGCTAGCGCCGGCAGGGTTGGTGGCGGTGGAAGTGCTGGTGGTGAACGCGCGGGAAGAGGCCATTCGCGTGGCCTGGGAGCGCGTGGTTCTGCTCAGCGGCACCGAGAGCTTCGAGCCGATCGAGCCCGAGCAGCTCGCCCAGCGCGTCTATCCCCTGCCGAAAACCAAATCCAAGCAGCCCTGGCCCGGCACGCCGACCAAATTGCCGTCCGATAAGAAGCGGCTGCCGCGCGAGGCACTGGAAGCGGCGCTGGCAAGCCAGGGGATGCGCGTGGAGGTCATTGCCGCCAGCGGGCGCGCCCGCGGATTTCTCTACTTCGCCCTCGGCGACCAGCCCTTCGACCTCGCCCGGGCGCGGCTCTACGTGCCGGAAGTCGTGCGGCTGCCGGAGGAGGAGCCGCTGCTCTATTTCGAGCTGGACTTGAAAGCCTACGCCAAGCCATGAGAGTTGATTGGTTCATTGGTTTATTGGTTGATTGGTGAGGAAGGCGGGGTACGGTAGAATGGGGCTTCCTTTTTATCCTCAATGTCGCTTCTCGATCAGTTGAATCCTGCGCAGCGCGACGCGGTGACGACAACCGACGGGCCGGTGCTCGTGCTGGCCGGCGCCGGCAGCGGCAAGACCCGCGTCATTACCTATCGCGTCGCCTACCTGCTCGAACAAGCCCGCGCGCGCCCGGAAGAAATCCTCGCGGTCACGTTCACTAACAAAGCCGCGGATGAAATGAAGCAGCGCGTTCGGAGCCTGACCGCCCAGCTCCAGCCTCCTTGGGTGTCCACCTTCCACTCCTTCTGCGCGCGTATCTTGCGGCGGGAGGCCGAAGCCGCGGGGCTGCGGCGCGACTTCGCCATCTATGACGACGAAGACCAGGAGCGCATCGTCAAGCAAGCGCTGAAGGATGAAGGAATGGAGGCGTCGCCCTGGACGCCGCGCAGCGTGCTCGAGCGCATCAGCCGCGCCAAGAATGCCGGACTGACGCCGGATGACTGGACAAGGAGCGCCAACCCCCGCGAGCGGGAACTCGCGCCCATCTTCGCGCGCTACGCGCAGATGCTCGCCGCGGCCGGGGCGCTCGACTTCGACGACTTGCTCCTGCGCGGAGTCGCCCTGCTCCGCGACCAGGCTGAGGTGCGCCGCCGGTACAACGAACGCTTCCGCTACCTCCAGGTGGACGAATATCAGGATACGAACCGGCCACAGTACGAGCTGCTGCGGCTGCTGACCGAAGCCCACCGCAATCTGTGCGTGGTGGGCGACGAGGACCAGTCCATCTACGGCTGGCGCGGTGCCGACTACGGCAACATCTTCCGCTTCGAGCAGGACTTCCCCGGCACGCGCCTGATTCTGCTCGAGCAGAACTACCGCTCGACCCAGCCCATCCTCGACGCCGCCACCGCGCTCATCAGCCACAACCGCACGCGCAAGGGCAAAGTGCTCTGGAGCACGCGCCGCGAGGGGCCGCGCGCCAAGCTCTACGAGGCCGAGCGCGCCACCGCCGAGGCACAGTTTGTCGCCGAAACCATCTGGCAGTACCGCCGCACCCAACCGGCCGAGCGCATCGCCGTGCTCTACCGGACGAATGCGCAGTCCCGGCTGTTTGAGGAGGCGCTGCGGCGCTACGCCATCCCCTATCGCGTGGTGGGCGGCTTCAGCTTCTACAAGCGCGCCGAGGTCAAAGACCTGCTGGCCTACGTGCGGCTGGCGCGCAACCCGGCCGACAACGTCAGCCTGCTGCGGATTCTCAACGTGCCCCCGCGGGGCATCGGCCCGACCACGGTGGACGCTTTGACGCAGCACGCTCGCGCGCAGGGCGTTTCGCTCTGGGAGGCGCTGGAGCCAGTGGCCGCCAGCGGCACCGCCCGCGCCACCAAGGCGCTCACGAACTTCCGGAGTCTGCTGGAGCAAGTGCGCAGCGAGCTGGCGGCGAATCCGCTGAGCGCGGTCTTGCGCTTCGTGCTGCGGGAGACGGGCTACGAAGAGAAGCTGCGGCAGGCCGCGACCGAGGAAGCCCTGGGGCGGCTCGAGAACCTGCAGGAGTTGATCTCGGCCGCGGAGGAAAGCGAGGAGCGCGGCGAGAGCGCGGATGAGTTCCTGGACCGGGCGGCGCTCGTGTCCGACGCCGACGACTACGACGCCACCGCCCCGGTCACGCTCCTCACGCTGCACAGCGCCAAGGGCACGGAGTTCTCCGTGGTATTCCTGACCGGGCTCGAGGAAGGCGTGTTCCCCCATGCCCGCTCGCTCGAAACCGAGGAGCAAATCGAGGAGGAGCGCCGCCTCTGCTACGTGGGGATGACGCGGGCGCAGAATGAGCTCTACCTGACACGCGCGCGCCGGCGGCGCTTCTGGGGGAGCGCTGAGCTGGAGACAGAGGAGAATCCGCCCTCCCGGTTTCTCGAGGAGATCCCCGCCGCGCACATCGAGCACATCCGCGTGGGAGCCGAAGCCGCGGCCGACGGCTGGCGCTACGAACCGGAAGTGGAAGAAGCCTGGCGGCCGCGACGCGGCCGGAGCCGGAAGCGCCGCCGCGAGGAACCGGAAGAAATTTCCGTGCGCGCGCTGGCGGGCAGCGGCACCTCGGAACGCTTCCCGCTGGGCGCGGTGGTGCGGCACGCGCGCTTCGGCACCGGCACGGTGGTGGCCATCGAAGGCGTGGGCGCAGACTGCAAGCTGACGGTGAGTTTCCCCGGCTACGGGCGCAAGAAATTGATCGAGCGCTACGCCGGACTGGAGCGCGTGAGCTAGGCGCGGGAGGCCTATGAGCAGCCAACTCTGGCGGACGAAGAACATTGACCGGCTGATTGAGGGCACGACGGCTCCTGGACGCCAGTTGAAGCGCGTGCTGGGTCCCTGGAGCCTGACGGCGCTGGGCATCGGCGCGATTATCGGCACCGGCATCTTCATCCTCACGGGAACCGCCGCGGCGGGCGAGCAGTTGGCCTACGAGTCGCTGCTGAAGGCGCCATTGCTCGACGTGCTCTTGCACGGGCGCGATGCGTTGGCCGTCACCGGACGGCCAGGAGCCGGGCCGGCGATTGCGCTCTCGTTCCTGCTCGTCGCCATTGCCTGCGCGCTGGCCGGGCTCTGCTATGCCGAGCTGGCCTCGATGATCCCGGTAGCGGGCAGCGCCTACACCTACACCTATGCCACGCTGGGGGAGATTCTGGCGTGGATTATCGGCTGGGATCTCATCCTTGAATATGCCGTCTCCAACATGGCGGTGGCCGTGGGGTTTTCGGCCTACGTGGACAGTCTGCTGCAGGGATTCGGGATTCACCTGCCGCGGGCGCTGATGACGCCCGCCTATACGCCGGCCGCAGGCTGGGCGGCGCACTTCAATCTGCCGGGATTCCTGACCGTACTGATTCTGACGGTGCTGCTGGTGCTGGGGATTCGCGAATCGGCCGGCGCCAACAACACCATGGTGGGAATCAAGCTCGTGGCCATTCTGGTCTTCGTGTTTGCCGCAGCGCGCTTCATCCAGCCGACGAACTGGCAGCCGTTTATGCCCAACGGCTGGCAAGGCGTGCTGACGGGCGGGGCCATCGTGTTTTTCACCTACATCGGGTTTGACTCCGTCTCGACCGCAGCCGAGGAGACGCGCAACCCGCAGCGCGACGTTCCCATCGGCATCCTCGCCTCACTCGGGGTCTGCGCGCTGCTCTATATCACCGTGGCCGTGGTGCTGACCGGGATTCGCCCCTACCAGACGTTCCTGGGCGACGCGGCGCCGGTGGCGAGCGCCTTGCAAGCCATCGGCCTGACCGGCGTGCAGCGCTGGGTCACGCTCGGGGCGCTGACGGGAATGATCAGCTCGCTGCTCGTATTCCAGTTGGGACAAGCGCGCGTGTGGTTTGCGATGTCGCGCGACGGCCTGTTGCCGCGCGCCTTCAGCCGCGTGCACGAGCGCTTCCGCACGCCCTACGTGAGCACCTGGGTGGCCGGGATTCTGGTGGCGATTCCGGCGGCGATTTTCGACATCGGCACGCTCGCCGACCTCTCGAACATCGGGACGTTGTTTGCCTTCTTGCTCGTGTCCGCCGGGGTGCTGGTGCTGCGGCGGACGCAGCCGGAGCGACCGCGGGCCTTCCGCGTGCCCTGGGTGCCGGTGGTGCCGCTGGCGGCCATCGCCTGCTGCCTGGTGTTGATGGCGAGCCTGCCGGTCGAGACCTGGATTCGCTTCCTGGTTTGGCTCGTAATTGGACTCGCGATTTATTTCGGGTATAGTCGCAAGCGCAGCGAACTCTATCAAGGCTAAGGGGGAGGAAGTCATTTCCTTGGGCGCCGAAGTCGCGCGCCGCCGCGGGCTCGCCCGATTCGGGCTCGCCCTGAGCGTCTGGGTGTGCTTGCTGGCGCTGCTGCCGGGAGCGGGCGCGTGGGAGCCGACGGCGCGGCGCGTGGTAGCCGCCAAGGCGATCGACGCGCTGCCCTTTCCGCTCAATGATTTCTTCACCGCGCACCAGCGGCGCATCGTCGCGCTGGCCAGCGACCCCAGCCAGTGGCCGGAAGCCGACCGCAAGCAGTTCTACCACGGCTTCATCCGGCTGGACGCTTACGGCGAATACCCGTTCGCGGACTTGCCGCGCAACTACGAGGCGGCGGTGAAGAGACACACCGTGCGCAAGCTGACCGCGAACGGGACGCTGCCCTGGCAGATCGGCCTCTACACCCTGCGCCTGCGGCAAGCCTTCGAAGCCGGCGAGGAAGAAGCCATCGTGCGCAACGCGGCGATTCTGGCTCACTACGTCGCCGAGGCGCACGACCCCTTCAACACCACCGGCAACTTCGACGGCAGCCGCTCCGGCCAGGCCGGCGTGGACGCCCGCTACGCGCGCAGCCTGGTGGAACGCTACCAGATGTTCTTTATCATCCGCCCGGGCCCGGCCTACAAGATCAACGACCCCACCGAGAAAGCCTTCGGGATGGTGCTCGAGGCCCACACCTGGGTGGACAACATCCTGCTCGCCGACAGCCAGGCGCGCGCCGAGCAGCCCGACTACAACGACGCCTACTACGACAGCTTCTATGACCAGGTCGGCGCTGTCCTCATCCGCCAGTTAACCCACGCCAGCGAGAACATCAGCTCCTACTGGTACACCGCCTGGGTCTACGCCGGCAGCCCGCAACTCCCGCGCTGAGGCCGCCCCAGTGGCCGTCGAAGCACCGGCCTGGATTCAGCAACTGCCGAAAACCGAGCTGCACCTGCATCTGGAAGGCACGGCCGACCCGGACACCGCACTCGAACTCGCCCACCGCAACGGCGCTCGGACTGAGACGCTCGAAAGCGTGCGCGCTCGCTACGCCTACAACGACTTCCTCGGCTTCCTCAAAACCTTCAAGTGGGTGAGCGAGCTGCTGCGCACGCCGGCCGACTATGCCTTCCTCCTGCGGCGCCTGCTGCGGCGGCTGGCGGAGCAGAACGTCCTCTATGCCGAGGTGACGCTGTCGGCGGGCGTGGTGCTCTGGAAGCGGCAGGAGTTGGACGCGGTGTTCGTGGCGCTGCGCGAGGCCTACGAGAAAGCGCGGAAGGAATTCCCGGTGGAAATTATCTGGATCTTCGATGCGGTGCGCAACCTAGGAGCCGAGCACGTGCTCGACGTCGCGCGCCGGACAGTGAGTTGGAAGGATGCCGGCGTGGTCGCCTTCGGTATCGGCGGCGACGAGCAACAGGGCCCGCCGGAGCTTTTCCGCGAAGCCTTTGACCTGGTGCGCGACGCCGGGCTGCACGTCACCGTGCACGCCGGCGAAACCTCCGGCCCGGAAAGTATCTGGAACGCGCTGCGGCTGCTCGGGGCGGAACGCATCGGGCACGGTCTGGCAGCGTTCCGGGATGCAGAGTTGATGGACTATCTCGCCGAGAAGCAGATTCCGCTGGAAGTTTGCCTGACCAGCAACCTCCGCACGGGCGCCCTGCGCCAGCAAACAGGCCGGGAAGAGCTGGCCGCGCATCCCGTGCGCGACTACTGCCGGCGCCGGCTGCGCGTCACCCTCAGCACCGACGACCCCGGCTTGTTTGAAACCTCACTCAACCAAGAATACGCGCATGCTCTCAGGCTCGGCCTCACCCGCGAAGAAATTGTGCGCACCGTCGAGACCAGCTTTGAATCTGCCTTCTGCCCGCCGCCACAGCGCGCCGCCCTGCTGGCCCGCTTCCGCGAGAGCCTGGCCGCGCTCCCGGCCTAGCTTGCCCTGACTCGCCTTCTCATCCCCGGTGCAGGTGCTTCTGTTGGCCGACCTGGTAGGCCTCGGCAAGAAGGCGCCGGAAGCGCGCGTCAAGCTGGCGAGAGTCGGTGAGAAGAAAATGGTGGAGGTGGTAGCGGGGCGGGAAGTACTGGTAGCGGAAGATGCGCGGGTGGCGCGCCCGCCGGGTGAGAATCAAGGTCCCGCGCAAAGCGTTCTTCTGTGGGTGAACGCCGGCAAAGCGCATCCGAACCATGACGGTGATGCGGGTCTTGCTGGAAACCACCCGCAGCGGGCCGTTCCGGCGCAGGGCGGCAACGAGCGCGTTGAACGTCCGGCGCACCAGGGGATGTTTGCCTCGGAAGTGCCGGTCCAGGGGGACACGCACACAAGAGTGCCAGAGGTTGCGGCTGACGAAATAATTGCCGCATTTGGGACAACGCCACAGCGTCCGCTGCGGCGCAGCAGTTCGGCGGGGCGGCCCTTCAGGGCCGCCAGTAGGGGGCTTCTGCTCCCGGAGGGTTCCGCCAGCAGGCTGCCTTGGCTGCCTTGCAGGCAGGGTGGGTGGGGAGCGTCGTCGCGCCCGCAGGCCGGGTGGGCGGGAGGTTTTCCTCCCGGTGACCTCGGGCAGAGTGGCTGGAAACCGGCCCGTTTTCGCCAGCGGACGCAGCAGGTGCTCGCGGCGGCCGACTTTGAAGCCTTCAGCCAAGAGGCGCCGGAAGCGCGAGTCGATCTGTTTGGTATCGGAGAGAACGAAGTAGTGATAGTGAATGCGCGGCGAGAGCGAGATGACCCGCTGGAAGGTCCGGTGGCGCGCGGGCCGGGGAAGGACGAGGCAGCCACGCAGGGCGTGAACCTGGGGCGTCAACTCCAGGAAGATGGTTTTCAGGGCAAAGGCAATGCGCGTCTTGGTCGAGTCAATGTGAACGGGCCCGACCGCTCGCAGCGCGGCGCGGACAGCACGGTAGAGCGTCCGCACGGGCGTGCTCTTGCCACAGAAGTGCTCCGCCACCGGCACGGGCGGCCGGCAGACATGCACCGCATTCCGCTGCGGTATCCTCCTCCTACACTTTGGGCACCGCCACAGCGGCGACTTCCTCCTAGTGGCTGTTTTCAAGTCTCAACCTCAGGGGCTAAAGCCCATACTAATTGGCAGGCTGTACGTACGGGCTCCCCGCAAACTACGCGGGGTCTTCGCTGCGCTTCGAGAAGCCCGTACCTCCCCAAGAGAATCCTGAGGATTCGAGAGAAGAATCTGTGTGAATCCGTGTGCATCTGTGGTTTCTAATCCTTGAAGCACTCACGGGCGGTGAGGATGGTGTTGACATGGATCTGGACGGTGTCGGCGGTGTTGCGGGCATAGCCGCCGGCAAAGGTGACGGCGATGGGGATGGCGCGGTTGCGGGCGGCGGCGAGCACGATGCGGTCGCGCTCTTGCAAGCCTTCGAGCGTCAGGGCCAAGCCGCCCAATTGGTCTTCGCGATAGGGGTCGGCGCCGGCCAGATAGAAGATGAGATCGGGCTTGTCCCCCAGCGGCGGGAGCCGCTGGGTTGAACCTTCGCTTTTTTCCGGCACGGCCCTGCCCTGACGTTGCGGGTGCGGAGCACCTCTTCCAAACTGTTTCCCAAATTCAGAGAAGGCGCGGGCGAGGGCATCGCGCAGCAAGCGCAGATAGTCGGCGTCGGCGATGCGGTCGGGGAGGTTGACGTCGAGGTCGGAGGGCGGCTTGGGGAACGGATAGTTGTTCTCCTGGTGCATCGAGAGCGTATAGACGCTGGGGTCGTCGGCAAAAATCGCGGCGGTGCCGTTGCCTTGGTGGACGTCGAGGTCAACGACCATGGCGGTCTCGATGGCCTTGTCGGCCTGGAGCCGTCGGATGGCCACCGCCACGTCGTTGATGGCGCAGAAGCCTTCGCCGTGGTCGGCGAAGGCGTGGTGGAAGCCGCCGCCGAAGTTGAAGGCGCAGCGGTCAGCGAGCGCGCGGCGCGCGGCCAGGGTCGAGCCGCCTGCCGAGAGCCAGAAGGCGCGGACGAGCTGGGGCGAGTAGGGAACTTCCAGGCGCAGAATCTCGAAGTAGTTCAGGCGGCCTTCTTTCAGCTTGCGCGTCCACTCGCGCGTGTGCACGCGCAGGATGTCTTCGTCGGGCGCCGGCTCCGGCTCGATGAAATCCTCCGGCGAGGCGATGCCTTCGGCCAGGCACTTTTCGCGGATGAGCTTGTACTTGCGGGCGGGGAAGACGTGGGCGCCGAGGTTGAGATCGTAGCCGTCGGAGTAGGCGAGCTTGAAGGGCAACACGGAAGGATTGTAACCACAGATGCACACAGATAAACACAGATAGAAAGACCCACTACCACGGGTCGCTGGTCGCGGGTCGCGGGTCGCGGTAGAATAGCGAGCCGAGACTAGGCGGTTCAGGGATGAAGGCGCGGGTTTACGTTACGCTGAAGAAGACGGTGCTGGACCCGCAGGGGCAGACGATTCTGGCGGCGCTCGCGTCGCTCGGGCACAAGGCCATCAAAGAGGTGCGGCAAGGGAAAGTCTTCGAGATCGAGTTGAACGGCGTCAGCCGGGCGGAGGCCGAGAAAGAAATCCAGCAGATTGCGCGGGATGTGCTGACGAATCCGGTGATCGAAGAATTCCGCTACGAACTGGACTGACGGAACCACGGATGCACACGGATACACACAGATTTCTAAACGGATGGCACGCCGGCTGGCGCGCTTGGGTGCTGTTGATCGGTATAGCCCTGTTGGGTGCATCCCTGGCTTATTTCTACGGGCGGTTCCTCTTCGCCCCCGCCGCGTGGGCCTGGCTGGCGACGGATGCTTGGTGGAAATGGCCCGCGTTCGTCGCCGTCTATGCAGGTTCTGGCTTTTTACTCTGGCGGTTCTGGAGGCGCGTGCGAAAGGTGTTCCGCGACACACCGGAAACCAGTCACCAGTCACGAGTCACGAGTCGCTGAGATGTGCGGGATAGTTGGGTATATCGGGAAGAAGCCGGTGGTGCCGGTGTT
>JBBIPK010000023.1:0-6502 GCA_037442885.1 Acidobacteriota bacterium | reverse complement strand
CTGAGATGTGCGGGATAGTTGGGTATATCGGGAAGAAGCCGGTGGTGCCGGTGTTACTGGAGGGGCTGAAGCGGCTGGAGTACCGCGGCTACGACTCGGCGGGCATCGCGGTGGTGGCGGGCAACGGTCAGCTTGAGATTCGCCGCTGCGAAGGCAAGCTGCGGAATCTCGAGGAGGCGATTCGCCTCAAGCCGCTCGACGGCGTCTACGGCGTCGGGCACACGCGCTGGGCGACGCACGGGCGGCCCACCGAAGAGAACGCCCACCCGCACCGCGACTGTCGCGGCCACATTGTGGTCGTGCACAACGGCATCATCGAAAACTACCTCGAGCTCAAGCAGCAACTGGCCGCCGAGGGCCACAAGTTCGTCACCGAAACCGACACCGAGGTCATCGCGCACCTGGTCGAGAAGCACCAGAACGGCCGGCCGCTGGAGGAAGCGGTGCGGCGGGCGGCGCAGCAGCTCGAGGGCGTGTTTGCGATGGCGATTCTTTCGACCAAGGACCGCAGCAAGATCGTCGCTGCGCGGCAAGGGCCGCCGGCGGTCATCGGGCTGGGCAAGGACGAGTACTTCGTCGCCTCCGACATCCCCGCCATCCTCTACCATACCCGCGACGTCTTCTTCCTCGCCGACGGCGACCTGGCCGTCATTACGCCCGACGGCGTCCGCCTGATGGACTTCGCCGGCCAGCCGGTGAGCCGCGAGATCACCCACATCACCTGGGACCCGATTCAGGCCGAGAAGGCCGGCTTCAAGCACTTCATGCAGAAGGAAATCTTCGAGCAGCCGCGCGCCGTGCGGGACACCTTGCTGGGGCGGATTGCGCGCGAGTCGGCGCAGGTGGTGCTGCCGGAGATGGACATTTCGGAAGAGGAGTTTCGCCGCTTCACGCACGCCAAGCTCGTTGCCTGCGGGACAAGCTGGCACGCGGCGCTGGCGGGCAAATTCATCCTCGAGCGGCTGGCGCGGATTCCTTGCGAAGTGGACTACGCCAGCGAGTACCGCTATCGCGACCCGCTCATCAGCGAAGCCACCCTCACCGTCGTCGTCAGCCAGTCGGGCGAAACCGCCGACACCATCGCCGCGCAGCGCGAGGCGCAGCAGAAAGGCTCGAAGACCCTCGGCATCGTCAACGTGGTGGGCTCGATGATTGCGCGCGAGGCCGACGGGGTGCTCTACACGCATGCCGGGCCGGAAATCGGCGTCGCCTCGACCAAGACCTTCGCCGCGCAGCTTGCCGCGCTCAACCTCCTCGGCCTCTATCTCGGGCAGGTGCGCGGCACGCTGAAGCCGGAAAGCGCGCGGGGCTACATTGAACAGTTGCTCAAGCTTCCCGGCAAGCTCGAGCAGGCGCTGCAGCGGGACGAGGAGATTGAGGAATTGTCGCGCCGCTTCTTCCGCCACTCGGACTTCCTCTACCTCGGCCGCGGCATCCACTACCCGATTGCGCTCGAGGGCGCGCTGAAACTGAAGGAGATTTCCTACATCCACGCCGAGGGGTATCCCGCCGGCGAGATGAAGCACGGGCCGAACGCCCTGATTGACGAGAACCTGCCGGTGGTGGTGCTGGCGACGGTGGACCGCAACGACCCCGAATCGGTCGTGCGCTATGAGAAGACGGTGAGCAACATCAAGGAAGTGAAGGCGCGCGACGGCATCGTCATCGCGGTGGTGACCGAGGGCGACGAGCAGGCGCGCGAGGCGGCCGACCACGTCTTCGCCCTGCCGGCAACGCGCGAGCTGCTCTATCCGATTCTGGAGGTCGCGCCGCTGCAACTGCTCGCCTATCACATCGCCGTGCGCCGCGGCTGCGACGTCGACCAGCCGCGCAATTTGGCGAAGTCAGTCACGGTGGAGTGAGGGACGGGCCAAATTGCCCTGAGCGTGTCGAATGGGCAACCTCGCCAAATCCGTCACCGTCGAGTAAGAGCAAGACGGAACCACGGATGCACACGGATTCACACCGATAGGAGGTTTTTATGAAGCGTGGCCTGTTCTTTCTTTTCGTCCTTGCTTCTTTGCTGCCTTGCCTCTCTGCTTCCGCGCAAGAGCCGCGGACGCGCTGGCTGGATGAGCTGAACTGGATGGAGTTCCGCGAGGTCGTGCCGGCGAAGACCAAGACGGTGCTGGTGACGACGGGGACGCTCGAGCCGCACGGGGTCATCAACAACGGCGCCGACAACCTGGCGCCAGTGAAAATCGCTGAGGCCATCGCGCCGGAGGTGAACGCGCTCATCGCGCCGCACATCGGCTACGGCATGACGGGCTCGCTGGCGCCCTATCCCGGGGCGCTCCACATTCCGGCGGAAGCCTACAAGCCCTACGTGCGCGCGGTGCTGGAAGGCCTGGCGAAGAACGGCTTCCAGAACATCGTCATCGTCAACGGCCACGGCGGGCCGCAGACGGCGGTGCTGCAGGAGCTGGCGCAGGAAGTGGCGCTGGCGCGCGGCGTCAACACGCTGACGGTGAACTGGTGGGCGGTGGCGAGCGACATCACGCTCGAAGTCTTCGGCGAGGACGGCGGGCACGCCGGCATCAACGAGACGGCGTTCATCCAGGCCATCAACCCCAAGCTCGTGCTCAAGGAGCGCTACACGCGCGAGCTGGCGCAGCCCAATCCCCCGCCCGGGGCGTGGTCGGCGACGCCGTTTCCCTCGAGCATCGGCCTCTACAAGGAAGGGCAGGGCTACCCGAAGGACTTCGATCAGAAGAAAGCCGAGGAGTATTACCGCAAGGTCATCGCGCGGGTGGCGGCGCTGGTGAAGCAGACGCTCGCGCGCTGGGAGCGCGCGGGATTCAATTGATGCTCGTGCGGCGGGCAGCGGGAATCGGGAAACGGGAATCGTGAACCGTCAGAGGCAGGCCAGTGGAGGCAGAGAGCAATCCGCTAGCTGACCGCTGCTGGGAGCGAATCGAGCAAGGCTGAGATTCTTCGTCGCCCCGAAAGCCTTCGGGGCTCCTCAGAATGACAATCGCCGGGGCTGAACCCGTCAAGCCCTGCTCGTGCAGCGAGCATCGGGAACCGTGAAACGGCAGAGAAGAGACCCGGCAGGGGGCCCTTCGACTGCGCTCAGGACAAGCAAGCCCCTGCCCTACCCACTCCCAGGAAAAGCGGATCCCTCGCTGCGCTCGGGATGACAAGTAGAACGGTTGCGACCGCGAGGCCGCAGCGGCATCGAATATAATTCGGGCAGAGCTTCCAATCCTTACCTCACGGCTGCGGGAGGGCGCAGATGCTGAAGAAACTCCTGGCGACGCAGAATACCTGGACGACGCTGCCGGTGCGATTGGCGCTGGCGGCGCTGTTCATCGCGCACGGCGGGCAGAAGATGTTCGGCTGGTTCGGCGGGCCGGGCTTGTCGGCGACGATGCAGGGCTTTCAGCAGTACTTGGGGATACCGGCGTGGCTGGCCGTCCTGGCCGGCGTGACGGAATTTTTCGGCGGACTCGGCGTGCTCGTTGGCTTGCTCACGCGGGTGGCCGCGACCGGCCTGAGCGTCGTGATGCTGGTGGCGATGTTCAAGGTGCACTGGGCGAACGGGTTCTTCCTGAACTGGGACGGCAAGCCGAACGTCGGCCACGGCATCGAGTTCAACGTGGTGGTGCTGGGGCTGACGCTGGCGCTGGTGATTGCGGGCGGCGGCGCGGCCTCGCTCGACCGCAAGCTGAGCCAGTAAGTAGCTGTCAGCGGTCAGCAGGGCAAGCTTTAGCCCCTCAGGGCCTGAAGGCCCAAGAAAAAGGAGAAGCCCGGAATGTCAGCCCTGAAGGGCTGACCCGCCTTACTGAGTGCTGAAGGCTGATAGCTACTTGGGATTCAGGGAGCCTTGCCGGTAGCCTTCGAGGTCCAGGGTGACGAATTTGAAGCCGAGGGCTTTGAAGATTTCGGCGAATTTTGCCGCCATCTCTGGCGTGAGCGCGCGGGTGAGCTCATCGGGGGCGATTTCGATGCGGACGATTCCGGACGGCGGGTGCAGAGCACCACTTCCAAGCTGGCTCTCATGATAGCGGACGCGGAGTTGGCGGAAGCCGAGGGCGCGGAGGGCGGCTTCGCCTCGCTCGATGCGTTTGAGGACGTCTTCGGTCACGGCCACTCCGTGGGCGATGCGCGAGGCCAGGCAGGCAGCCGCGGGCTTCGACCAGGTGGGCAGGCCAGCCCTACGGGACAGCTCGCGAATCTCGGCCTTGGTCAGCCCGGCGTCGAGCAGCGGGGTCAGCACGCGATGCTCGGCGGCGGCGCGCTGCCCCGGGCGGAAGTCGCCCAGGTCGTCCACGTTGACCCCGTAGGCGACGGCGGCAAAGCCACGCGCGCGGGCCAGCGCGTCGAGCTTGCTGAAGAGCTCGTCCTTGCAATAGTAGCAGCGGTCGGGGTTGTTGGCGACGTAGAGGGGATTGGCGAGCTCGTCGGTCTGGATGAACTCGTGCGGGATGGCGTAGGCGCGGACGAAGTCGGCGACGGCGGCGCGCTCGCTCTCCGGGAGGCTGGCGGAGACGGCGGTGACGGCCAAGACCCGCGGGTGGCCTGTGCCCGGTGCTCGGTGTCCGGTGTCTGGTGCTTTACGGGCCACGGGTCGCTGGCTTGCCCCGAGCGGAGTCGAGGGGCCACCGGTCGCCAGCACTGTATGCGCCAGCCAGGCCAGATAGGCCGAGTCGGTGCCGCCCGAGAGGGCGACGATGAGCGAGGGCAGCTCGGCGAGCTGCGCCCGCAGCCGCTCCTGTTTTGCCTCGATTTCTGTGTCGATCAGCATGTGCTGTTTCTGAGTTGGGAGCAACCGTAGTCTAGCAAATTGCCCGCGGGCAGGTGACCTACTACTTTTCGTTTTCCTCAGCGGCTAAAGCCGGTTTTTCTTTAAAGGGATAAATGTCAGGGCTGAAGCCCTGACCCGCCGAGCGCAAGGCGGGGCAACCCTTCAGGGTTGCCAAAAAATGCAAAACCCACTAGGGGCTTTAGCCCCTGAGGACGGGGTTACCAGCGCGCACTTCGAGGCACTCTCTAATCGCTTCGCGAATGTTGGCGAGCGCCTCCTGGCGGGTTTTTCCCTGCGAGAGGCAGCCGGGAATGGCGGGACACTCGGCCACGAACATTCCGTCTTCGTCCCGCTCGAGGGTAACGACGAGCTTCATCCTGCGTATTCTCCCACAAGCTGCGCCCACTGCGCTACGGACGCAAAATCTTCCTCTAGCCAGGCCAGATAGGCCGAGTCGGTGCCGCCCGAGAGGGCGACGATGAGCGAGGGCAGCTCGGCCAGCCCCGAAGCTTCGGGGCCCGCAGCCGCTCCTGTTTGGTCTCAAGTGCGGTTAGAACTTGCATTGGCCCGAAGGGAAAGAGTTTAGCAGAATTCGCTAGCGCTTGAGCCGGTAGCGTCCGCGCCCAATGAAGTCCAGGAAACCCAAATCGCGCAGGTGTTGCAACTGCTGGCGGATTTTCGGTTCGATGTTCCGGTTGCGCGGATGCAGTTGTCGTAACTGATCGGCAAAACTATAGACCTCAGCGAGGGAGAACTCGTCCTGGCCGAGATTCCGGACGACTCTTAGCACGTCGAACGTCCAACCGCGGGCCGCAAGGCTAATCTCCTGCAAGGGTCGGAGGCGCTCGTATTGCCTCCTCGCGCTTCTTGGGTCTACGACGTTTCCTTCTACAACCAAGGGGATTCGGGCGTCTGGCGGCAGGTTCGCCAAGACGATATTGCAGCCCACCCAGCCGCGGCGTCGCGCAGAAGACGACAGCGGAGCGCGTCTCTCGATTGCGGATTCCGTGAAGGCAAATTGAGGCACGAGGAACAGATTCCGCACGCTCCATCCCGAACGGTCGTAATGAAGGGCAAAAAGATTTGGGGTCTGCCCGGCCCGAATCAACCCCATCATGACTTCGAAGGCAGCGTCGGTAATTCTTCCGGCCAGCGGCCTTGACTGGCCCTTGAGCTGGTAGGGAGCCTGGCAGCGCGGACAGGCATAATCGATGCCTTTGGTGCCGGCAGGTGTCCGCCCGAGACGAGGCGACGGGCAATTGAGACAGTAAAGATTTTCCTCACCCCATGCTTCCGTGACAACCCGCGCTTGTTGCGACAGGCTTTCGTAGTCCCGGGCGAGATGCTGCGGCAATCTGGTCTGCACGCGCAGATTAGATCACAAGTTGTCGGCTTGCGGACAGAGACTGGCTAGAGGAAGACGGGCCTGACTGAATACCGGGAGCTAGCGATCCATCGGGTTTTGCTCGCAACTACGCATTGGCGAGCGAAGTTTTGCAGGATGCGCAGGGCACGCACATCGGCGGGGTTTAGCACGCCGTGGAACATTTCGCGAGGGCACCGGTTTCGGACCAGTAGCATCTCGGCGCGGTCGGCCGCCCAAACAAGATTCTTTTTCAGTTTTCGGCTCATGGCCAGCTCCTTCCCCCCGGTGCGGGTGTCGCGCGGGGTCATGGGGCTCGGCAGTCGGACCCGACTGCGGGCGGATCGGATCGATCCACAGATCGGGGGGAAAGATCAAGTGATACGGCGACC
>JBBIPK010000022.1:0-55264 GCA_037442885.1 Acidobacteriota bacterium | reverse complement strand
CGCGGCTGCGCGGCAATGGCACAAACTTCGTCGCCGACACCACCCAGCTTGCCGGCGTCGGCTCCTGCACCAATCAGTTTGTTACCGCCACGGTCAATGAGGCTGCCCCCACCTGCACGACCGCCACGCTCACCTCGGCGCAATTCGCCAACCAGGGCACGACCACCACCGTCCTGCACGGCAATGCGGCGGGCAACCCCTCTTTCGCTGCCGTTTCCCTCACCGCCGACGTTTCGGGCATCCTGCCCGGCGCCAACGGCGGCACCAGCAATGGCTTCATGGAGTTCACCGGCCCGGCGACGACGCTCAAGACCTTCACCCTGCCGAATGCAAGCGAGACGATTGCCACACTCGGCCAGTCGCAGACCTTCACCGGAGTGAAGACCTTCAACTCCGGCAACTTCATTCTTGCTGGCGCTACCAGCGGCACCACCACAGTCAACGCCACGGCCACAGCCAGCGGCACCATCACCGTTCCAGCCGCCACCGACACGCTAGTTGCCCGCGCCACCACCGATACGCTGACCAATAAGACACTCGATGTCGAAGGCACGGGCAATGTCGTCACCACAGTCAGCAAGCACACCTTCATCGCCGCTGGCTGCAACAATGCCACCGCTGGGCCGGGCTGGGACATCCCGACCTCGAACGGCCCAACGGCCACCTGCTACGGCACCTCGCCACAGCGCTTCGGCGGGCTTGACTTCGCCGATGGCGCTTCGGCGCTCACCTCGACCACGCACCTGCGGCTGCCCTCCGACTGGACGGGCACGATAGACGCAGTCTTCATCTGGTTTTCAAGCTCCACCTCGACGAACTCGGTCGTCTGGACGCTCGCTACGGCCTGCGTTGCCGACGGGGAAGACCTGCTCGCGCCGACCTTCAATACCACGCAGACCGTCGCCGATGCCAACAACGCCACCGCCAATACGCGCAACTCAGCCACGATCACCAGCCTCACCACCACGGGCTGCGCCGCTGGCGAAACGCTCTTTCTCCGCATCGGACGCGACCCGACCAACGCCTCTGACACCTTGGCGGCCACAGCAGTTTTGCTCGAATTTGAACTAACCCTGCGGAGGAGCCAGTAGGGATGAGAAGGCTCGCTGCCGCATTGTTTCTCTGCTTCTTTGTCTCCGTGCCTCTTTCTGCTGCGGTTTCCTTCATCGGCGCCACAACCGGCACGACGAGCGCCTCGCTGCCTTCGGGCTGGCAGGCGGGCGACATTGCCATCGTCTTCGCCTACCGCGACGGCTCCAACACCGCGCCTACGCTCCCTACCGGCTGGACGAACATCATCAGCGGCGGGGCGAACACTAACTCTGAGCGCGTTGGCTTCCGCATCCTTCAATCCGGCGACACCGGCACGGGAACGTGGACGAACGCGACGTCGGTCGTCTGCCACGTTTATCGCGGGCAGCTAAGAGCCTACGGCGCGTCCACGCCCGCCATCCCCAACGCCGCGCAGGCGGGCGGCAACGGCACCACCGTCACTTATCCCGCGCTGACAATGCGCGTGACGAATGGTTCCTCCTGGGTTGCGGGCTTCGCAGGCCACCGCTCGACTAATACTGCGCTTGAGACTCCGCCTACCGGGATGACGAACCGCGCCGACGTCGTGGATTCGACCGATGAGGCAGCGGGGCACGACACCAACGGCGGCGTCACGAGCTGGTCGCAGACGACCGTCGACGTGGGCGGTACAGGCTCCGGCTGGCGTGGCGTCACGATTGAGATTGAGGCTGAGCCGGACAATGCCCCCCACTTCCGGTCGCAGGCCAATACCGCCGGGACACTCAACAGCCCGCTCACCATCAGCCGTCCGGCTAACGTCGCGGAGAATGACGTACTCATCGCCGTCATCTACCACGAATCCACCGCGGGAGGCTCGCTTTCAGGCCCCAGCGGTTGGACAGAAATAGCGGGAGCCAGCGGTAACCAAACTGCCGTCTCTCCGGCATTCCGTGGCTCAATCTGGTGGCACAGGGTAGGCCCCATCGGAAGCGAGCCGACGAGCTATAGCTGGACGTGGTCTGGCGGTATCTTTACCTCCGGCGCGATTCTGGCCTACGTCAACGTCGAGCAGACCGGCGACCCCGTGGACGTTTCGAGCTTCGCGGCCTCAACCGCTTCGGGCACGTCGGCCACGGCTACCAGCGTAACCACTACGACCGCGGCTGATTTGCTGCTCTATCTCAACGCTCACAACACCACCGCAACTGTTACCCCGCCGACTGGTATGGGTGAGAACGCGGACGTGCAGGAGATGGAGGAGGCCAACCGCGCCCAGGCTGCTGCAGGTGCCACCGGGAACAAGACCGGCACGCTCTCGGCTGCTGGCGGCTGGACAGCCTCGCTGGTGGCGCTGCTGCCTGAAACCGGCGCCCCGCCCGCCGCCGAGCCTCCCCTGCGCCGCAAGATTGATTGGTTTCTAGGATCGTTCCTTGATTGGATAACTTCTCCGGTCTTTGCCCAATCAACCGATCAGCCGATGAATCAATCAACCAGGCCCCGCTTCCCACCGCAATTCCGGCCCACCCCGATGGAGTGGGTGCGGGAGGCGCTCAGGCTCGCAAGTGTCGGGCCGAAAGAAATTGTCTATGACCTCGGCTCCGGCGATGGGCGCGTCGTGGGGTTGGCCGTTCGGAGCTTTGGGGCAAAAAAGGGCGTAGGCGTCGAGATTATCGAGCGACTGGTCGAACAAGCCCGCGCGGAGTGGCCGGAGGCAACGTTCATCCGCGCCGACTTCCGCGACGTCGCCATCTCCGACGCCACGGTGGTCTTCGTCTGGATCGGCAGCGCGATCGGTTACAACGAAGCCTGGAAGCACCTCGCTCGCTGGTGCAAGCCGGGCACGCGCGTGCTGATGCCGCGCGGCCGTCCCGCGCCGGCGCGGTTCAAGCTCCTGCGTTCCTCCGAACACTTCGACCTGTGGGAGCTTGCGAAGTGAGACTTTTCTTCGTTCTCCAGGCAGCTTGACCCCGTTCAGTCTTCTGGCTATCCTGCTAGGTTCGATTTGTCTGCCCCAAGCCCTCTGTAAGAGCTAGAAAGGGCTGGGCAGCAGTTGACGATTCACGATTCACGAATAACGGTTCCCGATTCCCGCTCATGCTCGACCGCATCAGCGTCCGCGGCGCCCGCACCCACAACCTGAAAAACATCTCGCTCGAGATCCCTCACCGCTCGCTCACCGTCATTACGGGGCTTTCCGGCTCGGGCAAGTCCTCGCTCGCCTTCGACACCATCTACGCCGAAGGTCAACGCCGCTACGTCGAGTCGCTCTCCGCCTACGCCCGCCAGTTCCTCGACCAGATGGAGCGGCCCGACGTGGACTCCATCGAAGGCCTCTCCCCCTCCATCTCCATCGAGCAGAAAACCACCAGCCGCTCCCCCCGCTCCACCGTTGGCACCATCACGGAAATCTACGATTACCTGCGCGTGCTCTACAGCGCCATCGGCACGCCCCACTGCCCCCGCTGCGGCAAGCCCATCGCCCGCCAGACCACCGAGCAGATCCTGCAGAACATCATGGCGCTGAAGCCTGAGGAACGCGTGATGATCCTCGCGCCCATCGTGCGCGGCCGCAAAGGCGAGTTCCGCAAGCTCTTCGAGGCCCTGGCCAAGAAGGGCCTTCTGCGCGCGCGGGTGGACGGCCAGTTGCGTTCTCTCGACGAACCCATTCAGCTTGCCCGCCGCCGCAATCACACCATCGAAGTAGTCGTGGACCGCCTGCTGGTCAAGCCCGGCATCGAGAAGCGCCTCGAGGCCTCCATCGAAACCGCGCTCAAGCTGGCCAAGGGCTTGGTGACGGTCGCGGTGGTGGAAGGCCCCGAGCAACTCTACTCGGACAAGCTCGCCTGTCCTGACTGCGGCCTCTCCGTCCCGCAACTCGAGCCGCGCAGCTTCTCCTTCAACTCACCCTATGGCTATTGCCCCGAATGCCGCGGCCTGGGCTCGCGCTACGACTTCGACCCGGCCAAAATCATCGTGGACGCTTCCAAACCCCTCTTCGAAGGCGGCCTCGGCCCCGGCGGCTCCTCCAGCTACTTCGAGCGCGCCCTGCGCCACTTCGCCCAGGCGAGTGCCATTGACCTCGACCAGCCCTTCGACGAACTCCCGCGCCGTGCCCAGAACCTCCTGCTCCACGGCACCCGAACCGACGGGCGCTTCCCCGGCCTGCTGCGCATGCTCCAGCAGACCTACGAGGAGTATTCCTCCGAGGACATTCGCGAGTGGATGGAACAGTTTATGTCCGCCACGCCCTGCGCTGCCTGCGGCGGCAAGCGGCTGCGGCCTGAGAGCCTGGCGGTCAAAGTCGGAGGCACGAAGAATGGCTTTTCGATCGCCGCCTTCACCGCTCTGCCCGTCTCGGAGGCGCGCAAAGTCGTCACGCGCATTCGCCGCGCGCTCACCTCGCGGCAGGAAAAAATCGCCGGGCGGATTCTGGCCGAAATCACCGAGCGGCTGGAATTTCTGAACGCGGTCGGGCTCGGCTATCTCTCGCTCGACCGCTCGGCGGCCACGCTCTCGGCCGGCGAAGCCCAGCGCGTGCGCCTAGCCACCCAGATCGGCTCGAAGCTCCGCGGCGTGCTCTACGTGCTCGATGAGCCCTCCATCGGGCTCCACCACCGCGACAACGCCCGCCTGCTCGCCACCCTCGCCCAGCTGCGCGACCTCGGCAACACCGTCATCGTGGTCGAGCACGACGAGGAAACCATCCGCCGCGCCAACTATGTCGTCGACCTCGGCCCGGGCGCCGGCACCGCCGGCGGCTACCTCGTCGCCGACGGCACTCCCAAAGCCATCGCCAAACATCCTGCGTCGCTCACCGGCCGCTACCTCCGCCACGAGCTGCGCATCCCCATCCCTGCGCGCCGGCGGGAAACAAACCGCAAGTGGCTCACTGTCCAGGGCGCGCGCGAACACAACCTGAAGAACATTGACGTGCGCTTCCCGCTCGGGCTGATTACCTGCGTCACCGGCGTCTCCGGCTCGGGCAAGTCCACACTCGTCAACGACATTCTGTATCGGGCGCTCGCCCGCAAGCTCTATCGCGCCATCGAAGAGCCCGGCGCGCACCGCGCCCTCGCCGGCGGCGAGCACATTGACAAGGTCATCCAGATTGACCAGGCGCCCATCGGCCGCTCCCCGCGCTCCAATCCCGCCACCTACACCGGCGTGTTCACGCCCATCCGCGAGTTGTTTGCGATGCTGCCGGAATCGCGCGCACGCGGCTACCGCGCCGGGCGCTTCAGCTTCAACGTCAAGGGTGGGCGCTGCGAGGCGTGCCAAGGCGACGGCCTGCGCCGCATCGAGATGAACTTCCTGCCCGATGTCTATGTCACCTGCGAGGTCTGCCGCGGCCGGCGGTACAACCTGGAAACGATGGAGGTCAAGTTCAAGGAAAAATCCATCGCCGACCTGCTCGAGATGACCGTTGCCGACGCCCTGCCGCTGTTTGAGAACATCCCGCAGATTCAGGCCAAGCTCCAGACCTTGGCAGACGTCGGCCTGGGCTACCTCGAGCTGGGCCAGTCGGCGACCACACTTTCGGGCGGGGAAGCCCAGCGCATCAAGCTCGCTCGCGAGCTCTCGCGCCGCCAGACCGGCCGCACGCTCTACATCCTCGACGAGCCCACCACCGGTCTGCACTTCGACGACGTGCAGAAACTCCTCGACGTCTTGAACCGCCTCGCTGACCGCGGCAACACCATCCTCATCATCGAGCACCACCCCGACGTCATCAAGACCGCCGACTGGATCATTGACCTCGGCCCCGAAGGCGGCGACGCCGGCGGCCGCCTGGTGGCCGCCGGCCCCCCCGAAACCGTCGCCCGCATCCGCGGCTCGCATACTGGGAAGTTGTTAGCTAAAATCCTCCGCAACGGCCATGCCGCGTAGTGCAGCAGTTCGGTAAGCTCCAACCTAGCGGAAGTCCTGTCCGTGTTCATCTGTGTGCATCTGTGGTTCCGTCTCTCGAGTAGTCCGGAAGAGGTGCTCTGCACCCGCTCTTCTCTTACAATCTGCGAGCATGAAGAAGCGGCCACATCCGCCCAGCGCCGGCCACCTGCACTTTGTAACTGTCATCACGCACGGGCGAATTCCCTTATTCCGCTCCTCTGTCCTGTGCCAGGAATTCTTTGCCGCGTTGAAAGAAGTAAAGGCGCGCTTCCCCTTTGAGCTGTACGCCTATGTTCTCCTCCCAGACCATTTGCATCTCTTGCTCAGACCCAACGACGGCGATATTTCTCACCTGATGCAGAAAATCAAATCACTGGCGGCACGTAAACTTCTGGCTAGCTTCCAAGACAGTTTCCGCGACTTGGAACTCTGGAGCCCCTGGATGATCCGGCAAAAGATTGACTACATCCATACGAATCCGGTAAACGAGCGGTTGGCCGATAACGCTGCTGCCTACTCGTGGTCGAGCTGGCGGGCGATCAATGAACACAGCCAGGAGCCCTTAGCGGTTGACCCGCTACCCTAATAGCGGGTGCAAAGCACCTCTTCCGGACTGGTGGAACTTGTGAGATTGGCCTACTCTAGCGTCTGATGAAAACCATCTACAACCTGGAGCCGCTCGACGTCAGCGGGCTCAAGACCGAGCCGCTCGGAAAGCGCCCCAGCAAGGTCACGGTGCGGGACTTCGCCCGGTCGCATAAACGCGGCGCGAAGTTCGCTGACTACCTGAAGACCCTGCCTGGCATCCTCGCCGCGCAGGACTTCAAACGCCTCGTCGAGGCCATTCTGGCGGCGCGGCGCAAGAAGAAGCCCATCCTCTGGGGCCTGGGCGGCCACGTCATCAAAGTCGGCCTCGCGCCCGTCCTGATTGATCTCGTCAACCGCGGCTTCATCCAGGGCATCGCCACCACCGGCGCCGCCCTCATCCACGACTTTGAAATCGCCCTTGTCGGCCACACCTCCGAGGACGTCCCTGCCCAACTTGGCAAGGGGCGCTTCGGCATGGCCGAAGAAACCGGCAAGCTCATTAACGCCGCCATCCGCCGCGCTGCCGAGCGCGACCTCGGCATCGGCGAGGGCGTGGGCGAATTCCTCATCAACCTCGACTCGCTCGGCACCGGCCACAAAGCCGAGTTCCTCAACTACTCGCTCCTCGCTGCCGCCTACCGCGCCCGCATCCCCGTCACCGTGCATCTCGCCCTCGGCACCGACATCTTCCACGTGCATCCCGCGGCCGACGGCGCCGCAATGGGCAAAGCCTCGCTCCACGACTTCCGGCTTTTCGCCGCGCTCGTGCGGCGGCTGCATCCCGGCGGCGTCTATCTCAACGTCGGCTCGGCCGTCATCCTGCCGGAAGTTTTTCTCAAGGCCGTTTCCGTCGTCCGCAACCTCGGCCATCGGTTCTCGAAGTTCACCACCGCCAATCTCGACTTCATCCAGCACTACCGTCCGACGCAGAACGTCCTCCTGCGCCCCGGGGGCACGCCCATCGCGCTCACCGCCCCGCACGAGCTGCTCATCCCGCTGCTCGCTGCCGCCCTCATCGAACGAGCCTCCTGATCGGACGTGGCCGCAAGGGACTTCCGGCCCTGCCGGTTTGCTGCTAGAGTCGCAGGTTCCCGATGGCCGACGCCCCGCTTCCGCCGCCCGCCTCCGAACCTTCTGCCGCCGCACTGAGGCCGCGCATCGGCCAGCCCCGGGATGTGCTCTTGCTGATCCTGCTCGGCGTGCTGCTGCTGCTTTCGGTTCAATTCGCAGCCCTCAGCCTGTGGGCGTCCCTGCTGCGCGAGAGCCATCCCGGGCTTCCCTTTCACGAGTTGCTGCGGATGGCTGTCCGGAAAGCAGAATACAACGCCCTGTTCGCGGTCTCAGTACAATCCACGCTCTACGTCTTGTTGGCAGTCTTCATCGTGCTGCGCGTACGGCGGGTTGCGGCGGCTCCGGTCTTGACCGCGCTGGCCTGGCGACCCCTCGAACCCGGCCACGCCGCGCGCCTCCTGGTCGGCGGCTTGGGTCTCGCCATTGTGATCCAGCTCGGCACGGCCGTCTTCCCGCCGCCGGAGACGCTGCCGATTGACAAGCTGATCTCGACGCGCCTGGCCGCTCTGCTGGTGCTGGGTGCAAGCCTGCTGATCGCACCGTTCTTCGAAGAGCTGATTTTCCGCGGCTATCTCTACGGCCTGCTCGAACCCGCCTGGGGCACAGGTGCGACCGTGGTGGTCACGGGGATTCTTTTCGGGCTGCTGCACGCCCCGCAACTGGCGCCCGGGTGGATTCAGATCGGATTTCTCTGCCTGGTGGGACTGACCTTCTCGCTCATCCGCGCCAAGACCGGCTCTCTGCGGGCGAGTTTCCTGATGCACCTGGCCTACAACGCTACCATCGCCGGGCTGTTCCTGGCCGGGCCGGACTTTGCCAAGCTGCCCGCTGCCTGCGAGATGCTCCTTGGAAGTCTCCTCGCTCGCTGAGAGGGACGGAAGAGTTCAACGCAGGGGACGAGAAAGCAGGCGGATGTCGTCAATCCACACCCGCCCGTGGCCATTGACCACCAGATTCAACTGCACGCGGCTCGGCTTCTGTCCTTTCTCCAGGAAGAAGGGCGTTTCCACCCGCACCCAGGTGCGCGTGCCGGTAATCGCCTGCGCCACGCCGCGCGAGAAGAACTCTCCCACGCGATCAAAAACGCACCACATCTCCAAGTACGCCTGGCCCGCGAGGTTCTCCGCCTGCAGCCAGGCCTGATAGACGAGCTGAGCATTCTCAATGTCCAGGTCAGTGACCGCATAGAGCGGCACTACCACCGGTTCGCGCGCGTTCACGACTAGCGAGCCCCCGCCATCCTTCGACTGGCGGGGATCGAAAAAGACCATCTCAATCGTCGTCGGCACCATCTGGTTCACGGGAAAGTGCCGCAATTCGCGCTCTTCCGTGGGGGCGCGGGGAGCGGGCGCCGGACGCACCACTTCCGGCGAGCCTTCGCGCTGCACGCGCAACTCGCGCGCAATCTCGCCGAGCGACGGGCCGCCCGCACTGGCGGGTGCGCCGCCGCGCAATTCCTCCAACGACCCGAAACCGGCCAGCGCAGCCGCCAGTCCCGATTCCTCGCCACCCAACCACCGCGCCTCTCGCTCCGCCGTGAACCGGTAGCTCATCAGCGGGATGGGAATCTTGGCCTGCGGATCATCCAGTTCGTTCCGCACCGTGACGCGAAAGAAGACGCTGGCGCGCTCGTGCAGGCCGACGAGCAAGCCATCCTCGATTTCAACTACCTCCAGCCGGTCGCCGCGGGCTTCCCCGCTCGACCGCAGGCTCATCCCCTGGCGGGCGAGTTGCGCGGCGGCTTCGGCTTGTCCCGGAAGCTGTACCGTGGTGAGCGGAACGGAAGTCTGCGAGAGGAGCAGGGCGCACAGGCGGTTCGCCAGCGTGCGCGTGCCGAGGTATTCATAGGTTCCGGTCGCGGTGCCGGGAGCGGACTCGCCCTGGTAGCGGTAGCGCCCCGGGGGAATGCTGCGCCGCCAGCGGACTCCCGGCGCGACCTCCTCAGCTCCCAGATCCAGCAGAGGCAGCGCCGCCAGCGACTCCAGGTTTTGGATGTCGGGGCGAAAGGCGTCAAAGGGAATGCGCTCGGCGGAGGTCAGGCTGACCGTGCCGGCGGCATCGCGCGTCACCGTCATTCGCTGCCGCCGCAGCGCCTGAATCATCTGTTCCGCTGCTGCCCGGTCGTCACCCCAGAGCCACTTGTCCAACCGCAGTTCCTCGAACCGCGCCTCCAACCGCACGCTGCCATCCGCCTGCGCTTCCACCACCTGGACCGCGACCACCCCGGCGACTTCGTACTTCCGGTTGACGTCCTGCCCGCGAATCGGATAGCCCAGCCGCCGACTGTAGTCCACTTGGAGATGGTGCTGGACGTGGAGTGCGTAGCGCAGTTCGGTCCCCGCTACTAGGCGGTCGCGCAGGGCAGTCGTTTGCGCCTGAGCGGCCAGCGCCGCGGCCAGCAGGAACAGCAGCGTCCCCGGGAGTCTCCCCCGCATGTCCGCGCAGGTCTCCTTTGCCGTTATCTTCGCATTCCTGCGCCAGCAGCGCAACCTGCTTGCGGCCCCGCCCAGCCGCACGCTACACTGCCCGTGCTTTCTTTCAGATGAGCTCAGAGGCAGGTGGCGTTGGCTCCGCTGCTGAAGCCGATTGCCTGGACCCCGCAAGGGGTAGTGATTCTCGACCAGTTGGAGCTGCCCGCGCGCGAGGTCTATCGCACCTGCACCACGTACGGCGAAGTCGCCGATGCCATCCGCCGCATGGTCATCCGCGGCGCGCCCGCCATCGGCGTGGCCGCGGCCATGGGCATTGCCCTGGGTGTGCAACGCTCATCGGCGAGCAACCTCGAAGCCCTCAAAGCTGAATTCGAAACCATCTCGGACGCTCTGGCCCGCACGCGCCCCACCGCCGTCAACCTCTTCTGGGCCATCCGGCGAATGCGCGAGACGTTCTATCGCGCCGCCCACGCCCAGCCCCCACCCTCTCTCGAAGCTCTCAAGAAGCTTTTGGTCGAAGAGGCGCAGCGCATCCACGCCGAAGACATCGCCCAGAACGAGGCCATAGGCCGCTATGGGGCCGCCCTGCTGCCCGCCCGTGCCCGCGTGCTCACGCACTGCAATGCCGGCGCGCTCGCCACCGGCGGCTTCGGCACGGCGCTGGGCGTGGTGCGCGCAGCCGTCGGGCAGGGCAAGCAGGTGCACGTGCTCGCGCCCGAGACACGTCCCTATCTGCAAGGCGCGCGGCTCACCACCTGGGAACTCCAGCGGGATGGCATCCCCACCACGCTCATCACCGACAACATGGTGGGGCATTTCCTGAAGAGCGGGCAGATTGATTGCGTCATTGTTGGCGCCGACCGCATCGCCGCCAACGGCGACACCGCCAACAAGATCGGCACCTATACGATTGCCGTGCTCGCGCGCGAGCACCAGGTGCCCTTCTACGTGGCCGCCCCTTTCAGCTCGATTGACCTCTCGATTCCTTCCGGAGAGCAGATTCCCATCGAGGAGCGGTCGGCCGAGGAGGTGCGGCGCATCGGCGGTGTCGCCATCGCGCCGGAGAACGTTCCCGCGGCGCATCCGGCCTTCGACGTCACCCCCGCGCGCTACCTCACCGCCATCATCACCGAGCGCGGCGTCGCTCGCCCGCCCTTCGCGGAGTCATTGGCCGCCCTGGCGCACGCTCCGGCTCCCACGGCTGCGCCTTAGTCGAGCGGCCAAGGGGAAATCCCCAGTTCACGCAGGACCTTCACTTCACCCGTGCGCTCGAGCAGGTCGCGCATCTCCTGCTTCGACCAACGCCGCGCAAACCGCTCGGACAGGTTGGCGATTTCAACCACTGTCGCCGCCAGCACCGCCTGAGCGGCGCGATAATCGTCGGGGTTGACCTTGTCGAAGGTGTCGGCCTGGGTGTGGATGTAGGGCTCGTATTCGCTGGTCTCCTGCATGAGGAAGAAGGCGGGGATGCCTGCCAGCACAAACGGCCCGTGGTCGCTGTACCAGCTCTGCCCTGGACGGACTTCGCGCGGGCCCAGCGGGCCGAACTTGGCGACCAGCTTCTCCAGGCGTGCAGCTACATCGGGACGCCCCGTGTTTTCGTAGGCCACCACGCGTCCCGCGCCGGTGTCCATCTGCACCATGGCCACAATGCGGTCAAGCTCATCGCGGTGCTGCTGCACATAAGCAAAGGAGCCGAGCAGGCCTTCCTCTTCTCCCGTAAAGAGCGCAAAGCGCACGGTGCGCTTGGCCGGTTGCAGGCGCAGGATGCGGGCGAGGTCAAGCAGCGCAGCCACGCCCGCGCCGTCATCGAGCGTCCCGGCGCCGGGCCCGATCGAATCCAGGTGGGCACCGACGAGCACGATTTCCTCCGGCTTCTCCGTTCCCGGAATCTCAGCGACGACGTTCCAGGAAGTGGCCGCCTCGCGGATGCGGTTGAGGGAGCGGATGCGGAGAGTAGTCGGCTGGCCGCTCGCAACTCGCCGCCGCAGCCACAGGCCGTCCTCGCGCGTGACACGGAAGACGGGCAGCGGTGTCATCTTCCCTGACAAGGCCACGGTCTGATAGAGCACCTGCCCGGGCTGGAAGTGCACCAGCAGAACCGCTGCCGCCTGCTCCTTCCGCGCCCGCTCCACGATGCCCGGCACGGCCAGATAGGCGGAAAGATATTCTTCCAAGTTGCGCGGGGGCTGGCCGCTTCCGACCAGCAACACCTTGCCCTTGAGTTTTCCAACCTGACGAGAAAACTCCTGTTCCGTGCCTTCACCGAGATCCATCACTGCCGCGGCTGTCTCCAGGCTGGGCGTGGCAGCATAGGCAAGCATCTGGATGGGCCGGCGGGTTTCGGTCACTTCCGCCAGCAGGGCTTCCGATTCCCAGCCGAGCATGGAGAACGGCTCCCGGCGGATGTTGGCGGCGCCAGCGCGACGGAATTGTTCTTCCGCCCAAGTGACAGCGCGCTCGGCCGCGCTCGTGGTCGAAAGCCGCCTGCCAATGTCATCGCTCAACTCCCGCAGCAACTCATAGGCGCGGCTGTCGAACAAGACCTGATTGATGACCCAGGCGGTGGCATCGGATTGCGCGACGGCAACGCCACCCAGGCAGCCGAGGAGCAGAATCGCCAGCCACGCCTTCGCCGAAAAGCGCTTCATCGTTGTTCCTCGCAACGCGGGATCGGGGGCTGCATCCTACGCGCCACTGGCGGCGGGGTCAACCGCTGGCTCGCGCGTGGGCATTTTCCTCCTTCGCCCCCGCCGAACACCTACGGTAGAATGTGCCCAACTCGATGACGCCTAACTTTCTCCGCGACCTGCTGATTGTCTTCGGCACGGTCACGGCCGTCATGCTGCTGCTGCAACGGCTGCGGCAGTCGGCCATTATCGGCTACCTGATCACCGGCATCATCGTCGGTCCCCACATCACCGGCTGGGTGAGCAACCGCGAAGCCGTGGACCTGATGGCCGAAATCGGCGTGGTGGTGCTGCTGTTCACGCTCGGGATCGAGTTTTCCCTGAAACGGATCGAGCAGATGCGCCACCTGGTGCTGACCTCGGGCGGCCTGCAGGTGGCGCTGGCGGTGGCGGCGACGATGGTGGTGGCGCGGCTGGTGGGATTGAGCATGCGCGAGGGCGTGTTCTGGGGCCTGCTGGTGGCGCTCTCCAGCACGGCCATCGTGATGAAGATCCTGCTGGAGCGCGGCGAGCTGAATGCCGTGCACGGCAAGGTGAGCCTCGCCATCCTGATTTTCCAGGACATCTGCGTGGTGCCGATGATGCTCTTCTTGCCCACGCTGGCCCCGGGTAAGCCGCTGGCAGTCGTGCCCCTGGTGCGGCTGCTGGTGCAGAGCGCAGTCATCATCATGGGCCTGCTGGTGGGCGCTCGCTACGTCTTTCCCTTCCTGCTCGAGCGCGTGGTCCATCTGCGGCAGAAAGAGCTGTTCCTCATCGGCATCCTGTTTCTGGCCATGGGAACCACCTGGATCGCGAGCGACTTCGGCCTCTCGCTTCCCCTCGGCGCCTTTCTGGCCGGGTTGCTGCTCTCAGAATCCGAATACTGTCACGCTGTGCTCTCCGAGATTCTCCCCTTCCGGGACATTTTCGCCAGCCTGTTTTTTGTTTCAGTGGGGATGCTGATTGACATCCGCGCCATCACCGGCCAGCTCGATGCGGTGCTGGGCCTGAGCGCGGCGATCGTGCTCGGCAAGGCGCTGGCAGCAGCCATCACCCTCTACGCCTTGCAGTTTCCTCCGCGGCTGGCGCTGCTGGTGGGGCTGGGGCTGGCGCAGGTGGGCGAGTTCAGCTTCATTCTTCTGCGGCAAGGAGCGCAGTTGGGGCTGGTGACCGAGCCACAGTATCAACTCTTCCTCGGCGCCACCGGGGTGACCTTGGTCTTGACGCCGCTGCTCATCGCCGCGGCCCCCCACCTAGCCGCCCGCGCCGTCCTGCCGGCGCGCCTGGAGCAGAAGACCCGCCCGGGCGTCGCTTCCATAGAACTGGAGGAGACGCACCTCGAAAACCACGTCATCGTCTGCGGCTACGGGCTGAACGGGCGGCTGTTGGCGAGCACGCTGCGGGCCAACGACATTCCTTACATCGTCCTCGAGGTCAACACCGACGTGGTGCGGCGCGCAACCAAGGATGGCGAACGCATCTACTACGGGGATTGCACGCGCGATTCCATCTTGCTGCACGCCGGCATCCGCTCGGCCCGCGCCATCGTCTTTGCCATCAGCGACCCGTTTGCCGTGGGGCTGGCGGTGCGGGTGGCGCGCGCGCTGAACGACAAGATCGCCATCATTGTCCGCACGCGCCTGCTGAGCGACCTCAAGGAACTCTACGCCGCCGGGGCCACGGCGGTGGTATCGGAAGAATTCGAGGCCTTGTTCGAGATTGTGGCGCAGGTGATGCATCTGCACGGATTGCCGCGCAGCCTCATCGCCCAGCAACTGGAAAGTCTGCGCACCACCGGCTATCTGGCGATGCGGGAGGTCAAGTACGGGGCACCGCCGCTGCCGTTCGTGGCCGGCGGCCTCTCGGTCTCGACCGTGCAGGTGGGAACCGCCTCCCCCGCCGTCGGGCACACGGTTCGGCAACTCGGGTTGCGGGAGAAGGCCGGCGTGCTCGTCATCGCCGTGGTGCGGCGCGGGGAACTCATCAGCAACCCCACCCACGATTTCAAGCTGGAAGGGGAAGACTATCTCGTCCTGCACGGCCAGCCGGAGCAGTTGCAGAGAGCGGAAGGAGTGCTGCGGCCGGGCGCGGCGGACGTGGCTTCCTGACGGCGCCCGCTACTCGTAGCGGAGGGCGTCCACCGGGTCGAGCCGCGCCGCTTTTACCGCGGGATACATTCCGAAGAAAAGTCCTACGCTGGCCGCCACCGACACACCGAGCATGACAGCCCAGATCGGCACAAAGGTAGGCAGACTTGGCATCGCCGAGCGCACCAGCAGACTCAGCAGGAACCCGACCACCACGCCGATGATACCGCCGGAGGCGGTGAGCGCCATGGCCTCCACGAGGAATTGCCAGACAATGTCGCGTCGCCGCGCGCCCAGCGCCTTGCGCACGCCAATCTCGCGCGTGCGCTCGGTGACCGAGACCAGCATGATGTTCATCACCCCCACGCCCCCCACCAGCAAGCCCACGCCGCTCAGCGTCATCGTCACCAAGGCCACCATGCCCACGATGTTGTGGAACTCGCGGATGATGGACTCGGCGGTGGCGTAGTCAAAATTGTCCGGCTTGTCGAACGGCACCCGCCGCGCGCGGCGGAGGGCATCGCGGGCCTGGTCAATCGCCCGCGGCAACATCCCGGGATAGGCCTCGATGCGGATGCCGTGAACCTCCTCCAGCGGATAGACCTTGCGGAAGGTCCAATAGGGAATGACGGCGCGACGGTCCTCCTCCGAACCCGGCCCGCCGCCCCAGCCCTTGGCTTTTTCGAACACGCCCAGCACGGTGAACGCGTGCCCGTTGATCATAATCTCTTTCCCCAGCGGCTCCGCCTGGCCGAACAGGCCTTTGCCGAGGTCTTCGCCGATGACCACCACTTCCACCCGATGCAGGTTCTCAGCGGCGGTGAACGGCCGCCCGTGTTTGACCGACGCATTCGCATAGACGGAGAAGAACTCCTCGGTGGCCCCGCGGAAGTCGAAGCCCACGACCTCCTCGCTCTTATAGCGCGCCCGGCTGAACCCGCGCTGGTTGAAGATGGAAATCGTGGTGTTGCGGCAGGCGGTGCAGGCCTCGTTCACGGCCAGAAAGTCTTCGTAGCTGAGCGGCTTGCGCGTGCGCTGCTCTTTGGTGAGCCGGCCGAATTGCACCGAGGGCAGGTGAGAAAAGAAGGCGGTGTTGGTGCCGAAACTCTGCACGTTCTCCTGGATGTTGCGGTCGAGCCCCATGAGGATGGCGACCACGGCAATCAAGGTGGTGACGGCAATGATGATGCCCAGCACGGTGAGGGCGGAGCGGAGCTTGTGGCCGCGCAAGGTGGCGAGCGCCATCCAGACGTTTTCGCCGATGTCGCGCCGCCAGCGGAGTTGAATTTTTTCCCGCAGGGTCATCGCTCGCTCACTCTGCCCGCAGCGCTGCGACCGGGTCGAGCCGCGCCGCTTTCCGCGCCGGATAGATGCCGAAAAACAAGCCCACACTCGTGGCCACCGTCACCGCCAGCACCACCGCGCCGAGCGGCGTGCGCATCGGCACGGGCGTGACGGCCGCCACCAGCTGGGTCAGGCCGAAGGCCGCCAGCACGCCCAGGATGCCGCCCACCGCCGCCAGCACCGCCGCCTCCACCAGGAACTGCAGCAGGATGTCCCGGCGCCGCGCCCCCAGCGACTTGCGGATGCCAATCTCGTGCGTGCGCTCGGTGACCGAGGCGAGCATGATGTTCATAATCACGATGCCGCCCACCACCAGGAATACTGAGGTGATGCCGACGGCCGCCGCCGCCAGCCCGCCGAAAATCTGGTTCCACAGGCTCATCACGGCTTCGCTGGCGATGATGCCAAAGGCGTCGGGCTCGTCGTACTTCTGCTGGCGGCGTGTCCGCATCAGCACCCGCGCCTGATCGGTAACCTGCTCCTTGATCTCGGGGGCACTGTATTTCACTCCGATCGCGATTCCGCCGGCGTTGGGCGGCCCCTCTCCCCAAATCTTCAAATAGGTGGAGAGGGGAAGGTTGACGAAGTTGTCCTGGCTCTGCCCGAAGGCGCTGCCGACTTTTTCGGCCACTCCCACGATTTCGAACGGCAAGCCATCAACCAAGAGGGTGCTGCCGATGGGATCTACCTGGGGGAAGAGCTGTTCGACGATGTCGGTGCCGACAAAGGCGACCAGGGCACGGCGCTCGTAATCTGCTTCGCTGATGTACCGCCCCAGCTCCACTTTTTCCCGGAAGATGTTGACCATGTTGGGGGTCACGCCCCGGACGTTGATGTCTTCCAGGCTTTGTTTGCCGGCCCGCACGTCCGCCACCCGCCCGTCAATCGCGCCCACCTCCTCGGCCAGCACCAACCGCGTACGCACGTACTCGAAGTCTTCCATCGTGATCTTCTTGTTTCGGCGCTGGGCCTCGACGAAATCCTTGAGGTTGGTGATGATGCCGTAGCGCTCGATGTAGAAGGTATTAGCGCCGAAATTGGCCA
Source organism: Acidobacteriota bacterium (assembly GCA_037442885.1). Lineage (GTDB taxonomy): Bacteria > Acidobacteriota > Terriglobia > Acidiferrales > 2-02-FULL-67-57 > JACQTG01. The sequence continues at coordinate 38,128 of JBBIPK010000022.1, read as the reverse complement.
CCCGCTCCTCGACGTAGGTGTTCATTCCCTCGACGACGGAGATCACCCCGATCAGGGTGGTGACGGCGATGATGACGCCGAGCAGCGTCAGGAAGGAGCGGAGCTTGTGCGCGCGCAGGGCGGCCAGCGCCAGTCCGGCCGCCTCGCCCAGAAACATTCCCCGCGTGGAGAGGGTGGAGACGGCTCTGGCGGCTCGGCTGCCGACGGCGAGACGCGGGTGAACCGTCACGGGCTTTTCCTCCGGTGGGCGCGCCCCTCCGGCGCCGCTTCGCCTCTTCCGGTGACGCTCAGGAGAAGAGCGCTGCCCATCCCACCTTGATCGCCACCCACACCGCCCAGCTGATCACGACCCAAGTGAGCGCCTTGCGAAAACTGAGCCGAGGATTGAGGCTGCTCAAACCGGTGGATAGCAGGAACACCTGCCAGGCGGTGAAGAGGTCGAGCGCGCGCAGGAAGGCTAACAGCGGTGCGGCGGTGCGGTTGGGGTCGAAGAGGGCACCTAGATTCGAGGCGACCAAGTTCTGGATGTCGATATCCTCCGGCGGCTTCAAGCCGATGATGACGAACGCGAGCACGGTCGCCACCCCCAGCGGCATCAGTGCCCAGCTCACCACGGAAAACACCCCTCGGAACGTCATCTCGCTTCCGGCCAGCACATTGAACACAAACAGCAACACTCCGCCCACAACCAGGGCGATGACCGGCGTGGACAGTCCGCCAAAGATGTAGCCGAACAGGGGCGCGCGGGCGACCCCATCTCGAATCATCTGCTCGCGCTGCTCGACGGGCATCTCGCGCACCCGCGGGTTCTGCTCCATCTGCTGGCGCACCGCCCGCTCCCACCCCATCCGCTGCCCGATCCACCAGGTGAGGCCCAGCGAAAGTATCGTCACCACGAGCAGCGGCACCAGGAACGTCGGCCGCCGGGCAATGGATTGGTAGGTCTCTCCCGGAGCGAAGAAGATTCCGCCCAGGCGACCCAGTTCACTCATATCCGTAACGCTCGTGGGGGTAGCACCTTCCATGAGGGTCCTCCCGTCAACCACAGTATCAGGCCGAACCAGGAGTAGGACGAACCAGCCGCAGCCTAGCGCGTGCGTTCATCGGATTCAATCTGGCCGTCGCGGAGATGGATGGCGCGGTGGGCATGGGCGGCGATGTCGTGCTCGTGGGTGACGAGCACAATGGTGTTGCCCTGCGCTTGCAGGCGATCCACCACCGCCATGATTTCGGAACTGGTCTGGCTGTCGAGGTTGCCGGTGGGCTCGTCGGCCAGCAGGAGCGAGGGCTTGTTCACCAGCGCCCGCGCAATCGCCACCCGTTGCCGCTCGCCCCCGGAGAGTTCATTCGGGCGATGCTCCATCCGGTCGGCCATGTCCACGGCGGCCAGGGCTTCGGCCGCTCGCTCGCGCCGCTCCTTGGCCGGCATCCCCGCGTAGATGAGCGGCAGCTCGACGTTGTGCAAGGCGGTGGCACGGGGCAGCAGGTTGAAGGTCTGGAAGACGAAGCCGATTTCCTTGTTGCGGATGAAGGCGAGCGCGTCGTCGTCGAGCTGACTGACCAGGCGCTGGTTCAACCAGTAGTCGCCCTGGCTGGGGGTGTCGAGGCAGCCGATGAGGTTCATCAAGGTGGACTTGCCGGAACCGGAAGGGCCCATGATGGCGACGTATTCGCCGCGCTCAATCTCCAGGTCCACCCCGCGCAAGGCGTGGACGGCGCTGGCCTCGCCCATGTCGTAGGTCTTCCAGAGATTACGCGTCCGAATCAGGCTGTTGTTTCCCGCGCTCATCGCTCGCTCGGGGCTGGCGTGGCCGGCTTCTTTTCCTTCTGAATCCGCGCCAGATGCTTCAATTCCCGCAACACCCGGTAGCTGCCGGTGACAATCTCTTCGTTTTCCTGCAAGCCTTCCACGATCTCGATGTCGGTAACCCCGGTGATGCCGGTCTTCACCGGCCGGAACTTCGCCCGACCGCCCTCAATCACGAATACGCCTTGCAGTTCCTCCTTCTTCGCGGGGTTGGCCGCCAGACGGTCGGCAGCCTCCACCTTCTCCCCTTTAGACGCAGCTTCGGCGGCTTCGATATCCGCTTTGCGGCGGATGGTGAGGGCCTGGATGGGGATGCTCAGGACCTTCTCGCGAGTGGCGGTCGTAATGCGGGCGGTGGTCGACAGGCCGGGGCGGACATTGTCGGGCGGGTCCGTCAGGGTGACCACCACCTTGAAGTCCTTCGCCTCCTGCGTGCCGGTGGTGAGTTGGGCGGTGGACTGGCCGGTGGAGCGCAGGATGGCGGTGGTGCCGATTTCGCTCACCGTGCCTTTGAACGCCCGGTTCGGATAGGCATCGACGTTGACTTCGGCCACCTGACCCAGGCGGACGTTGACAATGTCGGTTTCGTCCACCTTGACCTCGGCGGTTACGTTCGTCATGTCAGCCACTGTCATGAGGAAGCTGCCGGGGCTGTTCTGAATCCCGGGCACCATCTGCTCGCCCACGTGCACCGGGAGGTTGGTGACGATGCCGTCAATCGGGGAGGTGTAGATGGTCTTCTGCAGAACGTCTTCCATCCGGGTGAGCAGGGCGCGTGCCTGCTGGAGCTGGGAGCGACTGCGGTCGAGTTCGGCCGCGGCCTGGCGGATGCGGGCGCTGGCCAAGTCCACGGCCGCTTGCGCGCTTTCGAACGCTGCCTTGCGGGCATCGTACTCCGACTGCGGGATGAGCCGCTCGCGGAAGAGCTGCTGCGCTCGTTCCCAGTCCACGTTGGCGCGCTCGAAGTCAGCACGCGCCCGCGCCTGCTCCGCCTGGGCGGTGCGCTGATTGGCCGTGGCGGCCTCGACCGCGGCCTCGGCCGATTTCACCAGCGCCTTCTGCGCCTCGACTTCTGCCGCCGGCTGAATGGACTCCATCCGCAGCAGCACCTGGCCCTTGCGCACGCGGTCGCCCTCGGCCACCTCAATCGCAACAATCTTGCCAAACGACTGCGAGTTGATGTTGACGTAATGCCGCGGGCGAATCTCCCCGGAGGCCGTGACCACGGAGGCCAGGTCCTGCCGCACTACCTTGCCGGCCTGCACTTCCACGATCCCCGCGCGGCTCTTACGCAGGCTCAGGCCAACCACCAGCGCCAGGATCAGCACGACACCCATCCCAATCAGGTACTTGCGTTTGCGTGTCAGCGGCACCGGAGACGGCTCCCTCCTTTATGAGTACGTATCTCCGCGGGAAAAGGTTTTGGGAATTTCAGCAGCGGTGGTCGGCGGCGCGGACTGAAGTCCTACAACCTTTCTCCCCAACACAGCAATGGTAGCGCAGCCCCCCGCGGGCGTAAAGGAGTGTTTCGCCACGCTGGGCATCAACCCGGCTGCTTCCCGGCGCATCCAAAGAGGAAAGGGCGGGCCCACAAGCATCCGCCTTGACCCGTCTCCGTGGGGCGGCCTAGAATAGGGGCCATCGTCCGGGGAGATGGCTGGAGGGGAAGGGTGAATCTGCTTTCCCGCACTGCTCTGAGCCTGGTGGCAGCGCTGTGCCTGCTGCCCGCCACCCCTTTTGCCCAGAGCGAACAGAAACCACCCAAAGAAGAGAAACCCAAACAGCGGCCGCTGAGCGAAGGCCTGCCGCAGCGCGAGCTGAGCGAGAAGGAGCAGAAGCGGCGGGAAGAAGCCCTGCGCAAGGAGCTCGAAACCCACTACAAGAAGTGGATGGAAGAGGACGTGGGCTACATCCTCCTGCCGGAAGAGCGCGAAGTGTTCAATCACCTGGGCACCGAGCAGGAGCGCGAGCAGTTCGTCGAGCAATTCTGGCTGCGGCGCGACCCCAATCCGGACACCATCGAGAACGAATATCGGGAAGAGCACTACCGCCGCATTGCCTACGCCAACGAGCGCTTTGCCAGCGGCATCCCCGGCTGGAAGACCGACCGCGGCCGCATCTACATCATGCACGGGCCGCCCGACGAGATTGAGTCGTACCCCGCGGGGGGAATGTACGAGCGGCTGCCGGAGGAAGGCGGCGGCTCGACCTCAGTCTATCCCTTCGAACGCTGGCGCTACCGCTACCTGGAAGGGGTGGGCAGCGACATCATCCTGGAATTCGTCGACGTCAGCGGCAGCGGCGAGTACCGGCTGACGATGGACCCCTCAGAAAAAGATGCCCTCACCATGATTCCGGGCGCCGGCCTCAGCCTGATGGAGCAGATGGGGCTCTCCAGCAAGGTGGACCGCTTCACGCGCAGCGACGGCACGCGCCTGCCGAAAACCCAATTCGAACCGGCGCGCATGCAAGCCTTCGAGCGCCTGGCGCTGCACGCCGCCGTGCAGAAGCCGCCGCCGGTGAAGTTCAAGGATCTCGAGGCGGTGGTGGAGACCCGGATTTCCTTCAACCTGCTGCCCTTCGACGTGCGCGTTGACTTTCTGCGCGTGACCGAGGACACCATCCTCGTCCCCATCACCATCAGCGTGCACAAGCGCGACCTCACCTTCAAGCTGGAGGACGACATTCACCGGGCCACGGTCAACGTCTTTGCGCGCATCCACACCCTGTCGGGGCGCCCGGTGCAGACCTTCGAGGATGTCATCCAGCTCGACGTTCCCGCCTCGCTCTTTCGCGAGGTGGTGAAAACGCGCTCCGTTTACCAGAAAGCCGTTCCCCTGCGCGCCGGCCTCTACAAGCTCACCATCGTGCTGAAAGACTTGAACAGCAACAATGTGGGCACATTGGAGCAGCGGCTCCCCGTCCCCCGCATGGGTCCGGAGCAGTTGACCCACAGCACGCTGATTCTGGCCGACCTGATTGAGCGCGTGCCGACGCGCCAGGTGGGCACCGGCCAGTTTGTCATCGGCGACACCAAGGTGCGGCCGGCCGTGGGCGAGGAATTCAGCCGCAACGACCGCATGGGCATCTATATGCAAGTCTACAACCTCGGCATCAGCGAAGAAACGCGCAAGCCCGACGCCACCATCGAATACGAGGTCGTGCAGGGCGACAAGAGCGTCTTCCGTCATTCCGAAACCACCGCCGACCTGGAACGCGCGGGCGAGCAGATTACGCTGGAGAAAGTGCTGCCGCTCGCCAACTTCACGCCGGGCGACTACAAGCTGCAGATCAAAGTCACCGACCGCGTGCGCAATCAGACCATCAACCCCGCCACGCGGTTCCGGATCAACCCCTAAGCCATGCGGAACGCCCGCCCCAACGACGCGCAGGTTTCGGTTGCGCTGGCCTACCAAAATGCGGAGGGCGGTTACGGATTTTGGGACAAAGACAACAAGCGCCGCGAGTGCCTCCAAGCAATTGAGAACAGGATGATTACGACGAGCCCGAAATCCGAGAATTGGTAGCGATGCCGGCTCCCTCCAATCCGGAAACGCCCTCGCGCGAGCGGGAAGCGCGCGAGCGGGTCAAGATTGTCCTGCTGGGTCTGCTGGCGCTGGTGGCAGTGGTTTTTGCGGGCCTGAACTTCCAGCAGCGCGCCCGCACGGTGCGTCCCTCCGATGGCATCGTCTGGCACGAGACGTCGGCGGGCGTGCAGGCGCAACTGGTGCTGCTCGACACGCCCGGTCACCGCGCCGGCATCCGCGTCGGCGACCTGCTGCTGCGCCTCAACGGCTATCCCATCCGGCGCGCCACCGACGTCACCAAGCACCTCTTCCGCGCCCAGGTGGGCACGCCGCTGACCTACGAGCTGGAGCGTTACGGCAAGCGCATCACCACCACGCTGTTCGCCGTGCCGGAGCCCGACCCCTTCTCCCTGCGCGGGTTCGTCGAATCGGTGGGCGTGCTCTATTTGGCCATCGGGCTGTTCGTGCTCGTGCGCCGCGCGAACGCGCCCTACGCCACTCACTTCTTCCTGTTCTGCCTGGTGAGCTTCATCTTCTACACCTTCTCCTACACCGGCAAGTTCAACCTGTTTGACTGGAGCATCTACTGGAGCGGCGTGGTGGCGCAACTGGCGCTGCCGGCGCTGTTTCTGCATTTTGCCCTGGCCTTCCCGGTGCCCAAGCGTGGGTTCCGGCGCTATCGCTGGCTGTTCGGGTTGGTGTACGTGCCGGCGCTGTTGCTGCTCGCGCCGCACATACTGGCGCTGGGAGCGCGGCTGGTGCCGCCCTCGCAGGAGGTGGTCGAGTGGCTGGAGCGGATGACGTTCATCCACCAGGGAGCGTTGTTTCTGGTGGCCGCCGGCGTGTTCGAGTGGACCTACCGGCGGCGCACGCGCCAGACGCTGCTGCGGCAGCAGATGAAGTGGGTCACGCGCGGCACCTGGCTCGCCATCCTGCCCTTCACGGGGCTCTATGTCGTCCCCGTCTACCTGTTCGAGATTGCTCCCAACGACTGGATGAAGCTGTCTACCCTCTCGCTCGTCTTCATCCCGCTCACCTTCGGCTACGCCATCATCCGCTATCGGCTGATGGACGTGGACATCATCTTCCGGCGCGGCGCCGCCTATACGCTCGCCACGGGCCTGCTGATCGCGCTCTACTTCGGGATTGCCGCCTTGATGGCCGAACTCCTGCATACCACCGCCGGCTTCGGCCTGGGCGGCTCCATCATCGCCATCGTGGCGGCGGCGTTGCTCTTCCAGCCGCTCAAGGACTGGATTCAGACGTATCTCGACCGGCTGTTTTACCGCGAGCAGTACGACGCCCGGCGGACGCTGGAGGATTTCGGGCGGGAACTCTCCCGCGAAGTGCATCTGGAGCGGATTCTGGACGCACTGCTCGACCGGCTGGCGCGGACACTGCTGGTCGAGCGGCTGGCGCTCTTTCTGGCGGACGAAAACAAACCGGCCAGGTTCCGGCTGGCGCGGGCCCACGGCGCGCTGGCCGTGGAGCCGGTTGTGGTTGACTTCCTCGACCTCGAGCAGGCGCAGCAGCGCGGCTATCTGTTTTTCGAGTCCGGGGCGGCGGCACCCTGGCTGACGCCGGAGCAGCAGCGGCAAGTGGATGAGCTGGCGCTCCACTACTTTATTCCCTGCCGCGTGCCTCCTCGCCCAGGTGGCACCGGCACCGTGCTCGCCTTCCTGGCGCTGGGCAAAACCCGGAGCGGACAGTTCCTGACCAGCGAGGACGTGCGGCTGCTCATCACGCTGGCCGACTACATCGGGATTGCGCTGGAAAACGCGCGGCTCTACGAGAGGCTGGAGCAGAAGGCGCTGCAGATTGAGAAGCTCAAAGACTTCAACGAAAACATCCTGCAATCGAGCAACATCGGCCTGGTGGCCGTGGACTGGGATGACCAGATCGAATCCTGGAATGCGGCGATGGAACGGCTCTACGGGATAGCGGCGACGCAGGCACTCGGTCAGCGCTTGGAGGATCTGTTTCCGGCGGAGCTGGTGCGGGAGGTGAACGCGCGCAAGCAAGACCCGCGGCCGAGCTCGCTCTACAAGTTCTACCTCAAGCGGGGGGATGGACAGCGGGTGGTGACGCACATCGCCATCGCGCCGCTGGTGAGCAAGGAGGGCACGCCCATCGGGCGGCTGCTCTTGTTTGACGACGTGAGCGAGCGGGTGCAACTGGAGAATCAGTTGATGCAGAACGAGAAGCTGACCTCGCTGGGGTTGCTGGCGGCCGGGGTCGCGCACGAGGTGAACACGCCGCTGGCCGTCATCTCCAACAACGCCCAACTGCTGGCGCGGCAGCTGCCGGCCGGGGATGAGCGGCGGCCGCTGGTGGAAAAGATCATCAAGCAGACGTTTCGGGCCTCCGAGATCGTCAACGGCCTGCTGAATTTCTCCCGCACCACCGCCACCTCCTACGGGGCGGTGGACCTGAACAAGCTCATCCAGGAAACGCTAAACCTGATGGAGCCGCAACTCCGCTCCGGGGGCGTGCAGGTGGCAGCGGAACTGGCTCACCCGCTGCCCGCCGTCTACGGCAACGCCGGCAAATTGCAGCAGGTGTTCCTGAACCTGTTCTTGAACGCGAAGGATGCGATGCCGGAGGGCGGCACGCTGGCGGTGCGCACGCGGCCACTCGACAGCCGGCTGCAGGTCGAGGTCACCGACAGCGGCAGCGGCATCCCCCGCGAGCAGTTGCACAAGATTTATGATCCGTTTTTCACCACCAAATCCACCGCGCACGGGCGCGGCACCGGGCTGGGCCTGGCGGTTTCCTACGGAATCATCCAGGAGCACGGAGGCACGATTCAGGTGTCCTCGAGCGTCGGCCAGGGAACATCGTTTCTGCTGGAATTTCCCACCTACGCACCGGTGGCGGCCGGGCGCGCGGGGCGTGAGTCACCATGAACGCCAAGGCTAACATTCTCGTCATTGACGACGAAGCGGAAATCTGCGAGGGACTGGAGACGCTGCTGCGCAGCGAAGGCTTCGCCGTGCAGGCGGCGGCGAGCGCGCAACGCGGACTCGACCTGCTGGCTGACCAGCCCTTCGACCTGCTCCTGCTCGACATCAAGCTGCCCGACCGAAACGGGCTGGAACTCTTGCAGGACCTGCGGCGGCGTGACCCCTACCTCCCCATCATTGTCATCACCGCCTATGGCGCGGTGGACGTGGCGCGGGCGGCGTTCAAGGCGGGCGCCCAGGACTATCTGACCAAGCCCTGGAACAACGAAGACCTGGTTGCCCAGGTGCACCAGGCGTTGGAGAAGCGCCGGCTGATCGAGGAAAACATCCAGCTCAAGCGCGCCCTGAAGCAGCGCTACTCCTTCACCAACATCGTGGGGAAGAGCGAAGGCATCCTGAAGGTGCTTGACCTGATCGAGCAAATCGCGCCCACCCGCTCGACCGTCCTGATCCAAGGGGAGAGCGGCACGGGCAAGGAGCTGATCGCCAAGGCCATCCACGCGGCGAGCCCGCGGGCGAGCAAGAACTTCGTCCCGGTCAACACCGGCTCGATGCCCTCCGACCTGCTGGAATCCATCCTGTTCGGCCACGTCAAGGGAGCCTTCACCAGCGCCGTCGCCTCCAAGAAAGGTCTGTTTGAAATCGCCGACCAGGGAACGATCTTTTTTGACGAGATCGGAACCGTGGGGCTGGAGACGCAGGCGAAGCTCTTGCGCGTGATGCAGGAGCGCGAATTCATGCGGCTGGGCGGGACGGAAACCATGAAGGTGGACGTGCGGATTCTCGCGGCCACCAACGTCGACCTGCGCAAGCTCGTCGAGCAGGGACTCTTCCGCGAAGACCTCTTCTACCGGCTGCACGTGATTTCGATTCCGCTGCCGCCGTTGCGCGACCGCCGCGAGGACATCCCGCTGCTGCTCGAGCACTTCTTGGAGAAATACTGCGCCGAAAACAACCGCCCGCCGCGGCGGTTTACGCCCGAGGCCATGCGCCTGCTGGCCACCTACCCGTGGCCGGGCAACGTGCGGGAGCTGGAGAACGTGGTCGAGCGCGCGGTGGTGCTCTCCCAGCAGGAGGAGATGGACGTGGACTTGCTCCCGCCGGAATTGTCGGAAGCCACGAGCCGCTACGCGGCCTTGGTCAGCGGCGACGACGGCGTCTCGCTCTTCGACCTGAGCGACGACTACGAGCGCCGCCTGATCCTGGAGGCGCTGGAACGCTCGAACGGCTCCCAGACCGAAGCCGCCCAGCGCCTGAACGTGCCTCTCTCCACCCTGAACCAGAAAATCAAGCGGCTCGGCATCGAAGTTCGCCGTCCCTCTCTCCGTCGGAACCACCGCAACCTTCGCTGAACCCGCTGCCTTGACGCCCTCGCAGCGCGGGACTATTCTGTGCGCGCTCCACGCGTCCATCATGGACCTCCTCGCGAACCTGAAAGACCGCGCCCGCCCTCATCCCCAACACATTGTGCTCTCCGAAGGGGAAGACGCCCGTGTGGTCGAAGCAGCCGCGCAGGTGAGCCGCGAGCGATTCGCCCGCCTGACTCTGCTCGGCAACCCCAAGGTCATCCAGGCGCGCGCCGCCGAGCGCGGCGCGAGGCTTGAGGGCGTGACGCTGGTTGATCCCACAGCCAGCCCGAAGCTCGGAGCCTACGCGGAGCTGTATTTCCAGCTCCGGCGCAGCCGCGGGGTCACGCAAGAGGAGGCACGCGCGACCGCCGCGCGCCCTATCTATTTCGCCGACCTGATGGTGGCGGCAGTAGATGCGGATGGGTCGGTGGGCGGGGCTACGCACAGCACTGCGGAGACGGTGCGGGCGGCGCTGCACTGCCTGGGGCTGGCGCCGGGCTGGTCGCTGGTGTCGAGTTTCTTCTTGATGGTGCTGCCGCGCACCGACCTCGGCGTGCGCGGCGCGCTGCTCTATGCCGACTGCGGCGTCGTGCCCGACCCCAGTCCGCAGCAACTGGCGGAAATCGCCCTGCAGACAGCGGAGAATACGCGGACGTTTCTGGAAGCCGAGCCGCGGGTAGCGCTGTTGTCGTTCTCGACCAAGGGGAGCGCCGCGCATCCGCGCGTCAGCAAGGTGCAGGAGGCCATGCAGATTCTGCGCGCCCGCGCACCCGACTTGCTGGCCGACGGCGAACTGCAAGTGGACGCGGCGCTGGTGCCGGCGGTAGCGGAGTCGAAAGCGCCGGGCAGCCCCGTTCAAGGCCGCGCCAACACGCTCATCTTCCCCGACCTCGACGCCGGCAACATCGGCTACAAGCTGACCGAACGGCTGGCCGGCGCGACCGCGCTCGGGCCCATCCTGCAAGGGCTGGCCAAGCCGGCCAACGATCTCTCCCGCGGCTGCTCCGCGAACGACATCGTCAACGTCGTCGCCCTCACCGCCCTTCAGGCCATCGCCCTGAAGCAAAAACTGGGCAAACTCTGACCCAGCGAATGGATGCATCCTCGAGGCGGAATCCGTAGCGATCGCGACGGATCGCGTCGCATCGGCTCGCCTGCCGGTCGAATCGAGCCGAACATCGTCGCATCCCCGTCGACAACCCCCGGCTCGCGGCGCCCCTGCGGGCACCCCGCCGATTCCGTGTTTCGTCGGTCTCTTCACGCACCGTTTCCTCCGCCTCCGGGCTAGCCCGCATCGGTTCCTTGCCCGGCGCACTCGGCGGTAAGCCTTCTCCTCCGGCCCGCCAGCCACTGGTCGCGGGCCTCCGGTCGCGGGTCGCCGGTTCGCCGGTCACCACTCCCTACGCACTGAGTACAAGGCACAAGGTACACCTTCTACCCACTTTGTCCACCGACCGTACGGATGATACGGACGATACGGTTCCTACGGTCGGTACGGTTCGTACGGACGGTACGGTTTTTGCGGTTCTCACCCCCAACTCCTTTCCTGTCATCCACTTCCATCGCCCCACCCTTCTGCTGGGTAGCCTGGTCCCCCTGGTTGTCATTCTGACCCCGAGGCTTCGGGGGAAGAATCTGCTTGTCGGTCGCTCCCCCCTCACCAGTCACGAGCCTGCCCTGCTTGCGCCGAGCAGAGTCGAGGGGAGCGCAGCCGCGGGGTCGCTGGTCGCCGGTCACCAGTCACGGGCCGGCCAGGCCGGCCAGGAAGGCGCGCAGGCGGCGGGCGTAGTCCTCCGGGTCGGCGATGTAGAGCGGCTCGTGGCAAGCAGCCGAGTAGCGGACGAAGGTTTTCGGCTTGCCCGATTCGGGCTCGTTGGCGGCGCGGAAGAGTTCTTCGCCCAGGTCATAAGGAATCACCGGGTCTTCGGTGCAATGGGCAACAAGCACAGGCAGCTGCAAGCGGCGGAGGTTGGCGGCGGCGTCAAACCGGTTGCGCATCAGGAGATGAATGCCCGGCAGCCATCCCGCTACGCGGGACGCCACGCGTGGAGCTGAAGGGAAGCCCGCTTCCAGAATCAAGCCCGCTACCGGACGCCGCACAGCCAACTCGACGGCCACGGGCACGCCCAACGATTGGCCGAGAGCAACGATCCGGTTGGGGGGAAGGCTGCGGGTGCGAACGAGGTAATCGTAGGCGGCCTCAGCATCCCGGTAGAGGCCGGCTTCCGTCGGCCGGCCCTGGCTGCGCCCGTAGCCGCGGTAGTCCACCGCGAAGACGTTGACGGGTTCACCCTGAACGGGCTCACCGTGAACGGGCAGGCGGTGAAGAAAATCAATGTTGTCGAGCCGATAGCTGAGATTGCCGGCGTTGCCGTGGAAGTAGAGGAAGGTGAAGGCGGCGCCGGGCGCCGCCACATACCAGCCGTGCAATTGGACCCCATCGCTGGGTTGAAAGAAGACATCCTCGACCGCCAGGCCATAGGCACGCGGCTCCGGATCGCTGGCGCTGGCCTTGTCGGGGAAGAAAATGAAGCGATCCTCAAACATCCTCATCAGCAGGATGAACAGGAGGACAGCAATCAGAACCGTCCGCGCAATGCCCCAGAATGTATCCATCAACGTGCCGTTCGCGGCGCCGCTCGGAGCCCACAAATCCGTTGGCTTTTGACCATTGGCTACGTTACCCTATGCTCATGCTGGTGAAGATTGAGACCTACTTTGACGGCGAGTATTGGTGCGCGCGGGGTATCGGCGAGGACATCTTCACGCAGGGGCGCACGCTGGACGAACTCCACCGCAATATCGAAGAGGCAGTGAGCATACATTTCACCGACACCGCCGAGCCGATTCACGTCGTCATCGTCTCCGACCTCACGGTCGCCCATGCCAAAGCTCCCGGCGATTAGCGGAGCAGCCCTCGTCAGATTCCTCGGTTCGCTCGGTTACGAAGTTATCCGCCAACGCGGCAGCCATCTGCGTCTCCGCAAGCAGACCGCACTGGGCGAGCACAAACTAACAGTCCCTGCACATCGAGAGCTCGCCAAGGGCACTCTCGGTGACATTCTGACGCGAGTCAGCCTCTGGAACAACATACCGAAGGACGAATTGCTCCGCCGGCTCACCGAATGAAGCCGGCGGTGCGCGGGTGCCAATCGTCCTAGCTCGGGGGGCTCTCGAGTTCTTGTTTGACGCGGGCGGATTTTTCGGCCACCGAACGCGCCAGTTCCTCCTTATAGGCTTGGAGACGCGCCGTCAGAGCCGGGTCGCTGGTGGCAAGAATTTCGGCGGCGTAGATGCCGGCGTTGGCGGCGCCGGGCTTGTCCACGGCCATCACCGCCACAGGGACGCCGGTGGGCATCTGCACGGTGGAGTAGAGGGCGTCGAGGCCGGCGAGCGGAGTGGTGACGACCGGGACGGCAATCACCGGCAGGGTGGTTTCCGCCGCCACGATACCGGCGAGATGCGAGGCGCCCCCCGCGCCCACGATGATGACCTTCAGGCCACGCCGCGCAGCGCTGCGGGCATATTCATGGGTGCGCTCAGGCGAGCGATGCGCGGAAGTCACCTCCACCTCAAAGGGAACGTCAAAACGACGCAGCATCTTGATGGTTTCGGTCATCACCGGTAGGTCGGTGTCCGAGCCCATGATGACGCCCACGCGTGCTCCTGCCTTGCCCGGTTTCGTCTCTTTCCTCTGCTTCCTCTGCCTCATCCTATCCCTCCCATTGTCATTCTGCGCGCAGCCCGAAGGCTCCCAGCCGAGGAGCCCGGCACACCCGAGATTCGTCGTCGCCCAGAGGGCTCCTCAGAATGACAGCCTTCGTTCCTAGCGTCTTGCTTCCCGCTCTTGAACTGCCCGGGCGGCAATATCGCGGCGGTAGTGCATCCCCTCGAAGCTGATCTTCCCCACCGCGTCGTAGGCACGTTCCACCGCGGTCTTCAGCTCGGAGCCGCGCGCCGTGACGCCCAGCACGCGTCCGCCACTCGTAGCTAAGGCCGCGCCCAGCTTCTGCGTGCCGGCGTGGAAGACTTTCACCTGCGGCATTCTCTCAACTTCTTCCAGCCCGGTAATCGCCTTGCCGGTCTCGTACTGGCCGGGGTAGCCGCGCGAGGCCAAGACAACGCAGACGGTTGGCTCGGAACTCCAGCGCAGCTCAAGTCCGGCGAGGCGACCACTGGCCAGCCGGTCGAGAACATCCAACAGGTCGCTCTCCAGCCGCAGCATCAGCGGTTGTGTCTCCGGGTCACCCGAGCGGACGTTGAACTCGAGCACGCGCAGGCCCTCGGCGGTATGCATCAGGCCGAAGTAGAGAAAGCCCTGGTAGGGACGCCCTTCGGCCGCCAGCCCGCGAAGGGTTGGCTCGACAATCTCCCTCAGGATGCGGGCGCGGAGTTCAGGGTCGAGGATACTCTCGTCCGAGTAGGCACCCATCCCGCCGGTGTTGGGACCCTGGTCGTGGTCGAAGGCGCGCTTGAAGTCGCGCGTGGGAGCGAGCGGGAGGATGGTGGTGCCATCGGTCAGGACGATGAAGGAGATCTCCTCACCCTCCAGGTATTCTTCAATCACCACGCGGTCGCCAGCCGTGCCCAGCTCGCGCGTCTCCATTAGCCGCTCGATGATGGCAGTGGATTCGTCGGGCGAATGCCCGATCAGTACCCCTTTGCCGGCGGCCAGGCCGTCGGCCTTGATGACCACCGGGTACTCATAACTGCAGAGAGCGCTGTAGGCGTCGCCGGGCGCGTCGCAGACGGTGAAGAAGGGCGTCGGGATGGCGTGGCGTTGCATGAATTTCTTGGCGAAGCCTTTGCTGGCTTCAAGCTCGGCGGCGGCCTGACTGGGACCGATGAGGCGCAAGCCGCGCCGCGCGAATTCATCGGCGATGCCGCGCGCCAGAGGCAGTTCCGGACCCACAATCGTCAGGTCAGCCTTGAGCCTCTCGGCCAGCCCCGCCAGGCCAGCCACGTCGGTGACGTCGGCGGGAACGCACTCGACGTCCCGGGCGATGCCGGCATTGCCCGGCGCGCAATAGACCTTTCCCGCACGCGGGCTCTGCGCCAGCTTCCACGCCAGGGCATGCTCGCGCCCGCCGCCACCAATGACCAGAGCGTTCAACACCCGGCACCCTCGAAGGGCGCCCATTGTACACCGCCCCACGACCCGGTTGAACGAGAACCGGCCCACCGCTAAGCTCAGCGCACGGTTGACATCTCTCCGGGTGTCCAATACAGTCGCGCTAGAAGGTGTCATCATGGGGAAGCCAGGCACAAGATTCTATGGTGGTGAAGACCCCCGGGAGCTGCCTGCCTATCGCCTCCCGGAGGCGGCGCACTACCTGCGGATTCCTCAGGCAACTCTTCGCTCCTGGGTGGTCGGTCGCCCTTATCCTGTACGAGCGGGGCACAAGTTCTTTCGCCCCCTCATCAGCCTCCCGGAAAAGAATCGGCTTCTCCTCTCGTTCATGAACCTGGTCGAAGCACATGTCCTCGACGCTATACGGCGAGAATACGAAATATCCTTGCAAAAAGTCAGAAGGGCGCTCGACTACCTGCTCAAGCAGTTTCCATCACGGCATCCTCTCGCAGACCAGCGATTCGAAACTGATGGGTTGAACCTTTTTATCGAAAGGTACGGCAAGCTCATCAATATTTCCGCCGACGGGCAACGGGAAATGCGGGCGCTCCTCGAAGCCCATTTGCGGCGCATTGAACGCGACGAGACTGGCCTTGCGGTTAGGCTTTTTCCTTTCACAAGGAAGCGCCAGCTGGAGGAACCGCGAGTTGTCGTTATCGATCCCTACATATCCTTCGGACGACCAATCTTAGTTGGCACCGGTATCCCAACAGCAGTGATAGCTGAACGCTATAAGGCTGGGGAGTCGATTAGTCAGCTAGCTGATGATTATGATAGAGCCGGGCTCGAAATCGAAGAAGCTATCCGGTGCGAGCTCCAGGTCGAAGCCGCCTAAGCCACTCGTTTTCTTCGTTGACCGTTCTCTTGGCAAGAAAATCATCCCCAACGCTCTGCGGCAGGTAGGAGCCGAAGTCTACATCCACGAAGATCACTTCCCAGCCGACGCCAAGGATCAAGATTGGCTCCCGAAAGTGGGTGAAAGAGGGTGGATAGTTCTCACCAAGGACCAGCGAATCCGCTATCGAGAACCGGAACTGGCGGCAATTCAGAGGTCCCGTGTGGGCTTATTCACCCTCACAGCCAAGGACTTGCAAGGCCCGGAGATGGCTCACATCTTTGTTCAGGCCCTTCCAGCGATTCGCAACTTCGTTGCCAGGAACGCGCCGCCCTTCATCGCCAAGGTCACGCGAAGCGGAGCAGTGTCCATGTGGGTCAGTAGTCGCGCATTCCGCCAGAGGCGTAGCCCGTGAGCCGCGTGCCCTGGAGACTGCAGGGGGTTCAAGCAATTACGTTCGATTGCTATGGGACGCTGATTGACTGGGAGGGCGGGGCGAAGCAGACCTTGGAGGAGTTGCTCGCGAAGAAAGCGAGTGCCGGGCACACCTTCCGGCCGGACCAATTGGACGAATTCTTTCAGGAGTGGGAGCGAGCGCAATGGCAGCGCATCCACGCCGCCTATCAGCCCTATCATGCGATTGCCGCCGAAAGTTTCCTCGAGGTCGCGCGGACGCAGGGATTGCCCTTGACCGCTGCCGATGCCCGTGCCTTTGCCGATGCCATTCCGCGTTGGCAGCCCTTTCCGGACACCATCCCGGCGTTGGCCGCGCTCCAGCGACACCTGCGGCTGGGCATTATCTCCAACATTGACGACCGGCTGCTGGCGGGTTCGGTCGCGCAGATGGGAATCCCGTTCGACCTGCTGATGACGGCCGAGCAGGCGCGCGCCTACAAGCCGGCGGCGCGCCCCTTCGAGCTGGCACTGCAGCGACTGGGACTGCCGGCCGCGCGAGTGGCGCACGCCGCCTTCGGCTTCGAGTACGACTTGGTCACCGCGGCACGGCTCGGCTTCCGCACCATCCTCGTGCGGCGGGGACGCAGCGAGTTTCCGGCCGAGCCTATACCGGACTGGGAAGTCTCAAACCCGGCGGAATTGGCGGCAGCCTTTGGCTGATGAGTATGGTAGGATGAGGCACCGCAGACGCCCTGGAACCTACCGATGATTGTTCAATGCCCGCAGTGCAAGGCGCGCTACCGGGTCGATGAGGCGCGGCTGGGCGGACGCACCCGCGCGCAGGTGAAATGCACCAAGTGCCAGAACATCTTCCCCATCAGCCTGGAGCCGGACGCGCGGGCGACCACGGGAGAGAGCGCGGCGGCGCGCTCGGCCCCGGAGGCCACACTGGTCAGCAAGCGCGTGCCCGGCCCGGTCCTGCTGCCGAACAAGAACATCTCGCTCACCGTGACCGCCGGGCCCGACAAAGGCAAACGCTTCCCCATCACGAAGCCGCGGGTAATCCTGGGGCGCGGCGACGTGGACATCGTCCTCGACGACCCCGAGATCAGCCGCCAGCACTGCGCGGTGGAGATGCGCGGGGTGACAGGGCTGTTGATTGACCTGGGAAGCACGAACGGCACCTTCATCAACGAACAAAAGATCGAAACGGGAGAGCTCGAACATCTCTCCGAATTCCGCATCGGCTCCAGCACCTTGATGCTGATGGTCACCGACAAGCACTGAGCAACCCGTTGTCCGCAGGCTATCATCTGGACGGAGCCGCAGGTCAGCCGATGGAACGTTTAGGGCGCTACGAAATCCTAGAAGAGTTGGGATCGGGGGCGATGGGCACGGTCTATCGCGCCCGCGACCCCAAGATTGACCGCATCGTGGCCCTGAAGACCATCCGCCTGGTGGGCGGCGCGGCCGAGATTCAAGACTATCGCGAGCGCTTTTTCCGCGAGGCGCAGGCGGCCGGGCGGCTGTCCCATCCCGGCATTGTCACCATCTACGACGTGGGGGAGCAGGAACAGACTCCCTACATCGTGATGGAGCACATCGCCGGAGAGACGCTGGAGAAGCTCGTCACCGCGGCGGGGGCGCAGCGGCTGCCGCTGGAAAACACGCTCGACCTCGTCCAGCAGGTGGCCGAAGCGCTCGACTACGCCCACGCCCAGGGCATCGTCCATCGCGACATCAAACCCTCCAACATCATCGTCACGCCCGACGGCCGGGCCAAGATCGCCGACTTCGGCATTGCCAAGCTCTCGGTGGCGCAGCTCACCACCCCGGGCCAGATCCTCGGCACCCCCTCCTACATGTCCCCCGAGCAGTTGAGCGGCGGCGCCGTGGACGGTCGCTCCGACCTCTTCGCGCTGGGCGTCATCCTCTACTGGATGCTGACCGGCGACAAACCCTTCACCGGCGACACCACCACGGCGGTCTCGTTCAAGATCGTCTACAAGGACCCGGTCCCCGTGACGCAGCTCAACCCCTCCTTGCCCCCGACCCTGGATCCGGTGATGGACCAGGCGCTGGCGAAGAATCCCGACCGGCGCTACCAGCGTGGAAAAGAGTTCGCGCAGGACCTGGACGATTTGCGGCATCGGCGCCCGCCGCGCTCACTGCTGACCGCCCCGCGAGTGCGCGCGACCGAGCAGACGCTGGCGCCACCCCGAAGCGCTGCTGCCACCGCCCCGCTCCCCTCGCCTGCTGCCCCCGCAGCCCGGCCCCCGACCACCGCCGTAGCGGCCCAACCGGTTCCCGCGCAGCCTCAGGGGAGGTGGGTAGCAGCCACCGCTGCCTTGCTGGTGCTTACGCTGGGCGGCTTGGCCGGATGGTGGTGGGTGAACCGAGAGCACGCCGCGCACGAACAGGCTACACGCACGCAGGCCTCTGAGAGTGCACCCTCCAGCGCACTCCCCGAACCAGATACCACGCCGGCCCCAATGACTACGCAGCTTGCCCAACCGATGCCTGCGACGCCTGCCAGCAGCACTCGCCCGGAACCGGCCAGACCCGTCCCCGCCCCCGCCGGCCGACCGACCCGGACGGAGCCGGGCAGCGCGGCGGTCACGCCGGCGCGGCTGAACGTCGTCTCGCGGCACAGCTTCCGCGAAGCGCAGGTCTCCATCTGGCTCGAGGAAACCCTCGCCTACCAAGGCATCATGCGCGGGCAGCGCCGCGGGGCGAGTCGCAACGTTCAGGGATTGTTTGCGGCGCGGCTGGAGGTCCCACCGGGCTGGCACAACATTCGCGTCCGCGTCGTCTCCCGCGACGACAGGGGCTTTGACGACACGGCCCAGATTCAGGCCGAGTTCGGGGCGAACACCGCGCACGTGCTGGAAATCTATTTCAGCCGCGCCGGCGCGCTCGGCAACCCCACGCGCAAGCTCAACCTGCGCTGGCGCAAGTAAGCTCAGCGCACCCGCAAGAGCTGGCTGCCGCACAGCAGGACGTCACCTGATTCCAGCCGACACCTCCCCCGAATCTTCAAATAGGTGCCATTCGTGCTGCCCAGGTCTTCGAGCAGCCAACGGCGACCCTCGCGGCGCACACGGGCATGGCGCGTGGAAACCTGCGGGTCATCCGGGAAGGTCACCTCGCCCTGCGTTCGCCCCAGCAGCACCCCCTGCGCGGAGATCGCGACGCGTCTCCGACCCGCAAGCAGCCACCCTGCCTCCCCCGCGCCCGCCCCGCCGAACTGAAATTCCACCAGTTCCTTGCCGATCAGGAACGTATCGCCGGCGGCCAGCACCACCGGGTGGCGGAGACGCAGAAAGACCCCCGTGGGACTCAGGTCCTCGGCCCAGAGCGCGCCCTCTTCAAGGCTGAAGCGCGCGTGCTGCGGAGCCATCAGGGCGTCGCGCGGAAAGCGGATGTCACCCTCGCGCCGCCCCAGCAGCGTCTCGGCGCGCACGAGCGGATACTCCGCTGTCGGAGCCCCCGACGGGTCAAGCAAAAGCAGCGTGTAGGCATGAGGCGGGCCGGCTTTTCCCGCCGCCTGCCACACAACCTCGTAAACCGGTTGGGTCCCCGCCTTTCCTCGCAACTCAAGAGGCCCAACCTCGGCCAGGGCGTAGCCGGCGGCGCGGGCAGCCTCGGCCACAGGTGCAGAGACGACAATCTGGTTCGGGCGCGCCAACTCCTCCAGCCGCGAGGCAATGTTGACCACGTCGCCGAAAATGTCGCTTTCTTTGACGAAGCCGGTGCCATAGTTGATCCCGATCCGCAGTTCAATCCGGTCGCCCGTGGCTCTGCCCACGTTCAGAGCCGCAAATTCCTGCTGAAGCTCGGCGGCGGCGCGCACGGCCGCGGTCGCATCTTCAAAATAGGCCAGAATGCCATCACCCAGGGTCTTGACGATTCGCCCCTGATGGCGGCGAATGCTCGGCTCGGCCTGGTCCACAAAGCGCTGAACCATGGCCACTCCCGAAAGATCTCCCCGCTGGTCGAAAAAGCGCGTCGAACCCGACACGTCGGCAAACAGTGCGGCAAAGTTGCGGCGATATCGCGCCAGCCGCTGGTCAAGCTCGCTGCGCTGCCGCAGCAGGTCCTCGATTCGCGTGGGGTCGCGTTCCCGAGCCGCCATGCTCTGAAGTCTGCCGGCTAATCAACTACATCAGTAGAAGACGGGCTTGGTCTGTTTAGTATTCTGTCGTAGATCCGGTTCAGATCTTCCAGCGAGTAAAAATCGATCTCGATGCGCCCGCGATTGGGCTTGTATTCAAAGATCCGCACGCGCGTGCCCAGCGCAGCCTGCATCGCCTGCACAGCTGCCTGGGTGTTCGGGTCGAGCGTCTGGCTGCGCCGCTCCCGGCGCGTGCCGCTCACGCGGCGCTCCACCATCTGTTCCGCCTGCCGGACCGAGACACGGCGGGCAGCCATGCGGCGCCCCAGTACGCGTTGCAGCACCGGAGAGTCCTCGAGCTTGAGCAGCGCACGAGCGTGTCCGGCAGTGAGCTTGCCCTGCTCGACGAGCTTCTGGACATCCTCGGGTAACCGCAACAAGCGTAACGTGTTAGCTATCGTCGTCCGGTCTTTTCCGGTGCGGGCGGCGATCTCTTCCTGCGTCAGGCCGAACTCGATGGCGAGCCGCTCGAACGCGCGCGCCTGCTCGATGGCGTTGAGGTCTTCGCGCTGCAGGTTCTCAATGAGGGAGAGCTCGAGCGCCTGCTCATCCGAGATCGTTCGAACCACGGCTGGGATGGTGGGCAATCCGGCTAGCCGCACGGCGCGCAGGCGGCGCTCACCGGCAACGACCTGATAGCGGTCAGCCATCGGGCGCACCAGGATCGGCTGCACCACGCCGCCGGCAGCCACGGAGCGCGCAAGCTCTTCGAGGGCGACGGGGTCGAAGTTGGCGCGCGGCTGGAAGGCGGAAGGGTCAATCATGCCGACAGGCAGTTCCTCCAGGCCCGCAACGGGCGCAGGGCGAGGTGCGACCTGCTGAGCAGGCAAAGCTGCCGGGCGCTCAGAGCTGACTTCAATTTCCCGAAGCAAGGCGCTCAGCCCCTTGCCGAGCGCTTTCCTGGTCATGGTTCAGGACCTCCTGCGCGAGCTCCGCATAGGCGAGGGAGCCGCGCGAATTGGGTTCATAGAGAAGGATCGGTTTGCCATGGCTTGGCGCCTCGGCCAGCCGGACGCTGCGCGGGATGACGGCATTGAAGACCTGGCCGCCAAAGAAATCCCGCAGCTCGGAGAGCACCTGCCGGGAGAGCGTAGTGCGCTCGTCGTACATCGTGGCCAGAATGCCCTCAACCGCCAGCTGCGGGTTGAGGCTGCGCCGGATGCGCATCAAGGTATCCAGTAGCTCGCTCACCCCCTCCAAGGCCAAATACTCGCACTGGATAGGGATGAGAACCGAGTCGGCCGCAGTGAGCGCATTGATCGTGAGCAGGTCGAGTGCCGGCGGACAGTCGATGAAGACAAAGTCGTACTCGTTGCGCAGAGGAGCAAGCGCGACCTTCAACTTGAACTCGCGGTCGTCAGCGCCCACGAGCTCTACGGTAGCACCCACAAGATTCTTGTCGGAGGGAAGCAGGTCGAGTCCCGGGACGGCCGTCCGCAGGACGAGACTGCGGAGCGATTCACCCATCACCAACCCATGGTAGAGGGAGCGCCGAGCAGGGTCGCGGAGGAATCCGAGAGCCGAGGTGCTGTTGGCCTGGGGGTCGGAGTCAACGAGCAGGACGCGTCGACCGGCAGCCGTGAGTGAGGTTGCAAGATTTACGGCGGTTGTGGTCTTTCCCACGCCGCCCTTCTGATTTGCTATCGCTATCGCCTTACCCAATAGCTGGTTTCTCCAGGGCGTACTGGTGGCCGAGGATACTGATCGGAGGAGGGGGTGTCAAGCAGAATGTTGCACGTGAAACGCCTAAGGCCCCCTTAAGGTTGCGCGTGAAACACTGGCAAGGGGGACGAGGGCGACTTCTTGCCGATAAGGATCACATGCCTAGACGAACCCGGCACAGCGATCGAAGGCCCCCAACGGAATGCCGACTTCAGCAGGCTAATCCTCGACGCTGCGCCCCGAGTGCTAAACACCGCCAGACTCCCTCCGCTCACCAATAGCGCGCTCGCGTCCCGCAGGAGAGCGGCCGTCACTGCTACTGCACGAGTAGTAGCTATGTCGAAGCCGCTCCCCGCCTTTGCCGCTACATCGCCAAGCCGGGCCCAGACTACAGCGATATCCGACAACTGTAGGGCAGACGCGACTTCCTCCAGGAACGCGCACTTGCGTTGGTTCGATTCCACCAGGGTGACGGCGAGCCCGGGCTGGAGGATCTTGAGTGCCAAGCCAGGGAAGCCGGCACCGCTACCGATGTCGATGAGCCGCCCCGACAGCGGCAGGACCGTGCCCAGGTACATGGACTCGGCGAAAAGCTCGCGGAGGATCCGGGCCGGCTCGCGGATGGCGGTGAGGTTGATGCGGCGGTTCCAACGCAGAAGCAGCTCCAGGTAGCTTTGCACCTGCCGGAGCTGGCCGGACGAGAGGGAAACATTGTAGGCAGCGAACTCCCGGGCGAGAGCGGCGGCGTCGGGCTCAGGCATGAACGGTGGAGTTCAGCCGCGGGACTCTTTTTCGGCAAGACGCGCGACCGCAGCCACCAAGTCGTACTTGGTGATGATCTCATAGCCGCCGGTTCGCCGAACAAAGACCGCAGGGGATTCCGTGCTCAGCAGCTGAGTGATCTGGTCGATTCCTGCCGAGGTTTCCACCACGGGAAAGGGCTTGCCCATGACTTCCCGCACCACGACCTTGCGGAGGTCCTTGCCCTGGAGGGAGAGCTTGAGGATGGAGTCTTCGTAGATGGCGCCGATGGGCTGGTCGCTCTCGAACACCGGGAGCTGGGAGACGTCGGCGGACTGCATGGTGCGGAGGGCATGGTAAACGGTTTGATAGGGAAGGACATAGAGGAGGTCCTTGGGGGCGCCGGTGGCGGCCTTGACGCGGAGGATGTCCTCGGCGCTCAACTCGATTTCGCGTTCGAGGTAGCCGTTGTCGCGCATCCACTCCTCGTTGTAGATCTTGCTGAGGTAGCGCATACCGCTGTCGGGCAGGAAGGCCACTACCAGGTCATCGGGCCCCAGGGAGCGGGCCAGGCGCAGGGCAGCCGAGATCGCGCCGCCGCCCGAGCCACCCGTGAAGATGCCTTCGGCGCGCGCCAGCCGACGGGTCATCAGGAAGCACTCCTTGTCGGTCACCTGGAGGATGTCGTCGAGGATGCTGAAGTCCATGGTAGAGGGGAAGATATCTTCGCCGATGCCCTCGACTTTGTAGGTAGACGCCTTGCCCACGCGGCCGGTCTTGAAGAACTCGTAATAGAGCGAGCCGATAGGGTCGACGCCGATCACCTTGACACTGGGGTTTTTCTCCTTGAGGTAGCGGGCGACGCCGGTGACGGTGCCGCCGGTGCCGAGGCCGATGACGAAGTGCGTGATTCTGCCGTCGGTGTCTTCCCAGATCTCAGGACCGGTGGTGAGGTAGTGGGCGCGGGGGTTTTCGGGGTTGTCGTACTGGTTGGGATAGTAGGCGTTGGGAATTTCCTTGGCGAGCTTACGCGCGACGGAATAGTAGCTACGCGGGTCGTCGGGCTCGACGGCGGTGGGGCAGACGATGACTTCGGCGCCGAGAGCTTTGAGCAGATCGATTTTCTCCTTGGACTGTTTGTCGGTGATGGTGAAGATGACCTTGTAGCCGCGGACAGCGGCCAGCAGGGCAAGCCCCATCCCGGTGTTGCCCGAGGTGCCTTCGACGATGGTGCCGCCGGGCTTGAGCAGGCCGCGGCGCTCGGCGTCGTCAATCATGGTGATGGCGATGCGGTCTTTGACCGAGCCGCCGGGGTTGAGGTAGTCGAGCTTGGCGTAGACCTTGCAGGCCAGGCCTTCCGTGAGGCGGCGCAGGCGGACGAGTGGGGTGTGGCCGATGGCGTCGAGGATGCTTTCGCAGCGCATTGTGCGTGTGCCCTCCCCTGTAATCACTCACACAGATGCGGGGAAGGCGTCGAGTGTAGCACGAAGAGGAGCGGCAGAGTCGAGTGGGCAGAATTTGCTTGCGCGGGGACAGGGGAATTGCTAGATTCAGCGCGATTTGCGCCTGCCCCGGCCCGCGCACGAATTCGGGGTGGGCGCGATCTGCCCGCAGCGCCTCCACGCAGGGCTTGTCCATCGCAGGGCAGGACAGGCCGGCGAAAAAACTCCGAGGTGGAACCCATGGCAGGCAAGTGGCTCGGCAACAAGAACGATGAAAGCAAGGAGTGGATCGGCTTCCTCGACCGGGGCGTGAAGCTGGAGGGGACGCTGGAGTTGGCGGGCGCCTTCCGGATTGACGGCGAGGTGCACGGCAAGGTGGTGTGTCAGGAGCGGCTGATTGTAGGGGAGAACGGGCGCGTGGAAGGCGAGGTCGAGGCGGAGGTGCTGAGCATCGCCGGACAGGTGCAGGGAACGGTGCACGGGCGCAACCGCGTGGAGGTGGTGGCGAGCGGCGTGGTCGAAGGCGACATCCACACGCCGTGCCTGGTGGTGGAAGCCGGGGGGATGATCGACGGCCGCTGCCACATGCGCGCGCAGAAGGAACCCGCCCTCGAGCCCAAGCCGCTAAAGTTCGTGGCGGAATCGGCGGGGTCGTAAAGAACAGCGGCCAGCAGTCAACCGTCAGCGCTCCGCAACCCAGCAAGGCAGAAGCCCTTCCTCTACCTGAAGGGGATTTTCCCCAGATGCTAAAAGCCCCGTAGGCTTTTTGCGTTCCGGTTCGACACGCCGGAAGTCGTAGCTTCCCGAAAAAAGCTGGCTGCAATCGAGCCCGCGAGCCGCTACACTTTCCCCGGTCTCAAGACAGCTCAGGAGGTGTGCTGTGCGAAAGGGAGTCGTGTGGGCGGTTGCGGCGGTGATCTTGTTGGCGGGGAAGATGCAGGCGGAAACGCACAAGTTCAAGCCGACGAAAGGCGTGCCGACATTTGCCGTGCGGGAGCCGGTGCTGAAGGTCAAGCCCGGCGACGTCGTAGAGACCGAGACGCTCTACGGCAGCTTCTACGATCCGGCTCTGCAGGAGGGCCTGGGCGAATGGCCCGGCGAGGTAGGGCCGTTCGTCATCGAAGGCGCGACGCCCGGGGATACGCTGGTCGTGAAGATTCTTCGGCTGCGCACAAACCGGGCAGCGGCTGTGTCGGTGCACGAGCCGGGCTTCATCAGCGCGGTGGCAAGCGACAGGTATACACGGATGCTGAACCCGCCGATTCCGCGCCAGCGCTACGTGTGGCGGCTCGAGAAGAATGGAACTGTGGGCGTGCTCGATCTCTCCGCCAGCAAGAAGCGCGTGGAGGTGCCGCTGCGGCCGATGCTCGGGCGCGTGGCGGTGGCCCCAGAGGGGGAGGAGGCGTTCGGCGGCCTGTGGCCGGGGAATTTCGGCGGCAACATGGACGCAAGCGACGTGGGCGAGGGCGCGACCGTCTATCTGCCGGTGTTTCACGAGGGGGCGTACTTCTACTTTGGCGATGGGCACGCGTTGCAGGGCGACGGGGAAATCTGCGGCTCGGGGCTGGAGACGACGATGGCGGTGACGTTCCAGTTCGGGCTCATCAAAGGGAAGAAGATTGCCTGGCCGCGGATTGAGACCGCCGAGCACATTATGACCGTGGGGAGCGTGCGGCCGCTGAGCGACGCGTTGCGGATTGCGGCGGTGGAGATGGTGGAGTGGGTGGCGGCCGAATACGGCTTTGACAAGTGGGACGCCTACCAGTTGGTGTCGCAGGTGGCCGAGATGCGGGTGGCGAACATGGTGGACCCCAATTATAGCGTCGTCGTGAAAGTCCCAAAACGCTACTTGCCCCGACTGTAGCCGCTGTTACGTGGTGGACCCTTCGGGCTTCGCCCTCAGGGCAGGCCCGAATTACTCGGTGGTGGTCAAAGTCCCCAAGCGCTATCTGCCGCCGCGGAATTGACAGGCTGGGAGGGGTTGTGTAAGGCTAGCGGCCACGGGCAGGGCAGGGTGAGCCGTCCCGGGGGTTGGGACGGCGCAGAAATCGGCAGGCATGGGAGGGCTTATGCTGACCGCAGACGTAACGTCCATTCTCCTCGTCGAGAAGGTGCTGCCGCCGAGCGACCTCGGCACCAATCTCCAGTTACTCTTGCGCTGGATTCACTTCCTGGCCGGCATCACCTGGATCGGGCTGCTCTATTTCTTCAATCTCGTCAACGTACCGGCCATGAAAGTCTTCGACGCCCCCACCAAGGGCAAGTACGTCCCCGTGGTCGTCGCCAAGGCGCTGTGGTGGTTCCGCTGGGGCGCGGTGGTGACCGTGCTCGCCGGGATCACCTACTGGTACCTCATCCTGCGCGTCGAGCCACCCGAGACTCCCGGCGCCCACCACGGCCGCGTCATCGGCCTCTGGCTGATCGTCGTAGTGGCGGCCTGGTTCATCAACTACTTCCTGCTCAAGCAGGCCGCCGTCACCAAGAGCGGCTGGACGGCGGCGATCATCGTCGCCGCCCTGTCGGTGGTCATCTTCTTCGCCAACACCAACTTCATCGCCTACGAAAACATCAGCAACCGCGCCCTCTCGATCGGCATCGGCGGCGGCTACGGCCTCTTCATGCTGCTGAACGTCTGGGGCATCATCTGGCCGGCGCAGAAGCGCATCATCGCCTGGACGAAAGAGAACGCCGAGAAAGGCACGGCCATCCCGCCCGAATCGGCCACCCTGGGACGCCGGGCCTTCCTGGCCTCGCGCTCGAACGCCTGGCTCTCGATTCCGATGCTGTTCTTCATGGCCGCCGCCAGCCACTACCCGATGTTCGGCGGCTAGCGCCTGTCGAAAGGACGCGGATAGGTAGGGCAAGGCCTTGCGCCTTGCCGCTTGCGGCATAAAGAGGAGGGCACGATGGTCTATCTGACAACGCTCTGGCTTCCCATCCTGCTGTCGGCGGTCGTCGTCTTCGTCGCCAGCTCGGTCATGCACATGGTGCTGAAGTACCACCGCAGCGACTACCAGAAACTCCCCAACGAGGACGCGCTGCTCGAGGCCCTGCGCGGGCAGCGGCTGGCTCCCGGCGTCTACCCCTTTCCCTGCGCGCCTGATCCGAAGGATATGAAATCCCCCGCGATGATGGAGAAGTACAAGCAAGGACCCGTGGGCATCCTCACGGTAGTTCCCGTCGGCCCGCCAGCGATGGGGAAGTATCTGGTGCTCTGGTTCGTCTACTGCCTGGTCATCAGCCTCTTCGCCGCCTACGTAGCCGGACGAACCTTGGGCATGGGAACTGCTTATCTGGCCGTCTTCCGCATCGCGGGCACCGTCGCATTTGTGGGCTACGCGGCCGGCAACCTCGTGGACTCCATCTGGAAGG
Source organism: Acidobacteriota bacterium (assembly GCA_037442885.1). Taxonomy (GTDB): domain Bacteria; phylum Acidobacteriota; class Terriglobia; order Acidiferrales; family 2-02-FULL-67-57; genus JACQTG01. The sequence goes on along the minus strand of JBBIPK010000022.1, from coordinate 10,729 downwards.
GCCAACCCTGGGGCACGACGGTCAAGCACATCTTCGACGGGCTCATCTACGCGCTGCTGACTGCCGGTGTCTTCGGCTGGCTCTGGCCCCGCTAGGTTGCGGGTGGCACAGGCCTGCCGCAGGCCAATCTCTGTGGTGGACTTCACTCAGTGAGGTTGGCGCGGCCGCGTTCGCTGAAGTTCCGCAGTCGCTGGAACTGTGCGGTCAGAACCGCGTCCACGGGCGTCGCTAGCGCCTCAAGCCCGCCGGGACGGTAGCCGCCCACGCGATAAACCCATTCGAGTTCGGTCCCGGCGTCAACCGGCTTTAGCTCGATGGTCAGGCTTCCCGCCACACCCATTCCCTGTAGCGGCCCTAACCCGCCTACCATCCGCAGGGACTTCTCCCGCTCCACCCACACCACTTCCAGATGCCGCACGCCGCCTTTCTCCAGCCTCTCGCAGAAACACCCGCCCGCCCGGCTCTCCAGGTAGAGGTTCCTGCCCACTCCGGAAAAGCTGTGCCGGGGGTCCCACCACTGCCCCACTTTTTTCGCCAAGACAGCAAACACTTCCCCCGGCGCCGCTCGAATCAAAATCTTTGACCCCACGGTGAAGCCACTCGTGGTCGCATCCACAACCTCGGCTGAACCGGTAATCCCGCTCCACAAGATGACCAGTGACAACACAATCCCCTTCGCGCATTTCCGCATAGTCTGCCTACCTCCCCAACAAGTATTGGCGAAACCAGGTCAGGTCTTCCTCCAGCTTCCGGCGCTGGTGGGCGAGCTGCTGGAGCGTGTGCGGCTCGCCGCCATAGACCACGAAGCGCGTTGCCACCCCGAACGCCTTCAGCGCCCGATACCAGGCCCGCGTGTGCGCAATCGGCACGCGCTCGTCGTTGGCCCCCGAATGCACCAGCGTCGGTGTGCGCACCTGCGCCGCCAGCCGCAGCGGCGACCGCTCCCAGTAAAACCCCTGCTTCTCCCAGGGCGTCCCGCCCAGGTAGTAATCGCTGCCAAAGGTGTAGTCGGAAAGGAAGTACTGGAACGTCCAATCGGCCACGCCCGCGCCGGTCGAGGCGGCACGATAGCGGGGGTTGTTGGCGATGAGCCAGTTCGTCAGCACGCCGCCCGCCGACCAGCCCATCAGCGCGAGGCGCTTGGGGTCGGCGATGCTGCGGGCAATCAGTGCGTCAATGCCTTCCTCGATGTCCTGCGCGTCGCGGCCGTTGCGATCGCCCACGCTGCGCGCGGCAAAGGCGGCGCCGTAGTTGGTTGAGCCGCGATAGTTGGGCAAGAACACCGCGCAGCCCAGTGCGGTCAGTAAATGTACGGGCCGACCCGCGGAGGCCGCAAAGTTCGCCATCTCCGCCGCGGCCGGCCCGCCGTGAATCAACGTCACCAGCGGCCAGGGGCCAGGCCCGCCGGGCGTGTAGACTATTCCTTCGACCTCGACGTCATCCGAAGCTTTCCACCGCACCACTTGATAGCGGCCCAGCGCCAGCTCCCGCACCTGCGGATTGTGGTCGGTGAGCGCGCGTGGCTCGCCTCCGACTTCGTGGAGCCAGATGTCGGCCGGGCGCTCCGGGGTCGAGCGCGTGAAGGCGATGCGCTGAGTCGCGCGGCTGAAGCTCAACCCGGCATCCACTGCGGCTCCGCTCGTCACCGCTTCGAGCTTCCCCGAGCGGAACGCCAGCCGATAGAGGTGCTGCGCGACGCCGTGGCCCGCCACCAAGAGAACGGTTTCGTTGTCGAGCCAGTCGGCCTGCTCGACCGCCCCGGGAAAGTCCGGCAGCAGCCCCCGCACCTCGAAGCGGGCGAGATCAAAGTAGAAGAGCGCGCTCTGCGGCACGCGCTGGCTAAAGGCCGCCTCGGCCTCGCTCAGGAACAGAAACCCGGTGCTGTCCGGCCGCCAGACGAAATCGGCCTCTCCCCAGCCGTTGCGCGTCAACTGCCGCGCCGGAACCGCGCCATCCGCCTGCACCAGGAAAAGCTCCGTGCGCGGCCAGTCATTGAAGTAGGAAGTTGGTGCCGCCGCATAGAGGATGAAGTTCCCGTCGGGAGAAAGCGCGAAGTCCGAGATGTGAAAATCGCCGGCAAGGACCCGTCTCTTCTCGCCCGTCGCCACCGCCACCTGCCAGAGCCGCGCCGGCGCTCGCCCTTCGTCTTCGACCTGAACTTGGCCGGCTTGCGGGTCGGGCTTCGGCGGCGGCTCCACCGCCAAGTAGTAGAGACTCTGGCCGTCGCGCGCCCAAGCGAACCGCTGTACGCCCTGAGGCTCCTGCGTCAGGGCACGCGCCTCGCCGCCGGCGATGGGCAGCAGATAGATTTGTGCGCGTGTGCCCTCCCCGCGAACGGAGAGAAACGCCAGCCAGCGGCTGTCGGGCGACCAGCGGGGCGAGAAGTCGCGACCCGGCTGAAAGGTCAACTGCCGGGGGGTGCCTGCGCTTGCCTGCTTCGGGCGGGTCACCAGCCAGAGGTCGCTCGTCCACCGCCCAGCGCCGGCATCAGCGATCGAGACCACGTAGGCCACGGCGCTCCCGTCGGGCGCCATCTGCGGGTCGCTCACCTGCTTCAGCGCCAGCACATCCTCCACCGTCATCGGCCGTTCCGCCGCCGTCGTCTGTGCCCACAAGAGAAACAGCAGCAGACAGGAGAAAGACAATCGCTGCACAACTCGCATGGGATTCCTCCGGCGGAGGCATTCCTCCGGCGCCCGGATGCTAGACGCCGCTCGCTCGGGTGTCAACGCAGGGGCCGAATGCGCTACAATGAATCCAGAGGGCGAACCGGGGAGGTGGAGAATGCGTCGGACCGTACCCTTGCTGGTGATTTTCCTGCTGGCCTCGGCCAGCCTGCTCCAGGCACAGTCGAAAGACGAGCGCGCCATCCGCGCGCTGCTTGACCGCTCGCTGCAGGCGGCCAACAGCGTGGACCCGAAGGTCGTCCAAGCCATCTGGGCCGAGTACGCCCGCACCGGCGGGCCGTTCTACGCTCCGTTCGGCAACCCCCTGGCCTCCACCGCCGAGGTGCAGGCCTTCTCGAACGAGATGCTCGCGCAGCTGGCTGCGCGCAGCTCCCAGGTGACGAGCCCCATCAGTGTCCGCGTGGACAAGAATCTCGCTTGGGCGGTCTACACCTGGCGCACCGAGGCCACGTTCAAGGACGGCACGCGCCGCGGCTTCGACGGCCGCGCCACCGTCGCCTTCATCCGCGAGGGCAAGAACTGGAAGATTGCCCACTGGCACAGTTCCGTGCCCGCTGCCCTACCGCCCACCGCTACCGCTTTGAACGCCGAGGCGCAGCGCATCATCCAGATCGAGCGCGACGCCTGGGAAGCCCTGCGCTCGAAAGACTTGGCCGCCATTGGCACCTACTTCGCCGAGGACGTTTCCATCTTCGAATACGATCAGGCTTATCGCATCCAGGGCAAGGCAGAAGTGCTGCGCGGCATCGAGACCTGGCTGGCCGACTCCACCATCCGCACCTACCAGATTCTCGACCCCAAAGTGCAGGTGCTGGGCGACACCGCCATCCTCAGCTACTATTTCACCGACGCGGTCGTGACCGGTGGCCGCGAGATGCCGCACTCGGGCAAGCTGACGGTGGTCTTCGTCAAGCAGGGCGGCGCCTGGAAGGCCTTGCACGAGCACGTCTCGCTGAACCGCTAGCCGCCGGGCACCGACGGGAGGGCACGGCTTTAGCCGTGCCATTCCCAGCGATAAAATGTTTGGGCTTTTCAGAGCGAGTCCGAACCCCGAAGCATCGGGGCGGGACGAGCGGAGATCCCGCACGCTTTTTGCGGGAAGCCCCTGAGGTTAGCCCTCGGCGTCTCTACGAGCTTCCACCGATGCACGGGCAGCCTCGAGCAGCGCCGGCTCAACCTGCAGCGAGACACTGGCGTGGTAGCGGCTGCGCGCCGGCTGCACGCACACCCCCGCCAGCGTGCATTGCGGGTGGCACTCCTGCGCGTAATTGCAGTAGGTGACGATCCGCACGCGGTTGCAGGCCGCGCACAGCAAGTAGTACACCGTGCGCCGCTCCTGCTCCGCCGGATGCGGACAGGCTGTGGGCATGCGGGCGATTATAGCAGGCTTGCCAATCGAGCCGCTTCGCAGGTAGCCTAAGGGCAATGCGCGCCGAGCCGCCCGTTGCACCGGGGAAAAAGATGCCTGAGGCAGGTACCAAAGTCATCGGCACGATCCGCGTGGGTGAGGAACCTTTCTTTGAGGTGGTGGACAAGGGCGACGCGCACCTGGAAATCCGCTTCGTCTACGACCCCGAGCACGGCCTGCGCATTCCCAAGAAGCTCGTCAACGCCCTCACTCAGATTCTCAAAGCCTATGACGGCCGCCGCCGCCACGCCCGCTACCTCTGGAGCGAAGAAGCCCAGGTCAGCTCGCTCGACGGCCGCACCAGCATTCGCGGGCGCACCAGCAACGTCAGCGACAGCGGCGTCTTCGTCGAATCAACCGGCCACCTGCCCCGCGGCGCCGAGGTCACGCTGAAGATCCCGCCCAAGAAGCCCCTGATTGACGCCCGCGCCATCGTCCGCAATGTCCGCGAAGGCGTCGGTATGGGGCTGGAGTTCACCTCGCTCAAGCCCGCCAGCCGCAAGAAACTCACCAAACTGCTCGAGCAGGTCTCCGAACACATCGTCGGCTGATTCCATCGAGCGCCTACACGTACCCTGTGCCCCGTACTTTGTAGTCTGTGGTGCCTCTGCGCATCGGCGCTATAATGGCCGCTCTTGGTACCATCCCGAGCACGTGCAACCGAAGGAGGGAGAAGATGGCGGAGCCGGTGGTCAAGTTGACCGCTGGTGCCAAAGCCGCGGGTTGAGCCTCCAAGCTGAGTCCGGCGGTGCTGGACTCAATTCTGGCCAAGCTCCCGCGGCCCACTGACCCGAATCTGCTCGTGGGCTACGACACCCACGACGACGCCGGGGTGTATCGCCTCACCGACGAGTTGGCGCTGGTGCAGACGGTGGACTTCTTCACCCCCATCGTGGACGACCCTTACACCTACGGCCAGATTGCCGCTGCCAACGCGTTGAGCGACGTTTATGCTATGGGCGGCAAGCCGCTCTCGGCGCTCTCGCTCGTCTGCTTCCCCGAAAAAGGCGACACCGCCATCCTCGAGCAGATTCTCGCCGGCGGCCACGCCAAGATGGCCGAAGCTGACTGCACCGTCGTCGGCGGCCACTGTGTCCGCGACGAGGAAATCAAGGTCGGCTACGCCATCACCGGCCTGATTCATCCGAAGAAAATCTGGACCAACGGCGGCGCGCGCCCGGGCGACCGGCTGCTGCTCACCAAGCCGCTCGGCACCGGCGTCATCACCACCGCGCTCAAGAAAGGCGCGGCGAAGCCCGAGTGGGTGGCCGCGGCGGTCCGCGCCATGCTGCAACTGAACCGCGACGCCGTCGAAGCCTTGACGGGGCTGACCGATGCCGTCCACGCCGTTACCGACATCACCGGCTACGGCCTGCTCGGCCACGCCCGCGAGCTGGCGGTGGAGAGCGAGGTCAGCCTGCGGATTGATTCCAGCCAGATTGAATTCCTCGCCGGTGCCCTCGAAGCTTCCCACGCCGGGCACCTGGCGGGCGGGCTGAAGGCCAACCGCGACTTCCTCGCCGACTGCGTCCAGTTCGCCAAAAACATCTCACCCGACATCCAGAACCTGCTCTACGACCCGCAGACTTCGGGCGGCTTCCTCGTTGCGCTGGCCGCCGACGTCACCATGCGCGCCCAGCAGGCGCTCGCCCGGCACCACTGCCGCGGCGTTGTCATCGGCGAAGTCAGCGCCAAGTCCGCTCCCCTGATCACGGTTAGTTGAAAAACCGGGCTTTGCGGGACAATTCAAGCCAATTTGAACAGCACGGGGGCTTATTAAAGTTTCGCCTTCTGATTCACCCCCAGGCGGGAGCCTGGGGGCTCGGTGCCCGGTTACTAAAGCAATCCACGGGGTCCCCCAGGGGCTGAAGTCCCTAGAAGAGGCGACCCTGTCTGTCGCCCCTGAAGGGGCGACCCGCCAAAAACGTCTCCCGGCGGGTCAGCCCTTTAGGGCTGACTTTCTCTGTGGCCTCAATCTTTTGGGCTTCAGCCCCTGAGGTGGGGTTCTGGGGATGAAATGGATCTCGGTTACTCTTCCTCTTGGCAGGCTTCTTCCAACAGTCGGTCAATCCAGGCTTTCACCGGCTTCTCGCTAATGCATAGCTTCACCCAGTACTCATCTGTTTCGACCATGCGTTGAAGCCCTCGACAGCCTTTGCGTGTGGTGTACGGCACCTCGATCATCTTCCCATTCTGAATTACCTCGATTGCCTCGCTTATGGTCAACATTGGTACTTTGCTCCTGTTGAGTGGATTCGAGGGGAATCATGGGCCGCGAAAAATCCGCGGCTCCCGTCCCTCCAATATATATCGCGGCCAAAACTGCTAACTTGTTGATTCTGATGAACTTAGCAGAGGTCGACGTAGGCAGCTCGGAGGCTCGTGACCGATGTGCGCAACCACTTGAAAACAAAGATGGTTAGACCCAGTCCGGGGCCCCGTTCAACTCTGTGAAAACAAAGGTGATACATTTGTGTGACGGGAACGAAGGGGCACGCGTCAGTACTCGATTGAAACTAAAAGAGATAAATTTTTTCGGCCGCATAGTCTGGCGAACCAGAAACGAGGTCCCCTGGGGGATTAGAAGCGGAGGAGGTAGGAGAACTTGACGAAGAATTGTTTGGCGTCGTTGATGAAGTCCCGCCGCGGCTGCACCAGGCGCAGGTCGGAAGGCGGGTTGACCAGCGCCAGCGCCGGGTCGAGGTTCTGCAGGTTGGAGTTGTAGCCGACGTAGAGCGCCGTCCAGGGATTCAGCAGATACGTCACCAAAACGTCCGCATTGAAGTTCTTGGCGGTGGGCAGGCTGGTGAGGGCGCAATTGGGCGGCACGGGCGGGCCCGCCAGCGTGCAGTCGGTCAGCGTGGCGTTGTACTGGAGGATGACCCGCAGGGAGAGTTCGCGGGTGAACTGCCAGTTGATCTTCGAGCGCAGGATGTGGTCATTGAGGATGGCGGTGCCGCTGGCGCGGTCGCGCAGGCGGGTCAACAGGTAGGTATTGTCAATCCGCAGCTGCGTGATGGGACGGAGCGTGAGTTGGAAGTTGAGGTCATTCCAGTCCGCCAGCACCGGCGGCTGGCCCGTCTGCGGGAAGAAGTTGATGCGCTGGCCCCACCGCCCCACCGCGGTCACGGACACCTGGCGGAAATAACTGGTTTGGGCCAGCACGCCCAGATGCTTGCGGTTGAAGTCCGCCGGCGCGGACAGGGCGGGAAAATCCTGCGGCCGGAGGCGCTCGCGGAAGTTGTTATAGCCGACGCCCACCAGCGTCTGGCCGGTCAACTCCGCATAGACGGCGGTGTCGGACACCCAGTCGAGCCGCAGGCCCGAGTGATCCCAGACGCGGCTGTAGAAGAAGTCCGGGCCCCAGGAGATCAGCCAGCGCCCTTCCGGCCGGAAGCGGTAGCTGAGCGATTGTCCCAGCCGCCGGATGTCGGGCCGCAGCAGGAAGCCCGGCTCGGTGCGGAAACCCGGGCTGCGGTCGTTGTATTCGAGCTGATAGTTGAGCTTGCGCCCGCTGCGACGCAGTTCGGCATCGTAGGCGGGCCCGCCTAGGCGCGCTCCACCCAGCAGCCGCGTCGAGCTGGCCACCGCCTGCAAGTTCGCCACCCAGTTCTGGCCGAACTTCAGCCGGCTGTCCACGCCGCCCACGCGGTTGGTGCTGCCTTCGAATTCCCGGTTGGTGAAAATCATCCCCAGCGTGGACTGCCGGAAGATGTCCCGGTTGACCCGCACAATTCCGAACAGGGCGCGCTTGCCGGCAAGCGGATCGCCGGCGGGCACGCTCCGGCCCGGGCCTTCGTCGTCGATCAAGAACCCGCCCAGCGCGTAGGGTCCGACTTTCCCCGTTAGCCGCACGCCAAACTGCGGGTCCAAGACCCGCCGCGTGAAGAGCAGGTTGATGGGGGTCGCGAAATAGTGGGCGTTCTCGAGAAAGAACGGGCGTTTCTCGGGGAAGAATACTTCGAACCGCTGGTTGACGGTGACCTGCGGCTCATCCGACTCCACCTGGCTGAAGTCGGGGTTGGCGGCCACGTCCAGCACGAACTGGTCGCGGAAAACGAACTTGGCGTCCACGCCGAGGTCGGGGTCAGTGCGGTCGCGCACGAAGCGCGGCTGCGCCGGGTCGCGGAAATCCGGCGCGCGGAAGGAGCGAAACAACCCGTAGGGAATGAACTGGAGGTTGCGCCCGGGCGAGATGTCCCGCAGCCCCTGCAGCACCGCTGCCTGATTCATCCGGCCTTCGATGCGGGCGGAGTAGTGCGGCCAGTAGACATTCTCATTCACGCGCGGAATGGTACGGGCCAGCAGAATTCCCCAGGTCTGCTGCGGGGCGGGGGAGAAGCGCAGGCTCTTGAACGGAATGGCGATCCAAACCACGTAGCCCTGGGGCGTGAGCTTGCCGCGCGAGTGCCAGACGGTATCAAAGGTGGGGTCAATGTCCTGGCCTTCGTTGGCGAGGGCGTCGTACTGGATGCCCAGGGGGTTGGTGATGAAGACATAGGCACGGCGCTGGTCGTTGAAGGTGTCGAGCAGGAAGCCCACGGCGTCATCACCTGCCGTGTCTTCGCGCCGCACCATGCGGGCGCGAATCTTACCGGGCTCGGAATCAAAGCTGACAAAGATGACGTAGAGGTTGCGGTCGTCGTAGCCCAGATAAACAACTGTGCGCTGCGTGGACGGGGCCCCGTCGCTCGGGTCTCGCTGTATGAATCCCTCGATCGCTGCCAGCCGCCCGGCCATCCGGTCGCTGGGCTTCATCTCCAGAAAGTCTTCGAGTTCGGGCGCGCGATTCAGCCGCGGGATGAACACGACCGGCCGCTGGGGGGCTTGCGCTTGCCCCAGCGCGGGAAGCACAAATCCCCACACCCAGAGCACCCACAACGAGCAGCCACTCCAGCGGCCAACACTGCGCCAACCCCTGCGCATTGGGTTTCCCTGAATCTGCTCCCCACTTGCTTGAATGTAATTATCCTATTCCGGGCGGGCCGGTTTCAAATTTTTCTGGCAGAATGACCTTCTGCGATGGATCCCGTTACCCATGGCCTCACCGGCGCGCTGGTCGGGAAGGCCTTCTTCTCCGAGCGCTACGGGCGAACCGGCACGTGGGCCGTGACCCTCGGAGCCCTCTTCCCCGACAGCGATGTCGTGTTTGAGCTGTTTGCGCCGAACGAGTTGGCCACGCTGGAGTGGCACCGGGGCGTCACCCACTCCTTTGTCGGCCTGCCCCTATTCGCCCTCCTGCTCGCCGGTCTCACCCGCTATCTGCGCCGCGGGCAAGCCCAGTCGACCTTCCTCAGCCTCTGCGGACTCTACGGCCTCGGCCTGGCCATCCACATTCTCCTCGATCTGATTACTTCCTTCGGCACCATGGTCTGGAGCCCGCTGGCGATGAGCCGTCCGGCCTGGGATCTGGTCTTCATCCTTGACCTCACCTTCACCGGCATTGTCCTGCTGCCGCAGGTAGCGGCCTGGATCTACGCTGCCCGCAGAGGTGCGCTACGCCGCGGCCTGCTGGCCTGGGTGTTTTTCACGGTGTTTGCTTTGGCTTTGGGGCAGCTTGTCCGTCCGTTGTTTGGCAACCGGCTGGACGTGGTGCTGACCGTAAGCGGCCTCATCGGAGCCATTCTCCTGGTACCGGCACTGCGTGGCTGGGGATTTGCGCAGCGCCGTGCTCTGTTCTGCCGGATTGGTGTGGCGGCGCTGGCCGGCTACTTCGCCCTCTGCATCATAGGCCACGAGCTGGCCCGCCAGCGCGTCCATGCCGTTGCCGTCCGCGAAAACCTGACGGTTCTCGACATCGGCGCGCTGCCCGCCCCGCCCTGGGTCTTTCACTGGTCGGGGCTCATCCTCACGCCAGAAGGCGTGCATCAAGCTGAAATCAACCTGCTGGAGGCAGGCACGCCGCCATTTGCCTTCTTCGCGCACGCGGCTCCCAACCGCTACATCGCGATTGCCGAAGGCCTGGTTGCGGTGCAGAAGTTTCGCTGGTTTGCCCGCTTCCCGCTGGTGAGCTACCGGACGTACGGCAACGGCGCGGCGACGCTCCACATCGTCGAATATGCTGACCTGCGCTTTTCGCTGGGCGCGCGGCGGCGCAGGAATCCTCCCGCCTTCGCCTTGCGCGTCGTTCTCACCGCCGCGGGTGACGTTGTAACCGCCGGCTTCCTCGGCAACTGAGTTGCGGGCGCGCCGAGCGGCAGGCTGGTGGTTGCGGATTTTCAGGCGGCAGCTCCCGGGCCGGGCGGGGCAGCCGGGGGCGACTCGGCCGGATAAATCACCACGCAGCGCCGCAAGCCCTCGCCCTCGCTGGCGGTGCGTACCCCGGCATAGCCGCGCAGGGCCAGGTGGATGACGCGGCGCTCGCGCGCGGCCATCGGGTTGAAGCGGAAGGGAGTGCCGGAGCGGACGACGCGCTCGGCGGCGGTGGCGGCGGCCAGCTTCAGCTCCTCGATGCGGGCGGCGCGCGCGTCGTTGCAGTCAAAGCGCACCTGCTCGTAGTAGCGCGGCTCCACCCGCAGCCAGCGGAGCACCACGTGCTCGAGCGCGTGCAGCAACTGCCCGCCACGGTCGAGCAGCAGATCGGCGTCGCGGCCGTGGAAGTTGACGATGATTTCGGGGTTCTCCACGTCCGGCG
>JBBIPK010000021.1:0-55979 GCA_037442885.1 Acidobacteriota bacterium | reverse complement strand
CTCGTACTGTCCTCTGCACGTTTCTGAAAAGTTGTTGTAGTTCTGTTATCTCCGGCACCAAAGTTTCTACGTCTTGCAGAGAGACCTTGGCACCTAGCAGCGCGTAATCCTCGAAATCCCGGCGTATTTGTCGGACAAGGCGTGCATCTGTGATGGCAACGCCATACTCCAAGTTTCCGAGGACACCAGGGTCGGTGAGGTTTGCGGAAGTTACGATAGCCAGCGCTTGGTCAGCCGCATAAACCTTTGCGTGAAGTCCCGGGAGGTGGGTCAATTCGCAATTAGGGATCTGCTTGGCGAGTTCCGCCAAAGCCTCCAAATCCAAAGAGCCATTCAGGGTGCTCTCCGGTCGCAAGTCAGTTAGCACCGCAACCTGGACATGGTCTCGGATGCCGCGATCCTTAAGTTGGGCCAAAATGGCCTCAATTCTTGCACGCTTAATGAATGGGGAAACAAGGAGCAGATCTCTTTCGACGCACGCCGCCAGTTCCTTGAAGGTCTCAACCCAGGGGCTCCTCAACAAAGCAACGGGAGGAGAGGAGGGGTTCACTGTGGAGACCATACGACGTATCCCTCACTGTCGTAGGAGCAACGACCGCCGAAGGCTTGTGCGTACGCCAAGCAAGCGTCTTCGTCGCACGGGTACCGCTCGCACGTATCGCACCGTTCAATGTACCTGCACCCTCTTTCATGAGGCTCCCCGGCGAGAACACCCGGCAAACCGCAGTTGAATGAGCCCTTCTCCTGACAGGCACACACGTCCCATTGAATGAAAGGTTCGTGCTCGGTCAGCATGATGAGCAGGGCTGGGCGCTCTGCTCTCTCGCGAGTGAAGTGCGGGTAGAGACCAACTTTTCTGCACTTGCTGAGATAGTTCACGAAGGCCGTCGTGCAGACTAGCCATATAAGATTTGAGGAGATATCATGACCGGAAGGGCGCAGTTTTGGCTTATAGCCTTTTTCAAGGAGATCAAGCATTGAATTACTGTAAGGTTTGAGAACTTTCTTATTATTCGCGCGCGGAAACGGGCTCTTTGAAAGCCACCATATTGTGTCCACCGCATCTTTGGCTCGGATGCGGCGCACCGTGACCCATTCGGCAGGGGCTGGCAGTTTTGCTGGGTTGAACCAGTAGAAGTCTTGGGCAAGGTAGAAGCCGACCTGGTTGCAGAGGGCTACGACCAACTCGAAGTTGTAGAGCGACTTTGTCGGATGGCCGGGGTTCCAAGCTCCTCCAATATCAATTACCAGGCTACCATCGCGTTTCAGAACTCGATAGAACTCCAGCGAAAAAGGGAGAAACCACTTAACGTAGTTCTCGGCGTCAACGTTCCCGTATTCCTTCTTGCGCCGCAGCCCGAATGGCGGCGACGTCATTATGAGGTCCACCGATTCGTCTTTCAGATGCTTCAGCAACTGAAGTGCGTCGCCTAAATAGGCTGCACCAAAATTAGTCGTGTATTGAGGGTCCGGCAATCGCGTGGTCATCGATCCAGCCGTATTGTATTCCATTTCTCTTCTGGAGGGCAGGCAAGGCGAAATCTGAGCCACAGACTAAGGCGACCCGAGCAGAAGAAGCGGGGCGGCTAGGGGGGCGGTTCGGAGATGGTGAGGGAGAGGAACTGGGTGTCGGTGTTGCCGTCGGCGTCGGTGACCAGGATGGTGAAGGTGAAGGTGCCGGCCTGGCTGGGGGTGCCGGAAATTTCCCCGGTCGCGGCGTCAAGGACGAGGTCGGGCGGGAGGGTGGAGGTCCCGTCGAGGCTCCAGGTGAACGGCGCTACACCGCCCATCAGCGCCAGGGTGACTGAATAAGGAGCGCCGACGGTGGCGTCAGGCAGCGTGTGGGTGGTGATGACGGGCAGGTTGTCGCCGGCGGCGAAGGCGAGGAAGACGTCGGGGAGGCCGTTGGTGTCGTTGGGGACGAGGTTGGTGGCGTCGGAAACAAAGGCGCAGTACTGGCCGTTGCGGCTGAGGGCGGGCAGGCGCGAGGGGCCGTTGGCTTGCGTGCCGTCGCGGTTGCGGCTGACCAGGCGCGTGATGCCAGTCTGGCGGTCGTGGACGAAGATGTCGGTGAGGCCGTTGGTGTCGCCGGGGACGAGGTTGGCGGCGTCGGAGGCGAAGGCGACGTAGCGGCCGTCCTCGCTGATCGAGGGCGTAAAGCTCGGCCCCGTCGCTTCGGTGATGACGCGGAATTCGCTGGTGCCGTCGGGCAGGGTCGTCCAGTCGGCGTCCACCGTCAGGGTCGTGGCGTCGTTGGCAATCACCCGGCGAATCTGACCCACGCCCAACCCCTTGGTGATTTCCACCAGCCGGCCGACGTGCTCGTTGGGCGTCATCGTGAGCGTGCTCAGACCGATGGTGTTGGCGCTGAAGATGTCGGCGAGCTGATTGCCGAGCGCGAGGCCGACCGAGACGCGCGCGACGCGGCCGGTGTCGCGGTCGTGAATATAGATGTCGCGCACGCCGTTCGTGTCGTAGGTGCCGATGAGGTTGGTGGCGAGCGACTCGAAGGCGACGACTTTGCCGTTGGCGCTGATGGCGGCGTTGCTGCTCGCGCCGTCGGCTTCGCTCACCACGCGGAATTCGCTGGTGGCGTCGGGCAGGGTGTCCCAGGGCGGATCAACAAAAAGCGTGGTGGCGGTGTTCGAACTCACCAGGCGCTCCTGTCCCGCGCCCGCGCCTTTGAAGATGTGCACGCGGCGGCCGATGTGCTCGTCCACCGTCAGCGCCAGCGAATTGCTGCCGATGTGGTCGGTGCCGACGATGTCGGCGGTGGTGTTGCCGAGATGCAGAACGGTGCTGACGGCGATGTTGACCCCGCTCTCGCGCACAAAGATCTGCTGGGTGCCGCTGGTGGCGGGCGCGGTCAGGCCGGTGGCCGCGGACTCGAAGGCGATGGCGACGGGGGTGGAACTCGCGACCGAGGGGTTGTCGCTCGGCTCGGGGACTTCGGCGCCGCCGGGGCCGACGGAGATGCGGGTGGTGGTGCCCGCCGAGCGGTCGCGCACGTAGATGTCGCGGACGCCGTTGGTGTCGGTGGGGTCGAGGTCGGTCGCGTCGTAGGTGAAGGCGACGAACTGGCCATCGTCGCTGAGCGCGGGCTTGGCACTCGCGGCACTGGCTTGCGTGCCGTCGCTGCGCAGCGACACCAGTCCAGTGGTCGCGGCGGTGATGAGGCGGATGAAGATGTCGGTGACGCCGTTGGTATCGGTGGGGACGAGGGTGACGGCATCCGACTCAAACGCCAGGGCCGTCAGCGCCCCGTTCACCGCCGGGCGGCGGCTGGCGCCGTTGGGCTCGCCGCCGGTGGCGGTCAGGCTCAGGCGGCTGACCGCGCCGGTGAGCAAGTCGAAGAGAAAGATGTCGCTGGCGCTGTTCGTGTCTGCCGCGATCAGGTTGGTGGCGGCTGATTCGAACACCACCCGCAGCCCGTCCGTCCCCAGGCGGGGATTGGTGCTGGCCCCGTCGGCTTCGGCTCCGCTATCGCCCACACTCGCCCGCGTGACCGGCCCCGACGTGCCGGGATGAATCGTGAGTCCCATGCTCCGGACAGCCTGCTGCGGCGGTGTGGCTGAGTCCGTGGCGCGCAGGCTGACCGCTGGCTGGCCAGCAGTCACCGGCGTGCCGGTAATCAAGCCGGTGTCGGGATCGAGCGTAAGCCCGGTGGGTAACGCCGCGATACCCTCGCTCCACGTGACCGGGTCCGTCCCGCCGGTCTTGTTGAATTGCACGCGGTAGGGGAGGCCGACGGTGGCGTCCGGCAGCGCGTCGGTGGTGATGACGAGCGGCTCGGCGACGTCAATGGTGTAGTCTTTCGTTGCCTGCTGCACGGGCTGGGAGCCATCGGTGACGCGCACAGTGAAGGAGAACGTCCCGATCGCGGTGGGTTGGCCGACGATGAGGCCGGTGTTGAAGCCGAGCACCAGGCCGTCGGGCAGCGCCCCCGCGCTCACGCGCCAGTCGTAAGGGGGGACGCCGCCTTGCACCGCAACCGCGTTGTTGTAGTCGCGGGTGCGGACCGCGTCGCCCAGTTCCGTGGTCAGGATCTCCAGCGGCAGGATGACTTGCGGCGCGCCCTTCTTGCCGCACCCCGCCAGCAACGCGCCGGCGAGCAGCGCGAGCCCAACGCACCCGATACCCCGGCCGAATTCTTTCACGCGCGGATTCTCCCCGGTCAGAAACCCTTGCACCTATCACAGAGGCTCGAAACACGTCAACTGTTGCCTTGCCATCAGCAGCCTTTCCGGTCTCGGTCTTTCTCTGTGTCTCTGCGGTCAATCAATCGCTGACTAAAGCCTGAACGCCAAACCTCCAGCCTCGTTACTTTTCCTTTCCTGTTGCCCTTTCCCACTGCTTTGCGGCACACTCCGGGCGCCTCGGCACAACCGAGACGCCAAGTCAGCTTGGAAGAGGTGCTCGGCACCGGCTGCACCGATGAACCAATCATCCCAGCAACCACTCAACCAGCAACCCGGCTTGGTGCGCGAGTTGCGGCTGCCCGACGTCGTCGCCATCGTCGTGGGCGTCGTCATCGGCTCGGGCATTTTCCTCGTCCCCAGCGACATTGCCCGCTCGCTGGCCACGCCCGCCCACGCCCTGCTCGTCTGGGTTGTCGGTGGCTTGTTGACTCTGTTCGGCGCGCTCTCGCTCGCCGAGCTGGCTGCGATGGCGCCGGGCGCTGGCGGCTTCTACACCATCCTGCGCGAAGCCTACGGCGACCGCGCCGGCTTCCTCTACACCTGGTCGTTTCTGCTCCTCATCAACACCGGCTCGCTCGCCACCCTCGCCGTCGCCTTTGGCATCTACGCTGCCCAGCTCGTGCCTCTGAGCCTCGTCGCCCAAAAAACTGTTGCCGTTGCCGTCCTCCTGCTCCTCACCTGGGTGAACTGCCTGGGCGTGCGCGCGGGCAAGTGGGTGCAGAACATCTTCACCCTGGCCAAACTCTCCGGCATCGCCATCATGTGCGGCATCGTCTTCTGGCACCGCGCGCCCTTCTCCGCCACCACTGACGGCTTCTCCTCGACGGGCTGGTTCGACATTCCCTGGGTGGCATTCGGGGTGGCGCTGGTGGCGGTGATGTGGGCCTACGAGGGTTGGGCCTGGGTCAGCTTTTCCGGCGCCGAAATGAAGAACCCCACCCGCGACCTCCCCATCGGCCTCTTTCTCGGCACGCTCATCGTCACCGCCGTCTATCTCGCTGCCTCCACCGCCTACTATTCCGTCCTGAGTGTCAGCGAAGTAGCCGGCGCTGAGCGTGTGGCCGCCGAAACCGTCACCCGCCTGGTCGGCCCCGGCGCCGCCGCCTTCATCTCGCTGCTCATCCTTACGTCTGTTTTCGGCTCCATCAACGGCACCATCCTGACGGGCCCGCGCTGCTACTACGCTACTGCCGCCGACGGCCTCTTCTTCCGCCCCTTCGCCCGCATCCATCCCCGCTATCACACTCCCGTCTTTGCCATCATCTTCCAGGGATTCTGGGCCGCGCTGCTCACCATTCTCGGCACCTTCCAACAGCTCTTCACCGCCGTCGTCTTTGCCGCCTGGATTTCCTACGCCGTCGTCGTCGCCGCCGTCATCGTCCTGCGGCGGAAACACCCCGACCGGCCGCGCCCCTACTGCGTCCCCGGCTATCCCTGGTTGCCGGTGCTGTTTGTCATCGCCGCGCTCGCCATCGTCGCCAGCGCCACCCGCGCCGAGCCGTTGCATGTCGGCGTCAGCGTCGCCCTCATCCTCGTCGGCCTGCCGGTCTTCGCCTTCCTCCGCCGCCGCTAATTGGTTGACTGGTTAATTGGTTGATTGGTTGACGGGGTGGGCCCTTGCGAAGCCTTTCTGCTGAATCTCAGGGGAAAAGGAAATGCTCGGGGCGCAGACGGTTGACCTGTTCGTCCCAATCAACCAATCAACCGATAAACCAATAAACTGGTTGCCTACTTCTCGACGATCTGATCCTTCATCCCGCCCAGCGCGCCGAGCACCTCATTCTTCTCCCGCGCTGGCACGCGGAACTTGTCGAGCGTCGTCACCAGATGCCTCACCGCGATGTCCCAGTCAGCCTCCGTTATCCCCAGCCCTGCGTGCGCGGTCTTCATATCCCGGCCCACGTAGAGGCAGGGGCCGCCGGTGGCCGCGCACACCTGGTCCACGATCAACTGTCGCACGCGCTTGCCGCTGTCGGCGCTCATGCCGGTGAAGAAGCGGCCGAGTTGCGCGTCGTTGGCGAGGCGCGGGATGAAGTCGTCCACCACCGCGGCGATGGCGTCATAGCCGCCCAGCCGCTTGTAGAGCGGGTCGCTCGCTGTCAACGGGGGCGGCGGCAGCATCTGCGCCTGCCGCATCACGAACACCCACTTGCCCGCCTGCCGCCGCCGCAGGCTGGTGAAACGATAGCTGAAGTCAAGCGGCGGGCCGTCCTTCGGCTCCGCCTGCACTTTCACCGTGCCTGTCCCGATTACGGCATCCCCCACCTGGTGGTAGGAAACATCCGAGTACTCCACCGCCACCGATGCCAGCGTGGGGAAAAACTCCGTATAGAAGCGCCGGAGGTTCTCCCAGCCCTGGTGCACGCTGCCATCCGTGAATACGATGGTCGCCTCCGGCCCCTTCCAGAAGAGGTTCGCTACTCGCTCTGCGTCCAAGGCCTCCGCCGCCGCTTCCAGTTGCGCGTCCAGCGCGCGGTTCTCCGCAATCGCGCGCGGCTCCCGCGCCTGCGCAAGGACTTCCACCGCGCCGCCCGCCAACAGCAGCGCTGCCACCAGAAAACACAACGCTCCCCTTCTTTTCCCGCTCATTTCTGCCCCCTTGCCCGAAGCAATCTTCCACCGGGAGCCTACTCCCCCGGCTTTCCGCCTGTCAACACGATGTACTCGTGCGCTAGGTTTGCGACACTCTTGGTCGAGTCTCAGAAGAGCACACGCAGCCGCGCAAGTCCACCAGTGTTCCAGGATCTGAGCCCCCAGGCTCCTGCCTGGGGTCGAACCCTGGCCGGAGTTTGCCAGGCGTGCCTGGGGCGGGGTCTTCTGTTATCATGACCCCCGCGGTTCCGGTTTCGGGAGGCTACCCTATGAAGCAGAAATCTACCCTCCTGCTTGCTTGTTTCGTCGCCCTCTGTTTCGCCGTCCCCCTGCTGGCTCAGCAGACCGCGCCGGAGACGCAGGTCCTCCCGATCAAGAACTTCCTCCGCATCAACACCGACTTCTGCACCGGCGGCCAGCCGTCGCTCGACGACCTGGCCAAGCTCAAAGAGCAGGGCGTGCGCGCCATCATCAATCTCCGCCGCCCCTCCGAATACGACCACGCCCCGAACCAGACGGTTCAGGGCCACGCCGCCGAAGAAGCCCGCGCCCGCGAACTCGGCCTGCGCTACTTCAACATCCCCGTTGACCCCAATGCCCCCACCGACGAGCAGGTGGAAGAGTTCCTGAAACTGATGACCGACCCCGCCAACCGCCCCGCTTTCATTCATTGCAGCGCCGCCAACCGTGTCGGCGCCTTCTGGATGATCTGGCGCGTGCGCGTGCAGGGCTGGACCTTGGAGGAGGCCGAGAAGGAAGCCGACCGCATCGGCCTCGCCAACCCCAAGACCCGCGCCTTCGCCCGCGATCACCTCGCGCGGCATGCGAAGAAGGACTAATCCGCACCGAGCCCCGAGGCTCGCCCTGCCTGTCCCGAGCGAAGGCGAGGGAAGCGGAGTCGAAGGGCTCCGGCCTCGGGGAGGATTCCGACGAATAAAGAAAGCTACTGGGGCTTGTCAGATTCTGAACATTGGAGGGCAACGATGAACAAACGGATTCTGTTGGCGGGGCTCCTGGGTGGGATCATCGTGTTTGCCTGGGGCGCCATCGCACACATGGTGCTGCCGCTCGGCGAAGTCGGCATCAAAGAGCTGCCCGGCGAAGAAGCCATTCTGGCAGCGATGCGCGCCAGCATTCAGCAACCTGGCTTCTACTTCTTTCCCGGCATGGGCGGCCACGGCGAGTCCGACCCGGCGGCCATGAAACTGTGGGAAGAGAAGTACAAGCAGGGACCCTACGGCATCCTCATCTACCACCCCGCCGGCACGACGCCGCTGAGCCCGGCGCAGCTTGGCACCGAGCTCGTCCTCGACATCGTCGGCGCGCTGCTGGCGGCTTGGCTGCTGGCGCAAGCGGCCGCGGGCCTGGCGAACTTCGGCGCGCGTGCCCTTTTTGTCGCCGTGCTCGGCCTGTTCGCCGCCAGCGCCACGCACGTCTCCCACTGGAACTGGTACGGCTTTCCCGGCGACTACACCGTGGCCAACGTGGCGAGCGACTTCATCGGCTGGGCCCTGGGCGGCCTCGCCCTCGCCGGCCTCCTCAAGCGGTCGAGCTAAGCTGCCTCGAAGTCCGGAAGAGGTGCTCGGCACCCGCTTTCCGGTTCGTCGTCGGTTTGTGACTAGGGCTCCCGCCGCTCAGTTTGGCCAGGCGGGTCAGGGCTCTTGTCCTGAGCGAAGTCGAAGGATCAGCCCTGACTTCAAGCAGCCAGAATAAGAGGGGCTTTAGCCCCTGAGGGCGGGGCTCTTGATTGAATTTAGTTCAGCCCACGGGCCTGTCCTGAGCGAAGTCGAAGGGCTTCCGCCCGTGGGGGACAGGTAGCGGCGAAGAATCCTGTCGTGTAGGATTCTTCGTCGGTTCTTCCAAGGCAGCGCTCATGCAGCGAAGACTCCTTACCCGCTGCTTACTTGCGAGTCAGGTAGACCTCACTCTATGAAGCGCCGAACCTTCGTCAAAGCCTCGCTGGTAACTCTGGGTGTGGGTTTGGTTGACCCGCCCGAATTGGCACGCGCGGTGGAGGCGGCGCTGGCCGAAGGCGCGGCCATCCCCAAGCGGCGGCTGGGGAAGACGAACTTGCAGGTCACCATCATCGGCCTGCCCGGCTGGCACGTGGGCCGGATGCGCAGCGAGCAGGCCGCCTTGAACCTCATCAGTCGCGCCCTCGACCTCGGCGTCAACTTCTTCGACTCCGCCCCTAGCTACCTCGACGGAGAATCCGAGCGCCGCCTCGGTAAAGGCCTCAAGGGCCGCCGCGAAAAAATCATCCTGATGACCAAGACGCTCGCGCGCAGCAAAGCCGACGCCGCAGCCGAACTCGACGCCAGCCTCCGCCGCCTCCAAACCGACTACCTTGACCTCTGGCAGTTCCACGCCCTGGGCACGCCCGACGAGGTGGACACCGTCTGGGGCGCGGGCGGCGCTATCGAAGCGGCGCTCGAGGCCAAACGCGCCGGCAAAATCCGCCACTTCGGCTTCACCGGCCACCGCAACGCCCGCGTCCACCTGAAAGCCGTCACCGAGCACCACGACCAGATGGAAACCGTCCAGATGCCCATCAACCCCGTGGACCCGCACTATGAAAGCTTCACGCGGCTCGTCTTGCCCGAGGCCGCCAAGCACGACCTGGGCGTCATCGCGATGAAGACGGTGGCCAACGGCACCCTGGTCGAAGATCGCGTCGCCACGCCCGAAGAATGCCACCGCTTCGCCTGGTCGCAGGCTGGCGTTTCGACCCTCGTCGCCGGGCTCGACACGCCCGCGCAACTTGACGACAACGTTGCCCAGGCCCTCCGCTTCACGCCCTACTCGGAATCCGAACTCGCCGCCCTGCTCGACCGCACCCGGCGCTTCGCCGGCATCGACACCGAAACCTACAAGCACCCCTCCCGCACCTGGCGCACCTACCCCGCCCAGCCCGTCCTCTGAAAAAGCCAGGCCTGAACCGAAAGACTTGACGCCTTCAAACCACAGGCTCTAGGCTTGCCCCATCGATCTTCACCTGACATTGTTCCGCCAACCATGGAGGTGGGAGATGGCCAGGCAGCTCGAAGCGCTCTGGGCGGACTACGAAGAGCACCACCGCACGGCCGGCAACAAGTGGTGCCACCTGGTGGGGATTCCGCTGATCGCCGCCGGCCTGACCGGCTTGCTGGCGGTGGAGGTGGCGCGCGTGGGCGCCTGGCCGCTGGAGGTTTCGCTCCTCCTGATTCTGTTGATGGGGGCCGCTTACGTCTGGCTGCACGCCGGCTTGGGTGCGCTGTTCACCGCCTTTCTGCTCCTGCTCTACCTGGGAACGCGGCAGCTTGACTGGCCGGTGGCGCTCGCCCTCTTCCTGCTCGGCTGGGTGTTTCAGTTCATCGGGCACGGCATCTACGAAAAACGCTCACCCGCCTTCTTCAAGAACTTGGCGCACCTGCTGGTCGGGCCGCTCTGGGTGACCAACCACGTCATCCCGCTCCGCCGCTGAGTTTGACGCGCGTGTCCGGGTACTAGTCTATGAATCCTGCGGAGACAGTTGCTCTCGGCGGGGCCTGGTACGTCGTCTTCCTGCTCGCCACCACCGGCCACGAAGCCGCGCACGCCTGGGCCGCCAAGCTCGGCGGCGACCCGACTGCTTTCCGCGCGGGCCAGGTTTCCCTCAGCCCGCTGCCGCATATTCGCCGCGAGCCGTTCGGCACCGTCATCGTGCCGCTGCTTTCCTACGCCGTCGGCGGCTGGATGGTGGGCTGGGCGAGCGCCCCCTATGACGCCGTCTGGGCGGAGCGTTACCCGCGCCGGGCCGCCTGGATGGCACTCGCCGGCCCCGCCGCCAACTTCGCGTTGCTGCTAATCGCTGCTCTGGTGATTCGTCTGGGAGTTTGGCTGGACTACTTCGCTGCGCCGGAGGTCGCGCGCTTCACGCAGGTGGTCGCGGCCACCGAGCCGGGTGTCGGGCAAGGACTGGCGGTCATGCTCAGTATTCTCTTCGTGCTCAACCTGCTGCTCTTCCTCTTCAACCTGATTCCACTGCCGCCGCTCGACGGCAATACCGCCATCACGCTGCTGATGACCGAGGCCACTGCCCGCCGCTTCCGTGAGCTTACGCACTCCTTCGGGATGCTCGGCTTGCTGGTGGCGTGGTTCCTCTTCGGCCGCGTCTTCGGGCCCGTCTACGTCCTCGCGCTCAATCTCCTCCACCCCGGCGCCGCCTACCACTAATCGAGCTCTTGGCGGGTCAGGGCTTCAGCCCTGACATCTGGCCTGTTCAAGAGAAGGGGCTTCAGCCCCTGAGGTCAAGCTACTGGTCGGCATTGAAGATGTCGGCCACCACCTTCCAACTGCCGTCCGCCTGCTTCTTCCACGCCGTGACGTGCTTGCCTTTCTCCGTCATCGGCTTGCCCTTGGCGTCGTTCAGGGTCAGCTCATAGGTGCCACGCGTGTAGCCCAGGTCGCCCGAGCGTGCCACCTCCACCTGTGCCACTGTCCAACTGACCGCAAACCCCGGATTCGCCGTTAGCGCGGCCGCCCACTTCTCAATCGCGGCGCGGTCGGTGAGCGCCGGACCGTTCGGCGGCATAAAGACTCCGCCATCAGCAAAGAATGCGGCAAACCCCGCCGCGTCCTTCGCCCCGGCGGTCTGTGACCACTCCGCGTCCCGCGCCCGTAGCGCTGCCTCATCGGCCGCTCGCGTATCGGCGGGCTGCCGATAGCACCCTGCCAAGAGCACGAGCCACCCGGCAAGTAAAAGCAATGAACCCTTGCGCGCATTCTTCATGGCAACGCCTCCTCTGGAAACGGAATCGGGCGATTCTAGTCGAGCCGGGGGGAGAAAGTTAGGACTTGAGCGATTTCAGATACGCGCGGAAAGAGGCGCCAAGGTCGGGGTGTTTCAGTCCGAACTCCACCGTCGCCTTGAGGTAGCCGAGCTTGTCGCCGGCGTCGTAGTGCGCGCCTTCGAAGCGGTAGGCGTAGATGGGCTTCGACTGCGCGTAGAGCAGCAGGCTGTCGGTTATCTGAATCTCGCCCCCGCGCCCCGGCTTCGTGCGGTCGATGCAATCGAAAATCTCCGGCTCCAGGATGTAGCGCCCCACGACCCCATAGCGCGAGGGCGACTCGGCCGGCTTGGGCTTCTCCACCAGATGTTTCACGCGGAACACCCGCCCTTGCCACTCCGCCCGCGCGGGCTCATTCACCGGCTCCACCGCCAGCATCCCGTAGCGCTCCTCCGTCCCCGCGGCTACTTCCTCCGTCGCCAGGATGCAGCCGGGATGGGCCTCATAGACTTCGATCAACTGCCGCATGCAGGGTTTCGGATGATCAATGATGTCGTCCGGCAGGAGCACGGCGAACGGTTCGTCGCCCACCAGCGTCCGCGCGCACCCAATCGCGTGCCCCAGCCCGTGCGGGTTCTTCTGCCGCACCGACCACACCGTCGCCAATTGCGAAATCCGCCGCACCAGCTCGAGTTCTTCCTTCTTGCCGCGTTCCTCCAGCATCCGCTCCAGTTCCGGGTCGCTGTCGAAATGGTCCTCGATGGCGTCTTTGCCTTCGCTCGTCACCAGGATGATGTACTCGATCCCGCTCGCCACCGCCTCCTCGACCGCGTACTGGATGACGGGCTTGTCCACAATCGGCAGCATCTCTTTCGGCTGCGCCTTGGTCGCGGGAAAGAAGCGGGTGCCCAGGCCCGCCACCGGCAGCACCGCCTTGCGAATTTCGGACCTCATCGTCATGGTGTGTCAGGAACCGACCGCAGCCGCGGTCTGCTGCCGGCGGTGTTCCTTGACCATGTCCGCCAGGCGGCCGAGCTCGATGTTGCCGCCGCTCAACACCGCCACCACTTTCTGCGCTGGCTGTTTCCCGGAAAAATAGCGCACCAGTGCCGCCACGCTCGCGGCCCCCGACGGCTCCACCACCAGCTTCTCTTCCTCCAGCAGCCGCACCGTGGCTGCGACGATCTCTTCCTCGGAGACGAGCAACACATCGTCCACGTACTGCTGCGCCAGCGCAAACGTCAGCTTCCCCGGCCGGTTCGCCACCAGCCCGTCGGCCACCGTGACCGCATTCGGCACCGTCGTCGGTTCGCCCCGCTCGCGCGACACCTTCATCGAGGGATTTACTTCCGGCTGCACGCCGTAGATGCGTCCGCGCCAGCCGCTTTGCTTGAGCACGGCCGAAACGCCCGCTACCAGCCCGCCCCCGCTCACCGGCACGAGCACGACCTCCGCCTCCGGCAATTGTTCGAGCAGCTCGAATCCCAGCGTCCCATTGCCCCGAATCGTGCCCTCGCCATCAAACGATGGCACGATGACTTTTCCTTGCTCGCGGCTCAGCCGCTCTACCGTGGCCGTCCGCACTGCAAAATCGTTTTCGCAGAAAACAATCTCGGCCCCGTAGCGCCGCGCCGCTTCCACCTTGTTCGGCGCGCTCCGCTCGAGCATCACCACCGTCACCCGCACGCCCAGCTCCTGCCCCACATAGGCAATCGCCTGGGCAAAGTTTCCCGATGAGCCCGTCACCACGCCCTGCTGGCGCGCCTCCGCCAGCTTCGCCAGCAGCCCGCCGTAGGCGGCGCGAATCTTGAACGAGTGTGTCCGCTGGAAGTTTTCCGCCTTCAGGTAAACCTGCTGGCCGGTGCGCGCGCTGAGCGCGTCGGAAAAAAGAAGCGGCGTCACCCGCACTTTCTCCCGCAGCGCCGCCCGCGTCTGCTCAAACTCTTTCAGGCTGAACATCGCTCCCAGCATATTCCGTTCTGTACGGCCTTTACAAGCGCGGCCCTGTGGCCTCGGCGGTCTAGTACTTTTCCCGGTTGTGCTAAACTTTTTCTCGAATTCCTTCCGGGGGCATGGCTATGACTGCGGTAAGAATCTCGCAAGGGATTCTGGTCTTCAGTCTGACCTGTCTCCTGAGCGCATCTGCGGCCGCGCAGTCCACGCCCCCGCTGGCGTGGCAAAAGCAATTCGAAGGCGACATTGACTGGTACGTACGCACCTCCGCGGGCGTCCTGCTGGTGCGTGCAGCAAACACGATCTTCGCCCTTGACGGCCAGGACGGCCGCGAGCTCTGGTCAATGAAAGGGCTCGACACCCGCGGCCCGCGCGGTCGGAACCTGCTCGAGATTCCCGGCACGCCGTTTCTGCTGGCGAAGCGCGCGCGCCCCGACCACCCGCAAGGGCTGGGGGCGCTCCTGCTGATCAATCTCTGGAGCGGCAAAAACCAGATGCTCGAGCTCAACGTCGAAGAGCTTGTGCACGCGATTCCTTTTTACGACCGCGAACGCTTGTTGCTGGTCACCGGTCCCGCCAATCCGGCGCTGGTGCACTCGCCGCGGTTCCAGTGGCGGCCCCTGTTCGATCATCACTATGAAAAATCCGACTGGAAAACCAAATACCCGGCCGGCTTCGGCGGACCCGGGATGCGGTTTGCAGGTTTCTACCTCGTCGAAGGGCAGCTCTACTTGTATCTGGTGGGCAGCGGTGTAGGCTTCGAGGTCAGCCGGGTTGAGCTGGGTAAAGGGAAGCGGGCGTGGAAATTCGGCAAAGGATTTCGCGCCGGCAGCTTGGTTCCGCCGCGCCTAGTGGCAGATAAACTGCTGGTGGCGGGCACGGAGATTTTTGTCCTGGATGCAACTACCGGGAAGCAAACTTCGAGTGTGAAAGGCCTAGGTAAGGTCGTCGGCTGGTTCCAACAGGGCAGCGTCATCTTGGGGCTGGCGGAAAAAGCCGCCTTCCCGCTCGATGGCGCGACGGAAAACTTCCGCTGGCGCCTGGATATCAAGAAAGATACGAGCAACCCGCTCTTCTACGAGGAGCAAAACCTTCTGCTTTTTGCCCAGGAGCCCGAGCCGAAGGCGGAACACAAATCCGAATTGGTGGTGGTCGAGGCTGCCAGCGGGCAGGTGCGGCGGCGCGTGCCGCTTCCGTTCCAGCACGACGTGCTTTTCATTCGCAAGATCGGACGCAATTTCCTCTACCTCAACACAGGACAAGAAGTCGGGCTCTACGATCTGGCGACCGACACGGTCCTCTGGACTGACGAGCCGCCGGATGCCGCCTTCGAGGCGGTCTCTTTTCTCACCGCGCACCCCATTCCGAAAGTCGGTGCATTTGTCCTCGGCGACTTGCGGAAGGAACGACCCGGGGTCGGGAGTATCATTGCTGCTCTCGCAGTTTCGATCGCCCACCGCTATGCCACCGGAATGTCCACCATGCCGCAGGCCGAGAATGCCACCCTGATTCTGCCCGAGGCGACCGAGGAGCGCCGCTATAGGCTGGAAAAGGGCTGGGAACAACTGCAGCAGCGCGCCAGCCAGGACACTGATTGGCAAAAAGCTCTCGAGCGGCTTGAGCCCTTCCTGATGGCAAGCGAGCTGGAAATCGCTGCCTATGCCACCGAGCGGAAGGAGGGCCAATGGAAACTGTGGCGCATTGACCCGGTTTCGGGCGCGCGCCAGGCATGGATTCTTTCCGGCGAGCAGCCCGACCTCATCCCCGCCTTCGGCCTTGCCTACACCTTCAAAGGCAAAACCCTGCGCGCCTTCCGTCTCGCGTCTCCCTAATCCGGTGGGTGGGATTAATCTCCTGCTGACGGGCAAGCCCGGCGTGGGCAAGACCACCCTCATTGAGCGCGTGGCCGAACGCCTCCGCGGGCGCCTGCGGCTGGCTGGCTTCACCACCGCCGAGATGCGGAATTCCGCGGGCCAGCGGCTCGGCTTTCGCATTGTCACTCTTGATGGGCGGCAGGGTGAACTGGCGCGCATCGGGCTTCCGAGCCTTGTGCGCGTGGGCCGCTACGGCGTCAACCTGGAATCCTTCGAGCGCCTCGCCCTGCCCGAGCTTGCCCGCCGGGATGTGGACCTGCTGGTGATTGACGAAATTGGCAAGATGGAATGCGCCTCCGCCCGCTTTCGCCGCGCCGTGGAAGACGCTCTTGACGCTCCCGTGAATGTCTTGGCCACGCTCGGCATCGGTCGCCTGCCCTTCTTCCAGGCGTTGCGCGAGCGCCCCGACGTCGAACTCATCACCGTTACCGAACGCAACTGCGACGCCCTACTAGTAGAACTCTGCTCCCGCTTTGTGCCCTGACCTGCGCTCGCATGGCGTAGGGCAAGGCCTTGCGCCTTGCCGAGCGAAGGTGGGAGTCAACCGACGGCAAGGGACTAGCCTTTGCCCTACCTGCTCTCACTGCTGAGTTGTATTCCATTCCTTATGTTTAGTCTGGGCGGGTACGGGCTTCAGCCCGTACGTATTTCACCGAGAAAAGGATGGGGCTTTAGCCCCTGAGGTCAACTGTACTTGGATTGTTGAGCTAGAGGTCCGCGCTCGGTCAGCACTATGACGCCGCGCGCCAGAGGAACCCTTTCGAAGGTACGAGTAACGAACTTGCCACGTCGGCGTGCGGATTCCGGCGGCAGAATCTTGCTGCTGTCAGCCAGCACATAGAAGGGCTTCCGCAGCGCTAGCGCCTTCCGTTGCAGCGCCCGCGTGCCGACCTTGTTCACGTAGTTACCGCGCTCAATAGCATCCGCGCCGACTACGACCACGTCCGTGTCGCTCAACTTCCCCGCCAACGCCGCGTCTGCGACCAGCGTAACCCGCATGCCTGCCCGCGACAGGTTCTCGGCTAGGACTCGCCCCTCAAACTTCGGCCGCCCCTCCGAGAGAATCACCCGCGCAATCTTTCGCTTCGCAGCCAGCAGGGCTTTCTCCACCGTCGAACTGCGGGAGTAGGTGAGAATTACTGTCCGCCGAGGCAGCCGCTGGGCAAACCGGCGGGCGATTCTCTGGTTGGCGGTGCGGAGGTCGCGCTGAAAGCGTGCCAGCCGACGCTTCAGCCGCCCGCGATCAACGCCTGCCGCCTCCACCGAGTGAACCACGAGAGAGGCCAGGTTCAGCAGCGGCGCCATCGCCGGCTGCGCCGCCCGGGTCGCCTCGGCCAGACTCTTCAGTTGCCGGACACAGGTCCGCGGCGCGGCTTTACTCGTCCGCACAAACCTGAGCAAGGCCGCGGTCGCGCGGTCGGCGAGCTCGGCCGCACCCGCGCGACGGTCGCGCGCCACCGCTCGAATTTCCTTCACTGCCCTGGCATACGCGTCCGCCATGGCAAGAACATTCTATCAGTGTGCTAAGATCGATTTGTTCAGCCCACGAGCTTCTGCCCGTGGGAGGGGCGCGCGTAGTATCGGAAGTGCCCAGTGGCGGAAGCCGCTGGCTGAACAGCGAAAGAAATGGCACACATTCTCGGCATCGAGTCTTCCTGCGATGAGACCGCGGCGGCGATTGTCGCCGACGGCGCCCGCATCCTCGCGAACGTCGTTAGCTCGCAGGTGGATTTGCACGCGAAGTACGGCGGCGTCGTGCCCGAGCTCGCCTCGCGGGCGCATCTAGAAAAAATTGTCCCCGTGGTGCGGGAAGCTTTCGAGCGCGCCGACCTGCGCTATGCCGACGTGGACGCCATCGCGGTCACGCAAGGGCCCGGGCTCATCGGGTCGCTGCTTGTCGGCCTGACCTATGCCAAGGCCATGGCCTGGGCGCTCGCGAAGCCCCTCATCGGTGTCCACCACCTCGAAGGCCACATCCACGCCATCCTGCTTGAGCAGCGGCAGAAGAACGGCGCGGCGATCGAGTTTCCCGCCGTCGCCCTCATCGTCTCCGGCGGGCACACGGTTCTCTATTTTGTCGAACAAGAACCGATTCCTGCTCATCCCGGCCAGGCACGGCTGCGCTACCGCCGCATTGGCGAGACCCAGGACGACGCTGCCGGCGAAGCCTTCGACAAAGTCGCCAAGCACCTCGCGCTTGGCTATCCCGGCGGCCCCATCATTGACCGCCTAGCCCGCGCGGGCAATCCCGACGCGGTCGTCTTCACCCGCCCGCAACTCCGGCACGGCACGCCCTACGACTTCAGCTTCAGCGGCATCAAGACCGCCGTCGTGCGCTACGCCGCGCGCGAAGGAATGGCGGAGGAAATTGCCGCGCGCGAGAAAGCCCGTCTGGCAGGCAGCCGCGACCTGGCTCCCCTGTGCAGCCAGAAGACGCTCGACCTGATTGCCAGCTTCCAGAAAGCCGTGGTCGAAGACTTGACGGAACGCAGCCTGGCGGCCGCCGATGACCACGCAGCTCGTTCCGTGTTTGTTTCGGGCGGAGTGGCGGCCAACAGCCTGCTGCGAAAGGTTGTTCAGCAAGAATGCGCGGGTCGCGGGTTGCCGGTTTATTTCCCTTCGATTGCCCTTTCCACTGACAACGCCGCGATGATTGCCGCGGCTGCTTATCCCAAGTTTCTCGCCGGCGACTTTGTCACTCTGCCCTCTGAAGTCGGCTTCGCCTTCAACGCCGATCCCTCGCTCCCGCTCGGGACAAGCGCCTCCCTCCCCCTCGGCCGCTAGAGACCGTCTGTCCGGAAGAGATGCTGGGCACCCGCGTCTTGCGAGGCAGCAGCGAGTTCATGGCCATGACCACCCCATAGACGCTGGTTTCAGCGAGCCGCGCCACTTCGCTGGCTAGAATTTCTTCGCTTCCTTGACGCCCGATCAGGACAGCTTCATCGCCCGGAAGGGCGGGAGCGTCGCCAAGGTGGGCGATGATCGCGTTGGCTGAAATCGCCAGAATCGGGCAGCGTTGCCCGCCGATGAGCAGGCTACCTTTGCCCTGCAGCGCGCGGGGCACGCCGTCGGAGTAGCCCACGGGCAGCGTTGCCACCCGCGTCGGCTCGCTGGCCGTAAACACGCGGTGGTAGGAGACCGACTCGCCCGCCGCCAGCGTCTTCACATAGGCGACGCGTGCCTTGAGCGCGAGCGCGGGCTTCAGGTCGAGCTTCCGCTCCTGCTCGGCCTTCTCCGACGGATAGAGGCCGTAGAGCATGATGCCCGGCCGCACCATGTCCAGGCCCTCAACAGCCGCGGGCAGATTCAGGATTGCGTCGCTCGATGCCGCGTGCCGCAGACCCAGGTTGATGCCACGCTCGGTGGCGCGCGCACAGATGTCTTTGAATGGCGCCAACTGCACCCGGTCGAACTCCGGGTCTTCCGTGAAGGTGGTGAACACGCCGTCCAGCACGACGCCCTGCAGCGCCGCGACCTGCTCGATAAATTCCAGCGCGCGGCTGTGGTGTACCCCAACGCGCCCCAGCCCGGTATCCACTTTGATGTGCACGTGCGCAGGCAGCTTGATGCGCGTGGCGGCGCGCGCCAGGACATCCACCTGGTCGGTGTAGACGTTCTGCGAGATGCTGAGTCGGATGATTTCTTCGGCCTCTGTTTCGGCGAAGGGCCCGAAGTTGAGAATCATCCCGGCGATTCCGGCGCGACGCAGCGCGCGGGCTTCGTCGAGTTTCGCCACCAGAAAATGCTCGACGCCGGCCTCCGCTAACACCCGCGCGGTTTCCACCAGACCGTGGCCGTAGCCGTTCGCCTTCACCACCGCCATCACCGGCTTCCCACCCACCCGCGCCTGAATCTGCCGCAGGTTCCAGACCAGGTTCTGGGTGTTGATTTCAAGCCACGGGTCCCAACCACTGACTTCCCGTGGCGGCTCGGTCGCGCGCTGCGGAGGCTTCTGGGCTGCGCCCGGCAGGGCGAGAGCCGCTGCTGCGGTTGCGCTGACAAGCCCGAAAAATTCCCGTCGGCTGAATTTCATTGGCTCCCTCCCGTCGCTCTCTAGCCTACCACCGTCCGGCCGCGTTCTCGGTGTATGTTCGGTGATTATCGAGTAGAATCGCTCCCCCCGGCTCGCCACCCATGCTGCGGCTTGCCATTGATACCGGCGGAACTTTCACTGATTGCATCTTCGTCCGCGACGGCCGGCTGGAAATCCTGAAAGTCTTCTCCACCCCGCGCGACCCGGCCCGGGCCATTGCCGACGCGGTCAAGGAAATTCTTGCGAGCTTTCCCTCCGGTACGCCCATCGAGTTGACCCACGGCACGACCGTGGGCACGAACACCGTCCTCGAGCGCAAAGGCGCGCGCACCGCCCTGGTCACCACCGCGGACTTTGAAGACGTGCTCGTCATCGGCCGTCAGTATCGCCCCCGGCTCTACGATTTCTTCTTCACCAAGCCCGCGCCGCTGGTTCCCGACCGCTCTCGCCTGGGTGCCCGCGAGCGCGTCGCCGCCGATGGCTCCTTGGTAGTGCCGCTGACCACGGCCGAGCTGCGCCGGCTGACCGCGCGCTTGCGACGACTCCGACCCGAAGCCGTCGCGGTCTGCCTCCTCTTCTCCTTTGCCCGACCCGAGCACGAGCGTCGCATCGCTCGCGCTCTGCGCCGGGCCGGCTTTCTCGTCAGCGCCTCGCACGAAGTCCATCCGGAGTTCCGCGAGTATGAGCGCACCGCCACCACCGTGGCCAACGCCTACCTGATGCCGGTGCTGGGGCGCTATCTGGGCGAGATCGAGCGGCGCGTGCCGGCCGCCCGCCAGCGCGTGCGCGTGATGCAATCAAACGGCGGCACCATCTCCGCCCGCGTGGCCGCCGACCAACCCGTGCGCACGATTCTCTCGGGCCCAGCCGGTGGCGTCGTGGGCGCGCGCTATGCGGGCGAGCTGGCGGGCTTCGACCGGCTCATCAGCTTCGACATGGGCGGCACCTCCACCGACGTCGCCTTGATTGACGGGGAGCTTGCCACGACGAACGAGGGCAGCGTGGGCGGCGTGCCAGTGGCGGTGCCGATGCTTGACATCCACAGCGTCGGCGCCGGCGGTGGCTCGATTGCGTGGTTCGACCGCGGCGGCGCCCTGCGCGTCGGCCCGCAATCAGCGGGCGCCGACCCCGGCCCCATCTGCTACGGCCGCGGCACCGAACCGACCGTCACTGATGCGCATCTCATCCTGGGCCGGCTGGACCCTGACCAATTCCTGGGCGGGCGCTGGCGGCTCAATGCCGGCCGCACGCGTCGCTGGATGGCCCGCGCCGCCGGCACGCGCTTCCGCAGCTTGGCCGAGTTCGCTGGCGGCATCGTGGCCGTCGCCAACGCCACCATGGAGAAAGCCATTCGCGTTATCTCGGTCGAGCGCGGCTACGATGCGCGCGACTTCACCCTGGTGGCGTTCGGCGGCGCCGGCGGGCTCCACGCCTGCGACTTGGCGACGGCGCTCGGCATTCGGCGCGTGTTGGTGCCGAAGTTTCCCGGTGCGCTCTCGGCTTTGGGCATCTTGCGCTCGGATGTGGTCAAGGACTATGTACACACGGTCATGCTCGCTGCTTCCGACCCGGCTGCTTTGCGCTTGTTGGCTCGCCGGTTTGCAGAACTGGAGCGCACAGCCGGCCGTGCCCTCCATGCGGAGGGCTTTCCGCCCGCGCGCTGGCGCTTTGAGCGCGCGCTTGATCTCCGTTATCGCGGCCAGGCCTATGAGCTGACGGTTCCGTTCACGCCCGGCTTTGCCCGCGCGTTTCACCGCGCTCACGAACGCCGCTACGGCTACGCCGACCCTGCGCGCGCGATTGAAATCGTCAACGTGCGCCTGCGCGCCCTCGGCCTGAGCGACAAGCCGGCACTCGGGCGACATCGCTTCGTTGCGCTTTCGCCCGCCGCGGCGCGCTACCGCCGCGCTCCGGTCTATTTCGGCGGGCGGAGTGTTGCCACCGATTTCTATGTGCGGGAGCGGCTGCGAGCCGGCCACCGCTTGCGCGGGCCGGCGGTCATCGCCGAGTACAGCGCCACCACCGTCGTGCCGCCCGGCTGGCGCGCCCGCGTGGACGCCTATGAGAACCTCCTTCTGGAGCCCAACTCGTGAAATACGATCCCGTCAAGCTCGAGATCTTCAAGAACCTCTTCCACGCGGTGGCCGAGGAGATGGGAGCGGCGCTGCGCCGCACGGCCTTCTCGCCCAACATCAAGGAGCGCCGCGACTACTCCTGCGCGGTCTTCGACGCCGCTGGCCAGGTCATCGCCATGGGCGACCACATGCCGGTGCATCTGGGCTCGATGCCGATGTCGGTCGAGGCGGCGCTGGCCGCGCTTGCACTTGAGCCGGGCGACATCGCCATGCTCAACGACCCCTTTGCTGGCGGCACGCATCTGCCCGACATCACGCTGGTCATGCCCGTCTTCGTTGGCGGGGCACGGGTCGCGGGTCGCGGGTCGCCGCTGTTCTACGTCGCTAGCCGCGCGCACCACGCCGACGTAGGCGGCGCGCAGCCCGGCTCGATGGGGCTGGCCCGCGACATCTATCAGGAAGGGGTGCGCCTGCCGCCGGTCAAACTCGCTGAAGGCGGTCGCCTCCGCCGCGACGTGCTGGAACTGCTGCTCGCCAACGTGCGCACGCCCGGCGAGCGCGAAGGCGACCTGACGGCGCAGATTGCCGCCTGCCGCACCGGTGCGCGCCGCCTGGAAGAATTGACAGCCCGCTACGGCGTGCGCGAGGTCGCCGCCTACATGCAGCACCTGCTCGACTATTCCGCGCGCATGATGCAGGCCACGCTGCGCTCCATCCCGCGCGGCAGCTACGCCGCCGAAGATTTCCTTGACGACGACGGCATCACCGCCAAGCCTATCCCGATTCGCGTGTGCATCACCCTGCGCGGAGGCCGCGCACGTGTTGACTTCACCGGCTCGGCCGCGCAGTGCGCCGGCCCGGTCAACGCCGTCCGCGCCATCAGCGTCTCGGCCGTGTTCTATGTTTTTCGCTGCCTGGTGCCGGAAGAGGTTCCGGCGACGGCGGGCTTGCTGCGGCCGATTGAGGTCATCACGCCGCCGCACAGCATCGTGAACGCCGACCCGCCGGCGGCCGTGGCCGCGGGCAACGTGGAGACGTCGCAGCGCATTGTGGACGTGCTGCTGAAAGCCCTGGCGCTGGCGATTCCCGACCGCATCCCGGCTGCCAGCCAGGGCACGATGAACAACTTCACCGTGGGTGGACTCGCGCCCGATGGCCAGCCCTTTGCCTACTACGAAACCGTGGCGGGAGGCTGCGGCGCACGCGCGGGTGCCGAGGGCGTGGATGCCACGCACAACCACATGACCAACTCGCTCAACACGCCCATCGAGGCGCTGGAACTTTTCTATCCGCTGCGCGTGCGCCGCTATGCGATTCGGCGCGGCTCGGGCGGGCGGGGCCGCTGGCGGGGCGGCGACGGCGTTGTCCGCGAGGTAGAGCTCCTGACCGAGGCCCAGTTTGCGATTCTTTGCGAAAGGCGCAAGCTTGGCCCCTGGGGCCTCGCTGGCGGCGGTGCTGGCAAGCCCGGCCAGAACTGGTTGCTTGCAGGCGGGCGGCGGGACCGGCTGCCGGGCAAGGTGACACGCGTGGCGCCACGGGGAGCGGTGATCCGGATGGAAACTCCCGGCGGCGGCGCCTGGGGACGGGGGAGAAGAGAGAAAACGTGAACCGGGAATCGGGAAACGGGAGCAGGATTACTGCGAGGGGGGAAGGAATTCCGGCAGGCGCAGCTTGGATTTGGCCAGCGCCTTCTGCAGGGCCTGCTCGATGGTGGTTTCGGTGACGTTGCGCACCGTGGCCAGCTCATTCACCAGCAGACGGTGCGCCTGCTCGAGCATCTTCTTCTCGCGGAAGGAAAGAACCTTGGAGCGGCTGAGCGCCAGCAGCCCTTTCAGCACTTCGGCCACGTCGTAGAGCGAACCCGTGCGCATCTTCTCGCAGTTCTGCTTGAAGCGGAACTTCCAGTTCTTGGGCGAATCGCAGCGACCGTTCTCGAGCGCGTTCAGCACCTTGGGCACTTCGCTCGATTTGATGATGCGCCGCAAGCCCACGGCGTCGGCGTTCGACACCGGCACCGTCACCTTCAGCTTGTTGGCCAGGATGCGCACGAGATAGAAGCTTTCTGCCCGGCCATCCAGGCTGCCGTTGGTGATTTGTTCGATGACACCCACGCCGTGGTTCGGATAGACGACCTTATCCCCCACTTTGAACATCGGCATGCGTTCCACGGCAGGCAAGTTCTTCATCTTAGGTCTCTTTCGGTTTCAGGTCAAGGCGAAAAAAGCGTGAAACTCGGCGCGACGCGCGTTGTCCTCGACTCTGCGCTTGACTATAATGAGCACACCCACGGAAATTCGTATGGCGGACGCCACGGCCAGAATTCGCGCCCGGCTGGAAGCCGAGATCGCCGCGCTCGACCGCGAGCTCAACCACGAGTTGCCGAAAGAGCTGATGAAAGCGCGCGCGCACGGCGACCTGAGCGAAAACGCCGAGTACAAGTTTGCCAAGGAGCGCCAGGACTACGTGGCGGCCCGCCTGGCGCAGCTCAAGAAGCGCCTGGCTGACCTGTCCCTGCTCAACCTGAACAAGATTCCCCGAGACACGGCCGGCTATGGCTCCACGGTCGTCCTCTATGACGCGCAGAAGCAGGGCGAAGTCACCTATCAGCTGGTGACGCCGGAGGAAGCCGACGCCGCGCGCGGGCTCATCTCCACCAGCTCGCCCATCGGCCGCAGCCTGCTCGGCAAGCGCGTAGGCGATGTGGTGAAAGTGCAGACGCCGGCCGGGGCGCGCGAGTTTGAGGTTGTCCGCCTTACCACCATCCACGATGTCTAGCCGCGGCGCGCGAGCAGCCCGGCGGTTTGCAGCGCGATGATTACTCGTCAGATTGGCCACGCCGGCATCTGGCTCTTCCAGAAGCTAGTGGACGCGCTGGCCGCCACCGGCATCAATCCCAACCTGCTGACGCTGCTCGGCCTGCTGGTGAACGTGTGGGCGGCGGTGATGTTTGCGGCGGGTGATTTTCCGACCGCCGGAGTCATCATTTTGCTCGCCGCCGTCTTCGATCTCACCGACGGCCCGGTGGCGCGCAAGCAAGGGCGCGTAACCACCTTCGGCGCCTTCTTTGATTCGATGATTGACCGCTACTCGGACATGATTCTCTACATGGGTTTGCTCGTCTACTACGCGCGCATCAGCCGCTTCTTTTACGTGGTGCTCGTGGCGGTGGCGATGGCGAGCTCGTTCATGGTGAGCTACGCGCGCGCGCGTGCGGAATCGTTGATTCCCACCTGCAAGGTGGGCTTCATGGAGCGCCCCGAGCGCGTCGTCCTGCTCATCATCGCCAGCCTCGCCGACCGCATGGGGCCGGCGCTCTGGGTCATCGCCGTGCTCACCACCGTTACCGTCATCCACCGCATCGCCTTCACCTGGCAGGAAACCCGCGCGGGCCGCACCCTTCCCAACGCCACCCCACCGCAGTAGGGAACACTACCGGTGAGAATAATAAGCAGCACGCAGCTACGCCTAAACTGGGGGTACTACCTCGATCGTGTGCGCCGTGGGAACAATTGCTGATCACCCTGTGGGGTCGACCGGTGGCGCGAATGGCTCCTGTCACCAGAGAGACGCAGAGGCCACGGAGAAGAAAAAGAATTTCTCCCGCGAGCCCCGGGAAATGAAGTTGGCTCGGAACCGCATCGCTTTCCGCCGCACGGGTAACACAAAATGAAGCTGGCGCTGGCGGTGCATGGCGGGGCGTGGGACATTCCGGCGGAGCTCGTTGAGCCGCATCGGGCGGGCGTGACGCGGGCGCTGGAGCGCGGCTGGGAGATTCTGACCCGCGGGGGCTCGGCGCTCGCTGCCTGCGAGGCCGCCGTCACGGTGATGGAGGACGATCCCACGTTTGATGCGGGCATCGGCTCGCATCTCAACCGCGCGGGGTGTGTGCAGCTCGACGCCATTCTGATGGACGGTCTCTCGCTCAAGGCGGGCGCTATCGCCGTGGTCGAGCGCATTCGCAATCCTATCCAGGTGGCGCGGCTCGTGCTCGAACATAGCGAGCATATGATGCTGGTGGGCGCGGGTGCTGAGCGGTTCGCGTCGGAAATGGGCGTAAAACTCTGTGATCCGAGCGAGCTGGTGGTGACGCGCGAACAGATGCTCTGGTCAAAGAACGCCGAGTCGCGGGCGGCGAACGGTCCGGCGGGAACGGTTGGAGCGGTGGCGCTCGACGCAAAGGGCAATGTCGCCGCAGGGACTTCCACCGGTGGGCCGCCCCACAAATACCCGGGGCGCATCGGCGACTCCCCGCTCATCGGCTGCGGCTGCTACGCCGACAACCGCGCGGGTGCGATTTCCACCACTGGGTGGGGCGAAGCGATGATGAAAGTGGTGATGGCGAAGACGGCGAGTGACCTGCTCGGCACAGGGCTCGACCCGCAAGCCGTGGCCGAAAAAGCGTTGGCCTTGCTCGCCGAGCGCACGGCCGGCACCGGCGGGCTCATCATCGTGGATCGCCAGGGCCGCGTCGGCGCCGCCTTCACCACTCCCCGCATGGCCTACGCCTTCCGCAGCTCCGACACTTCTCCCACGGTCCGGAGCTGAAGGAGCGCGGCCTCAGGGTCTAAAGCCCGCGGTTTTCCCGCACATTTACGTCAGGGCTGAAGCCCTGACCCGCCAAGAATGAGCTCATGCAATTGAGTTCCTAGTTTTTCGGTTGCAACGAAGGCGAGCGCGGGACTAGGCTAGGCGGGCCTGCCCAGGAGGGTTCCGATGCCTCCCATTACGTTCAAGCTGAACGGCAAACCGCAATCCGTGGAAGTCGACCCCGACACACCGCTGCTGTGGGTGTTGCGGGACACGCTGGGGATGACGGGCACCAAGTACGGCTGCGGAATTTCTTTCTGCGGCGCCTGTACCGTGCATCTGGACGGCGAGCCGGTGCGCTCCTGCGTGACGTTGATCAGCGACGTTGCCGGCAAAGCCGTCACCACCATCGAGGGGCTCTCGCCCGACCGCAGCCATCCCCTCCAGCAGGCCTGGATTGCCGAAGACGCACCCCAGTGCGGCTACTGCCAGTCCGGGCAGATCATGGCCGCCGCTGCCTTGCTGGCCAGGAAGCCCAAGCCGACGGACGCCGATATTGATGAGGCGATGACGGGCAACATCTGCCGCTGCGGGACGTACCAGCGAATCCGCCGCGCCATTCACCGCGCGGCAGCGATGCCGCCGCCCAGACGCAGCGCTACGGGCGAGCCGGCAGGAGGTGCGTGATGGCACCCGCCAACGTTACCTCCAAAGTAAGTCGCCGCGATTTTCTGAAGACCAGTTCAGCCGGCAGCGCTGCTCTGGTCATTGGATTCTATTTGCCGTGGGAGGCCCCGCTAGGAGCGGGGCAGGCTGCCGCGCAGGAGGCGCCTCCTCCGCCACCCTCGCCGAATCCGTTCAATGCGTGGGTCAAGGTCGGCTCGGATGGCAGCGTCACACTGACAGTGGCCAAGTCCGAGATGGGCCAGGGGGTGCGGACGTCGCTGCCGATGATTCTGGCCGAAGAGCTGGAAGTGGAGTGGGCCCAGGTGCGAGTCGAGCAGGCGCGCACCGACCCGCGGATGTATCGCAGCCTGGGCACGGGCGGCAGTTCCAGCGTGCGCGAGTCCTATCTACCGCTGCGGCAGGCGGGCGCCGCTGCCCGCACGATGCTGATTGCCGCCGCGGCGCAGAAGTGGGGCGCGAGCGAGAAGGAGTGCTACGCGGAAAAGGGCGCGGTGGTGCATCGGCCGACGGGAAAGCGTTTGGCGTATGCCGAGCTGGTCGAGGCGGCCTCGAAGCTGCCGCTCCCCGACCTCAACACGGTCGCGCTGAAGGCTCCCTCCCAGTTCCGCATCATCGGCACGTCGGTGCCACGCACGGATACGCCCAGCAAGACCGACGGCAGCGCGCAGTTCGGGCTTGATGTGCGCGTGCCGGGGATGCTCTACGCGGTGATCGCGCGCTGCCCGACTTTCGGCGGCAAGCCCAAGAAATTCGACCCGGCGCCGGCGCTGGCGGTGCCGGGAGTGAAGAAGGTGGTGGAGATTCCAGCCGTGGGCCGCGGCGCTTTTACCGCCGGTGGCGTGGCGGTGGTGGCCGAGAGCACCTGGGCAGCCATCCAGGGACGTGACGCTCTCGAGATCGAATGGGACTTGGGCCCGCACGCGAACGAGAGCACGGAGAGCCTGAAAAAGCAGTTTGAAGAGTTGACGGCGAAGCCGGGCAAAGTCATTCGCAACGAAGGCGACGCGGAGGCGGCATTGGCAGGCGCAGCCAAGAAGGTGGAAGCGATTTACGAGCTGCCTTTCCTTTCCCATTCGCCGATGGAGCCGATGAACTGCACCGCTGACGTGCGTGCCGACCGCGCGGAACTCTGGGCGCCAACCCAGTTTCCGGATTGGAATCAGGGGGCGGCGGCGCAGGCGACCGCCTTGCAGCCTCCGGCCGTAACCGTCCACACCACGCTGATGGGCGGCGGCTTTGGCCGGCGCGCGCAAGCCGATTTCGCGGTCGAGGCGGCGCAGGTGTCGAAGGCCGCCGGCGCGCCGGTGCAGGTGGTGTGGACGCGCGAGGACGACACGCAGCACTCCTTCTATCGCCCCGCCTCCTATCATCGCTTCCGGGGCGCGGTGGACGCCGCGGGCAAGCCGCTGGCGTGGTTCCACCGCATGGCCTCGACTTCCATCAGCGCCTTCTGGGATCCGCCCGACCGCGCGAAACCGGAAGAGTCGGAAGTGGGCGGCGCGGCCAATCTCCCCTACGCCTTTCCGAACCTGCGGATGGAGTACGCGCCCGCGCCATCGGGCGTGCCGGTGGCGTGGTGGCGGTCGGTGGAGCACTCGATGAACGGCTTCGTCACCGAGAGTTTCTTCGATGAGCTAGCTGCGGCCGCCGGCGCGGACCCGCTCGCGTTCCGGCTGCGCTTGCTGGCTGAGCCGCGCAAAGTAACCGACCCCGTCTCACCGAACAGTCCGCCGCTCGACACCGAGCGAATGAAAGGCGTGCTGCAGTTGGCGGCGGAGAAGGCCGGCTGGGGGAAGCCGTTGCCGGCGGGCCGCGGGCGCGGCATCGCCTGCCACTACTCCTTCCACACCTACGTCGCGCAGGTGGCCGAAGTGTCAGCCGGCCCGAAGGGCGTGCGGGTGCATCGCGTGGTGTGCGCGGTGGACTGCGGGCGCGTCATT
Source organism: Acidobacteriota bacterium (assembly GCA_037442885.1). Classification (GTDB taxonomy): domain Bacteria; phylum Acidobacteriota; class Terriglobia; order Acidiferrales; family 2-02-FULL-67-57; genus JACQTG01. Next base: position 27,351 of record JBBIPK010000021.1, on the reverse strand, counting down.
CACCCCGACCAGGTCAAGGCGCAGATGGAGAGCGGCATCGTCTACGGGTTGAGCGCGGCGCTGCACGGCGAGATTACGATTGAAAACGGCGCCGTCAAGCAGTCGAACTTCCACGACTATCCGGTCTTGCGGATGAACGAGATGCCGCAGGTGGAAGTGCACATCGTGGCGAGCACGGAGGCGCCGACCGGGGTGGGCGAGCCGGGCGTGCCGCCGATTGCGGCCGCGGTCGGCAACGCCATCTTCGCCGCCACGGGAAAGCGTATCCGCCGCCTGCCCATCCGCGCCCCGGACCTCGCCTGAATTCTGGTGCTGATTTGGCCTTGCGCGCCCCCAGGCAGGGGCCTGGGGGCTCGGTGCCAAAATACTTCTAGCTGAGCCAGGGTCGCACCGCCCATGCGGAGGGTTCTGCCTAGGTTGACCGGAGGGCGCGAGGCGGGGTAGCATCGCATTTTCTCAAAGGAGGCCGAGCGGCCTCCGTAAACAGCGCAGTGAATCTTGTAGGGTAGGGCCAGGCCTTGCGCCTGGCCGCTCTCGGCAAGGGTCAAGTCCTTGCCCTAGCCGAGAAAGCCACTGGGGAGGGCAGCCGCTTGAAGGTATACACGGGAGAGAAAGTCCGCACCGTCGGGCTGACCGGCCACGGCGACACCGGCAAGACGACGCTGGTCAGCGCCTTGCTCTACACGGCGGGCGCTGCCAATCGCCTGGGGCGGGTGGACGACGGCTCGAGCGTCACCGACTTCGACGAAGAAGAAATCCAGCGCGGCATCTCCATCTGGTCGGCGCTGGCGCACGCCGAGCACAAAACGGCGGCTTCCGGCGAGGTGAAGATCAACTTCATCGACACGCCCGGCTACAACCTCTTCATCAACGACAGCAAGGCGGCGCTGGTGGCGGCCGACAGTTGCCTGCTGCTGGTGGACGCGGTGGCCGGGGTCGAAGTCGTGACCGAAAAAGTCTGGGACTTCGCGGTCGAGTACAGCCAGCCGGTGGTGTTCCTGGTGCAAAAGATGGATCGGGACAATGCCAGCTTCGAGCGGACGCTCGCCAGTCTGCGCGAGCGCTTTGGGCGCGGGGTGATGCCGGTGGCGTTGCCGCTGGGCGAGGCCAAAGGGTTCCGCGGCGTCGTTGACCTGCTGGCACGGAAGGCCTTCAGCTACGAGCCCGACGGGAACGGCCGCGGCCAGCCGGAGGAAATTCCCGCCGAACTCGCCGAAGCCGCCGAAAAAGCCCAGGAAGCGCTGGTCGAGATGATCGCCGAGGGCGACGACCAACTGATGGAGGCCTTCTTCGAGAAAGGGGCGCTCGAGCCCGAGCAGCTCGGCGCCGGCCTGCGCGCGGCCCTGCGCCAGCGCCGGGTGTTTCCCGTGATTCCTGTCTGCGCGCTGCGCAACATCGGGACTGACCGCTTGCTTGACTTCATCGCCGACTACCTGCCGGCGCCGGTGGAGCGCGGCGCCGTGCTCGGCACCAGCCAGCCGGAGGGCAAAGGCGAAAAAGTTTCCCGCAAGATTGACCCGCGGGAGCCGCTCTCGGTGTTTGTCTTCAAGACGCTGGCCGACCCCTTTGCCGGGCGCATCAGCTATTTCAAGGTGATGAGCGGGGTGCTGAAGAACGACGCCACGCTCACCAACTTCGTGCGCGGGAGCGTGGAGCGGTTCCAGCACATTGCGGTGGCGCAAGGCAAGACGCACACGCAGGTGGCCGAGCTGCACGCGGGCGACATCGGCGTGGTCAGCAAGCTGAAGGACACGCTGACGGGCGACACGCTGGGCGAGAAGGCGGCGCCGATTTTCTATCCACCGGTCAAGCTGCCCGAGCCGCTCATCATGTTCGCGGTCGAACCGAAGACGCGCGCCGACGAGGAGAAGATGAGCGCGGCGATGCACAAGATTCTGGAAGAAGACCCTTCGCTGCGCTTCCAGCGCGAGCAGCAGACGCGCGAGCTGCTGCTGGCGGGCTCCGGGCAGCAGCACATCGAGGTGGTGGTGTCAAAGCTGAAGAAGCGCTACGGCGTGGACGTGGCGCTGAAGGCGCCGAAGGTGCCCTATCGCGAAACCATCCGCAAGAAGGCCGAGGCCGAAGGCAAGCACAAGAAGCAGACCGGCGGGCGCGGCCAGTTCGGCATCTGCCGGATCAAGATGGAGCCGCTGCCGCGCGGCACGGGCTTCGAGTTCGTGGACGACATTTTCGGCGGGGCGATTCCGAAGAACTACATCCCCTCGGTGGAGAAAGGCATCGTCGAGGCGGCCGCGAAGGGGTATCTGGCGGGCTATCCGGTGGTGGACTTCCGCGTCGTGCTCTACGACGGCCAGTACCACGAGGTGGATTCCTCCGACCTCGCGTTCAAGATCGCCGGCTCGCTCGCCTTCAAGAAATGCATGGAGCAGGCGCGCGCCTCGTTGCTCGAGCCGATCATGAACGTCGAGGTCTACGCGCCGCAGGAGTTCAGCGGCGACCTGATGGGGACCATCAGCGGCAAGCGCGGGCGCATCCAGGGCTCGGAGACGCGCGGGCAATTTGCCGTCATCAAGGCGCAGGTGCCGATGGGCGAGATGCTCGACTTCGCCACCGCGCTCACCTCCATCACGCAGGGCCGCGGCAGCTACCACATGGAGTTTTCCCACTACGACTACGTCCCGCCGGAAATCGAGCAGCGCATCGTCGCCCAGGCCAAAGCCGCCCGCGGCGCCGAACCCGAAGAAGAAGAAGAGTAGCCCGCGACCGGCGACCCGCGACCCCTGACCCTCCCCATCCGGAAGAGCCGCGCGGAACGGGGCCGCCAATCTGGGAACTACATGGATGCCTCATCGCCAATCACCGCGTCGGATCGGGCCGGATTGCGTCGTCTCGCCTCGTCTCCCGTCGGATTTGTCCTGCCTGCCCGCTTGCCTGAGCAAGGTCGAAGCGAATGAAGCCGAGGCGAGCGAAGCCGAAGGATGCTGTCGCCCCGCATCCCAGAGCCGCGCATTCCCCCGCCCGGCAGTGCCCCGCCTGGCCCTGCCCCACCGCAGACACTACGATGGCACCGGCGTCCCGCCCTGTCATCCCGCCCCCGCCCTGTACCGTTCAGGGCTCGGCCGCCCTGCCTACGCTGTTCAACCCAGGGCTTCGGCCCGTGGGTAGCCTATTTCGCTTCTCTGCTTCCCACCCTATCCCCCTCATTCTCTTAGTGTTACCGTCAGTGCCCGCCCCTTCCCACGCGACCCGCGACCGGCAACAATAGGACCCCACCCTTGCAAGACAAAGGGTGGGGCAGCCCAGCCAAGGCCGCCCGCGGCGCCGAACCCGCAGAAGAGCTAGAATAGTTTGCCAGCGCGCAATCCGGTGCGAGCGTTCCCCGTCTAATCCCGCAGAGGTGATTCCAATGCGCAGAACCGCAGGGGTGTTGGTTGCTGTTCTTGGCGTCAGTCTGTCGGCGTGGCTTCTGGCGCAGAGCCCGGCTCCGCCCGCACAGACGCCGCGCGCGGTGCAGAGTGCCACGCTGCCGGATACGCCCGCAGGCCGGATGATGGCGGCCTGGCTGGCGGCCTTCAACAGCGGGGATGGAGAGAGGATGCGGAAATTTCTGGCGGAGCACCCCGACGCGTCGTTCCTCGCGCGCGAGCCGCTGGAAGAACGTTTCGGGCTTGTGCAGATGGTTTATCACGACAGCCGGGGGCTCGATGTCGAGAGCTACGAAGAGTTCAGCCCGCAAGAGATCCGGATCCTGGCGCGCACGCGGCTGACTGGCATGCGGATGAATATGCGGCTCCAGGTGGCTGCGGAGCCGCCGCACGGCATCACCAACAGGGGGGTGCGGGTCGCGCCGCCCGCCGTGGAGGCTGCGCCGAAGGGCAAGCTCAGCGAAACAGAGATCGTCAAGGAACTGGAAGCTTTTCTGGAGAAGCTGGTGGCGGCGGATTATTTTTCCGGGAGCGTTCTGGTGGCCAAGGAGGGCAAGCCGATTTTCCAGAAGGCGTACGGCACGGCGAATCAGCAGACGAGAGCGGCGAACCAGCTGGATACGAAGTTCAACCTGGGCTCGATGAACAAGATGTTTACGGCGGTGGCGATCGCGCAACTGGCCGAGCAGGGCCAGCTCAGCTTCGACGACACGGTGGGCAAGCATCTGCCCGACTATCCGAACAAGGACGTGGCGGCGAAGGTGAAGATTCATCATCTGCTGACGCACACCTCCGGCATCGGCGACTACTTCGACAACCCGGAGTATGAAGCGAGACGCGAGCGGATCCGGACCGTGGGCGATTATCTGGCGCTGTTTGCGAGCGAGCCGCTCGACTTCGAGCCCGGGGCGCGCTTCCGCTACAGCAACGGCGGCTTCATTGTGCTGGGGGCGATCATCGAGAAGGTTTCCGGGATGAGCTACTTCGACTACGTGCGCGAGAACATCTACAACAAGGCGGGGATGAAGAATACCGATTGCTACGAGACCGACCAGCCGGTTCCGAACCTGGCCATCGGCTACACGTTGCAGGGGCCGCACGGACGGTTTGTGCCGGGGCAGCGACGCGACAATCTGAAGCTGCACGTGGTCAAGGGCGGGCCGGCCCGGGGCGGATTCTCCACCGTGGAGGATTTGCTCGCGTTTTCCCGTGCCCTGCTGGGGCACAAGCTGTTGAGTCCAAAGTCCACCGACGCGCTCCTCGCCGGCAAGATCGAGATGTCTGGTGCGAAATATGCCTACGGGTTTATGGAGGAGTGGGTGAACGGGAAGCGCATCGTGGGCCACGGGGGCGGCTTTGCCGGCATCAACGGACAGCTCGATATCTATCCAGAGCTGGGCTACACGGTGGCGGTGCTCTCGAACTACGACCCCATGGCGGCAACGGCCGTTGCGCACAAGCTCCGCGACCTCCTCACCCGCGACTGAGTCGGTCAGAAAGAACGCCCGGCGAAATGTGTTGACACCTCCGGAGGGCGTTCCGTAGAATCCCGCCCACCAGAAACGTTCGCAGCTTCGGATCGGGGAGCAGGCTCCGAGGCTGTCGCGAGAATTCCAGAAACAGTGCCGAGGGCGAGGAGCGTTTTTTCTTTGCGGGCGGCGATCAAAGCGTGGCGAGGGCAGGCTGAAGCCTTCCGCTGCAGCCTGGCGGGAACCAGAATTTGGCGCGTAATCGGAGCCGCGGTCCTCGTCTGGCTGGCGATGGTGGGGAGCGGCTGCGCGGGCAAGCGCACGACGCTGGCCGCGCGCGCCCCGGTTCCGCCCGCGGCGACCCTCGCGCACAAGAAGCTGCCGCGGCTGCCGGCGCGTCCTGCAAGTCAGTCGCTGCTCGCCTTCCATCCCCTCGCTGCTCCTGCGCCACCGTTGGTGGCATCCAGGGCCCCGCTTGCGGCGCCGGAGCAAGCTGCGGTGGCGGAGCAGGAGGAAGTGCCGGCGCCGATTGACGAAATCGAGCCGGTCGAAGCCGCCGACGCCCGCCTGCGCGGCCTGGTCGAACAGGAAATGGCCGCAACCCCGTTTGACCTCCCGCTCGTCGTCAACGACCGTGTCCTCGGCATCGTGAATTTCTTCCAGACCGCGCGCGGCCGGAAGATTCTCGAGACCGGCCTGCGCCGGGCCGGGCGCTACCGGGCGATGATTGAGCGGATTCTGGAAGAAGAAGGCCTGCCCAAGGACTTGCTCTACATGGCGCAGGCGGAAAGCAGCTTCCAGCCGACCGCGCGCTCGCGGATGAAGGCGGTGGGGCTATGGCAATTCATGGCCAGCCGCGCGCAGCAGTACGGCTTGCGGGTGAACTGGTGGGTGGACGAGCGGCGCGACCCGGAGAAGTCCACGCGGGCGGCGGCGCGGCATCTGCGCGATTTGTATGAGCGCTTCGGCGACTGGTATCTGGCGATTGCGGCGTACAACTCCGGTCCGCTCACCATCGAGCGCGCGGTCGCGCGCACGGGCTATGCGGATTTCTGGGAGTTGCTCGCGCGCAACGTGCTGCCGCGCGAGACGCGCAACTACGTCCCCATCATTCTCGCGGTCAGCGTGATGGCGAAGAACCCGGAGCGTTACGGCGTCAGCGTCGAGCCCGAGCCCCCGCTGGCGGTCCAGGCGGTGGTGGTGGAGAAGCCGACCGATTTGCGGCTGATTGCCGGGGCGATTGGCTCCGATGTGCCGACGCTGCGCCAGTTGAATCCCCACCTGCTCCACAACGTGACCCCGCGGCAGCCCGACTTCGCGCTGTACGTGCCGGCTGGGACTGCCGAGACGCTGCGGGCTGCCCTGCCCGCGATGCCGGAAGATCAGCGGGTGCTCTGGCCCCGGCATTCGGTTCGCCGGGGCGATACCCTGTCCTCCATCGCGCTTCGCTACCGGAGCTCGGCGGCGGCCATTGCCGAGGTGAACGGCATCGGGTTGCGCAGCCTGCTGCGGGTCGGCCAGGTCTTGCTCGTGCCGCCGACTCGCTCCGTCCAGGTCGTCCGCGAACTGGTCGGCCACCGCAGCACCCGCAGGAGCCCGCCGGCCGAGCAAGCCGCCACCCCCACCGTGGGCGGGGCCAACGGCCAGACCATCTATCGCGTCCAGCCGGGTGACACGCTCTGGAGCCTGGCGCGGCGCTACGGCACTACCGTGGATGCGCTGCGGCGCGCCAACGAGTTTTTGGCCGCGCGCGAGCTGCGCGCCGACGACGAGCTCGTCATCCCCCACTGACGGCTGCCTCTGGCGCGGTTTCCGTCTCATCCAGGGCCGGCTTGACAAAGGGCTAGTGCTGTTCTTAAATGCCCCGAGTTTTGGCGCGCCGCTGCGAACATTTCGCTGACCCCGCCGCGCGCTCGGTGCCGGGGTCGGGTCGAGGGAGGGCAGGATGAGGTTGGACGAACGCAACGAATGGATCAGTCCCCTCCAGGCCCAACGGGACTACGGAGAGGACTACGAGGAGCCGCCTCCGGGCGAAGAGGAAGAGCCCGGCTACGAAGAGGAGGAAGAAGAACGCTATCCCGAAGAGGAAGAGCTTGGCGTTGAGACCGAGCCGCTCGCCCCGCCCCGCTACGCCCCGCCTCCTCCGCCTCCGCCGCCTCCTCCCATCAGCAAACCCAAGCCCAAGCGCAGGGCGAAACCCAAACGGAAGGCCAAGCCTCGGCGGAAGGCCAGACCCAAGCGCAAACCCAGGCGCAAAGCCCGACCGAAGCGCCGCGCGCGGAAGGCGCGGGGCAAGCGCCGCCGCTAGCCGTTCCTCGCCAAGGCCCGATTTTCGAGTTTCGAGTTTCGATTCTCGTTCTTAGTACGCCGGATTCTCCTTCTCGCTCGCAGGGCGCGGAGACAAGCGCAACTCCACCGGTGGCACGGATGCCTCGCCCGTGACCAGGCTGGCCACGACTTCACCTGCCTTCGGGCCGAGCTTGAAGCCGTGGCCGGAGCCACCGCCGACCAGCCAGACGTTCTCCCAGGCCGGATGGCGATCCAGCAGCAGGTGGCCGTCGCGCGTGCTCTCGTACTGACAGACGTGCGCGCGGAGGAGGGGAGCGTACTTCATCGCGGGAAAGCGCCGCGCCAGATAGGCGCGCGCCGCCCGCACCGCCGCCTCAGCCGGACTCCGCTCGCCCGTCGTGGGATCAAACGGCGGCCCCAGCCCCGTGTCGGCAATCTTGAATCCCTGCCCGGCGAGCGGCGGAATACCGTAGAACTCCTCCGTCAGCCAGACCGGCAGCGCGCCCGGAGCGAAGCGGGGGTCGCCGGCGGGCACGCCGAACCAGCAGACCTCCTGCCGGGTCACGCGGATGAAGGTGCCGAGCTCGGCCGGAAACAGTTGCGGCAGCCATGGCCCACAGGCGAAGACGAAACTGCCACCTGGCAGCCGCGTCCCCTCCGCCAGCCGGATTGCTAAAAGCCGCTGCCCGCCGTTGTTCTGCGGAGGCGCGACGTGCCCGAGCTGCCACGCGCCGCCCCATTCGCGAAAGGCTTTCACCACGGTCTGCACGGACCGCTCGGCCAGCAGCGCGCCTCCTTCCGGCTCGAAATAGGCGACCGCGATGCCGTCCGGCGAGAGTTGCGGAAAGCGCTTCCCCAGCTCGTCGCGTGTCAGGGTTTCGACCGGAATCCCTTCTGCGCGCAGCGTTGCCTGGCTGGCGCGCGCGTAGTCATCTTCCTGCGCGAACAGCCAGAGCGCGCCCAGCCGGTGATACAGCTCGACGCCCCAGACTTCCTGCCAGTGCTTCCATTGCTGCAACGCCTCCCAGGCCCAGCGCGTGTAGAGGCGACGCGCGCCGTAGCCCGAGCGGATGATGCGCGACTCCCCCGCCGAACTCGCGCGCGCATGCCCTGGCTCCCAGGCGTCCACCAAGAGCGTTCGCACTCCTCGTCGCTGCAGATGGAAGGCCGTCCAGGCGCCTAACACTCCGGCGCCCACCACCACGGCATCCTGACTTTTTCCTCCGTTTGTCATTTGCCATCTGGCATCGTTCTCAGGTAGGCGTCAGTCTTCTTCAGCCAGTCTTCCCGCGGCGGGACGAAGACGTCGACGTCCACCGTGTCTTCCACGGCCAGGGCCTCGTGGGGAACGTTGGGCGGAATGCAGAGCACCTCGCCCGCCTTGACCACAATCTCTTTTCCCTCAATCCAGAACTTCAGCGCGCCGTCGAGGATGTAGGTGAGCTGCTCGTTCACGTGGCTGTGCCGCGGCACCAGACACCCCTTCTTCAGCAGCACCCGCGCCAGCATCACCTGCTCGCCCACCAGAAACTGCCGCTCCAGCAGCGGGTTCAACGCTTCCAGCTCCACCTCGTCCCAACGAATGTGCTTCACCACGCGTGCCTCCCTCTGCTCATCGTTTCGCGTTGCCGGCGATTCTATCCAATCCAACCCTCGCCATTCCGCTTAATTGTCATCAACACGGTGTTGTACACTCAGCCCCACGCCAGGGTTGGCGCTTGGCTCCGGTTCCCGTTTCCCGATTCTCGATGCGCGAGCACTGATGCGGCGGGCGCTCGAACACATCCGCAAGATGCGCGGCGGGGCGCAGGCGCATCTGCTGCGCTGCGACGACGCCGCCTACTATGTGGTGAAGTTTCAGAACAATCCCCAGCACCTGCGGATTCTGGCCAATGAAATGCTCGGCTATCAGCTGGCCATCGCGCTCGGTCTGCCCGTGGCGCGCGGCGAAGTGGTAGCCGTGGTTCCCGAATTGATTGCCTCCACGCCCGATTTGGTCATCGTCAAGCGCGGCCGTCCCGAAACCTGTCCGCCCGGGTTTCATTTCGGCTCCCGCTTCCCCGGCGACCCCGGCCGCGTCGCCGTCTACGACTTCCTCCCCGACGACCGCTTGCCGGAAGTGGCCAACCTGGCTGACTTCGCCGGCATGCTGCTCTTTGACCAGTGGACCTGCAACACCAACGGCCGCCAGGTCATCTTTGTGGCCGAACCCTTCTCCTACCGCACCAGCGGCTATCGCGCCCTGATGATTGACCAGGGCTTCTGCTTCAACGCCGGCGAGTGGGACTTCCCCGACAGCCCCCTGCGCGGCCTCTACCCGCGACACTGCGTCTATGAGCGCATCGCCGGCTGGCACAGCTTCGAGCCCTACCTGACCCGCCTGGAGGAGCTCTCCCCGCGCGTGCTCGATGAAGCGGCGGCCGCCGTTCCTCCCGAATGGTACGACGCCGACGAGAACGCCCTCGACCGCCTCCTCGCCCGACTCGACCAGCGCCGCCGCCGCATCCGCGAACTCATCACCGCGGCCCGGAATTCTTCCCGTCAACCCTTTCCCAACTGGAGGCAATGAATGTGCTGGGATCGCGGTCCTTCCGACATTTTGGCGGGGCAGGGCTTTAGCCCTGCCGTAAAGCTGAGTAAGAATAGAGATGGGCTTTAGCCCCTGAGGTACACAACCATGCCGAATGGAGAACGCACTTGCCAGTACTTCCTGCTGCGCTACACGCCCGACGTTGTGCGCGGGGAGTTCATCAATCTCGGAGTGTTTCTCTACGACCCCGCGGCGCGGCGACTCGAGTCGCGCCTGCTCGAGGATTTCCGCCGCCTCCGCCGGCTCCATCCCTGGGCCGACTTGGCGCTACTCGGGCAACTGGCCGCGCAGTTCGAGCAGGAAAGCTTCGAGGCCGCTGGCAACCTCCAGGCCTACATCGAGCGCCTGCAGAACTACTCGAACACGATTGACGTCAGCCTGCCCAAGGCCGTCCTGACGGGCAATTTTGAGGCGGAGTTGCAGCGGCTCTACGAAACTTATGTGCGCGAGCCGCGCTATCCCACGCGGCTGGCGGCGGCGCTCGAAGGCACCCGCGCCTGGATTCGCGCGCAACTGAATTCCGTGCTCCGCGCTACCGGCCTCCTCGCGCATCCGCGGCTGGAGCGGCGCGTGCGCGTGGCCGCTTACACGCAGCCCGGCGACCCCTTCGCCTTCGACTTCGGCTACCGCACCAACGGCACACGCGGCTTCCTCCACGCGCTGGCGCTGGCGCGCGATGTGGACACGGCCAAAGTGTTTGCCTACACCGCCGAGCGCGTCCGCGCCCGCCTGGCAGACGAAAGGCTCCGCGCCGAATTCACCGCCGTGGTCGAGGCGGAAGCTGCGCCGGGGAATGAGACCGCGCAGCTCTCCGCCCGCATCCTCGCCGAGCAGCAAGTCACGCTCGTCCCCGTCGCGCAACTCAACGACTTCGCATCCCGCCTCCGCCAGCAGCTCTCGCACGGGTAGGGCAGGGGCTCGTCCCCTGCCGTTTGCTGTGGCACAAAAGAAGCGGCCAGGCGCAAGGCCTGGCCCTACCCGAGCCCAACCCACTGGCTCCCGCCACTGGAGATCGTTACGGCTTCTTGAAGACTTTGCCGCCTTTCATCACGAAGCGGACGTCTTCGAGCACGCGCACGTTCTCCAGCGGATTGCCCGGCACGGCGATCATATCGGCCAGCCGCCCGGCTTCCAGCACACCGCGGTCGTTCACGCCCAGCAGATCAGCGGCATTGACCGTCGCCGCGCGAATCGCCGCCAGCGGCGTCATCCCGCGCGCGACCAAGGCCGCGAATTCCTTGCCGTTGTCCCCGTGGGGATAGACCGCCGCGTCGGTGCCAAAGGCGATCTTCACCCCCGCGCGAATTGCCTTTTGCTGGCTGGCCTTGGCGAGGGGCTTGAGGGCTTCCATCTTGGCGCGGATGGGCGGCGGCAGCACCTCCAGGTTGACGGCGTCGAGCAGGTAGGCGTTCGGCACCAGATAGGTTCCCTTCTGCTTCATGAGGGCAATGATTTCGTCCGTCAACATCGAGCCGTGCTCGATCGAGGCGACGCCGGCGCGCACCGCCGCCAGAATCCCTTCGCTGCCGTGCGCGTGCGCCGCCACCTTGACGCCGTGGCGCGCGGCCTCCTCCACCATCACCCGCAGTTCTTCCTCCGAATACTGCTGCGCGCCCACCGGCCCTTCAAACGAGAGCACCCCGGCAGTGGCGCAGGTCTTGATCCATTGCGCCCCGTGCTTGATCTGGTAGCGCACCGCTTTGAGAATTTCGTCCGGCCCGTCGGCGATCCCGCTTTCCGGGCCGCGCTCGAGAATCCCGGGAGCGAGCCCCGTCGTATCGCAGTGGCCGCCGGTGATGCCGAGCGCATGGCCGACGGGAATGATGCGTGGGCCTTCGATGAGCCCGGCGTCAATCGCGCGCATCAGGGAGACGTCGGCAAAGCCCGCCGAGGCGATGTCGCGCACGGTGGTGAAGCCAGCGAGCAGCGTGCGCCGCGCATTGCGCGCCCCCCGCAGGGCGGCGTCCACCGGCGTCTCTCGAATCACGCGGAGGAAACTTTCCCGGTCAATGTCGCCGGTCAGGTGCGTGTGCAGGTCCATCAGCCCCGGCAGCAGCGTCACGTCACCCAGATCAATCGTCTGCGCGCCCGCAGGCGCGCGGGCCGGATTCACCGCCTGAATCCGCTCGCCTTCAATGACCACGACCGCGTTCGTGACCAGCTCGCCCTTCACCACGTCGAGCAGCCGCGCCGCCCGCACCACCGTCACCGCTTGCTGCGCTGCGGCCGCTGCCGCAACCAGAAACACACACAGGAACGCCCCGAACAAACGAAGCCCGTATTTTTTCATCTTTGCCCCCAGAGAAGGAAATCTTCAGGAAAGCGCGCGGATGCTACCAAAGGCTCAAGCCTGAACGCAACCGTTCCCTGATAAACCAATAAACCAATCAACCAGTCAACTAATCAATCGCCTCACAGGATCGGCTCGGTCCAGTTCTGCAGGACGTCAATGACTTTGCGCAGGAACTGGTGGGCGACGGCGCCGTCCACGACGCGGTGGTCGTAGCTGAGCGTCAGATAGACCATCGAGCGGATGCCGATGGCGTCGTTGATGACCACGGGGCGCTTCTGGATGGTGCCGAGGCCGAGGATGGCGACGTTGGGCTGGTTGATGACCGGCAGGCCCATCAGGCCGCCGAAGACCCCGGGATTCGTGATGGAGAATGTGGAGTGCTGCACCTCCTCGAGCTTCAGCTTCTTGGTGCGGGCGCGCTCGGCCAGGTCGTTGACCGCGCGCTGCAGCCCGAGGAAGTTTTTCTCCTCCGCGCCTTTGATGACGGGCACGATGAGCCCCCAGTCGAGCGCGACGGCGACGCCGATGTTGATGTCCCGGTGCAGCACGACGTTGGTGCCGTCAAGGGAGGCGTTGACCGTGGGGAAGGCGCGCAGGCCCTTGACGCAGGCGCGGATGAAGAAGGGCATAAAGGTGAGCTTGGTTTCGGTGCGGCGCTCGAAGTCGTCCTTGAGTCTCTCGCGCAACTGCACGATGCCGGTCACGTCGGCCTCGTCCACCGAATAGACGTGCGGCGAGACGCGCTTCGACATGACCATGTGCTCGGCGATGAGCCGCCGCATGTTCGTCATCGGCTCGACTTCGAAGCGGCCGAAGTAGATGCGCTCGCGCGGCACGCCCGCCTCCAGCGTAACCCCCGCCGGCGCAGCCGCTGCCAGCGCCGGCGCAGCCGCTGGTGCAGCCGCGACGCCGCTTTCAATGGCGCGCAGAATGTCCTGCTTGGAGATGCGCCCGCCCGCGCCCGAGCCTTTCAGTTGCCGCAAGTCAATTCCGTGCTCCCTTGCGAGCTTCCGGACGAGCGGCGAGCTGCGAATCCCCATCTCGCGCAGCTTGCTCGGGTCAAACGTCAAGACCGCGTCCGCGGCGGGTGCCGGTGCTGCCGCTTTGGGCGCTGCTTCGAGCCTTGCTGGTGCCGCGGCCTCGGGTTTCGCTTCCTTCTTGGCGGGCGCGGCCTGGGCTGCAGCCGGCGGGGCGGGCCTGGCTTCTTCCTGTTTCGGCGGCGCGGCGGCGGCGCCCGGGCCGCCGTCCTCGATGATGGCGACGACGGTGTTGATCTGCACCGTCTCGCCTTCCTTGACTTTGATCTCTTTCAGCGTGCCGGCGGCAGGGGCGGGGATTTCCGCGTCCACCTTGTCAGTGGAGATTTCAAACAGAGGCTCGTCGCGCGCGACTTTCTCCCCGACTTTCTTCAGCCACTTGGTGACCGTGCCCTCGAAGATGGATTCGCCCATCTGCGGCATCAAGACATTGACCGGCATTCTTGGGCCTCCTCAACTGTCCCACGGGCCGAAGCCCGTGGGCTGAACAAAAGATTCTCTGGTCCCAATCAGTTCAGCCCAGCGGCTTCTGCCGCCGGGAATTGCGCCCTCCTAATATCTCGCTAGTTCGCGGGCGGCGGCGACAATCTTGCCTACATTAGGCAGAAAATATTCCTCGAGCGGCGGCGAGTAGGGCACGGGCGTATCGAGCGAGGTGACGCGCAGCATGGGTGCGTCGAGCTGGTCGAACGCCTCCTCCATCACGATGGCCGCAATCTCGCCCGCAATCCCGCCCGTGCGCGTGTCCTCGTGAACGACGAGCAGCCGATTCGTCTTCTTGATCGAGTTGAGGATGGTTTCTTTGTCGAGCGGCAGCAGCGTGCGCAGGTCAACCACCTCGCACTCAATCCCGTCCTCTTCGGCAAGCTTCCGGGCGGCTTCCAGGCTTGTATGCACCATGGCGGCGTAAGCGACGATGGTCAAGTCGCGGCCTTCGCGCCGCACCGCCGCTTGCCCCAGCGGGACGAGGTAGTCGTCCTCGGGCACCTCCTCCTTGATGCGCCGGTAGAGGAACTTGTGCTCGAAGTAGAGCACGGGGTTGTTGTCGCGGACGGCGGCCTTGATGAGCCCTTTGGCGTCGTAGGCGGTGGCCGGGCAGACGACTTTCAGCCCGGGTGTGTGGACGAAGTACATCTCCGGGTTCTGCGAGTGGAACGGCCCGCCGTGCACGCCGCCCCCCGCGGGCCCGCGAATCACCAGCGGCACGGGCGCGCCCCAGCGGTAGTGGCTCTTGGCGACGAAGTTCGTAATCTGGTTGAAGCAGCAGGCGATGAAGTCAGCGAATTGCAACTCGGCCACCGGCCGCAGGCCGAGGTAGCTCATCCCCACCGCCGCGCCCACGATGGCGCTCTCCGAGATGGGCGTGTCAATGACGCGCTCGGCGCCGAAGTGGGAGAGAAAGCCCTCGGTGACTTTGAACGCGCCGCCGTAAACGCCGATGTCCTCGCCGAGCATCACCACGGCCGGGTCGCGCTCCATCTCCTCCCAGAGCCCGCGACTCACCGCCTGAATGTAAGTCATCACCGCCATCGCGCTAGCGTCCCTCAGGGGCTAAAGCCCCGAAAAACTCTTGTCCGCCTATTGTCAGGGCTAAAGCCCTGACCCGCCTGAAGCCTGTCTTGGCGGGGCGGGGTTTCAACCCCGCCATAAAGCCTCGCCCCTTGTCAGGGGCTTTAGCCTCTGAGGTCATCTTCGCTGCTTCCGTTGCTTCGCTTGCTTCCTGTGCTTCCGATTCTTTTCGTGCCCCGGGTTGGTGCCGCCCGCAGCCAGGGCTTCCACTTGTGCGGGCGCGCGCGGTTCGAGCGCGGGCTGACGGTCCACGTACCACTGCGCCGGTGTGTTGCGTGGGAGCTTGGCTTCGTCGGGCGAGCGCTGCCAGACGGCGCGAATCTCGTGACAGCCCTCGCAATAGACGCCTTCGGCGGCGCGTTCCGGCGGCGGCAAGGGACTGGCTTCGGCGGCCTCGCGTTCTTTTTCGAGCTCCCGATCAATGCGGGCGAGGATTTCGTTCTTTTCCTTCTCCGTCCAGAGTTTGTTTTCGGTCAGATAGTTCTCATAGCGCAGAATGGGGTCCTTCCCCTCCCACTCCTTGCGCATCCACTCGGGGACGTAGCTGGCGGGGTCGTGCTGGGCGTGGCCTTTGCGGCGGAAAGTTTTTGATTCGATCAGCACCGGCCCCTCGCCGGCGCGGCACATCGCAACCGCCTTCCGCGTGGTGTCATAGACGGCGACGACGTCGTTGCCGTCCACGATGAAGGCGGGGATGCCGTAAGCCTTGGCGCGGTCGGCAAAGTCGCTGATGCGTGCCTGCAAGTAGGTCGGCGTCGAGTAGGCCCAGAGATTGTTTTCGAGCACGACGATGAGCGGCGCGCGCTGGACGGCGGCAAAATTCATTCCTTCGTGGAAAACGCCGGTGGAGCTGCCGCCGTCGCCGATCCAGGTCAGGCACACTTCATCGCGGCCGAGGTAGCGTGCTCCCAATCCGATACCGGTCATCACCGGAATCAAGTCGCCCAGCATGGAGATAGGCGAAACGACGCGGCGGTCGGTGAGGTCGCCGAAGTGTGCTGTCCCGTCTTTGCCGCCGGTGGGTGAGCCCGACTTGGCGGTGTACTGCATGATGATGTCGCGCGGGCGGAAGCCTTTCACCAGCGCCGCGCCCAGGTTGCGGATCATGGGCGCGATCCAGTCGCGCTTCTCGAGCGCGTAGGCGGTGCCGACGGAGGTGGCTTCCTGGCCGAGCGAGCTGTAGAGCCCGCCGACGATCTTGTTCTGGCGGAACATCACCGTCAGCAGGTCTTCCAGCTTGCGGTTGAGCTGCAGCCAGTAGTAGAGCTCAAGATGCTGCTGCTTGCTGAGCGCCAAGCCAGGCCTCCCAGACTTCTGATTCGATCTTCTGCATGGTGCGACCAAAGACTTCCCCGAACGCGCGCGTTACTGCTTTCATTGCCGCCGCCATCAGTGCGCTTTCGGTCCCACGGGCGGAAACCCGTGGACTGAACCCGGCTAGAGTTCTCTCTACCTTGTTCAGCCCAGCGGCTTCTGCCGCTGGGTCGCTCGGTGCCAAGTCCGGGCGCAGGCGGGCGAGCGAGGTGACGCGGCGGTCGGCGAGGCCGCAGGGGACGATGAAATCAAAGTGGCTCAAGTCGGTCATCACGTTCAAGGCGAAGCCGTGAGAAGTCACCCAGCGGCTGAGGTGCACGCCGATAGCGGCCAATTTTTCCTTTCCGACCCAGACACCGGTGTAGAGCTGGCGTTTCGCAGCCGGCGCGGTGCGGCGGCTGGCTGCGACGCTGAATTCCCGCACAGCGCGGATCAACACCTCTTCCAGCGAGCGCACGTACCACACCACGTCCTTGCGGAGTTCGGCGAGGTGGACGATGGGGTAGCCGACTAGTTGGCCCGGGCCGTGGTAGGTGACGTCGCCGCCGCGGTTGCTGGGATGGACGGCGACGCCGCGGCGAGCGAGTTCGGCCTCCGGCAGCAGGATATTTTCCCGGCGCGCATTGCGCCCCAGCGTGATGACCGGCGGATGCTCGCAGAGAATCAACAGGTCGGGGATTTCGCCCGCCTGCCGGAGCTTGACCAATTCCCCCTGCCAGGCGCACGCCATCGGATAGTCCACCCGGCCCCAATCAATCACGCCGCACGGGTTCGCCGTCCTCGTCATGCTGTCGCCCTTCGGAGACCCTTATTCTCTCACTTTTTGGGCGGATTTGCTCTCAGGGGCTAGGACTCTGAGGGCATAGCTGTATCCGTGTGCATCCGTGGCTTCAAATGTTGGTGGTGAGGCCGGGGACGGAGGCGACGGCGTCGGCCATGGCTTCCCACAAGGTTGGATGTGCGTGCATCACTGCCATCAAGTCGTCCACCGTGGCTTCCAGTTGCAGCGCCGCCGTAGCCTCGGCGATGACTTCCGTTGCCTGCGGCCCGATGATGTGCACGCCGAGCAACTCCCCGTATTTTTCGTCTGCGACCACTTTGATGAAACCTTCGTGCTGGCCGAGGATGGTGGCCTTGCTGTTGGCGAGGAAGGGGAACTTGCCGACTTTGACTTTGTGGCCGGCCGCGCGCGCCTGTGTTTCCGTGAGGCCGACCGAGGCCACCTGCGGCTCGCAGTAGGTGCAGTTGGGGATGCGCTCCTTCCGCACGGGCGTCGGGTTTTTGCCGGCAATCTTGCCCACGGCCGTGAAGGCTTCCCAGGTGGCGGCGTGGGCAAGCTGGGGCAGGCCAGCGACGATGTCGCCGACGGCGTAGAGGCCCGGCTCAGTCGTCTCCATCCACTCGTTCACGTGGACGTAGCCGCGCTCGAGTTTCGCTTTCGTCTTCTCCAGTCCGATGCCGTCCGTGTTCGGCTTGCGCCCGATGGCGACGAGCACGGTTTCCGCGGCGGCGGTTTGCTCCTTGCCGCTCGCGTCCTTGTAGTTGACGCTGACGCCCTTCGCGCTCTTCTTGATGCTTTCGACCTTGGCGTTCGTCTCGACCTGGATGCCGCGCTTCTTGAAGGCGCGCTCGAGTTCGGCCGAGATGTCTTCGTCTTCGAGCGGCACGGCGCGCGGCAGCATTTCGAGGATGGTCACCTCCGTGCCGAAGGTGCTGTAGATGGAGGCGAACTCGACGCCGACGGCGCCGGCGCCGATGATGATCATTGATTTCGGGACTTCGGGAAGTTCGAGCACCGAAACGTTGGTCAGGATGCGTTCGCCGTCCTCTTCGACGCCCGGCAGCAGGTGGGCAGTGGAGCCGGTGGCGAGGATGATGTTTCTAGCGCGGACCTCGGTCTTTTTCCCTGCCCCGACTTTGTCGGGGCCGCCGGCTTCGACTTCAATCGCGCCCCCGCCTTGGAGCCGGCCGAAGCCGGTGAGGCTCTCGACTTTGTTCTTCTTCACGAGACCGGCAAGGCCGCGGGCGTGCTTGTCCACCACCGCCTGCTTGCGCGCCAGCATCTTCTTCCAATCGTAGGAGAAGCCCTTGCAAACAATGCCGAGCTCCTCGGCGCGCTTGAAGTGCTCATAGACCTCGGCCTGAAAGAGCAGGGCCTTGGTGGGGATGCAGCCGACATGTAGGCAGGTGCCGCCGAGTTTGTTGTCCTTTTCAATCAGCGCGGTCTTCAGGCCGTATTTGGCGGCGCGGAAGGCGGCCGCATACCCGCCCGGCCCGCTGCCGATGATGGCTACGTCGTAGGTCTCCGCCACACCGCACCTCCACTCATGAAGAGAGAAATAGAAAACAGAAATCAGAAACTAGACTCTAGCACAAGTAGCGGCGAGGAATGCGACTGGCTGTCACTTGTGCGGGGCACGCAGGCCTTCAACCCGGCGCATTCCTCGTCGGTCTTTCAGAAAGAACCGGCGACGAAGGCACCGCTTCGTCGCCGCTACGGACGGTGCTAGAATTAATGGCGCCGATGGGGCTGGTCACACTGCCAGTTATTCAGCCGCAGCCGCCGCGTCCCGAACGTTCGGGACGGCCGGAATGGCTGCGGGTGCGCTTTCCGGGTGGGGAAAACTATCAGGATCTGAAAGGGCTGGTCGGGCGGCTGAGGCTGCACACCGTGTGTGAGTCGGCGCGCTGCCCCAATATCGGGGAGTGTTGGGAGCAGCGCACCGCGACCTTCATGATTCTCGGCAACCTCTGCACGCGTGCCTGCGGCTTCTGCGCCGTCCCCCACGGTCGGCCGGAAGAACTCGACACGGACGAGCCGCGACGGGTGGCCGAGGCGGTGGCCCAGATGGGGCTCGACTACGCCGTGGTGACTTCGGTCAACCGCGATGACCTCGCCGACGGCGGCGCCGGCATCTTTGCCGCAACCATCCGCGCGCTGCGCGACCGCGTGCCGGGCTGCAAGGTGGAAGTCTTGATTCCCGACTTTCGCGGCAACTGGGAGGCGTTGGCGACGGTAGTGCGCGCGCGGCCCGACGTCCTCAACCACAACACGGAGACCGTGCCGCGGCTCTACCGCCAAGTGCGCCGGGGCGCGCTCTACGAACGCTCGCTCGAGCTGTTTGTCCGCGCGAAGCAGATGGACAGCAGCTTGCCGCTGAAATCGGGCCTCATGGTTGGCTTGGGGGAAACGCACGAGGAAATTCTCGAAGTCCTGCGCGACCTGCGCGCGCAGCAGGTGGACATCCTGACCGTAGGGCAATATCTGCAGCCGACCATACAGCACCTGCCCGTCGTGCGCTATTACCATCCCGACGAATTCGCCGAGATCAAGCGCGCGGGCGAAGCGATGGGCTTCCGACACGTCGAGGCTGGCCCGCTTGTCCGCTCCTCCTACCACGCCAAAAAGCAAGAGTCCGCCGCCCGACCCGCATAAGAACAGAAACGCGAAAATCGAAGCTGGAAAATCGAGATACCAGCGAGGGAACCGTTTCTCAGGGTATCAGGGGGAAAGAAGTCCGAGGGCGCGGGCGGCGAGCTCGTCCAGTTTGTGGTCGCAGGGGGAGTTGCCGCGGGCGAGTTGTCGGACGCGCTCGTATGACCGCACCGCTGCGGCAGAGTCGCCTTGCTTGGCGGCCACTCCGGCCACGAGCAGCGGAAAGACGGGGTTCTGGGGGTAGTGGCGGGCGAGCCAGTCGAATTCGGCGCGGGCACGGGCGAAATCGCGATCGTGGTTGCGGAGGTTCTTGGCCAGCCAGAAGCGGGCTTCGGTGGCGACCAGCATCCCGCGCTCAGCCGCGTGCGTGAGTTGTTCGAGCCCCACCTTCTTGTCCCCGCCAGGGATGAACAAGAGCACGCGCAGAAGCTTGACGAGCGGCGAGAGCGTGTCCACGTAGTAATTGTAGAGGCCAAGGCCGAAGAGCGCGTCGGTGAGCTCGGGGTCGAGTTCGTGCGCGCGCAAGAGCGCCGCCCGCATCTTTTTCCCGGCAGAGGCGACGGCGCGGTTCTCGCGTCGCAGCGCGTGCAAGCTGCCTTCCATCGCATAGACCATCCCCAGGTAGAAATGGCTCTCGGCAGCGCGGGGCGCACGGCGCCGCAGGGCTTCCGCGCGCCGCTCGGCGGTCTTGACCAGGGCGGCGTACTGGGTATCGAGCGGCAAGCGCAGGCCGGGGGCGGCATCCACCCAGCCCTCCGGCTTCATGTCGAGCGAGCTGCACCAGCGCTCCCACCAGAGCGCGTTGGCTTCGAGCAGATAGCCGAGCGGATGCTCGGGCTGTTGGGCTTGTAAGGTGCGAAAAAGGGCGACGGCGCGCGGGATGTCACCCTGATAGAGCAGGTCCAGGCCAGCGCGGGCTTCCTCAGCTACGCGGAGTTGCGCGAAGGCTGGAGCGGGAGTAGCCGCAAGGATCAGGAGAAACAGCAGGGCAGGAAACACGGTGCACCAGGCAGGGCTGACACCATCACTCTTCCGGGAGCGCTTCGTACACGAGCAGCCGGCGGCGGGCTGTCGCAGGCGCCTCTCCCACCAGCCGGCGAATCTCGGTGGAGATGAAAGCATACATGGCAAAGCACTCGATGGCGAAAGGCGGGAAGCCGAGGTAGCCGGCCAGGGGCATCTCAAAGATTTTTGCATCTTGGAACATAGGGAAGACGTAGAGCCACTTGGTTTCCGCCCAGTAGTTCCAGAATTCCCACAGCAGCCCGCAGAGGAGGCCGCTGGCCAGCAGGGCGTAGAGGCGGGTGCCGCGGTTGGCCGCGAGGTCGCGCAAGAGCGAGTCGTTGCCGCGGGCGTAGTTGATGGGCTCGAGCAGGAAGATGAAGCCGAGCCAGACCAGCGCAAACAGATAAGCCGCCGCCCGCTGCGGCACCAAGAAGGGAACCACGACGGCCAATCCGCCCGCAACCAGCAGGAGCCGCCGCGCCCGCAGAGTCCAACGCCAGCCGCGGGCGGTGGCGGCGCGGAAATAGCCCAGGGCGGCCAGCAGCTCGGCGGTCTCGAGCAGCGCCGGCACCACCGTGGCGTAGGACCACACATAGCCGAGGAATTGCGCCGGCAGCGTGGAAGGAAGCTCGATGTAGCGCCAGTTGGCCAGACGCAGGTTGTAGCCTTCGAACAGCACCCAGATGGGAATAGACCAGAGCGCCATCAGGGCGAACTCCTTCGGGGTCGAGCGCAGCAGGGAGCGCCCGCGCAGGCTGTAGATGGCCGCGTCCACCGCCAGCAAGTAGCCCGTCCAGGCCAACGGGGTGAAGTAGTTCACCACCGGACGGATGCCGCGGAAGAGCAGCACCTCGCCCGCGAACAGCAGACCCAGGCCAACGAGCCCATAGAAGGGATAAGCCGCCAGGCGCGCGCGGCTGAAAAAGCGCGCCACCAAGAGCGTGGCAACAGCGGCTACAAGCATCACGCCGAGCGTGGTGAGGGTCAGCATATGCTGGGAAGCTCCCCGGAAGGCCCTACCTTAGCGCAAAACGCGCCGGACTTCCATCCCCGCGGCAGAGTTGTCGTCGAGGGAAATTGTTTTGTCTGGTGGCTCGCCTCGGCTATGCTGGCCAGCCTTATGTCGTCAGCGCATTCCAGCGGGGCGATGGCCGGCGAAGAGAAGTTGATCCGCGGGCTCGGCCTCAAGGAAGCCACCGCGCTCAACATGATCGATATGGTCGGCATCGGGCCCTTCATCACCATCCCGCTGATTCTGGCGGCGATGGGCGGGCCGCAGGCGATGCTGGGCTGGATCCTGGGGGCGCTGCTGGCGCTCTGCGACGGCCTGGTGTGGGCGGAGCTGGGCGCGGCGATGCCGCACGCGGGCGGCACCTACGTCTACCTGCGCGAAGCCTTCGGACCACGCGGCTGGGGGCGGCTGCTTTCTTTCCTCTTCATCTGGCAAATGCTGTTTCGGGCGCCGCTTTCGATGGCCTCGGGTCTGATCGGCTTCGCCGACTATGCCGATTACTTACTGCCGGGGCTGGTGGCGGCCGACGGCGGCCGGACGCTCGAGCATCGCCTGCTGGCGGCCGGCGTGGGGCTCTTCATCATCTTCCTCCTCTACCGGCGCATCACCACCATCGGCCGCATCTCACTCTATCTCTGGGTGGTCATCTTCGGCACCATCGGCTGGATCATCGTGGGCGGGCTGACACACTTCAACCCCGCGGCCGTGCTCGCCTTTCCTGCCGCGGCGTTTGACTTCTGGCGGCTGGCCTTCTGGATGGGACTGGGCAACGCTACGCTCATCGCCATCTACGACTACCTGGGCTATCAGAACGTCTGCTATCTGGGCGCTGAGATTCGCGCGCCCGAGCGCGTGATTCCCCGCGCGATCATTATCTCTATCCTCGGCATCGCGGCGCTCTATTTCGTGATGAACGTGAGCCTGATCAGCGTGATTCCGTGGCGAGAGGCGATGAGTTCGAAGTACATCGTTTCGGAGTTCATGGAGCGGGTGTACGGGGTGGGGGCAGCGCGGGGGGTGACGGCGCTGATTCTGGTGGCGGCGTTTGCTTCGGTGTGGTCGCTGCTGCTGGGCTACTCGCGCATCCCCTACGCCGCGGCGCTCGACGGCGGCTTCTTCCGCCTGTTCGCGCGCGTGCACCCGCAGAAACGCTTCCCGCATGTGTCGCTGCTGGCGGTGGGCGGCGTGACGGTGGCCTTCAGCCTGCTCTTCAAGCTGCTGACGGTGATCAAAGCGTTGATGGCGATTCGCATCCTGATCGAGTTCGTCGCGCAGGCGACGGCGGTGTTCGTCTTGCATCGCGCGGGCACTCAGTTTCCTTTCCGCATGTGGCTCTACCCGCTGCCGGCGCTGGTGGCGGTGGCGCTCTGGATCGGGCTGTTCGTGGCCACCGGCGAGCAGTTCATTCTCATCGGGCTGGGCGTGCTGGCCGCCGGCGTTGCGGTCTATCTCGTGCGCGCACGCCGGCTGGGCGAGTTCCCGTTCGCGAGCCGCCCCGGCGTGGCACAATAAGGCTATGCGACGGCTAGCAGCGCTGGCAGCACTCCTGCTCATCGGCAACCCTCCTGCGTCGGCGCAGGCAGCGGAGTCACTGGAAAGCCTGCCGGTCATTACCACCATTGCCTACGTCACCGCGCATCCGGATGACGAGAGCGGAGCCGTCATCAGCTACTTTGCGCGCGGATTGGGCGCGCGCGTCGTCATCCTCTGCCTGACGCGCGGCGAGGGCGGGCAGAACACCTATGGGCCGGAGTTGGGGGAAGAACTTGCCCGCGTGCGCACGCAAGAGCTGGAAGCCGCGGCGCGTATCTTCGGCGCGGAAGTGCGTTTCCTCGAGGCGCCGGATTTCGGCTACTCGAAGTCGGTGGAGGAAACCCTGCGCTATTGGAACGAGCGCGCGCTGGTGGAGCGGCTGGTGCGGGTGCTGCGCGAGTTGAAGGCCGACGTGGTGATTTCCCGCTGGACGCCGGACGCGCCCGCGGGAGCGCAGCACCAGGCCGCCGGCATCGTCAGCCGCCAAGCGTATGCCCTGGTGGGCGACCCAACGGTGGTGCCGGAGGTCGAGCCGTGGCCGGTGCGCTACTTCCTGACCCACGCCGGCGGACCCGGAGAGGGGGAAAACATCCGCGTCCCGACCGAGGAGGTGGATCCGCGTTCCGGGAAGAGCTTTTCTGAAATCGCTTGGGAGGGAATCCGCCAGCACCGCAGCCAGGGATTGGACAGCATTCCGCGGGAGGCGTTCCAGGGCCGGCGCTACTTCCTGCGCATGGAGGCGCTGCGCCAGGGGGCGACGGTGCCGCTCGAAGCGCGCAATCTCGTGGAGCGCCTCGATGCCCTTCCGCTTCTCTTTCCTGCGGTGCGGGTGCTCGGCAACTGGCAGCAGCGTCTGGCCGAGGTTGTGCGTCTGGCTGAGGAAGCCAGCCGGGCAGTTCCGGCAGAGGCGGCAGAAAAGCTGATCGCGGGAGCCGAGCAACTCGAAGGGCTGCGCGCTGACCTGGAGGCGGAGCGAGGCGCGGGGCCGGTTCAGGCTGTGATTGAGGCGAAGCGCGATTCCTTCCTGCGGCAAGCGGCGACGCTGGCGGGCGTCGAGGTCGTGGCCGCAGCGGATCGGGTGCGGGTGGTGCCGGGGGAAGCATTTCGCCTGCGCATTGCCGCCAGCATGCCGGCGGGGATTAGCGAGCGGCTCAAGCTCAGCGAACTGGAGGTGGTGACACCGCCCGACTGGCAGGTGGAGACAGTGCTGAACGACGTCAGCGCGTCCGGGCTGGTGCGGGAGGTAAGCGTGACGCCGCCGGCGACGCCACCGCTGGGCCGGCTGCCTCTGGAGGCGACTGCGGTCCTCGCGGCTGTGGGACGTGTTCGCCTGCCGGCAACAATCCAGAGTCCGCGCGGCGGTCCGGTGGAAGTTGTCCCGCGGGTGCGGCTGGCGCTGGAGCCGGCGCTGCGCCTGGTGCCGACGACGTTGGCGGGTGGGATGCTGGACTGGGAAGTACGGGTCGAGCGGAATGCGCGGGCAATCGAGAATGCCCAGGTTTCGCTGGAAGTCCCTGCGGGCTGGACGGCGCCGCTGCCGCAGTCTCTGCCGGCACAGGATGCGGCCATCGTGCGGCTGCGGTTTCAAGTATTGCTGCCGGCGCGTCTGGAGCCGGGGAGCGCACAGGTGCGTGCGATTCTGCCCGGTGCGGCGGCGGAGGCAGGAGTGCAGGTGGTGGAGGTGCGCGTGCCGCACAGCCTGCGCATCGGCTACATCGGCTTCAACAACGACCCGGTGCCGGCGCTGCTGGCGCAACTCGGCGTGGGCGTAGACATGCTGGACGAACGGTTGCTCGCAGGGGCGGCACTCGGCAGCTACGACGCCGTCGTGATCGCCGAGCGCGCCTACGACTTCCGCGCCGACCTCGCCGAGGCGACGCCGCGGCTGCTCGGCTACGTGCGGCAGGGCGGGACGCTCGTGGTCGAGCATCAAGGGCGCGGCTGGGATCCGGCGAAGTTTGCTCCCTACCCGGCTGAGAAGTCCGGGAACGTGCGGGTGACGGACGAGACCGCGGCCGTGCGGGTGCTGACGCCGGAGCATCCGGTGCTGAATTTTCCGCATCGCCTGAGCGCGGAGGATTGGCAGGGTTGGGTGCAGGAGCGCGGGCTCTACTTCCTGAGCCAGTGGGATGAGCGCTACCTGCCGCTCGTGGAGATGGCCGACGCGGGCGAGGAGCCGTTGCGGGGCGGGTTGCTCTATGCACGCGATGGGAAGGGCGTCTATATCTACTGCGGCCTGGCGCTCTTCCGCCAGGTGCGCGCGGGTGTGCCGGGCGGCATCCGCTTGTTTGTCAATCTGCTCAGCCAGCGCCGCGCACCCACAGGCGAATCCGTGCTGCCGCCGCGGCAGTAGGATTCGGGGGCAAGCCGATGCCGGAGATTCGCTACAACATGATTACCCGGCAGTGGGTCATCATTGCCACTGAGCGCGCGCAGCGGCCCGAGCAGTTCAGCCAGAAGGAACCGAAGAAGCCGCTACCGGAATACGATTCCCGGTGTCCCTTCTGTCCCGGCAACGAAGCGATGGCGCCGCCGGCGAGTTTAGAGCTTGCCCCCCGCGGCGGACCTGCGCGGACGGGCGACAAAGGCTGGCAGGTACGCGTGGTGCCGAACAAGTTCCCGGCATTGGCGGCCGAAGGAGAACTGGTGCGACGGCAGGAGGGTTTGAAGCGGACGCTGACCGGGGTGGGCATTCACGAGGTCATCATCGAAACCCCGGCACATAACCGCACGACCGCGCTGCTCTCCGACGCGGAGGTGGTGCAGATTCTCGACGCCTACCAGCAGCGCTACGCCGCCATCATCCGCGACCCGCGCGTGGCGCAGATTACGCTTTTCAAGAACCACGGCCTGGCGGCCGGCACCTCGCTCGAGCATCCGCACTCTCAACTGATCGGCACGCCCATCATCCCCATGGAAGTGCGCGACCGCATGGAAACGGCGCTGCACTTCTACGACGAGCAGGGCGAGTGCCTCTTCTGCCGCACGCTGGAGGAGGAGACAACGGAGGGGGCGCGCGTTGTGCTGGAGGGGGAGCATTTCACGGCCTTCATTCCTTTTGCCGCGCTCTCACCCTTCCACACCTGGATCTATCCCAAGCGGCACTCGGCTTCCTTTGCGGCGATGAACGAGGCCGAGAAGGAGGACCTGGCGCGCATCTTGCGCCGCGTCCTGCGGAAGCTGCACGACGGCCTCGGCAATCCGGACTTCAACTACACCATCCGCAGCGCGCCGCACGATGCCGCCGCGGTCAAGTACTACCACTGGTACTTGAGCATCGTGCCGCGCGTGACGCGCCTGGCCGGCTTCGAGCTCGGCTCCGGCATGTTCATCAACGTCGCCCGCCCGGAAGACTCCGCCCGCTTCCTGCGCGACCTCCCGGTGCCCTGAAACCTGGACGCCACCGCGCTAACCGGGGACACCCCCTGGACACCCCTCCCCGGTCCGCGCATCGCAGCAGACCTGCCCGTTGCTGCTCCCCTTCCTGTCATCACTTTCTCATCCGCGCGAGCACCCCGGCGCGGAGTTGCTCGGCCTGCTGGGGGCTGAACGAGAGGTCTCCGATCGTGGCCCGTTGCCACTCCTGGTGGCGCAACCGTGCCCGCATCAGGCCGTCGGGGGAATGATCTTCTCCTCGCAGCAGCAAGTGAGCAACCTCGTGGGCCACGGCATAGCGCGCCGTATGAATCAGATTCGAGAAAATGGGTTAAGCGGATTGGATTGACCAATACACAGGGAAGCGTTATCGGATAGCTGCTTCCGGGCATTACGGCACCCGCCAAGCTGTGCGTGTGAAAACGTATGGCGAAGTTCTGTGCGAGTACGAATTCCATCCGGAATCAAAGGGCGCGGACGCGGACGGGAACCCTTCTAATAAGCAAACCATTGGCCTGCTGCAGCGGCGGCGTATTCGAATCGATCAAGTCAAGTACATCGGCAAGGAATCGAATAGCCTGGAAGATGTTGAATCGGGCCTTGTTCATTCGGCCCAAAGCGTCTACACCGAATATCCCGACCCGCGCCGCGACGAATGGCAGACGAAGATACTGCCCGCGTTGAAGAAAGTTCCGCTCCGGATTCTACAAAAGGCCAGCGGGCTGTCCCGCAGGATGCTCATCGATACACGGCCGGGTCGCAGCACGCCGCATCGCAAGAACCAGAACAAACTCGCGGCGATCCTTCAGAGACTCAGCCTAACGTGAGGTTTGTCTCATCGAAGAGCAGTTTGCGCGACATCCTTAGATCGCGCGCGCGAAGTGGCGTTACCATTTGATAGAATTATTAAGAAATGCCCTCCGTCCGTATCGGCACCACTTTTCATGGCCCGAATAGCGAAACTTTCAAGATTACTGACTTCTTGGGACGTGGCGCATTCGGGGAAGTCTATCGTGCGGTCGGGGATGTCTCTGCAATGGTTG
>JBBIPK010000020.1:0-56822 GCA_037442885.1 Acidobacteriota bacterium | reverse complement strand
GAAACCAACTACTGTAAAATCACACCCTTCAAATGGGTTTTGCAATAACTTCTAGATACCAGTCGTCAGTTCTCAGTTGACAGATTTCAGGCGGGAGCGGATGGCGGCGGCAGTGAGGGCGGCCTGTTGCTGGATTCTTTCGGGCATCCCGGGAACGCTGCGCGCATAGCGTTCGACATCGGCCAGGTCTTCTTCTTCTCCCACCAGATAGAGCGCACGGAGCGCTTCCCAGACCTGCTCGGGGGCAGGAGCGAGGCGGAGGATAGGCTGTCCTATCTGCACCTCTTCGTTCTCGGCCGCCAGCCAGGCCTCGAGTGTGCCGGGCAGCGGGGAGCGAACCTCGAAAATCTCGTTTTCCGCGCGCACGATACGGGCTAGCAGCGTACCGGGGTTGACCGTGTCGTCGAGTTTGAGGCGCGGCTGGAGGCGGCCAGCGCTCGGCGCCGCCAGATCATAGGAGCGAAGCATACCGATGAGCTCCGGACGGCCGGCCGTGTCCGCGAAGCGGACAAGAGAGAGGGCGGCATTGCGGCGCACCATGGGGTCGAGGTCCGCGAGCATCCGAGCGAGCGTGGCGTGGAAGTCGGCTGACTGATTGTCCTGCCCCATCACCCAGGCCGCCATCCCGCGGAGCTCGGGCAGGTCGTGATCAGCCAGGGCCTGTACCTGGGGATACCAGCGGTGGACGGCGGGGTCGCCGCGGAGGATGCGCTCGCCGATCTGCGTCAACGCGTGCTGGGTCTTGCGGGGGTGCTTGGTGTCGGCGAGGTAGCGTGCGATCTCGTCCTCGGAAAGCGGCCGGCCAAACCAGGTGCCGTGCCAGAACAGGAAGGGGACAACGACAAAGAGGATGACCAGAGCCATCATCGCCAGCACAGCCCAGGAGGGCCGCGACAGTCGCGTGGGTGAGAAGGTTTCGGGAGTGGACATAGAGAGGCTACCAAGCTGCAGGATACAGTCGATAGACCATCCAGTACACCACTATTCCGGTCACGGAAACGTAGAGCCAAATGGGGAGAGTCCAGCGGGCGAGGCGGCGGTGGCGGTCGAACTGCTGGCGGAGGGCGCGCACCAGCGTGACGAGGGCGAGCGGAGGGAGTAGCGCCGCCAGGACGGTGTGAGAAATCAGAATGGTGAAGTAGACGGGACGAATCCAGCCGGTGCCGCGAAAGGGGACGGAGCCGACCTGGAAATGGTAGGTGAGGTAGGAAACCAAGAAGGCGAGGGAAAGAGCGAAGGCGGTGAGCATGCAGGCTTTGTGCTGAGCGATTCGCCTTTGGCGGATGAAGCGGTAGCCAAGGAGGAGGAAGAGCGTGCTGGCGGCGTTCAGGCTGGCATTGAGAGCAGGCAACGCAGACAGGGAGATCATTCGGCGGAGCGGACGAGCGCGCGCCCGGAGAGGCTGGCAGCGGGGAGGAAGCAGCCGAAGTTGCCAGTGGCGGAGGGCATGTCTCTCAGTTTGCGGCCTGCATTTCTGATGGTTTCTCTTCTTCTTTCGCTTGCCTAGCGGGAACAGTGAATAGCGCCCGCAGGGGCTGGCTCCGGAGGAATGTCAGGGCAACGCCGAAGAAAACCACCGCGAGCAAGAGCGACACGAGAATCAATAGGAGGCCGTCGAGGCCGTGCCAATTGCCGCTGAGGACGGTCCAACCGAATACGCCCAGAGAGGCGAGAGCGAGCAAGAGGGTGAGCAGAGTGAGAAGAACGACCTGGCGCATCCGACCGTTACCTCACGCGAAGACTGGTTGCAACACTTCACATCCCCCTATCGGAGCTCGGGGGGCCGCTGGATGGTTTGGAGGAAACTGGAACGAGCATCCTGACGCATCTTGCCGTGGGCGTTTTCCCAACTCCCC
This sequence comes from Acidobacteriota bacterium, assembly GCA_037442885.1. Lineage (GTDB taxonomy): Bacteria > Acidobacteriota > Terriglobia > Acidiferrales > 2-02-FULL-67-57 > JACQTG01. The sequence goes on along the minus strand of JBBIPK010000020.1, from coordinate 54,966 downwards.
AGAAGCAGAAAAGGGATGACTGCCGCCGCCGCCCACAGTTTCGCCCGCCGCGTGACTTTTTCCTCTGGCTCCCAACGAAACAGGCTTCGAGAAACGAAGAAGCAGAACATTGTCCCACCTGCAAGGGCCAGAATCTCTGGGCCCACCTGCCACACGGGGGCGCTGCGCAGCATCACCTGCTGCAGGCCGGTGACGAGGTGAGTGGCGGGCAGGAATACGCCGACGCTCTGCACCCAGGCCGGCAGGAGAGGGAAGGGGATGGTGGCGCCGGAAAGAAACAGCAGGGGAAACCAGATGGCGTTGTTGATGACCTGGGTCTCCTGGTTCGTGTTGGTGACACTGGCCACAATCAGGCCGAGAGAGGCAAAGGCCAGCGCTCCAAGAGTGATGAGCACAAAAACGCCCCAGAGGTTCCCGAAGCTGGGAACTTTCCAGATCCAGCGTGCCAGCAGCAGTTCCAGGATAACGGTGGGAACGGTGAGCACGTAGTTGGAAAGGAGGCTGGAGGCGAGCATCGCGCCCGGGCCGATGGGCGCGAGCCGAAAGCGCCGCAGGATGCCCTGCTCGCGGAAGAGCACCAGTTGGATGCTGAGCCCCCAGAAGCTCCCCATCACGGTCAGCGCCAGCACCGCCGCCATCACATAGCTGACGGCACGGGGCTCGCCGCGGGCGAAGATGCCGCCATAGAGGAAAAGAAAGGCAAGGGGCATGACCAGACTGAAGAAGATAAAGGCGCGGTTACGCATCGCCAGGAGCATACGCAGCTTGGTCAGCGTCCAGATGGTTTTCAATCGCGCAGCCTCCGGCCAGTGAGTTCAATGAAAACATCTTCCAAAGACGGAGCGATAATTTCCAGGCTTAGCAGTTCGTTGTTGCGGGCTTCGAGGTATTTCACAAGTGCGACGATCGTTTGGGGGGGCCGCCTGGACTGGAGCAGATAGGCGCCGTCGGTGGTCCGGCATTCCGTCACCGCCTCGAGGTCTCGGAGGGCAGTGTCGGGCTCGGGGCGGGCCAGGTGTACCCGGATGCGCGTGGTGTCCTGGGAACGTTGCTTGAGCTCGGTAGGGGTGCCGAGGGCGATGACGCGGCCATAGTCGATGATGGCCACTTGGTCGCAGAGCCTCTCGGCTTCCTCGATGTAGTGGGTGGTGAGGAGAATCGTCTTGTTCTCCCGTTTCAGCTCTTCAATGATGTCGTAGATTTCGCGGCGCACCTGGGGATCGAGCCCGGCCGTGGGTTCGTCGAGGAACACCACGCGCGGTTCGTTCACGAGAGCCAGAGCCAGGGCGAGGCGCTGCCTTTGGCCCCCCGAAAGCTGGGAGTAGAAGGCGGTGCGCTTGTCTTCGAGTCCGAATCGGCGTAAGAGTTGCGAGAGTTCGCGGCGTCGCGGGTAGAAGTCGGCAAAGAGGTTCACGGCTTCGGCGACGCGTAATTTTTCCGGCAACGCGGTCGCTTGCAGGACGGCTCCGATTTCCTGCTTGAAGCGGTGACCCCCGCGCTGGGGGTCGAGCCCGCAGACCCGGACGCAGCCGCCGTCGGGACAGCGGAGCCCTTCCAGGATTTCGACAGTAGTGGTTTTGCCCGCCCCGTTCGGGCCGAGCAGACCGAAGACCTGGCCCTCGCGCACCTCGAAGCCCACGCCGCGCACGGCTTCGATCGGTCCATAGCTTTTCTTTAGGTTTTCAACTTCGATGATCGTTCCCACAGGCTCAACATCCTACCACATGACTCCCGCGTGTTGTTCCAACCTGTTGGGGCAAGCAGTGCCGGGACGACGGTGCTGAATGGAAGGCTGAAGGATTCCGCTACGCAGAAGTAACCCGCCCTGTCATCGTGCTTTCCCTTTCCCAATTCTGCCACGGAGGCTCCCGCCTGCGAGGAGTCGGTGCTCTCCCAGGCTGGTGCCTAAGAGCTCGGCGGGAGGATCTGAGGTCTTGAAATAGCTGAGTAGCTTCCAGTGGTTCTGACACTCAGAGCTGGCGGTCGAGCATCAGCAAGGCAAAGAGGAAGGGGAGATAGAACACCGTAGCCTGGAGGAGGCGCCGGGCGTGGCGAGTGGAGCGGGTGAGAGCCGCAGCGAGGCCGCAGCCGAGCAGGGCAAGGCCGATGGCCAGGGCACCGAAGAAATAGAGCGCGCCTACCATACCCAGGACGGTGGGCACCAGGCTGACGGGGAGGAGCAGGGCGGAGTAGAAGACGATATGGCGGCCGGTGGCCGCCCCGCCCGCGTCCGTTACCGGGAGCATCTTGATGCCGGCGCGGGCATAGTCTTCGCGGTAGATCCAAGCGATGGCGAGGAAGTGAGGGAATTGCCAGAGAAAGAGCAGTGCAAACAGAACCCAGGCGCCGGCACTTAGGCTTCCAGCTGCTGCGGCCCAGCCGACGAGCGGCGGGACGGCACCCGGGAAGGCGCCGACGGCGGTGCAGAGCGAGGAACGAGTCTTCAAAGGCGTGTAGAGGGTGAGGTAGCTGGCCAGCGTGAAGAAGGCGAGTGCTGCGGCGAGGAGATTGACGGTCAGAAACAGATAGAGCGTCCCGGTGAGGGCGAGGGCGCTGCCGAAAGCGAGTGCGTGACGCGGCCGGAGACGGCCGGCGGGGAGGGGCCGCCCGGAAGTACGCCGCATGCGGGCGTCAATGTGCCGCTCAAGAAATTGATTCAAGGTGGCAGTGCCGGCGGCTACGAGTGCGGTTCCAAGGAGCGTGTGGAAAAGGAGAGAGAAGTCGAGAATCGCGGGAGAAGACAAGTAGAAGCCGATGAGGGTGCTGACCAAGACCAGGGCGGTGACCTCGGGCTTGGTCAATGTCAGGTAATCGCCCAGGCGGTGGGAGGCACGGCTGAGGACAGGGCTTAGTGTTTCGGTAGAGGCTGGCATCAGGCGGCTCGCTGGGGGAGAGGAGTGGGGGCAGGGAAGGCCTGGGTGCGAACGGAGGCACGGTAGACCTGCCACGTGAGGACGACGCTGGCAGCCAGCAGCAGCGCGCCGAAGGTCACGTGCAAGACGGTGATGGCAACCATCGCGGGCTCGGGCTGGGAAGCATCGCGCGTGAGGAGGCGAACCCAGTAGGCGGCTACACCGAGGATGAGCTGGAGGATGAGGAAACGCCGGAGCCAGGCGGCGGTAGTTTGCAGGGCACCGTGCGCCGAGGCGTGGCGGCGAACCGTGGCGGCGAGCCACAGGGTGCCGGCGGCTGCAACGATGGCGCCGACGATGTGCGCTTCGACGCCGATGACTTTGTGCCGCAGAAGCGCGCCCAGCAGGAGCTGCACGAAGACGGCCGCGGCGGTCAGCGAGGCCAGGCGGCGCAGCCGGGGCGAGGAGCCCGGGTCGAGGGGGAAAACGGGTTGGTGCCAGGCCGGGGAAGTGACCAGTGCGATGCTGACGACAGTGGAGAAGAAGAGTTGGGCGAGGCAGGCGTGGGCGACGGAGATAGCCGGAGGTAGAAAGAAGAGCACGGTGATGCCGCCGAGGACGCCTTGGGCGATGATCATGGCGAGCGCGAAGAGTCCCAGATGGCGCACCCAGCGACGCGTCTCGCTGCTCCAGAGCCAGAAAACGAGGCCGATGGTGAGGAGGCCGACGGAGGCGGCGATGAGACGGTGGCCATGCTCGTAGAGGATGCCGCCGACCATCGGGGGCATTAGCTGGCCGTAGGAGAGAGGCCAGTCGGGGACGGCGAGGCCGGCGTCGTTGGAGGTGACGAGTGCGCCGGCGAGGAGCAGGAGCCAGGTGCAGATGGCGAGGGCAAGGGCGTAGCGATGAAGGCCAGGGCGGTAGGTGCTCTGATTAGCCATCGCAGGCGCCCGAGGGGGCCGGAAGTGACCGTGCTCGGGCCCTTTCTGCTCCCGGTGGTACCTGTTCGGTTCCCGTATGTTCCCTGCTGTTCCGCTTAGTCACCGCCAGCGCCGGTGAAGGAGAACTCGATGGTCTTGGTCTCTTTGGCCGCGAGGGTGACCTTCTGTTCCGTGGTGCCGTACTTCTCGTGCCAGGCTTCGATGACGTACTCACCCGGTGGAAGTCCCTGGAGGGTGAAGGAGCCATCCGTGCCGGTGACAGCGAAGAAGGGATGGCGGAGTACACCGATGTAGCTCTTCATCCACGGGTGCACGTTGCACTTCACGGGGATGAGAACTTCTTCGCGCGGGAACGTGAAAACGAGTTTTTCTGCGCCGGGCGGCATGGAAACATTTCTCTCGCGGTTGTTCACGGGAACGGGGTGAATGTTGTGCGTCGTGGGATCGCTGTTGAGAATGTGGAGTTCCTGGTTGACCATGATGCCAGCCACGTGCGGCATGTAGACACAGCCCTTCTGGTCCAGGACAGCGGGTTGCGCCGGTGTCGGGAAGCTGCGGTCACCGAGCCCTTCCTTCACATACACGAACACATAGCGCAATGTGCTGTTGTCGTTGACGACAACTTCTTCCGCATAGACGGGCTCCTTGTGGAGGGCGACGCAGTTGGGCTCCGCGTCCATTCGGATGCGGTTGCGCCTCGGTGGCGTGCCTTTGAAGACAACCTTTCCCGACACTGTGGCGGCGGTGGCTGGGTCAATGGCGGCTGTCGTTGCGGCCGGCGCCGGCCCTTCCTCAACCTTCGGCGTTTCTGCTTCTTTCTTGCAAGCAGCGACGACCGCGAGGAGTGCGAGCAAGACAATCGTCAGGATGTGTGTTCTTTTCATCGTGCCTCCGATCTAATCGGGATGAAAGAGTAATCTAACTGCCAAAGCCATGCGGATTTTACCAGATTTTTCACTTCTTGCCTTGTGGCTCGCCAGAACCGCTCCCGGGGCTGGCGGGCATACGCCCGAGCAGGAGACGTTGCTCCTCGGGAGTAAAGGTGAACATGTAGCGGACAAGCAGGTCGCTGTGGTCGCCGCGGTAGTCCCGAAAGCCGGCGGGGGTGGGACCGGAAAAGATCCAGCGGTCGCCCTCGCGGCGAAAAAGGCCCGTGGGCATACCGGTGCCGGGCTGGATGCGTCCTGGATCGAGAAGCCACCGCTCGGTCCACGCTGGTTTCAACCGTTCGCGCGCAGTGAGGAAATTGGGAGCCGTAGCCGTGCGGTCGTGAGCAGGCTCGCCTGTCATATGGCATTTCAAGCACGGGGCCGCCGGATGCGTGAACAACTGCCGCGCCAAGATCCGCTCCCGCTCCGTGAGCGGCTCGACCTTGGGGGGAACATAAGGCAGCGGCTGCGACGATAGGGCTTGGAAAAACCGGACGAGCTTGCGAATCTCATCCGGCGAAAAGTTGAACGTCGGCATGCGAGCCCGAAGGTAGGTGCGCACACCGTTGCGATCGAGTTGACTTTCGCTGAGCGCCGGGTTCTCGAGGAACTGCTGCATCCAGTCAGGATTCAGGCGGGCACCTGCACCCACCAATGGCGGCGGCAATTGCTCCTTCCAATCCGGGTCCTGATAGCGCGGCAGCGTCATCAAGACCGAAGGTTCAGTGGCGCGCAGCTGATGACAACCAACGCAGTTGTACTTGGCCACAATCCACCAGCCGTCCTGAATGTCCTTTTGCGGGCCACTGGGCCGATAGCGGAACTGTTCCGGGATGGTCGGGTCCATGCTCCCCAACAGCATGGTCGTGAGCCCCTTGATTTCGTCAGGACGAAGATTTGGCGTCGGCATGCGCAGCCGTTCGAGCGGCTCTTTGACCTTGCCCTGATCGTACGTGGCCGGGTTGCCGAGTTTATTCTCGAAGAATCCTTTGTGGTCGTACCACTTTCCGCGTGGGGACTGGGAGCCATCGGGCAAGATGCCCCGCTTGGCTTTTTCGGTGAGGAGCGCAAAGTCGAGGCGCTCAATCGGCTTGCTGCCCTCGTTCGTGAGTTCGGTGCCGATGCGCCCTTCCTCCTCGTAGCCTGCGATTTCGTGGCAACCGGCGCACCCATAGTGCCGGACAAGAAACCGGCCACGCTCCTTGAGCTTCGGATCATTCATGAATGGTGCCGCGGGGTAGGAGTCCGGATTCTCTTGCCGCAGGGTCATCAAGTAGCTGGCAATGTCACGCGCCTCCTCCCAGGTGAGGCGAAGGTTCGGCATGACCGTCATCTGCTGAATCTGGAGCTCGTGGCCGTCGTTCGGGCAGCGGGAGTTCTCCGGGCCGAAGACAAAAGGCAGACCTTTCTTTCTATAATCCTCTGCTGTCAGGTCGCGTTTCTCGTAGGGGCAGTAGGGAAGTGTGCGCTCGCGCGGGTTGTGAATCCAGCGGACGATGTAATCATAATTTGCCTTCTCGCCCAGGCGGCTCAAGTTGGCGGCGAACGTCCCTCCAGTCTCACCGACTGCGTGGCAGCCCATGCAGCCGCGTGTTTCGAAGAGTTCTTTGCCACGTACGGGATTGCCACGAGGCTGCTGCGGAATGCGCTCGCGTATCCCCGATTGCCAGAGGAATGCACTGAGCGCTTCGATTTCGTCGCGGTCAAGCCGAAACCGCGGCATCTTGGTGGTAGGCCGCCAGGTGTGAGGGTTCTCCAGCCACACCGGAATCCATTCCTTGCGGAGCTTGAGGCGCACTTCTTTCAGGTTGGGACCAATTTTCTTCCACTCGCGCAACAAGCCCTGGGAGCGGCGTTCGAGCTGCTCCAAGCTGGCATCAATGCGGTTGTTGTCGGCTTGCAGCCTCTGCGCGCGGCGGTACCAGCGCTGAGCCTCTTCGTTGGTGGCAGCGGCGTCACCCTTCTCGTTGCTGCGAGCGATTTCCAGCTCGTTTTCCCTGCGAATCTTTTCCTGTTGAAGAATCTCCTGCTGGACGGCGCGAAGCTGCTCGTCCTCATCGTCGAACCCTTGGAAGCGGTGACAGCCCATGCAGCCTCTGAGGCGAAAGAGTTCCTTGCCCGCTGTCAGGGTGGGGGCGTGTTCGAGCACTAGATCCCGGGCGTGGCACTGTTGGCAGCCGGCGTCAAAGTTTTCGCGGTAGAAGAGCGGCCAGAGCCAGTACTTGTGGCGGCCGTGGCCTTTGACGACGCTGGTGGTGGCGCGGCCGTTCCCGCCGTGGCAGGGCGAACAGCCAAAGCGCTTGGGGTCGTGGATCTTCAGCAGGTCGGGGTTAGGGTGCGTCGTGAAAGGTGCGTCGGTGCTACCGTCAACACCGAGCGCGGCTTTCGTCAGCGTCACCGTAGGAGGAACCAGATTGGCATCCATCCCGATGTGGCAGGACTGGCAGCGATCCACCAATACGGTCTCAGGAACGCCGAAGGTGGGAGTGGAGAGGACGTGGATCTGGCGGATTTCGACGTTGAATCGCTTCGCGCTGCTCTGCAGGCGCTCGACATCGGAGGCGCGAGGGCCGGCCAACCGTTCGCTGAGATACTCGTCAAGTTGTTTTTGCACCCTATTGGCACGCGCATAGAGCTCGCTGATCTGGCTGGCCAGCGCTGCTTTGCGTTCGCGTAGGCGGTTGTACTCGCTAATCAGCTCGTCGTACGTGAAGTTCACGTCCTTCAGGGTGTCGTCCTTCTGCGGGACGCGGGCACGGAAGGGACCCTTCTTGGCCTCTTCCACCTCGCGCTGGAGTTTGGCCTTGGCGCTGGCTCCTTCGGCTGTCTCCAATTTGTAGATGAGTGAAGTCACCAGACCTCGGGCGGTGGGCAGCAGGTCGGTAAGGACGGCGAGTTGACGTTCGGTCAGATTCTGTTCGGCACGGATTTCGCTCTCACGCGGGGCGATGGCCTCTCGAGCCGCGCGCCACTGCTCCTCAAGTTTCTTGTAGCCTTCGGATGCGCGGATCTTCTCTTCTTCCTCGGCCTGCTGGCCACGCAGTTTCTGCAGATAGCTGCTGTAAAGGGCCCGAAAACGGCTCTGGTAATTTTTCCAGGGACGCAATCCGTAGAATTCGTCGTACAGTGCCCAGACCAGAGAAACGATAAGCAGGAGCGAAGAGACAAGGACAGGCCCACTCAGCGACTTGCTAGTAATTGGGTCGGGCTCGACCGGAGGCGGGTTAGGCAAGTAGGCCCTCCGAGGAGTGGCGGACTAAGTATTGAACCACGGCGTAACCCACACATACTTGATCCGAAAGAGCAAGCGCGCCAGCATCTTCACCGGCAGCGCCAGCATCGTCGTGAGGAAGAACTGCAGGGTCAGATACTGAATCAGGCTCATTCGCCCGAAGATCTTGCGGTTGAACTCGGTTGCAGTGCAGAGTTTGTGGATAAGCCAGCCCGCAGCCGCGTAATAGGCCCCCACCACTATGGCCCCGAAGAGAATCTTTCCCACGACGCTGTGAATGCCGGGAATCCAACTGAACAGGCCTACTTCGTGGAGGTCGCGGTTGACCTCAAACACCAGGCGGTTGTGGTCCCAGGTCTGCCCGGGCCAGAACCACATCCAGCCCGGCCCGCGGATGAAAGTCCCAATGATAATCATTGAAACCCAGAGGACAATGAACCCGAAACAAAACGCCAAGATGGCGAACTTCCGCTGGCGGAACGTGTAGTAGCCATTGCCGAGTGGATTTGCGTCCAGGTAGGGAATGGCCATCAACCCGACGATGATGAGCGTCGGCATCAGCACGCCGGCAATCCAGGGGTCGAAATAGACGAGCATCTCCTGCAGGCCAAGGAAGTACCAGGGCGCCTTGGCTGGATTCATCGTCAGGTTGGGGTTGGCAGGCTCTTCCAGCGGCGCGTTCAGCGTGATGGACCACACCATGAGGATGAAGGTCACGATGATGGCCGCGAGAAGCTCAATCCGCATCAAGTAGGGCCACGTGTGTACCTCGCGCTCCCAGCCCTCCTTCCAGGGGAAAATCTTGCGATGATGGCTCTTGGCCATCTGCGGGTCGGCCTCGAGTTGCGCAAGCAGCCGGTCGTTGGCCAAAGCCTGGCGCAGGCCATACCAGACATAGAAGGGAATCAGGAACAGCATAGCGACAATAGGAATGTTGTCGGGGGCGGAGGTGATTTCCCAGAGCTGATGCCAGTCCATCACTGCCCTCAATCGCGCCGCGTGCCGGAGGGAATCATCACCACCGGCATGTCACGGCGTTCTTCGCGGATTTCAGACTCAAGCATGATAGGAGCGGGGCCGGAGATACCGCCGTCCTTGCGCACGCGCCAGAAGTGTACGCCCATAAAGATGGCGGCCAGCAGGGGAATGGCGATGCAGTGCCAGATGTAGGCGCGGAGCAGGGCATTGGAATCCACGATGGAACCTCCCAAGAGGGCGAAGCGGACGTCATTGAACGGCGTCATCCCTAGCTCAGGGCCGAAGGGGCCTTCGTGGCCCAGCAGGGGCGTGGCCCGCGCCATGTTCGTGCCGACCGTGACCGCCCAGAACCCCAATTGGTCGTCCGGCAGCAAGTAGCCCGTGAAAGAAAGCAGCAAGGTCAACACCAGCAGCACCACGCCGACGGTCCAATTGAACTCGCGGGGCCGCTTGTAGGAGCCCGTCAGGAAGACCCGAAACATATGCAGCCAGACCGTGATCACCATTAGGTGTGCGGCCCACCGGTGCATGTTGCGCAGCAACTTGCCGAACGGGACGTCGTGTTCCAGGTAGAGGATGTCCCGGAAAGCCTGCACCTTCGTGGGATGGTAGTAGAACATGAGCAGCACACCGGTGAAGGTGAGGACGATAAACAGGTAGAAGGTTATGCCGCCCATTCCCCAGGTGTAACTGTAACGGACAGCGTCTCGGTTGATCTTCGCCGGATGGAGATGGAAGAAGACGTTGGTCAGCACGCTCAACGCACGGTTGCGTGGATCCGCGTCATGCTTGACCCGGAACATCGAGCGATAGAGCTGGGTCTTCTGGGGTTCCTTGAGGTGTTCGACTTCCTGCTTAACCCGCCCCCAGAGAATCCTGGCCTGCTCGCGGGCCTTGCCGCCCAGACCTTTCCTCGAGACAGGCGCTTGTCCCTCAGCCATTAGATTTGCCCTCCACAGGCGGAACCCTCTCAGACCTGAACATAGGCACCGGGGTCATCAAACTGGTCCAGCTTGCCCTTTTCGCGTCTGTAAAGCCGGTTGATGTCCACGATGATGCGGCCGGTGGCGTCGATTTCGACGTGAGCGCGATCCATGGGGCGCGGCGCCGGGCCCTCAAAGTTTACGCCTTCGCTGTCGAACCCGCTGCCGTGGCACGGGCACTTGAACTTGTTTTCGCCTTCCTTCCAGTCCGGCGTGCAGCCTAGATGGGTGCAGCGGGCGTAGATGACAAACAGGCGCTCGGCCGTGCGCACGACCCAGATGCGGTAGGCCTGCTGGAAACGCGTGTCCACTCCTAAACCGAAATCCGCTGGATAGCCGACGCTGAACACGGTTTCGGGTTCAAAGAGGGCCCGTGGGAAAAAAAAGCGCAGGAACATCAGAAAATTGACGCCCAGGTAGCCCCAGATACAAGCCCAGACCAGCCGGCGACGCACCCGTTGAAGTTCTTGTTGTCCCTCCGGGCCGGCGATAATCCCCGCCGGAGGCTTGATGAGGGCCGAAAGCAGGCGCCCTAAGCCACGGAGAAAGTCTGCTGGACGCCGCCTCCGTGTCTTCGCAGGGTGCGTCTCTGCCATTCGCTCTCCTCAGTGATCTCGTGCCCTGATTCTGTTCGGCAGCCTGAAAGAACTTTTTATATTCTCAGCGCGCAGCGCTGTCAAGCGGGTTCGTCGAGCTGGCAGCGCACCCTCGCAGAGCTTGGCGAACCAATTGGGCCAGCGCTTGAATGAATTTCGGGGAATCGTTCAGTCCCGGCACCAGCCGGAACTGACGAATGCCGAGTTCCTGGGCGAGGGCGCGGGCGTCCCCGTCAATCTCGTGGATAGTTTCGATGTGATCGGAGACGAAAGAAATGGGCACAACCACGAGGCCATCGGCCTTTTCCCGCGCCAGCGCGCGCACCGTGGTTTCCAGCGAGGGCGCCAGCCAGCGCCCGGGACCAACCTTGCTCTGATAACAGACGCGATAGGGCAGGTTCCATCCGCCGCGGCACCTCACTTGTTCGGTCGTGGCTTCTACCTGCCGCTGGTAGGGATCCCCAGCCGCCACGACGCCGGCCGGGATGCCGTGCGCGCTGAACACAAGCACAATCTGGCCGGCAGGCTCCAGCGTCGCCAATGTTTCCTGAATGCGCTCAACGACGGCTTCGATGTAGGGTGGGAAATCGTGGAAGTCGCGAATGGTATGAACCCGCGCGTGGTTGCCAGCGTGGCGCGCATACAGCCGGCTCCATTCATTCAGGCTGCTCCCCGTCGTCGTTTTCGAGTACTGCGGATAAAGTGGCAGCAGCACGATATCCGTACAAGCCTCTCGCGCAAGGATCTCGATAGCTTCTTCGGTGAGCGGATGCCAGTAGCGCATCGCGACTACGACTCGCACAGCAAGATCCTTTTGCAATTCTCGCTCGAGCGCCTGCGCCTGGCGCTTCGTGATCTGATTGATGGGCGAGCCGCCACCCATCGCAGCGTAGGCGTGCCGAACCTTATGTGCGCGCCTGGCGGCGACCAGACGGGCCAGCGGCTCACGCGCTAGGCGTGCGAAGGGAAAGTCAATGATGTCGGGATCGCGAAAGAGGTTGTAGAGAAACGGTTCGATCGCATCCAAGGAGTCCGGACCCCCCAGCTGGAAGAGCGCCACGCCAATCTTGTCCCGTGCTGGCCCTGTGCTCATCGAATACCGAATTACGACATTCTACCCACTCCCCAGCCCGCGGTGCTAGACTGACTTTTTTCGGATGCGAATCGACCTGCACCTACACAGTAATTACTCAGATGGCAAGGCGACGCCGGAAGAGACAGTCCGGCGCGCATACACGGCCGGCGTGCAACTGCTGGCTTTAACGGATCACGATACGGTCGGAGGTCTTCCGGAGGCTGAGGCAACCGCCCACGAACTTGGACTTAGCTTCATTCCTGGAGTCGAGTTTACGGCCACGTTGCGCGGCGCTGACCTGCACATCCTGGGCTATTTCCCTGCAACCCCGGAGTTCGTGGTACGGCAACACCTCCAGCGGGTGCAGGAGTTCCGGCGATGGCGGATGGACACGGCGCTGGAGCGGTTGCGGCGACTCGGGGTGCCGGTCGAGCGGACAGACCTGCCGGTTCTGGCTTGTTGTGAAAGTGTCACGACAATGCATCTTGCGGAACTACTCGTGCAACGACGTGCAGCATCCTCCGTGCGGGCGGCGCGGCGCAAATACTTGGCAACGGGGCAGGGAATTGTGGAGCCATTCGACTTGCCGGCGAAGGAAATCATAGACGTCATCCATGCTGGTGGTGGGCTGGCGGTGTGGGCGCATCCCTCGCGGCACGAGGTGAGTGAGTTCTTCGCCCACCTGCTGGCAGAGGGCCTGGATGGGGTTGAAGTAAGAAACCGGCGCCGGCGAAGCTGGTTCGCGCACGGATGGCTGCGTGAGAGGAAAGAGCTTCTGCTGACGGGGGGTTCAGACTGGCATGGCGAAGGACAGCTCGGCGTGGACGCAGACGGTCTCCGATTGGGGCCGCTGTTGGATTGGGCACAAAGGATGCGGAAGGGAAAGGATAAGGGGCGCGGGAGCAAAACTTGACACACCCGGGGCGGTTGTCGATAATTGGCTCAACTGAGGCGAGGCAGAGAGAAGAGTCATGCTGACCATGACCGAAGTGGCAATCAACAAAGTAAAAGAAATCATGACACAGCAGAATCCGCAGCCAGCGGGGCTGCGCGTCGCTGTCGTGGGCGGCGGCTGCTCAGGCTTTTCCTACCAGATGGCTTTTGAGGCCCAGAACACGCCTATGGACAAGGTGATGGAGTTCGATGGTCTAAAAGTCTTTATTGACCCCGCCAGCCTCCTCTACCTGGACGGCACCCAAGTCGACTACGTTGAGACGGCCTATGGGTCGGGATTCAAGTTCGACAACCCGAACGTCAAGAGCACCTGCGGGTGCGGCAGCTCCTTCAGCGTCTGAGCTGAGAAGTTCCGGGTAGCCTCTGGGGTGAATCCCAGAGGCTCTTTCTTTTAACCGAGATTGCTCCCACCCTGCATCCCGAGGAGGTCGCATCTGAGGGAAGGGAGACCACTCCTGAGAACTGTACGAGTCGCCCCGGAAGGTGTAAGCTTCGCTTGGGGGAGTGGAGCGCACCGTTGAAGATTGCTCTGGCTCAGCCCAATCCCACCGTCGGCGACTTCCCTGGCAACACGGAAAAACTACTGTCGATGAGCGCGGAGGCACGGGCCCGCGGTGCCGAACTGGTCGTTTTCACCGAGCTATGTCTCTGCGGATACCCGCCCCATGACTTGGTCGATAACAAAGGCTTTCTGGCGCGCAATCGCGAATATCTGGAAAAGTTGGCTCGTGAGCTCCCGCTGCCGGCCATTGTGGGCTTTGTGGCCGAAGCGAATCCCCCGAGCGGCAAACGCGCACGCAACCGAGCAGCCTTGCTGGCCGAGGGGCGGATCGTGTTCGAGCAGGACAAGATGCTGCTTCCCACCTACGATGTCTTTGACGAAGCACGCCACTTTGGCCCTGCCCCTGATCAGCGGCTCCTAGCTTTCTGTGGTTCTCAGCTTGCCCTCACAATTTGCGAGGACGCGTGGAACGACCGGACATTCTGGAACGAGCGGCTTTACGAGCGCGACCCCGTAGAGGAACTCATGGCCCGCGGCGGGAACCTGCTCGTCAACATTTCTGCCTCCCCCTATCGTAAAGGAATGCGCCGGTTGCGCGAAGAGATGTTGCAGGCCACGGCGCGTCGCTACCGCATACCGGTCGTGATGGTCAATCAAGTCGGCGGCAACGACAGCTTGGTGTTCGATGGCTCTAGTGTCGCCATCACGCCTGACGGGCGCGTGGCGGCTCGCGCTGCTTCCTTCGCGGAGGACATCGTCCTGTTCGATAGCGTAAGCGGGCAGGGCGAAATCCACCCACAGCCGCAGAACGAACTGGAAGCCATCTGGGAAGCGCTCCTGCTTGGCATCCGCGACTACGTCCGCAAATGCGGATTCGAAACAGTCGTCATCGGGTTGAGCGGAGGAATCGATTCCTCGTTGGTAGCTGCTTTGGCAGTAGCCGCGCTCGGCGCCGAGAAAGTGCTCGGCGTCGGCATGCCCGGTCCCTATTCGTCACCAGCAAGCTTGGCTGATGCCGAGAAGCTGGCAAGAAATCTGGGCATCCGGTTCTACGTGATTCCCATCAACGATGTGTTCGCGGCCTACGAAAGACAATTGGCGGAACCCTTCCGCGGGTTGCCCGCAGACGTGACTGAGGAGAACATCCAGGCCCGCATCCGTGGAAACATCCTGATGGCGCTCTCGAACAAGTTCGGCGCCCTTGTGCTCAGTACCGGAAACAAATCGGAGTTGGCGGTCGGCTATTGCACACTCTACGGTGACCTAGCGGGTGGTCTGGCGGTCATTTCCGATGTGCCGAAGACCATGGTCTACGAGTTGGCCCGACTAGCCAACCGAGAACGCGAAATCATACCCACCGCTTGTTTTAGCAAGGCGCCTTCGGCCGAACTGCGCCCCAACCAAACCGACCAGGACACCTTGCCACCCTATGATGTCCTAGATCGTATCCTGGCCGCTTACATCGAAGAACTGAAGTCTCCTGAAGAAATTGCAGCCGAAGGCAGAATATCCTCAACGCTGGTTCAGGAAATCGTCGCCAGGCTCTACCAGAGCGAATACAAACGCTACCAAGCGCCGCCAGGCCTCAAGGTAACCTCCAAAGCCTTCGGTCTAGGCCGCCGACTTCCTATCGCGCAGAAATACTCCGCAGGGAAAGGGTAGAGGCCGAAAATGTCCCACAGCCGCGTGGTGTTAAGGGATCCGAGTGGCAGGCTCGCCGCCAATACTTCTGATAACGCATATTCTGTTGACAACAGCTGCCCTGCTTACGCTTTGAGCGGGAATGCGCCCGGCGGCAGGTTCTTGCGGTGCAGGGTCTTCCCTTTTGGTTTGGTCGCGTCTAGTACGTACTATTTAGGAGGCGTGAAATGTCTTCAACGTTGATTGTCAATCAGGCGCGGACGGAAAAAGATTCACTGGGGGAAAAGGCTGTGCCGGCTGAGGCCTATTACGGGATTCAGACCGTGCGAGCGCTGGAGAATTATCCCATCAGCGGAATCCGCGCACACCCGATGCTGATTCGGGCGATGGGAATGATCAAGAAAGCGGCCGCATTGGCGAACCGAGAACTAGGGCTGCTGGACGAGCGACGCGCAGAAGCAGTGGTCCGGGCTGCCGAGGAGGTCATTGCCGGGAAACTCGACGACCAGTTTGTCGTCGACGTCTACCAGGCGGGGGCCGGTGTCAGTTTCCATATGAACACGAACGAAGTCATCGCCAATCGTGCCATCGAGATTCTGGGCGGCCGTCGGGGCGACTACTCGGTTCTTCATCCCAACGACCATGTCAACTTTGGCCAGTCCACGAACGACGTCATCCCCACCGCCATGCGCGTGGCGGCCATCCTCCTGCTAGAGGAATTGTTCCCGCAGGTCGAACGGCTGAGCCGTGCGTTCGCGCTCAAGGGCCAGGAGTTCGACCACATCCTGAAATCCGGCCGGACGCACATGCAGGATGCGGTTCCGATTCGCCTGGGGCAAGAGTTCGCCGCTTATGCAGTGGCAATCGCCCGCTGCCATGAGCAGTTGAAGAGCGGGCAGGACACCTTGCGCGAACTGGGTTTGGGCGGGACCGCCGTGGGCACCGGTGTCAACACGCATCCCCGCTACCAGACTCTAGTTGTCCGGCGTCTGAGCGAAGTCTCCGGCCAGCAGCTCATCCCGACGAAAGACATGCGCTACGCGATGCAGTCAAGCCTGGCAATGGCCGCGGCCTCCAGCGCTCTGCGCAACTACGCGCTGGAGTTGATTCGGATTTCGAATGACTTGCGATTGCTTTCCAGCGGCCCCACTACCGGCTTTGCGGAAATCAATCTGCCCGCTTTGCAGCCCGGTTCTTCCATCATGCCTGGAAAAGTGAATCCGGTAATTCCCGAGTTGGTAGCGATGGTTGGCTTCCAAGTGGTGGGTGCAGACATCGCCACGGCCCTGGCCGTGCAGGGGGGTCAACTCGAATTGAACGTCATGATGCCCACCATGGCCTGGAATGTCCTCCATTCGGCGGAGATCTTGAAGAACACGACCCGCCAGTTCGCAGCCCTCTGTGTTGAGGGCATTACCGCCAATGAGGAGCGCTGCCGCCGCTACGCGGAGATGACCGAGCAGGTCGTCGCCGCGCTCAATCCCTACATCGGCTATGCCAAGGGAGCCGAGATTGCCAAGGAAGCCCGTCGCACCGGCAAGACAGTCGTCGAAGTAGCTCGCGAACGCAAGCTGCTGGATGAAAAACTGCTTGCCCAAATCCTCGACCCACGCCGCATGACTGAGCCCGCCCCACCCCTGGAAGAAGCGCGCCAGCCGAAGGCCGAGACGGGGGGCAACAAGCCTGCCACCGCCAAGAAGCCCCAGAGGAAAAAGAAACTCCCGAGGTCGCGCCGTAGATGATTCCCTACCGGCCTTGGGGGAGCGGCTGCAGTAACTGTTCCTTGCGATAAAGCAGCGCCGTTACATCGTAGGTGGCAAGCTCGAAGCCGTGCCCGTGCGTGATTGCGTCCGTGGGACACGCCTCCACGCAATAGCCACAAAAAATGCAGCGCGAGTAGTCGATGTTGTACACCTTGGCATAGCGCTCGCTCGCACTGATGCGGTGTTCGGCCGTGTTCTCGGCTGCTTCGATGTAGATGCACTGTGCCGGGCACGCGGCAGCGCAGAGAAAGCAAGCCACGCACTTTTCCAGTCCGTTCTCATCCCGCTGAAGCACATGCAGGCCCCGGTAGCGCACCTCGAAGTGGACAGGTTCCTCCGGGTAGTTCTCGGTGACGGGCGGCCGAAACAGGTTCCGCAGGGTAACTGAGAACCCTTTGGTCAAGGTCACTGCAGTTTGGGCGACCTCGCGCAGAAGCCCTGGCATGCATGCCAGTATAGCGGTGGCGTGAGGGGTGGTCAAACCCGCGTCCACCGTCCTGCGTGTTCTTTCCTACCTCCCACGTAGCACTTTTTTCTGCACCTCATGCCGAGGGAAGCGATGAGATTCGCTTTCTCTCTCGTGCATTCGGCCAGCCCGTACAGCCTTCTGCCAGCCGATACGCGGGCGGGGGTGGAAGGAATGAGGTCAGGGATTCGGAAGGCGTACGCTGGTCGCGCGCAGCCCTTTTGGGCCGCGTTCCGCTTCGAATTCGACCTGCTGTCCCGGTTGCAGCGATTCAAAGGAGGCGTTCGCCAATACCGATCGATGGAAGAACACCTCACCTTGGTCGCTGTTAATGAACCCGAACCCGCGATCAGCGACGATTTTTTTGATGGAGCCGGTCATGTTCGCCTCAAACAAGAAGGCCGCCGCCCACACGAGGCTTGCGGCCACCTACTTCTCCTGCCATGGACTATCACGCTGGGCTCACTCTAACAGCCGAATCCGCCAACTGTCAAACAGTTTGGTGCCAGGCCAGCAGCTCCCGGAGCCTGGTTTCGAATTGTCGCAGTTCCGCGAGCCGCTCGGGAGTTGCTGCTACGCGCTCCCCTTTCCAGACAAAATAGACGCCATCAGTTCCCTCCACCTGGGCTGAAAGCTGTCCGGCCACCAAGAATGTTGGTCCTCCCACGATCTCGAACCCTTGGCCGGTTCGCGGTTCCAGCAGAGCCGCACAATTGCCCTTCCGAATGCCAACTTGAGCACAAAACAACGGAAAGGAAACAATCTCGAACCCGGCTGCCAGAAGCTGTTCCAGCAGGCGCAGGTGCGCGTCTGCCAATTCGAGGGGATGCATTACCCTCTTCCCCGTCGCTTCCCTGCCCTAGGTTGGCTGCTGCTCCAGGGCGGCCAGGATGGCACGCAGGGTCTCGGCAATCTCGCGCCGGGGTACTACGGACTTGCGGAACCGCAACCGCAACTCGAAACCCCCGTCCGGCGCCCGATAGCTGTAGACGAATGGCTTCAGCCGTGGGACTTCTTCCGCGCGCCGTTCCGCTCGCGCCTCTTCGCGGGTCATGCCGGACGCCAGACGGTTCGCGAGTTGCATCATCTTCTGTTCGTTTGGCTCGCGGGCTACCTGCAGGAGCAGCGATTTCGCCGTCAATCCTCGCTCGCTGCAGAGTTGCCGCACCTTCGGTGGCACTGTTCGCAAGGTCAGAGTTTCCGTTACGGTTGCCCGCGACTTCCCAATCCGCCGGGCAATTTCCTCGTGCGTGTAGTCAAACTCCTCCGAGAGCCGGGCCAAGCCGTCGGCTTCTTCAAACGGATTCAAGTCTTTCCGTTGGAGGTTCTCAATCAGCGCCAGTTCCAGCGCCTCGGCCCGGTCGGCTACCTTCTCGATGCAAGGGATTTCCTGGAGCCCGGCTGCCTTGGCTGCGTGGTAGCGGCGCTCGCCCGAGATAATGGTGTAGAGGTCATCTTCGGGATCGAAGTGCACGAGCAGGGGCTCCAGCACGCCTTTCTCGCGGATCGATTGCGTCAACTCCCGCAAATCGCCCAGCTCTTTCCGTGGCTGGTTCGGATTGGGCCGCAGCCGGTCAATGGAAATCATTTTCCCAATGGCGGCGCCTGTAAGTTGTGTAATGCTCTCCACGTAGTGATAGTCGTGGCGCATCTTAATGGTGGGGGGCAAGCCGATTCGCTTCGACACGTTCAAGCACCTCGCGGCTGAGTTTCAGAAAATCCGTTGCCCCCGGTGATTTGGGAGCAAAGGTCAAGACACTTTCTTTGTAGGCGGGACTCTCCTCCAGGCGCACGCTGCGACTGATCTGCGTCTTGAAGAGCTTGTCGCCAAAAACGGCCTTGATTTGCTGGAAGCTGTCGCGCGCCATGTTGGTGCGTGGGTCGTACATCGTCACCAACACGCCCAGGAGCTGCAAGTCGGGGTTCGGCCGGGCCCGGATGCGCTCAAACGTCTCCAACAGGTCGTCCGTCCCCTCCAGGGCGAAGTAGGTCGCCTGGATCGGAATGACAAGATGCGTGGCACTGACCAGCGCATTCACCGTCAGGATGCCCAGCGCCGGCGGTGTGTCAATGACGATGTAGTCAAAGCTCTCCCGCACGGAAACCAGTGCGTCCTTCAATCGAAACGGCGCGTCGAACTGACCAATCAGCACCTGCTCAAGCTTAGCCAGCGAAATCCGGGCCGGCACCACGCACAGGTTCGCTGTTGTCGTGCCTCGCACAATGGCGTCCAGCGGCACGCGATGGTCGGAGAGCACGTCATAGAGGGATTCTTGGATGTCGCTCGGATTCAGAAAGGAAATCGTGCAGTTGGCTTGTGGGTCGGTGTCAATGAGCAACGTTCGCTTGCCGCGTTGGGCGACACCGGCGGCAAGATTGACGGCAGTGGTGGTCTTCCCGACGCCGCCCTTCTGATTGGCGATGGCTATGATCGTCGCCAAGCCCGGCTTTCAAACCCTCCGCTACATCTTGTACTTGCCTAGATCGTCTTCATCCAGATTCTCCAACCAGCGCCGCAACTCTTCCGTGTTGACCTTGTCAGAGACGGCACCGGCGAGACGGGACGACTTCAATACCTCCTCCTCGACAAAGATAGGCGCATCGGTTCGAAGCGCCAGCGCCAGCGCGTCACTGGGTCGGGAGTCAATCGTAATCGTGTGGCCGTCACGCTCCAGCCAGATCACGGCATAGAAGGTATCATCCCGCAGGTCGTTGACGACCACTTTCTTTACCCGCACATTGAGCCCTAAGAGCACGTTCTTGATCAGGTCGTGCGTCATCGGTCGCGGTGTCTGCACCTTCTCAATCTCCAGTGCGATGGCATTTGCTTCGTAGACACCAACCCAGATCGGGAGGATCGAATCTCCCCCGGTGTCCTTCAAGACGACGATCGGCATGTTCGTCACCGGGTCCATCATCAGACCGCGGATTTTCATCTCGATCTCCATTGGCACCCTTTCCCGTACCTGGATTCGCCCTCGCCTCCTCTCGTTAGATGAGCTCTCCCACCAAACTGTTGGGGCCAGCGCGCAGGATGCGCACCGTGCGGTAGCGTCCCCCCTCCACGTCCGTGCCCGCAAAGTTCACAATCCGGTTTGTGGTCATCCGGCCTGTGTACTGCCCTGTGCGGGGATTGTGCGCTTCAACAAGAACCTCTGCCGTCTGCCCGATCAATTGCGCATTCCGTGCGTGCTGAATTTGGCGTTGCCGACTCTGCAGCAGGGCGAGCCTGCGCCCTTTTTCCTCCTCGGGGATTTGTTCGTCGAGGGCAAGGGCCGGCGTGTTGGGCCGTGGAGAATACTTGAAGGAGAAGATGCCGTCGTAACCGACCTCTTCGATCAGGCTCAAGGTCTCCTCGAAGTCTCCCTCGCTCTCACCCGGAAAGCCGACAATGATGTCGGTCGTTATGCTAATAGCACGTCGTGCTGTACGAATCAACGCGATTTTTTCCAGATATTCCTCACGTGTATATTCCCGTTGCATCCGCCGCAGCACTCTCGTGGAACCCGATTGTGCGGGCAGGTGCACGTGGTCGCAGAGCGTCGGCTGCGCATCGATCGCCTGAACGATGTCGGCGGTGAAATCTCGCGGATGCGACGTAGTGAAGCGCACGCGGCGAATGCTAGGGACGCTGCCAACTGCTACCAATAACTCCGCAAAACTTCTCCGCTCCGGGGACGGATCGCAATACGAGTTCACGTTCTGCCCGAGCAGCTGGATCTCGGTGGTCCCGGCCGCAGCCAGCTTCCGCGCCTCCGCCAGGATGGAGTCACTCGCCCGGCTCCGCTCGGGCCCGCGGGTAAACGGCACAACGCAATAGGCACAGGCCTTGTTGCAACCTTCGATGATGGTGATGTAAGCGCGATAGGGGTTCGTCCGCGCGGTCAACTCCGTCTCGAATGCGCTGTCGTCGTAGGTCAGCCCCGTCACGTTGGGCGCGGTGCGAATCTGCACCAGCAACTCCGGCAGCTTCCGGTAGCTGGCTGAGCCGCACACTAAGCTGACGTGAGGAGCGGATGCAAAAATCCTTTCTCCCTCAAGCTGTGCCATGCAGCCCAGCACTCCAATGACTTGCTTGCCCGCCTGCGCACCGGGCTTCAGTTGCCCCAGTCGCGAATAGACTTTCTGTTCGGCTTTCTCGCGGATGCTGCAGGTGTTGAGCAGCACCAAATCGGCTGCATCAGGCGATGTCGCAGGCCGATACCCTTCCGCTAGGAGCAGGCCCGCCACCTTCTCAGAATCGTGCACGTTCATCTGACAGCCGAAGGTTTCAATGTAGAAGGTCTGCAGTTCTTTGGCCGGAGATTTGACTTGGCCCATGGATGCCCGTGGTCGCGGCTGATTCTAGCACGCACCCTCACAAGCAGCAAGGCAACTCCAGAGGTAAAAACCTCTTCCGAAAACTGTGGCCTCTCCGGGCTTGGATGTGTTAGCGTAACAACCGGGTTGTTAGGGCAACCCCGCACGGCGGGAGGTCTTTGTTGAGGGCGAATGACGGTTGAGCTCTTGGGGTTCCTTCAGAGCGACCTAGCGCGATTATTGGCGCAAACAGGCTGGGTCGCACGCTTCGTCCTGCTTACACTGCTGGCTTTTTCCATTTTTTCTTGGGCGATCATCTTCCACAAGTACTTCCTTTTCCGGCGCATTCGTCGAGCCACGCAGAGATTCCTCGACACCTTTCGGAATTCGTCGAAACTCCCCGAGCCCAGGAGCCTAGCAGCGAGCCTGGGAGCTAGTCCGCTGTTGTCGGTCTATGCGGCCGCCCTTGAGGAACTTCAATCGCAACTGCAGGGCAACCCCCATGGTGGGAAGGCCCGGAGCCCAGAAGCGGTCGAGGTGGCCATGCAATTGGCCTCTGCTCACGAAGTCGGCAAGCTCGAGCGCTGGATGAGTTTCCTTGCCACAACGGGTTCAGTCACTCCATTTATCGGCTTGTTCGGAACCGTTTGGGGGGTGATGGATGCCTTCATGGGGCTGGGCGAGGCGGGTGCCACTACCCTCCGCGCGGTCGCCCCTGGCATCGCAGAAGCATTGGTTGCCACCGCGGCAGGACTGTTTGCGGCGATTCCCGCCGTCATTGCCTACAACCACTTCCTCCATCAGATTCGTGAGTTCGCCACCCGCATGGACAACTTCGGACTTGAATTTCTGGTCCGCACGGAAAAGTCAGTTTCCTGAGGGGAGGATTTCCTATGGCTGGCCTGTTCAGACAACGCCACACCGCCAGTTCATTGTCTGAGATCAACATCACCCCCTTTGTGGACGTCGTACTGGTGCTGCTCATTATCTTCATGATCACAGCGCCGGTCTTGCAGTCAGGAATTGAGGTAGCGCTGCCCAAGACGCGTACCGTGAAGGCCATCGCTGAGGAACGTCTGGTGGTGACGATCGACCGCGGACAACGCCTGTATCTGGGGAATGACGCCATCAACATCAACCAGCTTCGTCGCCGGCTGCGCGCGCAGGCTGCTCCCTCGGCTCAATCGGCTGTTTTTGTGCGGTGTGACGAATCTGTTCCCTTTGGTGCTTTCGCCAGAGTGATGGACACCATCCGCCAGGCTGGTGTTGAGAATATCAGTGTGGTGACGGAGCCGCTCGAAACGAGTCAGAGCTCCTCGCGGCGGTAATGAAAGGAAGCAAGACAGAGGAGAACCTGAAGCGGCCGCTGGTTGTCTCGGCCGGTATCCATTCTGTCCTGTTGGCGGCACTCTTGATTTCCGTTCCGGCAGCCCACCATCGGGGCGAAGCTTGGGGTGGTCCGGGCGGCAGCGCCATTAATGTTTCCCTTGTGCGAAATCTTCCTGGAATCCCTCTGCCCCGCCCTGAGGTTGTAACCGCGAGCCGCCGCGCCACGGAATCGAAGGGTTTGCATCGAAGCGAACCGAAGACGCCAGAGCCGCCGGCGAAGGGTGCAGTCGAAATCCCCCGCTTCGGGCAGCAGCCCTCTCCCAGCCCCGCACGGCGCCCTCCGCTGGCACGCCCCGAGCCCGAACCGGAGCCAGAGCCAGCGGGCGCGATTCCCTACGGGGAGGGCGGACCCCCTGCTCTTCCCTACACGCCGATTCAGATGGGCGGGACCGAAGGGGGGATCTCGTTCGGTTCCGGGGGCGCGTTCGGGTCGCGCTATTCTTGGTACGTTGATGGCGTGCGGCGCCGCATCAGCAGCAACTGGCTCATTTCAACCATCGATCCGTATGTGCGGTATGCTCCGCGTGTGGTCATCACGTTTGACATTCTCCGCGACGGCACGATCGTCAACATCCAGATGCTCCGCTCGAGTGGAGTGTCCTCTGTGGATCGCTCAGCCATGCGCGCAATTCAAGAGTCGTCCCCGCTTGACCGTCTGCCCACGGATTACGCTGGCGACAAGGTGCAAGTCGAGTTCTGGTTTGATTTCCAGCGATGAAACTGAAGCGGAATCGCCCAGGGTCCCCCTTGATCTTGCCAATGGGCGCACTCTTCCTCGTTTCTTCCACGGCAGTCTGGGCGGTCTGGGCCCAGGAGGATTGGTTCCGGACAGGCACGGGCATCGGCGTGGAGAAATTTCGTCTTGCTGTGCCTGATTTTCGCGTTGCGGGGTTGCAGTTCAATCCACTGGGCGAGACTTTCAATCGCGTGCTCTGGGCTGATCTCGAATACAGCGGCGTTTTCGATCTCGTGAGCAAGAGCTTCTATCCCCTCGTGCCGCCAGCGGCCCCCGAGGAACTCCGGCCGCAGGAATGGGTGGGTGAGCCAGTCAACTCACACTTGGTAGTTTTTGGGTACGTAGATGCCACTAGCACTAGCGTGGCCATAGGCGCGTGGGTCTATGACGTCCGAAACCCACGCTCGCCGCCGGTGCTGGCAAAGATCTATCGGGGCGACGCCAGCGAAGGTACGCTCCGCCAACTTGCACACCAACTGGCCGACGACATCGTCACCCGCTTGAGTGGAGGGCTGCCCGGGATTGCCCAGTCGCGCATTGCGTTCGTGAGCAATCGAACGGGCAGCAAGGAAATCTGGCTGATGGACTACGACGGTCACAACCAGGTGCGGTTGACCTACCACAATTCCATTTCGCTCGCCCCGCGGTGGTCGCCGGACGGCACGCGTGTCGCCTTCACGACTTACGCGCAAGGTAAGCCGGACATCCAGATCCATTCTCTCGTGACCAACCGCCGTGTTGCCTTCCCCACCTACCCGAACACGACGACTACGCTCGCCTGGTCACCCGATAGCCGCCAGGTTGCCTTCTCTTCCAGCCTCACGGGTAACCAGGAGATTTACGTATCGAACAGCGACGGCTCAAACCTGCGCCGGCTCACGCACTCGCCGTCGGTAGATATCTCGCCCGCCTGGAACCCCCGTACCGGCCAACAAATTGCTTTTGTCTCCGACCGCGGGGGCACACCGCAGATATATCTGATGGACGCGGACGGGACCAACGTTGAACGGCTGACCAGCGGCGAAGGCTATGCCACCTCGCCGGCCTGGTCTCCCAATGGCCAGATGATTGCCTTTGCGTGGCAAAAGGACATGAGTAGCTTCGATATCTATGTCCTCGACGTGGCTACGCGTCGCACGGTTCAACTCACCTTCAATGGGGGCCGGAATGAGCAACCGGTGTGGGCACCCGATGGCCGCCATCTGGTATTTCAGTCGAACCGCTCCGGGCGGGATCAAATCTGGACCATGCTGGCCGACGGGACGCAACTGCGCCAATTGACCTTCGACGGCTCGAATTCCGCTCCGCATTGGTCTTGGCGGTGATGCTCGAAATTGCTTGCCATCCCTGCTCGGATTTGTATGATGGGGGCGCACGCGAATTGACCAAGGGATGACTCCTGAGGAGGTGCGTTGATGGTGGCACGTTCAAGCCTGCGGTTGTGGACCGTATGGGGAGTGTTGCTGATGGCACTGGCGCTCGGTGCATGCAAGAAGAAAGAGGTGCCACCTCCTCCGACGCCACCTCCGCCGCCCGCGCCAGCGGCTCCCACGGCCACGCTGCGGGCCGAGCCCAGCGTGATCGAGCAAGGCCAGTCGAGCACGCTGTCGTGGAATTCCACCAACGCCACAGAACTCCGCATCGAGCCAGAACTCGGAACCGTGTCTCCCCAGGGCTCAACCACGGTGCGACCCGAACGCTCGACCACGTATACGGTAGTAGCCACTGGCCCCGGCGGTCGCGCCGAGGCCAGTGCACGCATCACGGTCAACATTCCGCCTCCCCCACCCCCGCCCCCGCCGCCCCCACCTGCTGAGCCGCCTATCGAAGAACTGTTTGCGCGGAACATCCAGGATGCCTTCTTTGACTTCGACAAGTACGACATCCGGCCGGATGCCCGCGAGGCCTTGACTCGAGATGCCGAGTTCCTGCGCCGTTACCCGCAGGTGCGCGTGCTGATTGAAGGTCACTGCGATGAGCGCGGCACGAACGAGTACAACATCGGCCTTGGCGAGCACCGAGCGCAAGCGGCTAAGCAATTCCTTGTTTCGCTGGGCATCTCTCCCGATCGCGTTCAGACTATCACCTACGGGGAAGAGCGCCCCTTCTGCCGCGAAAGCAACGAGACCTGCTGGCAGCAGAATCGGCGCGCGCATTTCGTACTTGTCAAGTAAGGAGGAACAAGAAGGTCGTCGGGCCCGGGAGGTAGGAAGCCTTGAAGAAAGCGGTGGTTTACCTAGTTGTCTTCGTTGCCGGTCTGCTTCCGCCTGATCCACTGCTTGCGCAGCGGAAAGAGATCATCGAGTTGCAGACCAGTGTACGCCTGCTGCAAGAGCAGGTGCGCGAACTGCAGCGGACTCTGGTTGAGCGCACGACCCAGTTACAGACCCTTGTGGAGCAGGCGGTGGATGCCGCCAACCGCATGCGCACAGCGGTCGCAGACCTAGAACGCGTTGTACGCGAATCGCAAGCCAATGCCGACGCCCGCGTGGACTCACTCGCCCTCCAAGTGCAGGCACTGCGGGACAGCTTCGATGAGACAAGCCTTCGCATTGCCAAGTTAGCCGAGCAGCTGGCCGATGCCCGGGGTGTCCTCCAGAGCGTGGATGCAAGACTCACTGCGACTCCGCCGTCGGTGCTTCCGCAACAGGCGGCAGCAGCGCCCGTGGAGACTCCGCCAGTCGCGCCGACTGCACCGATTCCCTCTGCGGACACGCTCTATGCGGCAGCTCTACGCGATTTCACCACCGGGAAATACGACTTGGCGCGTCAGCAGTTTGCCGATTACCTGAAGTTCTACGGGGAGACACCATTGGCTGGCAATGCCCAGTTCTACATTGGCGAAACCTACTACCAACAAAAGGACTATCAGCGGGCAATCTCCGAGTACGATGTCGTCCTCACGCGTCATCCGAAGAGTTACAAGATTGCCGCTGCCCAACTGAAAAAGGCGTATGCCCTGATCGAATTGAACGACCGGGACGCTGGCATCCGTTCATTGCGCCAGGTCATTCGCGAGCACCCGAATTCGGAAGAAGCGCGTTTAGCGCAACGCCGGCTGGAGCGCCTCGGGGTCCGGAGTCCCGAGAGCCACTAGAGCTCGGGACTGAGGTTGTTCGATGGTCAACAAAGTGATTCTGGTGGGGCGTCTCGGGCGCGATCCGGAAATGCGCTACACTCCGGCGGGCGACCCGGTCTGTAACTTCTCACTGGCAACAGACGAAGTGTACCGCGACCGGTCTGGTGTTGCCCAGCGACGCACGGAATGGCATCGCATCGTCGCTTGGCGAAAGCTCGCTGAGCAGTGTGCGCAACTTCTGAACAAAGGAAAATTGATTTACGTGGAAGGCCGGCTGCAAACCCGCCAGTGGGATGACCGCGATGGAAACAAGCGGACTTCGACCGAAGTTGTCATCAACCGGATGAGGATTCTTTCTCCTAAGGGAGAGCCTGGTCTGGCGATGGAAGAGCAAGCCCCGGGCCCGGCCGAGGAGACCGCTCCCGAGATTACCGATGAGGACGTTCCGTTCTAGGGAGCGCTATTCGTAGCGCAACGCCTCGATGGGGTCGAGTCGGGCAGCCTTCCGCGCCGGATAGTAGCCGAAAAAAATACCCACCGCCGCCGAAAAGGTAGCCGCCATCCCTACGGCGGCTGGGGACACCAGCGTCGGCCACTGCAGGAAATTCGAGATCAGAACCGAGAAAACCACCCCGAGCGCGATTCCGATCACTCCCCCGAACAACGAGAGCGTCACCGCTTCCACCAGAAATTGCCGCTGAATGTCGTCCTCGGTGGCTCCCACGGCCATGCGGATTCCGATCTCGCGCGTACGCTCAGTGACTGAAACCAGCATGATGTTCATGATGCCGATGCCGCCCACCAGTAAGGAAATGGAGGCAATACTACCCAGGAGCAGTGTCATGATCCGGCCGGTGGCCTGTGCCAAGTCGGCCACCTCTGACTGTGTGCGCACCTGAAAGTCATTGTCCTCGCCCAGACGAATCCGATGGCGTTCGCGCAGGAGACTCTCGATTTGCGGCACTGCCGCCACGGAAGCCTCGCGGGAAATGGCCGATGCAGAGATGAACTGGAGCCAGTCCTGCCCTTTCAGCTTCTTCTGCACGGTGCTGTAGGGAGCGAAAATGCGGTCGTCCTGGTCGTCTCCCATCGCCGACTGACCCTTCGGCGTCAGGACACCAGCCACGCGGAACGGGAGAGACTTGATTCGGATGGTCTGTCCAACAGGATTCTGCTCCCCAAAGAGCAGGTCCGCCACGGTTTTCCCCAGCACACAGACGTTTGCCGCTGCATGGATGTCATCTTCCGTAAACATGGAGCCAGCAGCCACTGCCCAATTGCGCATGCTCAGGTAGTTAGGCGTTGTCCCCATCACGCGGGTAAACCAGTTCTGATTCCCAAAGACCACTTGCGCTGACTCCATCACACCGGGTGCCGCCTCCCGGATCAAGGGGACCTCTTTCAGGATGGCCTCCATATCCTCAATTGTCAGTGTCTTGACCGCCCATGAGCCGAAACGCATTCCCCCGATGCCTCGGGAAGGGCTGCCGGCGGAGATATAAACCACATTGGTTCCAAAGCTCTCAATCTGCTGCTGGACCTGCCGCTCGGCTCCCTGCCCCACGCTCACCATAGCGATGACCGCGCACACACCGATGACGATGCCGAGCATGGTCAAAGCCGAGCGCATCTTGTTGCGCGCCAACGCCCGCGCCGCCACTCGCAGGGTTACGCCGTACTCCATCGGGTTGCTTCCTCCTTTGTGTCAACTCACGGATTCTGTGGGCAAAGCGTGCAAGTCTTTAACCACCTCGTAGGCTTCCTGGCGATCGCGCACGTGCACATCCCGAAGGATCAAACCGTCTCGCAACAGCACCAATCGCTGTGCGTATGCTGCGATGTCGGCCTCATGAGTCACCAGAATCACCAGCAAGCCTTGCTCGTGGTTCAGTTGTGTTAGCAGCTCCATGATTTCTACACTCGTGTGGCTGTCCAGGTTCCCCGTGGGTTCATCTGCCAACAGAATCGAAGGCTGGTTGATGAGCGCGCGCGCGATCGCTACGCGCTGCTGCTGCCCGCCGGAGAGTTGGCTCGGGAAGTGGTCCTCCCGGGCTTCCAGGCCGACAAGCTTCAGGGTTGCGTGGGCTCGGGAATGACGCTCCTGCCGTGCCAAGCCAGCATAGATAGTCGGGAGTTCAACGTTCTCAAGCGCGGTGGTGCGGGCCAAGAGGTTGAACTGTTGGAAAACGAAGCCGATTTTTCGATTCCGGATGCGCGCCCGGTCGCGCGAATCCAGCTGTGAAACGTCGATGTTCTCGAGGAAATAGCGTCCCGAGGTCGGCCGGTCGAGGCAACCGATGAGGTTCATGAGCGTGGACTTTCCCGAGCCAGACGCTCCCATGATGGCCACAAACTCCCGTGGGCCAATCTCTAGATTGATTCCCTGCAAAGCCGGAACCTTCACCTCGCCAAGGTCATAAACCTTGTGGATGTCCTCGAGGCAAATAACGGCGTTGTTCAGTTTTCCAGCCATCTCGAATGAAACCTGACCTAGAAGCGTCGCGGCATACCCGGAATTCCGCCCATTCCGCCCGGCATCTGTGTTCTACGGTTGGCTGACGTCTGCCCAATGATGAGCTTATCACCCGGCTTCAGGTCACCTTCGAGCATCGCCGTGTAGGTATAGTCGGTGATACCGGTCCGGATACGTACCGGTTGAAGCTGTTTGTCCGGCCTCAGCTTCCACACAATCTGCCACTCACCCTCGCGCTGGGTAGCGGCGTCCGGACGCGGTCCCATCATACCTTCGGGGCGGACTGCTCCCCCTTGCTGCGCCCGCATCGCCATGAAGCGAGCGCGGCGGGCCTCACGGCTCTCACTGTCACTTCCCGCCTCCTGCCTTCCCTGTCTCTGGGCGCGGCTCTCGCTGGCCTGTGCCTGATTCCCGCCTTGGCTCTGCGTGCTACCGGAGGGCGGTGCCAGCTGCGCCTGTTCTGTCTGCTGCGGAAGCAACCCGTATTTTTCCAGCAGGGCACGGCGTTCGCTTTCGGATAATTCGGGGCGATAGCGCAGCGAGCCGTTGGGGATCTTGACCACGTCGCGGGCCGATGCCACCGGAATCGTTACGTAGGCCGTCATACCCGGCAGCAGTTTTTCTTCTGGATTGTCAAATGCGATGATTGTGTCGTAGGTGACGACATTTTGCACCTGATAGGCATTCATCCGCACCTGAACCACGCGGCCGCGAAAGGTCTCTTTAGGAAAGGAATCGACTTTGAAGGTTGCGAGCGTGCCGACGCGGATGCGGCCGACATCGGACTCGTCGGTCTTGGCATAGACGAGCATCTTGGTCAGGTCCTGGGCTATCGTGAAAAGTGTGGGCGCCTGCAGACTGGCCGCCACGGTTTGGCCCACATCGACGTTGCGGGCAATGACCGTCCCGTCGATGGGAGCGCGAATGACCGTGTGCTGTAGGTCGAGCCGTGCCTGCTCAAGCTGCGCCTGGCGCTGTTTCACTTGAGCCCGCTGTTGTTCCAGGCGAGCGCGAATCTGATTCACCTGGGCTTCAGCGGCGCGCAGGTTGGCGACCGCAGTTTCATGGGCCACCTCCGCACCTTCCCGTTGTTGCTGGGAAGCAATCTTTTGCTCGAACAGCTCCACCGTGCGTTTCAAGCTGAGCTCAGCCTCGCGCAAGGCCGCCTTTGACTTTTCCACGTTGGCCTCTGCCGCAATCAGGTCGGCTTCCAAGCTGCGGACACCAGCTTGCGAACTGACCATATCGGCTTCGGCCTGGAGCACGCGGGTGCGGAAAATGGAGGGGTCGATCTGAGCAATCAATTGGCCCTTCTTCACGCGCGAGTTGAAGTCGGCGTGGAGTTCCGCAATCTGCCCGGAGACCTGTGAGCCGACCTGCACAGTTGTGACGGCGTTGATCGTTCCGGTCGCCTGGACGATGGAAAAGATGTTGCCGTGCTCAACCTCAGTGGTGAAATACTGGACGTCGCTGGATCGCCCCACGCCAAAAGCGGCGAAGAGGAGGACGCCCGCGATGGCTGCAACCACGGCCACGGTGGCGCGCCGGTGTCGACGAACAAGCGCAACGATTCTGTCTTTCATCGCCTCTCCTTCGATTCACGATTGCTGCGAGTGCGCCCCGAGCGTTCACGCCGGCGGGTGTCAATCTGCCGCAACAATTCCTCGAATCTCGGTTTTTGCTCTTCCGTCAGAATCTCCCGGATGCGCTGACGGGCCGTCTGGCGTATTTCTTCGTTTTCCCGGCGGCTGCGCTCCCAGGTTTCGCGGTATTTTTGGCCGGTCTCGGCTAGAATGGTTTGGAGGCGTGCTTGCTGGTCAGGACTGAGGCTGAGTTCGCGCGTCAACGATTCGACAGCGCCCCGCGCGCGGTCGTGTCCGCTTCGGTGCCAATCGAAGAGATTCCACTTGTCGGCCAGATAGGCTCCCAAGCCGCCCACAGCAGCTCCCAGAAGAAACACGAGCAGGAGGTAAAAGACCGCACGCCGATTCATGGCTTCACATCCATTTCCACCAGCGACACCAGCACCTGATCCTGTGTCAGCTCGCCGTTGCTTAATTCGACGTTGGGAATCGTGCTTGCCTCCTGAACGGGGTCGATTCCCGTAACTGAAGTGAGTGGCTGCTGGCGCAACGTCAGCAGACTCAGGGCCAGCAAGAGCACGGCCAGAACGGCTGCCGCGCGCCCGGCGAGAGAGTTGAATGCTGCCCAGTAGGCTTCCTGGCGATCAGTGGCTTCGATTCGCTCCCGCAGACGGAGCCAGAAGCCCGGCGCCAGCGCAGGCGGTTCATCCCGGAGCAAAGGAACCATCGCGTTCAGTCCGCGGAATTCTTCCGCCATCGTTCGACAATGAGCACAGGCTTGCAGATGGGCAGCCAGTTCGGGGGCGTCGCGTCCCTCCAGCCAATCCTCCCATTGCTGTTCCAGTTGCTGGCAGCGCATGGTCAGCTTCTTGGTAATCGTGCGCGCACCAGTCGCCGGTAGGCCTCGGCCAACCGCTTGCGCGCCCGGAAGATTCGGACTTTAACTGTGCTCTCTTGCAGCCTCATGATCTGAGCGATTTCCTCGATCGAGAATCCCTCTAGTTCCTTCAAAGTCAGAACCAGCCGGTCATCCGGGGACAATCTCCGGAAGAGTTTTTCCGCCACCTGGCGGAGCTCTGTACGGGCAACGATGTCCAATCCCTCGGGTTGGGTGGCAGAGCTTCCAAGTTGTTCGAGCGAGACGACTTCCTCGAGGGGGATCTCCGCTGCGGCCGCCGACTTTCGTGCACGTTGCCGGCGCAGATGGTCATAACATTCGTTGACAGCAATGCGGTAGAGCCAGGTGCCAAACGCCGACCGGAAGTCAAATCGTGGCAAGGCCAAGTAAACCTTGAGAAAGACCTGCTGGGCGATGTCCTCGATATCCGCCGGTCGCCGGAGGAGGTGGCTAATGAGGGAGAGCACGCGCCGCTGATGTTGCCGGAGTAAGGTCTCGAACGCCTCATGGTCACCTTTCTGCGCCCGCCGGATGAGGTTCTGCTCCTCATCCTGCCCCGGGCGCGCCCCTCGCGGGGCTCCCACTTCAGTGAGACGGCGTCGTTCCATGGCGGGTTACATGATGATGTCGACGACTGCGTTATTGGACGCAGGACAGCCGCAGAAGGAAGCCGGCCGACTATTCCCATTCGATGGTGCTGGGCGGCTTGGAGCTTATGTCGTATACCACTCGGTTGACGCCCCGCACCTCGTTCACGATGCGCGTGGCCAAGCGTTCCAACAGGTCGGCCGGCAAACGGGCCCAGTCGGCCGTCATGCCGTCTTCGGAGTGGACGGCGCGTACGGCCACGGTGTAGCCATAGCTGCGCTGGTCGCCCATCACCCCGACACTCTGCACCGGCAGGAGCACGGCGAAGGCCTGCCAGAGTTGCGGGTAGAAACCAGCCCTCGTGATCTCTTGAAAAACGATCTCGTCAGCGGCACGCAGCATGGCAAGCCGCTCCGTCGTGACTTCGCCTAACACCCGCACCGCTAGGCCGGGACCCGGAAACGGATGTCGTTGGAGAATGTCTTCTGGCAGGCCAAGTTCGTGGCCGATGCGCCGAACCTCATCCTTGAAGAGTTCTCGCAACGGCTCAATGAGTTCAAACTGCATCTGGGTCGGTAGCCCTCCCACGTTGTGGTGGGTCTTGATGGTGGCCGAGGGTCCACGGACGGAGACGGACTCGATCACGTCGGGGTACAAGGTGCCCTGCACCAGGAATCGAAAGGCTCCCAGCTTGCGCGCCTCTTGCTCGAACACCCGGACGAACTCAGCGCCGACTCGTCGGCGCTTTTCCTCCGGATCGGTGACCCCGCGTAAGCGACCAAGGAAACCTTCGGCCGCGTCCACACCCACCACGTTCAGGGCAAGGCGCTTTTGCAGCAAGGACAACGTGCGCCCGAATTCATCCCGGCGCAGCAAGCCATTGTCGACAAACACACAAACCAGGCGCTCCCCGATGGCGCGATGCACGAGCTCGGCCGCGACCGTGGAATCCACACCGCCGCTCAGCGCGCACAGGGCTCGGTCCTGGCCACCCACTCGTGTACGAATCTCTTCCACCGTCCGCTCTACGAACGTGTGGGGATCCCAGTTTGGCTGCGCGCGGCAGATGGAAAACAGAAAGGTGCGGAGCAAGTCCGTACCGCGATCCGTGTGACGGACTTCCGGGTGAAACTGCACGGCATAGATATTGCGTTCCGGATTTTCGATCGCTGCCACCGCGGTGGAGGTTACGCCCACGGTGCGGAATCCGGGCGGCACCGCAACCACCTCGTCACCATGGCTATTCCAGATGCGGAGCGGAGAAGGGATTCCGGCCAGAAGCCGCGAACCATTCTCGATGATAAGTTCAGCCGGGCCATATTCTCGGCGTCGAGCGGGCTCAACTCTTCCCCCCAACTGGTGCGCAATCCACTGCAGGCCATAGCAGATGCCGAGCACGGGCTTGCCGAGCGAGAGGATGGCGGGGTCGCAGGAGGGCGCGTTGGCGTCGTACACCGAGGAGGGCCCACCGGAGAGAATGATTCCAGCGGGCTCGAGCGCGACCACTTGTTCGAGGGGTACGTGGCAGGGCAGGATGGTCGAAAAAACGCTTTGCTCCCGGACCCGGCGCGCAATCAGCTGGGTGTATTGGCCCCCAAAATCCAGAATAACAATGCCCCTCGTCGGCTGCATCGGATTCGCTGTTCTTATACCACCCGCTTCAAACCCTCGCCACATCGCCAGGCAATCGGGCCAGCAGACATCTAGGAAGCCAGCACGATGTTGATGAGTTTCTTGGGAACGACGACAGTTTTGGCAATGCGGCCCGGTCGCACCAGCTCTGCGATGCGAGTGTCTGCGAGCGCGCGCTCGCGCAGCTCATCTTCGCTCAGGTCCTCCGTCACGGTGAGCCGTCCCCGAACCCGTCCGTTGACCTGAATCACGATTTCGTACTCCTCTTCCTGGGCATACTCGGCTTGAGCGCGCGGCCAGGGGACGCGAAGAAGCCCCGGCTCATGCCCGAGCATCTCCCAGAGCTCCTCGGCAATGTGAGGAGCATAGGGAGAGAGGAGGAGAGCTGTGGTCTCCAACACCTCTTTCAACACAGGCGGAGAAATCTCCTCCTCGGAGGACTCCACCGCGTACAACTCATTGACGAGTTCCATGATGCCGGCGATGGCCGTATTCATATGCCAGCGTGTTTCAAAGTCGTGCGTGACGCGGCGGATGGTCTGGTGCGTCTTACGGAGGAGTTGCCGCTCCAGGGCGTTGACTCCCGTGGCGATGTCCGCCGCAGGGTTGCCATCTGCGCGTGTCGTCCCGATGGAACGGACAGAGCGGAGGCTCTCGGCGTGCTTGGCGACGATACGGTAGAGGCGGTTCAGAAAGCGATGGCAGCCTTCCACCCCCGCCTCGCTCCAATCCAAGTCTTTCTCCGGAGGAGCCGCAAAAAGCACGTAGAGCCGGGTCGTGTCGGCTCCATAGCGCTCGACCATATCGTCTGGCTCGACGATATTCCCCTTGGATTTTGACATCTTGGCGCCGTCTTTGATGACCATGCCCTGCGTAAACAGCCGCTTGACGGGTTCGTTGAATGACACCAGGCCCAGGTCGCGCATCACCTTGGTGAAGAAGCGCGAATAAATTAGGTGGAGGATGGCGTGTTCGATACCCCCGATGTACTGGTCAATCGGAAACCAGTAGCGGGTAGCTTCGGGATTGATGGGAGAGGTCTCAGTATGAGGGTCAGTGTAGCGGTAGAAGTACCAGGAGGAGTCCACAAAAGTGTCCATGGTGTCGGTTTCGCGCCGGGCCGGCCCGGCGCAAACGGGGCAGGTGGTGTGGAGGAACTCCGGCACTTGCGCGAGCGGAGATTCGCCCATACCTGTGATTTCGACTTTGGCTGGCAGAATGACCGGAAGCTGGTTTTCCGGCACGGGCACAACCCCGCACGTATCGCAGTAGACCACCGGGATCGGTGTGCCCCAGTAGCGCTGGCGCGAGATGCCCCAATCCTTGATGCGGAAGAGCGTTGTCGCTTCGCCAAAACCCTTCTGAGCGGCATCACGTGTCATCTTGGCGATCGCTTCTTCGCTGGTCAGCCCGTTATAAGGACCTGAATTGACCAAGCGGCCGGGGTCGGTATAGGCCTGTCGGAGTAGTTCTGCACTCAGGATCCGGTCGGGGGGCTGAATCACGACCTTGAGGGGCAGGCGGTACTTCTTGGCGAACTCAAAGTCCCGCTGGTCGTGCGCGGGCACGGACATCACCGCCCCGGTGCCGTATTCCATCAGAACGAAGTTGCTGACCCAGACGGGCAGGCTCTCACCGGAAAAGGGATTCAGCACGAAGCGGCCGATGAACAGCCCCTCCTTCTCGACGCCGCCTGTCACCTGCGCACGAATGGTCTGCTGGCGCAGGCGTTCAACACCCATTCGGATGCTGGCACCGCCAGGCAATCCGTGCAGCAACTGCTCAACGGCCGGATGCTCCGGTGCCAGCACCAACGCGACGGCACCGTAGATCGTATCCAGGCGCGTGGTGAAGGTTTCGATGGTGAGGTCAGTTCCCTGCACCGGCCACTTCAGGCGTGTCCCTTCGGATTTCCCGATCCAGTTTCGCTGCATGGTCAAGACGCGCTCGGGCCAACCACGGAGCAGGGCTGCGGTGTCGGCCAGCAATTCGTCGGCATAGGCTGTGATCTTCAGAAACCACTGCGGCAGCTCGCGCTGTTCGACCGGAGTGTCTTCGTGGCGCCAGCAGCAGCCGTCCACTACCTGCTCGTTCGCCAGCACGGTCTGGCATGCGCGGCACCAATTGACGCGACTCTTCTTGCGGTAGGCGAGGCCACGCTTCAGCATCTGCAGGAAGAACCATTGATTCCAGCGGTAGTAGGCGGGGTCACAGGAGGAGATTTCGCGCGTCCAATCGTAACTGAAGCCGAAGCGCTTACACTGCGCACGCATCTGGGCAATGTTGGCGCTCGTCCACTCCTGCGGGTGCTTCTTGTGAAGGATGGCGGCGTTTTCGGCGGGCAGACCAAAGGAGTCCCAGCCAATCGGATGCAGCACGTTGAAGCCGTTCATCCAGCGGTAGCGGGCCACGGCGTCGCCAATCGAGTAATTGCGCACATGGCCCATATGAAGAGCTCCGGAGGGATAGGGAAGCATTTCCAGAACGTAATACTTGGGTTTGTCGGACTGGTGAGTTACTTCGAAGAACTTGTGCTCCGCCCAGAAGCGCTCCCACTTGGGTTCAATCGCCTTCGGGTCGTACTCGCTGGTCATCGCTTTCCTGCTCGTCGGCCTGCTTGTCCCGCCAGGCGGCGCACGGTGTGGAGATTGCGGCGGTCGTCGTTGGGCCGGTCGATCGGTGTTTCCAAGATGAATGTCTTACCCGCCAGGACACGGTGGTGGAGGAGCCTCCGGAAAGCTTCCAGCCCGATCTTGCCCCTGCCGATGTGTTGGTGGCGATCGAGGTGGGAGCCGAGTGGCGCTTTGGAATCATTCGTGTGAATCACTTTCACCCGCTCAAGCCCGACGGTGCCGTGGATGGTCTCGAGCGTTTGCTCCAAGGCAGCTGGAGAGCGGAGGTCGTAGCCGGCTGCAAACAGGTGGGCCGTGTCGATACACACGCCCAGATTCAACTCCGGACAAGAATCGAGTATGACGCGCAGGTCGCGTAAGTCGGCTCCCAGTATTCGTCCCTGCCCGGCGGTGTTTTCGAGCAGAATGCGGAGGCCGTTGAGCTTGATCCCGCGCGTGGCGGCGCGGAGGGAATCAGCGACCTGGGCAAGCGCCTGCTGGCGAGGCTGGGTTCCGGCACTGCCCGGATGGGCAATCAGGTAATCAGCGCCCAGCGCCAGGGCACGCTTGAGTTCGGCCTGGAAGGCCTGGATGGAGCGGGCGCGCAAGACCCGATCGGCCGCAGCCAGATTGATCAAATAGTTGTCGTGAATCACCAGAGGATGAAGCCCGAGGGTGTCGCGGTATTGCCGGAAGGTGGCCGCTTCGACGGGAGCCAGCGTATGGAAATCCCAGAGGCGGGGGCTGGCCGAGAAGATCTGGAAGGCGTCGCAGTCGAGTGCGGCGGCGCGTTCGGCTGCCCGCGCCAGGCGCCCGGCAATGGAGGTGTGGATACCGATGCGGATCGGTGCGGGAGACCCCTCCGAACTACTCGTCATCCGCCTTCCAGACGCCTCCAGAGCGGAAACCTGAAACCTCTATGCTAGCAGACGTGTCGAAAGACCGCAACCGCGCTGGTGGTTGCCTTTGCAGAGGGAATTGCCTTAGACTGAGAGGCTTCCCGGGAGATAGCAATGCTTGTCGTCATGCAGGCGCACGCGACGGACGAGCAGATCCACGCCGTCTGCGAACGAATCCGCCGGATGGGCTATAAGCCCCATCCAATCCGTGGAGCTACGCGCACGGCCATTGGCATCACGGGTAACCAAGGCCCGGTGGAAGCAGCCGCCTTGGAAGCAATGCCGGGTGTCGTCGAATGTGTCCCGGTTTCGAAACCCTACAAGCTGGTGGGGCGTGAGTTCAAGGAGGAAGACAGTGTCATCTGGTTAGATGACGTACCCGTGGGTGGAGTCGAGTTGGCGATTGTTGCCGGGCCGTGCGCGATCGAGAGCCGCGAGCAGGCTCTGACAATAGCCGCACGGGTGCGGGCGGCGGGCGCGCGACTATTCCGGGGTGGTGCCTACAAGCCCCGCACCTCGCCCTACAGTTTTCAGGGACTCGGCGAGGAAGGGCTGCGGATTCTGGCCGAGGTGCGTGAAAGCTTCGGGCTCAAGATTGTCACGGAGGCGGTAGATGCGGAGAGCCTGGAGCAAGTCGAGAACTACGCCGACGTTATCCAGATTGGTGCTCGCAACATGCAGAATTTCTCGCTGCTGAAGCGTGTGGGGCGTTGCGCGAAGCCTGTGCTGCTGAAGCGCGGAATGTCAGCGACGCTGGATGAGTTCCTGATGGCAGCGGAATACATTCTGGCCGAGGGGAATCGAAACGTGATCCTCTGCGAACGCGGTGTGCGCACGTTTGCCGACCACACGCGGAACACTCTTGACCTGAGCGTTGTGCCGGCTGTCAAACGCCTGAGTCACCTGCCGATCCTGGTGGATCCGAGCCATGGTACAGGGCGCCGCGAGAAAGTGCTGCCGCTCTCCCGTGCCGCCGTGGCGGTGGGAGCGGACGGGTTGTTGATCGAAGTCCACCACCAACCGGAACAGGCCCTTTCCGACGGCTATCAGTCCATCCTGCCGGTCCAGTTCGAGCAGTTGATGGAGGAAATACGGCAAATCGGTGCCGTGGTAGGACGGCGTGTGCCGGCTCCCATGGAATTTCGTCCTGTTGCCCCGGGCAGTTAACTTGCCCCTTGCAAGCGCGCACTCTGCCAGCCAAGGCCGGGGATGGGGAGTCGAGTTCGCCCTCCTTGTTTTCTTGCTTGCCGGAGGTAGTTGTGCCGGGACCTCCCCTCCTCCTCGAACCGTCTATGCGTATGTGAGCAACGGAAAGAGCGACACGGTCAGTGTGATTGATGTTGCTGCCCTGCGGGTCGTGGCCAGTGTGGCGGTAGGAGCGAGTCCAACCGGGTTACGGGCCCACCCCAGACGCCCGGAAGTCTATGTTGTGGCGAGCGAGGCAGGTGAAGTGGATGTGATCGACATCGGCCGACAAGAGGTACTGACGCGCATCCCGGTTGGGCAACATCCCTTCTTCATCGATTTCTCGCCGCATGGAAGGGAGGCTTATGTCGCCAATGCAGGCTCCAACACCGTCAGCGTTATTGACTGCGAAACCCGGCAAGTGGCTGCATCGATTCCCGTCGGCCGGCAACCCAGCGTGGCGCGTGCCAGTGCCAGCGGGAACCTGGTCGTCGTGGCGAATCGGGAGGACTCTAGTGTTTCCCTGGTAGATGTGTTCCAAAGGAGTGTAGTTGCCACGATTCCTGTGGCTTCCCAGCCCGAGCAAGTCGAGATT
Source organism: Acidobacteriota bacterium (assembly GCA_037442885.1). Taxonomy (GTDB): domain Bacteria; phylum Acidobacteriota; class Terriglobia; order Acidiferrales; family 2-02-FULL-67-57; genus JACQTG01. The sequence goes on along the minus strand of JBBIPK010000020.1, from coordinate 16,086 downwards.
CTGCCCGACGGGTCCAAGGCATTCGTGGTGGCGAGCGCAGCCGGAAAGGTTTCCGTGATCGATTTGAAGCGGCGGGCGCTGCTGGCTCACGTGCCGGTAGGCAAGACTCCCCTCCACCTGAGCATAAAGCCCGATGGGGGCGAGGTCTTCGTGGCAAACTTTGACTCCCACACCCTTTCGGTCCTGAACGCGTGGAGCAACGATGCGGTCGAGACCCTGCCAGCGGGGCAACAGCCCGTGCGCGTATTGCTACGGCGAGACGGCAAGGAACTCTATGTGGCGAACTTTGGCTCGAACAGCGTGTTTGTGGTCGACGTAGCAAGCCGGCGGGTGGAAGCCAGCATTGGGGTCGGGTCACAGCCGGATGGGATGGCGTTGACGCCGGATGAAAAAGTGCTGTTGGTGGCCCACGCTGAATCGAACGATGTGGCGCTGGTTGACACCACCCGGCGCGTACTGATTACGCTGATTCCGGTGGGTCGTGCTCCCCGCGCCATTGCCGTGGTGCAGGTTCCGGACGAGCGGCGCGGAGGCTAGACGCCCCGCCAGGCGAAGGCCTCTTCGCCGAGCTGAATCTCCAGCCAGCCTTCTGCCGGCAACACATCCAAGGGAAGGCTTCCACTCCAGAAGGACACGTTGAGTTTCATTGGCCCGGCGGCAGGGGTGGCCACCAATTCGTGTGCGATCCGCAGCTCCAAAACTTTTCCCAATTCAACTGCCAGGCGATTGCCGCCGTTGCTGGGAAGCGGATCGCCGTTTCGGAACATCTCTTGCGCCACGACGGCACCTTTTTCCACCGTCACGTGGAGGCGCAATTCCTGGGCGGTCTTGATGAGCACCCGGAGTTCGAATTCGCCCATCTCGCGAACAACATCCGGGAAGAGGTCCACGCGCAAGTAGAAGTTGTCCTGGTCAAATCCATAGTGAAGTTCCTTGAGATAGAAGCGCTGGGTGTGCAGCGCTCCACTGCGACGGTCAGCCGCGTAGAGGCCGGCGCCCAGCCACTCAAAGTAGTTCGTCACTTCACCATCAATAACAGGCCGGATGTAGCCGGTGGGATCATGCCGGATGGTGCGCAGGGGAAGCCGCTTGATCGGGACCATCAATTCATCAGGAGGATCTGCATCCAGCGCACGGTAAACCTGGCTCACATACTTTCGGAAGAGGATGTCGAAGTCAGCATCGTGGGAAGACTGATGTTCGGGGCCAAACCACCAGCACCAGTCACTACTCTCGGCGACGAGCAAGGCCTCATAGGCGTTTTCCAACTGCTCCGGGGAGGCGCGGCCACTGCCGGCACGCGCGGCATAGAAGGCCCGGGCAGCGCTGAGCAGCTCCCAGGCGCGATGGTCTTCCGGATGGCCGATCCAGATGTCAAAGTTGCCATTGATCCAGGAACCTGGAATCAGGCGTTGGAGTCGCGGTGGGTCCTTCCATTGTGCGAGAGCTTCGCTGACCGTGACGGCGGTGATGGTCGGGTCAGCGGAAAGGCGGCGGTAGAATTCGCGCAGGAACGGGCGACCGTTTTTCGGGTAATACTCCCAGGGATTCTCTCCGTCGAGAATAAGAGCTATCAAGGCGTTCCGCCCGGAGGCCAGCAGCGGCTCGCCAGCCTGTCGGATTCGGCGGTGCAAATCGGCAGCTGCGTCGGCCGGGTTCATCTTGGAATAGACGAACCCAATCAAGTCGGAGAGTTGATGATCGCGGAAAATGAAGTGGACAGGTCCCTTCGGGGTTTCCAGCCGGTAGGGCTGGTAGCGATGCTCCGGCGCGAAGACTTGTCCGCTGGCTGCGAGTGACCGCGCCAGGATAGCTTCATCAGATGCGAGCCACCGGATGCCAAAGCCAGCCACCAGTTCGGCCACTGCCTCCGAGACGGAGCCTTCGGCAGGCCAGATGCCGTACGGGGGAGAGCCAAAGAGTTCCGCGTAGGTTCGCAGAGCCCGCTCAAGCTGAGTGCGAGCATCATCCGGGTAGGCAAAGCGAGCGCGCGGGAGGCGTGTGTGCGGGTTAGCTTCCCGGGCAACATTGGAATCAATCAGCAAGGGAAGAATGGGATGGTACATGGGAGTGGTGGAGAGTTCCGCCCGTCCCTGCACGGCAGCGTCACGGTAGGCGGGGATGACGCAGCCGAGAAGCTCAATTTCTTTGGCCTGCAACCGCTGCTTTTCCGCCTCAGTGAAGTTGCGACCTTTTGCCGTCAGTGCCTCGAGCAGCGGATCCTCGGCCAGGAAGTATTCGTCCATCCAGATGAGTTGGGACAGAACTTGGATGTCAATCCAATCCTGGAGAGACAGTTGCGAAGCTGCCTGCTCGGGGCTGGTAGCCGCCCGTACGCGGTCGCGGAGATCGCGAAAGCGCGGAAAACGGCCCAGCAGGTGCTCACTGCCCACAAAGCTGCGTCCCAATAGCTGAACCTGTTCCTCCCGTGTCAACTGCGCCGCTGGTCGGAAGACAAGTTCGTAGAGACCCTCGTGAAACTCGCCCGCGGCATAGCTCTTGATCTGGTGAAGGAGAACGGGGGTAAGGTTGAAGGTGGCGTGGACGTTGGGGAACTCTTCCAGCAAGGCTACCATTCCGTAATAATCCTTCAGGGCATGCAAGCGGGTCCAGGGCAGCAGATACTCGCCGGTGGCGGGATCACGGTACTCGGGCTGGTGCATATGCCAAAGGAGAACCAGATAGAGGCGGCTCATCGGAGTCGGTTTTGCCGCTGGATTCGGCGCCGTGCTAGAATGAGCTTCCGCATGGAGTTTCTTCCCCACAGCAACGCCGCGCAGTGATGCAAACCCTTGACCGCTATCTCTTGAAGGAGTTTGCGGGGTATTCTCTGTTGGCGCTGCTGGTCTTCACGTTTGTCCTGGCCATCCCCGAGGTAGCCCGGCTGAGCGAGCTGGTGGCGCGCCAGAGTACGTCCTGGACAACACTGTTTCTTCTCCTCACCACCGTCCTGCCGAGCAAGCTGGTCTGGACGATTCCCATGGCCGTGTTGGTCGGGCTGCTGGTCGGGTGGAGCCGGCTGGCGACGGACGGGGAAGTCATCGCCCTGCAGGCAAGCGCGATTGGCTTGCGACGATTGCTCTGGCCGTCGGCTCTGTTTGCCGGAGCTGGCTTTCTGCTGGCCTTGGCCAGCAGCCTTTGGTGGACGCCGCAAGCCGCCCGGCAGTTCCGCAGCTTGCAGGCGGAGTTGGCGGTGGGAGACTTGGCTTCGGAGATCCAAGCTCGCGTGTTTGACGAGCGTTTCCCGAATTGGATTCTCTACGTTCAAGACGTAGAGAGTGGCGGCGCACGCTGGAAAGGGGTTCTGCTTGCCGATGCTTCGCAGCCTGCCGCAACCAAGTTGACGTTAGCCGAAAGCGGAGTGGTTGTCAACGAACCGGGGCGACGACGTCTGCAGCTCCACCTGCAGAGCGGGAGTGTGCATGAACACTTGTTGGAACAGCCTGAACGCTATTCTCTCTCCACGTTCGCCGAAAGTGATCGCGCCCTGCCCTGGCCCACAGCGCCGACCGAGCCCGTCGAACTTGGAAGGAATGCCGAACTGGCACTGAGCGAACTCTGGGTTGCAAGCCGGCAGGGGTCGGACTGGCGCACCGCGCGCGTCGATTTTCATCGGCGTCTGGCGCTGCCGGCTTCCTGTGTGGTGCTGGCACTGCTTGGGATTCCCCTTGGTCTGAGGGGAGGCCGAGGAGGGCGGTCGGCCGCACTCGTGACCGCGCTCGTGCTTCTGGCGGCCTACTACACGGTCTTCGTATTCTCGGATCGTCTGGCCCGAGAAGGCGTCTTATTGCCTGGGATCGGCGTGTGGATGGCAAACTTGGTTCTTGGTGTCTCTGGCGTGTGGCTGCTCTTGCGATTGCGGCGCCCCCGGCGAGGGGGTCGTGACGTGCTGGCCTTCCTCCGACGGCTGCGAGCTTCGCAAGCGCAGCAAGCTTTGCTCAGCACGAATCTCCCCCGGCCAGTTCACCGAGAACGTTCCCACCTGCCCCGCTTGCTCGACCTCTACCTAGTCCGGGGCATCCTGTTCTACTTCCTACTCCTCCTGGCTAGTTTTCTCCTGTTGTTTGAATTGTTCAATCTGCTCGACCTGATTGACGAGATAGCCGAGAATCAGGTGGGATGGCATGTCGTCGCCAGCTATCTCTGGTACCTCCTCCCCCAGGCTCTCTACTGGATGACGCCGCTTTCTGCGCTCTTGGCCGTTCTTGTTGAACTGGGCCTGCTGAGCAAGCGCAACGAGCTGATTGCTATCAAAGCGGCCGGCATTAGCCTCTACCGCATCGCCGTTCCGGCCTTGGCCTTGGGGCTGCTGCTGGCTCTCGCCTTGTTCGCTCTGGACTACCGCTACCTCCCCGCCAGCAACCAACGCCAGGAAGCGCTCCGAAACCAGATTCGCGGACGTCCTCCCCAAACCGTGTACCAGCCGCAGAGGAAATGGGTCTTCGGCCGCGGACACCGCGTCTTCAATTACCGCCTGTTTGATGCTCGTGCGAATCTTTTTGGCGAGCTTTCCATCCTCGAGCTCGACCCCGACCATTTCGCCCTGCGGCGCAGGATTTTCGCCCGCCAGGCTCACTGGGAACCGGCCCTGGCTACCTGGATCCTCATCGACGGTTGGAAGCGCGAATTCGAGGGCAACCGCACCGTTGCCTTCGAAGCCTTTCCCGTCGCCACCTTCCCCCAGATCAACGAACCCCCGGATTATTTCAAGCGCGAAGTGCTCCAGTCCAGTCAGATGAACTTCCGCCAGTTGCGGCGTTATCTTTCCGATCTGCGCCAAGCGGGATTTGAGGTCAGTTCCTTTGCGGTTGAATACTACCGAAAATTCGCCTTTCCCCTGACCGCCTTCGTGATGATGCTGCTTGGGCTTCCCTACGGGATGCGCTTCGGGCGGCGCGGAGCGTTGGGCGGAGTGGCGGTCGGCATCGCCCTGGGACTAGCCTACTGGGTGGCTACCATGCTTTTTGAATCGATGGGGAAATTCCAACTCCTGCCACCGTTGCTGGCTGGTTCGGGACCCACCCTTCTCTTCGCCCTAGTGGGCCTCTACCTGCTGCTCCACATTCGGACTTGAAACGACCCGGCCCGCACAAAAGAACCTAGGCCGTGACGTGTGCAGTTTCCGGCTCGCCCAATTCCTCCTTCACAGCGGCCTGCGCGGCTGCCAGCCGCGCCACGGGCACCCGGAAGGGCGAGCAACTGACGTAGTCGAGGCCCACGGCGTGACAGAATTCCACTGACGAGGGCTCCCCGCCGTGCTCCCCGCAGATTCCCACCTTGAGCTTCGGTCGCGAGCGGCGCCCCCGCTCGGTGCCCAGCTGAATCAGTTCCCCCACACCGCGGCGATCCAACACCTCAAAGGGGTCGCTCTTGAGGATCCCCAGCTCGACGTAGCGCTGAATCAGCGCGGCCGTGTCATCGCGGGAAAGACCGTAGGTGGTCTGAGTGAGGTCGTTTGTGCCGAAGGAGAAGAACTCAGCTCCTTGAGCGATTTCGTCCGCTGTGAGCGCTGCCCGGGGCAACTCAATCATTGTGCCCACTAGGTAGGGTATCCGGCGGCCACGCCGGCGAAAGACTTCCTGCGCCACCCGATCAATGATTTCTCGCTGCAGCTCGAATTCCCGGGTATGTCCCACCAAGGGGATCATCACCTCCGGGAACACCTCAATGCCCCGCCCGGCCACATCGCAGGCAGCTTCGAAAATCGCCCGCGCCTGCATCTCCGAGACTTCCGGGTAGGTAATGCCCAGACGACATCCGCGCTGGCCCAGCATGGGGTTCAATTCCTTCAACTGCTCGACACGTTCGAGCATCTTTTGCGCCCTGCGAATCTTCTGTAAGTTCTTTTTTTTCTTTTGTTTATCTACACGCAGCTCTTCCCTCAACTCTTCTTCCTTCGGCAGGAATTCATGCAGCGGTGGATCCAGCAGGCGAATCGTAACCGGATAGCCGGCCATGGCTTCTAGAATCCCCTTGAAATCACTTCGCTGCATGGGCAAGAGTTTCTCCAGCGCTCGCCGACGGTTCAGTTCGCTGTCTGCGACAATCATCTTCTGCATGTGTGGGAGCCGATCCTTGGCGAAAAACATGTGCTCAGTCCGGCACAGTCCGATACCCTGCGCACCCAGCCCGCGAGCGAGTCTTGCATCCGCCGGCAGATCTGCATTGGCACGGATTCCGAGCCGACGCTTTGCGTCCGCCCACGACATGAAGCGTTTGAAATAGGCGTAGAGCGCGCTTTTCTCTGGCCGCAACTTTCCTTCTGCGACGCGGATGAGCTCCGACTCGACTGTGGGAAGCGAAGCGAACATCACCTCTCCCGTTGTCCCGTCAATCGACACCGGCTGCCCTACGCGGTAGCGTCTCCCGTTGACACTCACAGTCCCGGCTTTGAGATCAATCGCAAGCTCCTTGCAGCCGACAACGCACGGCTTGCCCATACCCCGGCTGACAACCGCCGCGTGAGACGTCATCCCGCCCGTGGCTGTCAGGATGCCCCGTGCAGCCGCCATGCCGGCAACATCTTCCGGGGAAGTCTCCGGCCGAACCAGAATGACCGCCTTGCCCCTCCGGGCTTGGGCCACGGCGTCCTCGGGCGTCAGGACTATGCTGCCGCTCGCCGCCCCCGGACCGGCCCCCAGCCCCCGCGCTTCTGCCCGCACCTTGCCGCGCGCCTTCGGTTCAAAGACCGGATGCAGGAGTTGGTCAAGTTGCTCGGGCTCGACCCGCAACAATGCTTCTTCCTGCGTGATCAGACCTTCATCAACCATATCCACCGCGATGCGAAGCGCCGCCAGGCCCGTGCGCTTGGCGTTACGTGTTTGCAGCATGTAAAGCTTGCCGTCTTGGATGGTGAACTCGAAATCCTGCATATCGCGGTAGTGTCGCTCCAGGCGCTCTGAGATAAGACGAAGCTGGTCGTAGACTTCCGGCATGATGTTGCGAAGCTCGGCGATAGGGATGGGAGTTCGGATCCCGGCCACTACGTCTTCGCCCTGGGCATTCATTAAGAACTCGCCGAAGAACTCCTTTGTTCCGGTGGCTGGGTTGCGCGTGAAACCCACGCCCGTCCCGGAACGCTCTCCGCGGTTGCCGAAGACCATGGCTTGGACGTTCACCGCTGTGCCCAGGTCTTCAGGAATCTTGTACATCTGGCGGTACGTGCGGGCGCGTGGGTTGTACCAGGAGTTGAACACAGCGTCACGCGCCATGCGGAGCTGTTCGTAGGGGTCTTGCGGGAAAGCTTTACCGGTTGAGCGGGAAACAATCGTCTTGTAGCGGTCCACCACCTCATTCAGCGCGTCCGCGTCGAGGTCTGTATCGAGATGGGCTTTTCGGGATTTCTTGATAGCCTCCAGGGCCGCCTCGAACTTGTCCTTGGCGATTCCGAGCACGACATTGCCAAACATCTGAATCAAGCGGCGGTAGCAGTCAGCGGCAAAGCGCGGCCCGGCACGATCGGCAAGCGCAGCAACGGTTCTGTCATTCAGGCCGAGATTGAGGATGGTGTCCATCATCCCCGGCATGGAGAACTTCGCCCCCGACCGAACCGAGACGAGCAAGGGATTGCGTGGATGGCTGAATTCCTGGCCGGTTTCTTGCTCCAGCCGCTGGAGCGCTTCACTGATTTCGGTTTCCACCTCTGCTGGGAGTTTCCCGCGGTTGGCAAAAAACTGTCGGCACGCCGACGTCGCGATGGTGAAGCCCGGCGGAACTGGCAGCCCAGCGTTAGTCATTTCCGCCAGCCCGGCTCCCTTGCCTCCCAGCAGCTCCTTCATGCTGGCATTGCCGTCGGCCTTTCCTGAGCCGAAAAAGTAGACGGTCTTGGCCATGCTCACTTTCTCCTGCTCCTAGGTGTTGGCGGTCCGCTCTGTGTCGGCACGATCTCCGAGAAGTCAGCGATCGTGGAGAACTCGCGGAGGATGTTGGCCAGTAGGCGGAGGCGGTTTTCTCGAACCAACGTGTCGTCGGTCATTACAAGCACGTGGTCAAAAAAACGATCCACATGCGGTCGCAAAGAAGCGACAAGGCGGAGGGCGTCCTCATACTGGTGGCGGCTGCGCAGCTCGGCCACCTGGGGGCGGACGTGTGTGAAGGCTTTGAACAGCTCGGATTCTGCGCCGGGCTCGAGCAGATTGGGGTCAGGTGCGCGCGCAGCCCAGCGCTGGTGATTGCCGGCCTGCTCGAGGATATTGCGGATTCGCTTGAAGGCAGCACAGAGCGGCTCAAAGTGGTCACTGGGGCGAACACGACTCAGAGCGGCCAGCCGCGCCGCGGCATCGACCAGATCCTGGCTGCCAGCGACGAACACCGCATTCACTTCGTCATAGGGAAACGAACTGAAGATATGGCGGGCCCGTTCTAGCAGGAACTCGGCGACAGCGGTCTGAAGCTGCGCGGGCTCGGCCGGCAGTGGCATCTGCTCCTCGAGCCGCTCGATTGCCTCGCGGACGAGCCGGGTCCAGTCGAAACGGAAGCGTTGATCGAGGACGATCCGCAGCAGGCCCTGGGCAGCGCGGCGCAGCCCGAACGGGTCGCTGGAACCCGACGGAGTCAGGTTGGCAGCAAAGCAGGCGACCAGCGTGTCCACCTTGTCGGCCATTGCCAGCAGCGCTCCCTCAGGTGTTGCGGGGCAGTTATCCTCGGCGGTGCGCGGCTGGTAGTGTTCATAGATTGCGCGCCACACCTCCTCCTTCTCGCCCTGCTCACGGCCGAGCAGGCCGCCGATTACTCCCTGCAGTTCCGGGAACTCGCCAACCAAGTGGGTCGTCAGGTCGCACTTGCAGAGCTGGGCGGCGCGCCGGAGGGCGTTGATGTCGGCGCGCCGACCTTGGGCCGGCACGTTTTCGCCCAGCCACGCGACGATCCGCTCCACTCGCACTGCCTTTTGCGCAAAGGTGCCGATCTTCTGCGCAAAGACAACATTCGCAAGGGAGTCTCGGCGCGATTCGAGTGGAATCAAGCGCTCCTGCTGCCAGAAGAAGCGTGCGTCTGCGAAACGCGCAGCGAGCACCCGTGCATGCGCTTCGGCCACCCTCCCGCGCCGATCCCGCAGCTGGTCTGTCACCACGAAAAACGAGGGCGCCAGCGCGCCTCCGGCGTCCCGCAGATAGAAGTATTTCTGCTGCTTTGCCATCACCGTGATCAGGACGGGCTCGGGAAGCCCGAGGAAGTCAGAAGAAAAAGTCCCAACCTGTGTTGTGGGGTACTCGGTTGAGCTCACTGCATAGTCAAGCAATTCGGCATAAGCGGCTCCGTCTTCGGGCAAGCGAAGATTGCGTGAACGCGCCAGCCTTTCGTGCTCCTGCCTGACCCTCCGCTCCCGCTCGCGCGGATCCACCAGCACGTAGGCCTGCTCCAGTTTCCGCTTGTAGTCCGCGAACCCGCGCACTGGGAATGGCGCTGGTGACAGGATCCTGTGCCCACGCGTCAGCCGACCTGCCTTCAGGTCGCCCAAGCGAACGGGCAGAACGCGTCCCGCATACAGCGCCACCAACCACCGGATCGGTCGCACAAACCGAACATCATCCCGGCGGGTCCAGTACATTGAGCGCGGAAACGAAACGGAGCCAAGGACACGCGGAACTGCCTCCGCCAGCACCTTTTCAGCCCTGCGGCCGGGCGTGCGCTTAAGGGCGGCAACGTATTCGCCCTTCTGTGTATTCACGACCTTGAGGTCCTCGGGCGACACGCCGTGCCGGGATGCAAAACTCCTAGCGGCCTGTGTCGGCTTGCCCGTGGCATCAAAAGCCACCGCGCGCGGTGGCCCGAGGACGCGCTCTTCCCTATCTTGTTCTTTCGCAAGGACATTCGGGCAGTGCGCGACCAAGCGCCGAGGCGTATCGTAGGTTAGGACTCCAGGCTCACCCAGTATACCAACGCCCTTCAGTTCAGCCTCAAGAAGCGAGCCCAGGCTGCGAGAAGCCTCTGCCAGCATCCGCGCGGGGATGTCTTCGCACCCGATCTCGAGCAAGAATTCGCCCTTCGTCATGCAGGTGCAACCTGACTTTGTTGCTTGCAGTGTTGAGTTGCGATCTGAGAGGTCAAGTTCCGGATCCGAGTCATCAGGGTCGCCCGTTCGGTGGTCGAAATGGCGCCGCGCGAATCCAGCAGGTTAAACAGGTGCGAGCATTTGAGGCAAAGGTCATAAGCCGGGAGCAAGAGCTTAGGCACGCGCTCTTCGCCGGCGGCCACCTGTAGAAGGCGCTCGGCCTCCGCTTCGTGGAGTTCAAAGAGTCTCCGGCACGTGGTGATGTCGGCGGAATCGAAGCTATAGGCCGAAAACTGTCGCTCTTCTTCCAGGCGGAGTTGGCCGTAGGGCACACCGGCTGCCCATTCGACGTCGTAGACGTTGTCCCGGCCTTGCAGGAAAGCCGTAATTCGCTCGAGGCCGTAGGTCAACTCCAGAGACACAGGGTTGAGGTCAAGCCCGCCGCACTGCTGGAAATAGGTGAACTGTGTGATCTCGAGCCCGTCCAGCAGCACCTGCCATCCAATGCCCCAGGCGCCCAGGGTAGGTGCTTCCCAGTTGTCTTCCTCAAATCGCAGGTCGTGCTCTCGAAGGCGGATACCCAGCGCTTCGAGGCTCTCCAGGTAGAGATTCTGTGCATGGTTGGGTGGCGGCTTGAGGATTACCTGATATTGAATGTGTTTGTAGAGGCGATTGGGATTGTCGCCGTAGCGCCCATCAGCGGGGCGGCGGCTGGGCTGCACGTAGGCGACCCGGTAGGGTTGAGGTCCAAGGACACGAAAAAAAGTTTCCGGGTGCATGGTGCCCGCGCCGACTTCAAGGTCGTAGGGCTGCTGGATGACGCAGCCAGCATCGGCCCAGAAACGTTCCAGGGAAAAGATGACTTCTTGGAAGGTCGGCGGACGCCGGGGATGCTCACGCTTTCGTTGCTGCCGCCTCATCCATGAGCTCCCGGGTGACGAGTTTGGCTTCCAGGTGATGTTCTATGACGTCGAGCAGGTAGTTGCGCAGCTCGGCCGTCCGACTCTGGTCGGCTTCTGCACTGGGCAGACGGGTCAGGGGGTGAGAAAGGATCTCGGCCGCGAGGTGACGGCTGGCTGGACTTAGTGTGCGCATCCCCGGACGCCGACAGCGCCGGCAAAGCGCGCCGATGGCATCTAGTCCCAGGTAGCAGGGTTCGTCACTCAGGGGGCGCTGGCAGCGGTTGCAGTGGTCGAGCGCCGGCAGCCAGCCAGCCAGTCGCACCATCCAGAGCTGGAAATAGAGAAGCGGCAGCCAAGGGTTCGATCGAGAGGCGAGGGCTTCGAGAACGCGGTGGAGGAGTCTGAAGCCCCGCTCGGCAGGTTCACGTTCGGGGAAAAGCCGCTCGGAGAGCTCAGCCACATGGTGGAGCGCGATGGTGCGCGGGTAGTCAGCTGGGGCTTGGGAAGGAGGCTCGATCAATTCGGACTGGGAGAGCCGCACGAGGTCACGCTGGGCGCGGTCGTGAAACCACAACCGCACGTGGCTGAACGGCTCCAACGTTGCGCCAAACCGGCTGCGTGGGTGTCGGGCGCCGCGGGCAACGCCCCGGAGGCGTCCGAGACCGCGGGCGAGGAAGCTGACGAGCTTGTCGGCTTCCCCAAGGGGTGTCGCACGCAGGATGATGGCTTCGGAGTCAACCAAGGGCATCTTCTCTTCTGGGTCGGCACGCCGACATTGGCTGAGGCTGTCGGGTGGCCGCCCTCCTTACGCGGGCTGAGAGTAGCACATCCTGGCGGCAAAGCAAACCTGCCGAATTTAGAATTATTCCAAACTAGATTTACCCTTCCCTGTCGCCCGGGGATTCTATAGAGTGAGCGCCGAGGAAGAGCAGCCGTGTTTGATGTGGTGGGAATTGGCTTGAACGCGACCGACATTGTGATCGAGGTGCCGCGGTATCCGGAGTTCAATTCCAAGGTCGAGTTCGGGCAAGCGGTCTGGCAGGCAGGCGGGCAGGTGGCGACTGCGTTGGTGGTCTGCCGACGGCTGGGCCTGAGGGCGAAATACATCGGCAGTGTCGGGGACGACGCTTGCGGAAGGTTTCAGCTGGAGAGCCTCCAGCGGGAAGAGCTTGACCTGACTGATGTGCGCGTGGTGCCCGATTGCCCCAATCAAGTTGCCTACATCGTCGTGGACGGCCAGACGGGCGAGCGCACGATACTCTGGCGGCGCGATCCACGACTCGCGATTGACCCAGCGTCCCTGCGGGTGGAGATGATTACCTGCGGGCGGCTGCTGCACGTCGATGGACACGACACTGCGGCGGTGGCGTGGGCGGCGGCGATGGCGCGGCGGGCCGGAATTCCGGTCACCGCTGACGTGGACAACATCTATCCGGGCTTGGAGGCTTTGCTGGGTCATGTGGATTATCTGATCGCTTCGGCCGAGTTTCCTTCTGCCTGGACCGGGGAAACGGATCTGTTCCGCGCTCTGGAGCGGCTGCGGGCGCAGTTCCGGATGAAGCTGGCAGCCGCGACATTGGGGCAAGACGGCGTGCTGGCGTTGACGGCCGAGGGCTTTATGTACCGGGCCGCCTATCGCGTGCCCTGTCGCGACACAACCGGTGCCGGTGACGTGTTCCATGGGGCGTTTGTGTTTGCCCTGCTGCAGAATTGGCCGCTGGTGCGGATTCTGGACTTCAGTTGTGCCATGGCGGCGCTGAACTGCACGGCGCTGGGTGCACGGGGCGGGATTGCGACGCAAGCAGAAGCCGAGCGCTTGATGGCACACGGGGAACGGCATCGGGCGCGTTGGTGTGAACTGCCCATGCCTTCCGGAGCAGGGCGATGATTCCGCTGCATGACATCAATCCCACCAGCCGACGGCCGGTGGTGACGCTGGCCCTGGTCGTCGTCAACGCGCTGGCTTTTCTCTTTGAGCTTCTCCTGGGCGAGCCCGGACGGACGCAGTTGGTCTTTGCGCTGGGAATGGTGCCGGGACGCGTCGCGCTCTTTCCTGTTTCCGCCGAGATCAGCGCGGTGGATGCCTTCCTGCCGCTTCTGACTAGCATGTTTCTCCATGGCGGCTGGCTGCACATCATCGGCAATATGTGGTTCCTCTGGGTGTTCGGGGACAACATCGAAGACCGGCTCGGGCACGGACGCTTTGTCGTTTTCTATCTTCTCTGTGGCGTACTGGCAGGCCTGGCGCATACGGTGGTGAACTGGAGGTCAATGATCCCGGCGATTGGGGCGAGCGGCGCGGTGTCGGGCGTGATGGGAGCCTACTTGTTGCTCTATCCGGGCTCGCGCGTGGTCACGCTGGTGACGCTGGGTTGGTGGTGGTTCAAGGCCTCGCTTCCCGCCTATGTCATGATCCTCTACTGGTTCGTAGTGCAGTTGGTCAGCGGCACGGTGTCGCTGGGCTTGCGCGAAGGCGAGGGCGGCGGCGTCGCCTGGTGGGCGCACATTGGAGGCTTCGTGGCCGGTGCTGTGCTAGTCTTCGTCTTCAAGAAGCCTGTACGGCGCAGCGGATTCCAGCCCTAGCTGCAGCTTTTCTTGCTTGTTCGCCGCTAGCGCGACGCGGCAGTCGAAGAGTGAGCGGTGATGAAGTTGGCGAGCCAATCGCCTGCCTGGCGCGTACCCAGGGTGCCGCCCAAGTCCACCGTAGTTTGATTCTCGTGAATCGAGGTCCGCGCGGCCTGTTCGACCCAGCCGGCCTCTGCCGCCAGCCCTAGATGCTCGAGCAGCAAGCCGGCGGTCAGCACTGCGCCCAGGGGATTGGCGCGGTTCTGCCCCGCGTACTTCGGCGCCGAGCCGTGCACCGGCTCAAACATGGAAAGGCCGGTCGGGTTGACGTTGGCAGAAGCGGCCAGTCCCAGGCCACCGACCAACGAGGCGCCGAGGTCGCTGATGATGTCGCCAAACATGTTGCAGGTGACAATAACCTGAAACTGGGCAGGATTCTTCACCATCTGGAAGGCCAGGTTGTCAATGTAGAGGTGGCTGGCTTCGATGTCGGGATATTGCGCTTTCACCTCCTTGAACACGCGCTGCCAGAGGTCGTGGCCATAGGCCAGGGCGTTCGACTTGTCGCTCATCAGCAGTTTCTTGCGCCCGTGACGCCGGGCATACTCAAAGGCAAACCGGATGATGCGTTCCACGCCCTTGCGCGTGTTGATATCTTCCTGGACGGCGACTTCATCGGGCGTGCCTTTCTTGAAGTTCCCACCCAGGCCTGCGTAGAGCCCTTCCGTGTTTTCGCGGATGATGACGAAATCAAGCTCCGCCTCCGTGCGGTTCTTCAGCGGGGTCAGGCGCGAGTGGAGCAGCTTGATAGGACGGATGTTGGCGTAGAGGTCGAGGCCGAAGCGCAGGCCGAAGAGAATATCGGCCGCGTGCTTCATGTCCGGCACGCGCGGATCGCCCAGAGCGCCGAGCAGGACGACGTCGAAGTCGCGGCGCAACTCCTCCAGCGCGCCCGCCGGCAGCGAGACCCCTTCGCGCAGATAGCGCTCCGCGCCCCAGTCAAACTCGGTGAAGTCGAAGCGGTGGCCGCCCACTTGCGCGACCGCCGTCAGAACTTTCACCGCCTCGCGGGTGACCTCGATGCCGATGCCGTCTCCCGGGATGACTGCGATGCGCTTCTCTGCGGGTTGGCTCACTCGCTTTTCTTACCCACCGCGGCCGGCTCCGCGAAGCTAACACACGCTCCCGGCTGAGTCAATTTTCTCTCTGCCGGGATGAAACCCAGCAACAGGATGGCGACATCATCGCGGCGGAAGCCCTACTCATCGCCCATGACGCCGGCGCAACCGCTTCCCCCGCCCGGGGAGGGGCTTGGTGCCGCCCGCTTTTTCAAAGACCACACCTAGGCCAAGCTAGGCGGCGCGCACAGGACAGTATAGCAAACAAAAAGCGAACAGTCGAGGGACCCCCCGCCGGGTCGGCAACATCAAAACCTACCCCGCAGCAACCAGACCAACATCTACTCCTGCTCCTTCTTCCGCTTGGCCGTCCAGTCGCGGGTCATCGGCCCCATCTGCATCGTGCCTTTCATCGTGTCGCCCTCGAGCGTCCCGCTGTACTCGATGGTGATCTCACCGCGCGGCGTCTCGCGCTTGCTCGAGAACTTGACCGTCTTGCCTTCGACCGTCCCCGTCACCGGCCATTCGCGGCCCATCTCGCCTGTCATCGTGCCCTTGAGCTTGCCGCCGTCCTGCTCCAGCACCAGCGTGGCCGTTACCGGACCCATGCGCCCTTCCCAGCTCAGGACCCACTTTCCTGCTACTTTGGCCGGCTCCTCCGGCGCCGCACTCACGCTCGCCATTGCCCAGCTCAGACACAACACCGCCAGCACCAATGCTATGCTTTTCTTGTTCACGGGATGCCTCCTTGTTCGGCCACCATGCGTAACCAGGAGCTTGCGCAGCGTTCCACACGCTGCCCTCCGTGGTCTTGCCTGATTGGACGGCATCTGGTGTCGGCGGGTTTCCTTCGGAAGCTGACTCAGCCGCGGGAGCAGGTCTTGGTAGTGCGCTCGGGGACGGTCGAAGCGGGCGGCGCAGCTTTGGCCTGGCGGCTATTCATCAAGGCGCGAATCTCCCAGACCACCCGCAGGTCATTGGCTGCCTGCACCGCCGCCGTGTAGGCCGCCTGCGCCCGCTGATCGACCGCTTCCACCACAGACCCCACCAGCGATTCACTGGCTAGCGTACTTTTTCCAGCGGCGGGCGGTGACTCCAGAAGCAACACAAACGAGAGGAGCGCAAGGAGCGCACCACCACCCAACCGTTGCGCACTCATGCGCCGCTGCCCTCCCAGTAAACCGATGAACCGACATACCAATGAACCGCCTGCCCTGCCCATCACCTGCCTCCTCTCTTGCCTCCCTTAGACGCGCTCGTCCCTATTCCGGTAGCAAGACAGGCAAGCACGTAGCGGCGGCCTGCTTGTCCTTAGCGAAGCAGGGGTAGGGCAGGGGCTTGACCCCTGCCGTGGCAAGGCGCAAGGCCTTGCCCTACCCAGACTGGCGAAGAAGTGCAGGGGCTTCCTCGCCGCTGCCGCTACCCCAATAGGCTCGCGGTCCTGCCGAACTACCGCGGGCTGCTGGCTCTTGCGATACTACGAGCCGTGGAGTAGCATTGCCAGCCAGGA
>JBBIPK010000019.1:0-56829 GCA_037442885.1 Acidobacteriota bacterium | reverse complement strand
TACTCTACCTAATAGACAATTCACCCCGAAAATTGACCGCGGCTATTGGAAAAAAGTTTGGGTCAGCGCCAAGGAGTGACGACGCGGGCGTCTCGGCTGGACTCTTCTCTGGAGATACGGAGGTTTGGGACACCACGTGTGCTGGCGTGAGGGCGTGCGGAGACTTGCCCGTGCTCTTCGAGGTGACGCATACTGAGGGCATGAAGAGAGACCAAGAACTGGTTGTGCTTTTTGTATTCGCCTACAATGCGGGAACGGGCTCCACTTACAGAATCGTGGCTTGGCCGGACCAGGCTGACAGCACGAAGCAGGCTGTGGAAGCGATTGTGGAAGACAACGCGGGCGACACGCTGGCAATCGAGCACACCTTGCTACAGCCCTTCGTAGGCGAGCGGGAGGACGCTCAACCGTTCCTTGCCGCCATCGCTCCCCTCGAAAAAGATCCATCTCTGCGCCTACCCGGATGCTATTTCATCATGCGCACCGAAGTCGGTGCGGTACCGAAAGGGGTTGATTGGACCCAGGTGTTCGAAACGCTGCGAAGCTGGCTGCGGGCGCATCTTTCCAGCTTCCCTGAAGGCGTTTCAAGGCACAAGATCCCAGGCCTGCCCTTTGAATTGTGGGTCACTGTCGAAAAGATCGAACTCCTCGGTCACGCCGGGGACTTCTTTGTGGCGAGAAATCTGCCATCGGATTCGCTCGAAGACGTGGTTAGGGTCGCGCTCGCCCGAAAGCTACCCAAACTAGTTGGTACACTAGCCAACCGGCGCATCTTGCTCCTTGAGAAGGCAGACGTGGTTCACTCGTTCACCAGACTGCGTGAGGCCATCGACAATGTGCGGCCAGAGTTCCCACGGCTTGTCGATGTGGACGAAATCTGGGTTGCGGTGACCCATTCCGGGGGTTCTCTTTGGTTTTACGAGGTGTGCCCGGAGCTGGGCCGGCGTCGCCTCACAGTACCGGCTCAAGTAGGCGGGTGGCCCAGCCTTGATTTATCCTCCTCGTCGCGGCGAAGCGAATGATACCATTGGGGGTGCCCCACCCTTTGTCTTGTAAGGGTGGGGGATTCTCTTACGGCGATGCCCCGGGCAGCGCTTGCCCGCTCGCCAAGCGCGTCAGGTAGAAGAGCATCTCCGGGTTGTCCCACTCGTGCGGCCCCACAATCTTCCGATCCACCCGCCCGTCGCGGTCAATGACGTAGGTTTCCGGGAACCTGAACGAGCCGTAGCGAACGGCCAGCTCCGGGCTGCGGGTGTTGGGGAAGGTGATATGGAAGTCGCGGAGGAATTTTTCGTAGGCGGCAGCGTCCACATCTACGCTCACCCCCAGCACCACCACGCCCCGGTCGGCCAGCTTCCGGTGCAGCCGCTCCAGCGACGGCATCTCCTCGACGCAGGGCGGGCACCAGGTGGCCCAGAAGTTCAGCACCACCACCTTCCCGCGCAGCGCGCTCAGCCGCCGCTCCTGCCCCTCCCAGGTAAAGCTGAAGTCCGGCGCCGCCTGGCCGGTGGTCGCGGGCGGCTCACTCCGCCGGTCGGGCAGAACCAGCGCGGCGAGCAACACGATCAGCCCCAGGCCGACAATTCCCTGGATGAGTTTGGCTTTCACCGCTGGCTTCCCTATAATTGGGGGTTACGCTGGTCGTACGCTCCCGGGTGAGCGGCCGCCTGCTTCCACCATGCCGGATGCACCACAAGTCAGCGCCATTCTACCCGCGCGCAATGAGGAAGCCAACATTGCCGCCGCGGTCGAATCCCTGGCGCGCCAGAGTGTCGCGACCGCGATTATCGTCGTCAACGACGGCTCCACCGACCACACCGCCGAAATCCTGGCCGACCTCCAGCGCCGCCTCCCCGCGCTTACCGTCGTCACCAATGATTCCGTCCCCCCCGGCTGGGTGGGGAAAAGCTATGCCGTCTCCCGGGGAGTTGAGCAGGCGCAAACCCCCTGGCTGCTCTTCACCGATGCCGACGTGCGGCACCAGCCCCAGGCGGTAGAGAAGGCTCTGGCCATCGCGCGCAAGACCGGCGCGGCTCTGGTTTCCTTCTCGCCCGAACAGCAGATGGAGACCTGGTGGGAGCGGGCGGCCATCCCGCTCGTCTATTGCCGCCTGGCCCAGCAATTCTCCTACAAGAAGGTGAGCGATCCGGAGCATCGCGCCGCCGCCGCCAACGGGCAATGGCTGCTGATGTCGCGCACGGCCTATGACGCGGTCGGCGGGCATGCGGGCGTGCGCGAGGCGATTCTGGAGGACGTGGCGCTGGCCCGCCGGGTGAAGCAGACCGGCTGCCGCCTCTATTTCGCGCGCGGCCGCGACATCGCCACCACCCGCATGTACCGCCGCTTTGAAGAAATGTGGCAGGGGTGGTCGAAGAACCTCTTTCTCCTCTTCGATCGCCGCCGCCGCGCCGTCATCTGGGCGGTGGGCGTCGCCGCCCTCGATGCCGTCACCTTGCTCGTGCTGCTGGCCGCCCTGGCTGCCTCCGCCTTCCCCCTGGCCGCGGTCGTGGGCGGCTTCCTCGTCTTCCGCCACCTGCAGTACGCCAGCGCGCTGCTGCGAAACCACTACCCCCTTTCCAGCATCTTCTACTACGAAATCGGCAACGTCTTGGTGGCCGCCATGATGCTGCATTCCGCCCGCAAGTACCTGCGCGGCGAGCCGGTGGTCTGGAAGGGGCGGCAGTACGCGGCCCCGGCGCAATGATCTACCTCACGCGCAAAGTTGAGTTCTCTGCCTCCCACTACTACCACAATCCCGCCCTGAGCCCGGAAGAGAACCGCCGCCTGTTCGGCAAGTGCAACAACCCCCACGGGCACGGGCACAACTACGTGCTCGAGGTAACGGTGGCGGGCGAGCCCGACCCGGCCACCGGCATGGTCATTGACCTCAAAGAACTGAAGCAGATCCTGGAACGCGAGGTGCTGGCGGTCTTCGACCACAAGTTCATCAACCACGAAGTGCCCCAACTGAACGGCCGCATCCCCACCACGGAAAATATCGCCCTCACCCTCTGGCAACTGCTCGAGGGCAAGATTCCCGGCGCCCGCCTGCACCATCTGCGCCTCTATGAGACGCCCGACCTCTTCGTGGACTACTACGGAGGGCGCGCCCGCCCATGATCTACCTGACCCGGCGCTACTCCTTCAGTGCCTCCCACCGCCTCCACAATCCGCAGTTGGCGGCGGAGCTGAACCAGCGCATCTACGGCAAATGCAACAGTCCGTATGGTCATGGCCACAATTACGCGTTGGAGGTCACGGTGGCCGGCGAGCCGCAGCCGGCCACCGGCATGGTCGTCAACCTGGCCGAGCTCGACTCCTTCGTCGAGCGAACCATCCTGGAGCGCTTCGACCAGGCGTACCTGAACGACGACCGCGATGCCTTTGCGTCGGCCGCACCCACCACGGAGAATCTCTGCCGCGCCATTTATCATCTCCTGCAAACAGGTTTCTGCGCCGCGCCGGTCGAACGCGTGCGGCTGGAGGAGACGAGCTGGAACGCGTTTGAATATGCAGGAGAAAGAGAAGGAGAATGACGATGAAGACCAAGGAACGGGCCGACGCCGGGCTGGAGCGAACGCTGGAAGGGCAGGAGCTGGTTCGCCGCCTGCTGGACTGGCTGGGCGAAGATCCCCACCGCGAGGGGCTGCGCCACACCCCCGCCCGCGTCGAGCGGACGCTGCGCTTCCTTACCTCGGGCTACCATCAGGATCCCGACAAGATTATCAACTCGGCCTACTACGAAGTCGCCTACGACGAAATGGTGGTGGTGAAGGACATCGAAGTCTTCAGCCTGTGCGAACACCACCTGCTTCCTTTCTTCGGGAAGTGTCATGTGGCCTACATCCCCAACCGCAAAGTGGTGGGGCTGAGCAAGATTCCGCGGCTCGTGAACCTGTTTGCCCGGCGGCTGCAACTCCAGGAGCGCCTGACGAACCAGATCGCCCAGAGCCTGTGGGAGAAACTCGAGCCCCAGGGGGTGGGCGTGATCGTGGAGGCCCGCCACTTCTGCATGCTGATGCGCGGGGTCGAAAAGCAGCATTCGGCCGCGGTCACCAGCGCCATGCTCGGCTGCTTCCGCGACAACCCGCAAACCCGGGAGGAATTCCTCGCCCTCGTCCAACCCCGTCCGGGCATCCCGTGAGGAAATTCGCTGGCGTTGCACCCGCGGCTTGTGATAAGCTGCAAGCGGATAAAAAAACAAACAAGATGAGTGAGGAGCAGCGCGCCGGTTCGATGGGATTCACAAAAGAAGCCAAGTCGGGTTTAATTCAGCACCACCGTCTGCACGAATCCGACACCGGCTCTCCCGAAGTCCAGATCGCGATCTTGAGCGAACGCATCAATCACCTCACCGAGCATTTCAAGAACCACCGCAAGGACTTTGCTTCGCGGCGGGGCCTGATCATGATGGTGAGCAAGCGTCGTCGCCTCCTGGACTACCTGAAGAACAACGACCCCGCGCGCTATAGGCAAATTGTCGAGAAACTCCGACTCCGAAAGTAAACCCGCACCCCGCCCGGGGCGAGACAATCCGACCGAGACACCGAGCCGCACCGCGCTCATCCCAGCTGTACTTTCGTTTTTCAGGGAGGACCCATGCCCCAGGTAAGTGTTGAAATCGGCGGCCGCGCTTTGACTCTGGAAACCGGCCGCCTCGCCAAGCAGGCCAACGGCAGCGCCTACGTGCGCTACGGCGACACGGTCGTGATGGTTTCCGCCTGCGCCGAACCCGAACCCCGGGAGGACCGCGGCTTCCTCCCTCTCACCTGCGACTACCGCGAATACCAGTACGCGGCCGGCCGCATCCCCGGCGGCTTCTTCAAACGCGAAGGCCGGCCGAGCGAGAAGGAAATTGTCAGCAGCCGGTTGATTGACCGCCCGCTGCGCCCCCTCTTCCCCGAAGGCTACCGCAACGAGACGCAGGTGATCGCGCTGGTCATTTCCGCCGACACCGACAACGACCCCGACGTCATCAGCGTCGTCGGCGCCTCGGCGGCGCTCACCGTATCCGACATTCCCTTTGACAAGCCGGTGGCGGCGGTGCGCGTCGGGCTGGTGGACGGCAGGCTCGTCGCCAACCCCACCTACACCGAACTCAAGACCAGCCTGCTGAACATGGTGGTGGCGGGCACGGACGAAGCCATCGTGATGGTCGAAGCCGGCGCGCTCGAGGTGGCGGAAGAAACCATCGCGGACGCGCTGGAATTCGCCCACGGCGAAATCAAGAAAATCATCGCCGCCATCCGGCAGCTGCAGGATGAAATCAAGCCCGCCAAGTGGCCGGTCACGCCCCCGCCGGTGAATCAGGAGTTCTACGGCGAAGTGGAGGCGAGAGTCCGCGAGCGCCTGATCGACGCTCTGAACACCGAAATCCACAAGAAACGCGAAAGCTACCGGCTGGTGGAGGCACTCAAGAACGAGTTGGTGGCGTCCTACCCGGAAGAGGAGGAAGAAAAGCGCCAGGAAGCCGTCCGCTACTTCGAGATGCTGCGCGAGCGCATCTTTCGCGACGACATCCTGGAGCGGCGCCGACGGCCGGACGGCCGCGCCTTCGATCAGATTCGCTCGCTCAGTTGCGAGGTGGGTGTGCTGCCGCGCGTGCACGGCTCGGCGCTATTTACCCGCGGAGAGACGCAAGCGCTCGTCACCGTCACCCTCGGCACCCGCGAAGACGTGCAGCGGCTCGACTTGCTCGCCGATGAGGAGGCCACCAAGCGCTTCATGCTGCATTACAACTTCCCGCCCTTCTCCGTGGGCGAAGTCAAGATGCTGCGCGGCCCGGGCCGCCGCGAAATCGGCCACGGCGCACTGGCCGAACGGGCTCTGCTCGGCCAGATCCCGGACGAGGAAACCTTCCCCTACACGATTCGCATCGTCTCCGACATCTTGGAGTCAAACGGCTCTTCCTCCATGGCCACCGTCTGCGGGGGCTCGCTGGCGTTGATGGATGCGGGCGTGCCCGTGCGCGCGGCCGTGGGCGGCATCGCCATGGGGCTGGTGATGGGCGCCGACGGAAACTACGCCATCCTCACCGACATCGCTGGCGCCGAGGATCACTACGGCGACATGGACTTCAAGGTCGCTGGCAGCCGCAAGGGAATCACCGCGCTGCAAATGGACATCAAGGTCGCCGGCGTCAACCGGGCGATTCTGGCCGAGGCCTTGCAGCAAGCACGCAAAGCGCGGATGGAGATTCTCGACGCGATGGACCGCACGATTGCGGCCCCGCGGCCCGCCATCTCCCCCTATGCCCCGCGCATCTTCACCCTCACCATTGCCAAGGACAAGATCGGTGACCTCATCGGCCCCGGCGGCAAGGTGATTCGCTCCATCATCGAGGCCACGGGCGTGAAGATTGACGTGCTGGAAGACGGCCGCGTCAACGTCTTCGCCGTCGACGAACCCTCGGCGAAGAAAGCCATCCAGATGATCCGCGACGTCACCGCCGTCGCCGAAATCGGCAAGACCTACCTGGGCAAGGTCGTCCGGCTGGCCGAGTTCGGCGCCTTCGTCGAAATCTTTCCCGGCACCGACGGCCTGTTGCACATCAGCGAGGTGGCCGAGTACCGCATCCGCGATATCCGTGACGAATTGAAGGAGGGCGACCAGATCCTGGTCAAGGTGCTCTCGGTCGAGGGCAACAAGATTCGCCTCAGCCGCAAAGCCGTCCTGCGCGAGCAGCGCGAAAAACAGCGCCGCGAAGCTTCTGCCTGACGGCGCGCGGGTTTTGTCTTTGTTCCTTGGCTGCCGTAGAATGCGCGCCTGATGCGCGGCCTACCTCTGCTGCTCTTCTGCCTGCTCGCGCTCACCTGGGGCACTACCTGGCTGGCCCTGCGCGTGGTGGCGCGGGAAATGCCTCCCTTCAGCGCCGCCGCCGTTCGTTTTCTCCTTGCGGGACTGCTGCTCGCCGCCTATGCGCGCCTGGCCGGGCTGCGCCTTACCTCCATTCCCGCTGGCCGGCGGGCGTCGCTCGCGTCGTTGTCGCTGACCATGATCGGCATCCCCTACGCCCTCGTCTTTTACGCCGGCGCACTCATCAGCTCGGCCTTGATGGCGATTGTGTTTGCTTTCCACCCCGTCTGCACCCACGTCCTCAATTCCTGGCGCTCGCGTCGCAGCATCTTTGACGCCCTGACCTTGGCCGGCTTGGCCACGTCGTCCGCCGGACTGTGGGTGATCTTTTCCCCGCGATTGAGCGGGCCGGCGGAGGAGTTGCGCGGGATGGTGGCGGTTCTCGCCGCCGCCCTCATCAGTTCCTGGGCGGTGGTGGAGGCCAAGTTCAGCCTGGCGGCGATTCATCCCGTGGTGGCGACGACCTGGCAGTTCGCCGGCGGCGGCCTGTTCTTGCTGCTGTTGGCAACCCTCCTCGAACGCCCTGCGCTCCGCCCCTATTCCTCGTCGGCATGGCTGGCGTTCGCTTACCTGACCCTAATGGGCTCCTGCCTGGGCTTTGTTCTCTTCTTCCGTCTGCTCAAAGACCTGACGCCGATTCAGGCCTCCTCGCTCTCCTTCCTGACGCCGGTGGTGGCGGTCATCGCTGGCTGGATCATTCTGGACGAAGTGCTGGGGCTGAGGACTCTGGTGGGTGCGGGGATGGTTCTGACGGGGCTGGTGCTCATCCACCGGCCGGTCCCGGCGCCTGCCCCGGCGGGAGACTGAGATGCCGGTGGAATACGTCGTCGCTCTGGCCGTGCTCGGCCTGCTGGCCGGCTGCTTCGGTGCGCTGGTAGGCCTGGGCGGCGGCATCATCATCGTCCCGGTCTTGACGCTGCTGTTCGACCTGCCCATCCAGACGGCGGTCGGCACGAGCCTGGTCTGCGTGATTGCCACCTCGAGTGCGGCGGCGGCCGTCTACGTTCAGCGGGAACTCACCGACATCCGCCTGGGAATGGTGCTCGAGATGAGCACGGTGCTGGGAGCAATTACCGGCGCGGTGGCGGTGACGTGGCTGACCCAGCCCACCTTGCAGATTCTGTTTTCGGCTTTCTTGCTCTACGCCAGCTTCCTGCTCGCGCGACGCCAGCCCGCGCCGGAGACCGGAGGCGAAGCAATCCCCGCCTACCAGGTGCGCAACTATCCGCTGGGCATGGGAGTCTCCTATCTCGCGGGCGCAGTCTCCGGGATGCTCGGCATCGGCGGCGGGCCCATCAAGGTTCCCCTGATGTATCTGGCCATGGGCGTGCCCCTGCGCGTGGCGACCGCCACCAGCAACTTCATGATTGGCGTCACCGCTGCCGCCAGCGCCTTCCTCTACTACAACCGCGGCAGCGTCGTTCCCGCCTTGACGGCGCCGCTCGTCCTCGGCGTCTTCGCTGGCGCGTTGCTCGGCTCCTGGCTGACCAAGCGCGTCCAGGCGCGCTGGGTCCAGTGGCTGCTCATGGTGGTGCTGCTCTACCTCGCCTACCAGATGCTCCGCGACGCCTTCGGGCCGACGGGAGGCCAGGCATGACCACGGCTCGCGCCACTCAGGCCATTGCCGCCGTGCTCCGCTGGGGCTCCTATCTTTCCGCCGGGCTCCTTCTGCTCGGAATGGTGCTGGTGCTGACGACGCCCGACCTCCCCCTGCAAGTCGGCCCGGCCATCCCCTTTGCTCAACTCGGCGAGCAACTCGCGCACAGGAACCCCTACGCGGTGATGCAGGTCGGGATTCTGCTCTTGCTGCTGACCCCGGTCGTGCGCATTGCGACAGCGCTGGTGTCGTTTACGGTGGCGGGGGAGCGACGCTACGCTCTGGTGTCGCTGGTTGTGCTTGCGCTCATCTTGTTGAGCATCTGGGGAGCCCGCTAGTCCGCCACCCGCTGGATGCGTGCGCCTACCGCGGCAAGCTTCTTTTCAATCTGCTCGTACCCGCGGTCAATGTGATAGACGCGGTGGATCACCGTCTGCCCCTGCGCCACCAGCCCCGCGAGCACGAGCGAAGCGCTGGCGCGGAGGTCGGAGGCGAGCACGTTGGCTCCGCTGAGCGCGGTGGCGCCGCGGACGACTGCCCGCCGGCCGTCCAGGCTGATCTGGGCGCCCATACGGGCGAGCTCTAGCGCGTGCAGGAAGCGGTTTTCAAAAATCGTCTCGGTGATGACGGCCGTCCCCTCGGCCTGCGTCATCAAGGCCATGTATTGCGCCTGCATATCGGTGGGAAAGCCCGGATACTCTTCAGTCGTCATATCCGCTGCCTGCAAGCCACGGGCGGCGCGCACCCGCAAACAGCTCTCGCCCCGCGGCTCGATTGTGACGCCCGTCTCCTCCAGCTTGTGCAGCACGGCTTCCAGGTGGCCGGGCACGCAACGAGAAAGCTCAAGCTCGCCCCCCGTGATGGCCGCAGCCACCAGGAACGTGCCGGCTTCGATGCGGTCGGGAATCACCGCGTGCGTCGCGCCCCCCAGTCGCCGCACGCCGCGAATCCGAATCGTGGCGGTTCCGTCTCCTTCGATGTCTGCTCCCATGGCGCGGAGCAATGCCGCCAGGTCACAGACCTCCGGCTCGCGAGCGGCGTTTTCCAGCTGCGTTTCCCCTTCGGCCAGACAGGCGGCCATCAGCAAGTTCTCGGTCCCAGTGACGCTGATTCTGTCGAACTGAATGTGGGTTCCTTTCAGGCGTCGGGCGCGGGCGTGGACGTAGCCGTGTTCGACGCGGACTTCCGCGCCGAGCTTCTCCAGTCCCTTCAGGTGGAGGTCAATGGGGCGGGCGCCGATGGCGCAGCCGCCGGGGAGCGAAACGCGCGCCTGCCCACAGCGCGCCACCAGCGGCCCCAGCGCCAGCACGGAGGCGCGCATGGTCTTCACCAGCTCGTAGGGCGCTTCCGCGCGGATGATTTTCTGCGCGTACAGCTCCAATTCGCCGTCGGGCTGAAACTCATCCGGCTGCAAGCGCACGCCCATCTGCGTCAGCAGGCGCTTCATGGTGAAGAGGTCGCGGACGCGGGGCAGGTTCGTCAGCCGGAGGGGTTCCTCGGTCAGCAAGGCGGCGGCCATGGCCGGCAGGGCGGCGTTCTTCGCCCCGCTGACGGCGATCTGGCCTTTTAGGGGAACGCCGCCTTCAATGATGAACTTGTCCATCGCGCCCTAGGATACTACCAGTGGTCTTCGCGGTTGTCTGGAAGCAGCGCCATCGGTGTCAGTCTTTTTCGCCGATGGCCTGGTAGACAATGCCTGCCGCGGTGTGGAGGCGGCGACGCGCTTCGGCGCGCGTGCAGCCGAGCTTGCCCATCACGAGGGCTGCCTTCAGATCGCCCCCGGAAGCGCGGATGAGTCGTTCGGCCGTTCGCCGGTTGCAACCCAGCGCCCACTGCAGCACCCGCCGCCCGCGCCCGCGCAGCTTGCGGCTCCGCCTGCTCACGTTGACCATCAGGTTCCGGTAAACGTGTCCCAGCCGCACCATCGCCGCCGTGCTCAGCAGGTTCAGCACCAGCTTCTGCGCCGTCCCCGCCTTCATTCGCGTCGAGCCGGCGATTACTTCCGGGCCGGTCCGCGGGCAGATGGCAATCTGGGCCAGGCGCGCCGCGGGCGAGCCGGGATTCGAGGTGACGCTGACGGTGGTGGCGCGCCGGGCGCGGGCGTAGCGCAGAGCGCCCAGCGCGTAGGGAGTGGTGCCGCTGGCGGTCAGTACGATGACGACATCGGCGGACCTCACCCGGCGTCGTGCCAGGTCGCGTCGCCCGGCAGCCTCGGAATCCTCGGCAGCTTCCGCCGAGCGAAACATCGCCCGGCGTCCACCTGCCAGGATGGCCTGCACACGCCCGGGGGTTATCTGAAACGTCGGCGGCAACTCTACGGCGTCGAGGACACCCAGGCGACCGCTCGTCCCCGCACCGACATAGAACAGCCGCCCGCCTTGCCGGAAGGCAGCGACGATAGCTTCCACGGCGCGGGCAATCTGGGGGAGAGTTCGGGCCACGGCCCCGGGTACAGTCTTGTCCTCTGCGTTGATGAGCGCGAGCAAGCGCCGCGTCCCTATGCGGTCGAGGCCTGCCGTGCGGGGATGAGGGCGTTCGGTGGGTGGCAGCTTCATCCCGAACCTTCCGGTGGAAGTCTTCCGGCTAGCGGCAAGGTCGCAGAGGAAGGTTCGGGATTCATCCGAAGCTCTCCCAGCCGCGGCGGCGAAAATCGACATAAAGCGCCGCGGCAGCCAACGCTCCGAGAACGAGAAAAGCGACGCCCGACAGCAACTCAAGCAGCAGAAGCTTCCCGATGCCGAACAAGACCGCATAGACGAGAATGCAGCCCAGCAGCCAGGCGCGCAGGTTGGCCCAGCCGGAGCGCGCCGCTGTCACCTCGGGGGCGAGCGCGGCAATGGGTTTCCACCCCGCCCCGGCCGGCCGCGCGCGGCGATAGAACTCCAGCAGCCGCTCCCGCGGCGTGGGCTGCGTCCGCAGTGTCACCGCCAGCCAGACCGCCGTCGTCACTGCTGTGGTCAGCAGCATCGTTTTGGCAAACACCACCTGCGCGCTGCCGGTGAAGAGGCGCGCCTGCTGCGCCCAGACGGAGACCACAAAGGCGGCCACCATGGCCGAGATCTCGCTCCAGGCGTTGATGCGCCACCAGTACCAGCGCAGCAGATAGACGCTGCCGGTGCCCGCGCCCAACATCAGCAACAGCCGCCAGGCCTGCTCGATGCTCTGCAAGAAATAGGTCACACCACCCGCCAACACCATCAACAGCAGAGTCGCTGCTTGCGCGACGCGAACCAGATGGTGCTCGTCCGCGCCCGAGTCGCGCCCGCCCGGCCGGACGATCCGCCGGTAGAAATCGTTCACCAGATAGGAGGCGCCCCAGTTCAGGTGCGTGCTGATGGTGGACATGTAAGCGGCCAGGAACGCTGCCAGCATCCACCCCCGAAGGCTCGCGGGCAGATGATTGACCATCACCAGAATGTAGCCCGATTCGGGATCGGCCAATCCCGGGTAGAGCACCGCCGAGGCCAGCGCCACCAGAATCCACGGCCAGGGGCGCAGCGCATAGTGCGCAATGTTGAACCAGAGCGTCGCCCAGAGCGAATGCTTCTCGTCCTTGGCGGAGAAGATGCGTTGGGCGATGTAGCCGCCCCCTCCCGGCTCGGCGCCCGGATACCAGCTGGCCCACCAGTTGACGCCCAGGTAGACGAGGAACGCCAGCAGCGGCATCCAGGCGGAGTCGGCGGACGGCACGAAGGCGAGCAGAGAGTCGCTGCCGGTGGCGTTGCGGGACGCCTCCAGCGCCAGCGACTTGGCCCGCAGCGCCGCCAATCCGCCCACCGCATCCACGGCATAGAAGGCCAGAAGGACAGTGACCGTCATCATCAGGATGAACTGGAAGAAATCCGTGAGGAGTACGCCCCAGAGGCCCGAAATCGTGGTGTAGAGAGCGGTGACGCCGAGGCAGGCGAGCACTGCTTCGATCTTCGACAGACCAAGTGTCAGCGTCAGGATCTTGACCATGGCCAGGTTGACCCAGCCCATGATCAGGCAATTCATGACTGCGCCCAGATAGAGGGCGCGGAAGCCGCGCAGGAAGGCCGCGGGCCGGCCGGCATAGCGCAGTTCGACCAGCTCTACGTCTGTCAGCACGCCGGCGCGGCGCCAGAGACGTGCGAAGAAAAAGACGGTGAGCATCCCGCTCAGCAGCAGCGACCACCAGAGCCAGTTGCCGGCGATGCCGTAGCGGACGGTGAGGCCGGTGACCGCCAGCGGCGTGTCGGCGGCAAAGGTGGTGGCGACCATGGAGGTGCCGGCAAGCCACCAGGGAACACCGCGGCCGGAGACGAAAAATTCCGCCAGGCTCTGTTGCGCGCGATGACGATAGCGCCAGGCGAGAAGGAAGGAGATGAGGAAGTACGTGGCCAGAATAAGGAGGTCAACCAGGGTCAGCCGCACGCGCGCGTCACCGAGCGCCTGAGCCGGCGCTACGCGGCGGGGCGAGCCCCAGCGTCTCGATCACCGCGTCGTGGAGGCGGGGCCGGAAGTCGCGAATCTTCTCGTTTTCCCGCGTGGGATGGACGCGGTTGGTGAGAAGGATAACGAACAGTTGCTTTTCCGGGTCAATCCAGATGGAAGTTCCCGTGAAGCCGGTGTGGCCGAAGGCGCGCGCGGAGAGGTAGCGCCCGCCAGAGGAGTTTGGCGAGGGCGTGTCCCAACCCAGGGCGCGGCTAGAGTCGGGAATCGGTTCGCGGGTCGTGAACAGCGCGATGGTGTCGCGGCGGACGATCCGCCGGTGGGCGTAGATGCCTCCATTCAACAGCATCTGGCAGAACCTGGCGAGGTCGCGGGCGGTGGAGAAGAGTCCCGCGTGGCCAGCCACGCCGCCCAGCACCCAAGCATTTTCGTCGTGCACTTCGCCCTGGATGAGCCGGCGGCGGAAGTCGCGGTCGTCTTCGGTCGGCGCAATGCGCGCGCGCAGGCTGGCCGGAGGTGTATAGCGCGTATCGGTCATTCCGAGCGGCCCGAAGACGTTCTCGGCGAGGAAGGAGTCAAGCCGCTGGCCGCTCACGCGCTCAATGATTTCCCCGAGCAGCATCATCCCCAGGTCGCTATAGACCGAGCGCGTTCCGGGCTCGAATTCGAGCGGCGTGGCATAGATGCGCTCCAGTAACGCCGCGCGGCTGTTCACCTCGAGGAAGAAACGGACGTAGCCGGGCAGGCCGCTTGAATGCGAGAGCAGGTGCCGGACGAGCACGCGCCGCTTCATCCCCGCGGGGTCGCTGGCGGCGAATTCCGGCACATAGCGGACCACCGGGGCGTCGAGCAGGAGCAGGTTGCGCTCGTAGAGAATCATCGCGGCGGTTGTCGTCGCCACGACTTTGGTCAGCGAGGCCACATCGTAGATGGTTCCGGCATCCACCGCCGGCGCGTCGGCCTCGTAGGTAAAACGCCCCGCTGGCTCGAGCGCCACCAGCCGGCCCTGGTGGCCCACCGCCACCACTCCCCCCGGGAAAACCTGCGAGGTGACCCCTTCCTCCATGACTCGACGCAGTGTGCTGCGGGCTGGACCGTCGTTGTCCGACGCAATCAACTCCATCCCGTAGGCCGGACGTTCGAGCCCGCTGTTCCGCGCCGCCGTGTTGGGAATTGTCACCGGCAGCTTCCCGGCAATGGCCACTTGCCCGAACAGCGCCCGGATGGCCGCGCGCTCGGCCACCTCGGCGGTGCTGAAGGTGGCGAGCACGGTTTGCGCCCGCGGGAATTTTTCGATCACGTAGGGACTCCCCAAGACTATGACAACCGTCGGCTTGCCGTCGGCCAACAGTTTTTCCACCAGCGCCTGCTGTTCCCGCGGCAGCGCCACCGTGCCCTTCCGGTCGGCCACGCGCACAAAGATGGCGGCGAGGGACCAATCGTAGGCCGAAGGCGGCGGCAGCGTGACTTGCTCCGGCCGGAAATAGAGCCGGTCGCTCCGCGCCACCAGCAGCGAATCCACCCGCCATTTCAACTCATCTTCAAGCAGTCGCCCGGGAAACGGATCCGGGTCGCCCGAAACCACCAGCAGGAAGGCGCGCTGGGGCTTGGCGGCGTCCACGGGAACAAAGTTTGCCGCGTCGCGCACCAGCACGACGCCCGCGTCCGCCGCCTCCTGCGCGCGGCTCACATGCTCGAGCGTTGCCACCCGCTGCTCAATTTCATCCAGATTGATGGTGCGGTGCCGGTGCAAATCCAGGCGGGCCTTGGCGCGGAGAATCCTTTCGACCGAAGCACTGAGGCGCTCCTGCGAGATGCGGCCGCTGACCACCGCCCGGCGCAGGGCATCGAAGGCGATCTGAGGATCGGGCGGCATCAGCACGATGTCGGCGCCCGCTTCCACCGCCCGCACCGCCGCCTCCCCCGGCCAGAAGTTCACCGCAATCGCATCCATGTCCATCGCATCGGTGATGATCAGGCCGTCGAAGCCCAACTCTTCGCGCAGGAGCTTGGTCGTGATGGCGTAGGAAAACGTTCCCGGCACGGTGGAGTCGGGTTCGAGCGCGGGGACGATAATGTGCTCGGTCATCACCGTGCTGACGCCCGCCGCGATGGCTGCGCGGAAAGGGACAAGCTCGACGCTCTCCAGCCGCTCGCGGCTCGCCGGTACTGCGGCCAGCACCATATGCGGGTCCTGGGTGAGGTCGCCCGCGCCGGGGAAATGCTTGGCCGTCGCCAGCACCCCGCTCTCCTCGCAGCCCCGCACGAAGGCCGCCACGAGTTGCGCCACCTGCTGCGGGTCTTCGCCGAACGAGCGGATGTTGATGATGGGGTTGAGCGGGTTGTTGTTGACGTCGGCCACCGGCGCCAGCACCCAGTGCACGCCCAAAGCTTTGGCCTCGGCGGCGGCGATGCGGCCCATCTGCGCGGCCCATTCCACGTTGCCGGTCGCGGCAATGGTCATGTTGTGCGGAAAGCCCGTGGCGTAGCGCAGGCGGAAGCCGGCTGTGCGTTCGAAGTCGGCGCTGACCAGCAGCGGAATGCGCGCCAACTGCTGCAGGCGGTTGGTGAGAACCGCGTGAGCGTAGATCTCGCTGAGCTCAAAACCGGCGGGCGGCTGCCGACGCGTCGCCACCACCAGCCCGCCCACGTGCAACTCCTCCACCTGCCGCGCCAGGCGTTCCCAGGTGCCGCTGTCGGCGCCGGCGAAGGCGCCGTGATAGCCGACCATCAGCAGCTGGCCGACCTTTTCCTCCAGCGTCATCCGCTCCAGCGTCCGCTGCACCCAGCGCTCGGCGCTGCGTGGCAGTTCGGTGTGGGGGTCCGGGGGCGCGCCGCGGACGCTCGTTCCCAACGGGAGCGTCAGCAGCAGGATAAGAAGCAGAAAAAGGTGGTGGTGCCCTCTGTTCACTGCGGCTCAGCGTGCCCCTGAGCGGGTTCGGTCATTGACCCCTGCTGGTCGCCCCTGTATATAGCACACGGTGAATCAGCCTCCAAGAATTTCAGCGTGCGCCGCGTTGCTTTTGGCTGTTCTAGGGATGTCGGCGCAGCAGGCCGTCGAATCGGTTCGGGCCGGAATTGACGTTCTCGAAGAGGAGAAGTTCGCTCCGCTGGCGGGGAAGCGCGTCGGGCTGATCACGAATCACACCGGCCGCAACCGCTTAGGTGGATCGACCATAGACATCCTGGCGCGCGCGCCCAACGTACGCTTGGTCGCACTGTTTGCCCCTGAGCACGGCATCCGCGGCACGATCGAAGAACGAGACGTGCCGAGCGAGCGCAATGCCAAGACAGGGTTGCCCATCTACAGCTTGTACGCGGACGCGCGACGCCCGACGGCGGAAATGCTGGCCGGCATCGACGTGCTTGTCTTCGACATCCAGGACGCGGGCGTGCGCTTCTACACCTACGTCACCACCATGGCCTATGCGATGGAGGAGGCTGCGAAGCACGGCGTCGAATTCGTTGTCCTCGACCGGCCGAATCCGCTGGGTGGCCTCGCGGTCGAGGGGCCCGCGCTCGATGCCGGCCGGCTCTCCTTTGAAGGCTACTTCCCGTTGCCGATACGGCACGGAATGACGGTGGGCGAGCTGGCGCGCCTGTTCAACCAGGAGAACAGAATCAACGCCAGGCTCACCGTGATTCCGATGCGCGGCTGGCGCCGCAGCCTCTGGTTCGATCAAACCGGCTGGGCGTGGGTTCCCCCCTCACCCAATCTGCGCAGCCTGCCCGGCGCGACGCTCTATCCCGCGATCGAGCTGCTGCGTGCGGGCGGCGTCTCGGTCGGACGGGGAACACCGGCGCCCTTCGAGCTCTTTGGCGCGCCCTGGATTCGCAGCCGCCAGTTGCAGCGTCATCTCGAGTTCCGCCGCATTCCGGGCGTGCGCTTCAAGACGGTGCGCTTCCGTCCCACCGCTGACGTCCACAGCGGCCAGCTCTGCAACGGCCTGCGTCTGCAGGTGACCGACCGAGACGCGCTCGATGTGGGTCGGCTCGGCGTCGAGTTGCTCGCCGCCTTGTGGAAGCTCTACCCGAATCACTTTCAACTCGAAAAGACGATTCGTTTGCTGGGCTCGCAAGAAACGCTGGCGCGCATCCGCGCCGGCGATGACCCGGAGGCAATCGTCCAGGGCTGGCAGGAAGAGTTGGAAGCGTTCAAGAAGCTGCGTGCGCCCTACTTGCTCTACGACTGACGTCGCCGCCAGAGGAAATAGAAGGGAAGTCCTGCCAGGATCAGCGCCAATCCGAAGAGCGACTGTTGCGGCCGCTGCAGGATGGTCGCGCCGGTGAGGATGGCGGCCAGAACGACGAAGACCGCCGGCGCCCAGGGATAGCCCAGCGTGCGGTAGGGGCGCGGCAACTGCGGTTCGCGCCGCCGCAGCGCAAACACGGAGGCCGTGGTCAGGGCGTAGAAAAGCCAGAGCGAGAAGATCACATACGCGAGCAACCGGTTGTAGGCGTCGCGATACGGCCCGAACGTAAGAATCAGGGCGCAAGCCAGCGCCGTTTGCAGGAAGATGGCGCCGGCCGGCGTGCGGTGTCGCGGGTGGACGCGGGCTGCCAGGCGAAAGAAGACGCCGTCGCGCGCCATCGCATAGGGCACGCGGGCGCCGCTCAAGATGGAGCCGTTCAGCGTCGCAAAGGTCGAGATGAGCGCGCCGGCCGTCACCCCGGCCGCACCCCACGTGCCCAGAAATTTCTCCGCTACATCGGCGGCGATGCGCTCCGATTTCATCGCCTGCGCCAGCGGCAAGACGTAGAAGTAGGCGGCGTTGGCCGCCAGATACACCCCGCCCACGAGCAGCACGCCGTAGATGAGTGCCCGCGGAAGATTCCGCTCCGGCTCCCGCACCTCGCTGGCCACCATGTTGACGTTGTTCCAGCCGTCGTAGCCCCACAACGCCTCCACCAATGCCACGCCGAAGAAGGCGCTCAGACTTCCCCAGCCCTGCGGGGCCGAGAAAAAGCCCCGCCAATGGCTCCAACTCCCCTGGCCGAGCGCGAACCCGCACACCACAATCGCCAGCACCACGGCGACTTTCAGCATCGTCATCACCGCCTGCACGGCTCCGCCCAGGATGACGCCGAGGTAGTTGATGATGGTCAAGCCGATAATGGCGGTGAGAGAGATCATCTGCAGGCCCGTCAACCGGTAACTCCAGCCGCCCAGGGGAATCTCCAGTCCGGAATCCGTCAGCGCGGGAAAGAAGAAGCTGAGGAAAATGGCAAAGGCGGTGGCAATGGTGGCGATCGAGCCTGGCTTGCCGATGATGGATTGCATCCAGCCGTAGAGGAATCCCCACACGGGCCCGTACGCTCGACGGAGATAGACGTACTCGCCTCCCGCCTCCGGCAGGGCCGCGCCTAGCTCCGCGTAGGTCAACGCACCGGCGAGAGAGAGCAGGCCGCCCAGCATCCAGGCGGCAAACACGAGCCCGAGCGATTGCGTGGCCGCCGCCATCGTTGCGGGCACGAGGAAGATGGCGGTTCCAATCATGGTGCCCACGGTAATGGAGCTCGCTTGCACGAGCCCCAGACCGCGTACAAGCTCAGGCTGTGTGCCGCGATTCATCGGGGTTTTTCTCTCCCCGTCAGCGCGTGGCTCGCGAGATAACCGGCTGCGAAAGTTGCCACTGTCCCAATCAGGACATACCACGTCCAGGCCACTGCAGTGAAGAAGCGGACGAGAAGGATGGTGGCCAGTCCGATGGCCGTTCCGACTGCGGTTCCTTTCGCGTTGGCCGTTCGCGTCAGCCGTCCGAGCAAGAAGATGCCCAGCATGGCACCGTAGGTGATGGAGGCGATGGCGAGGCCGGCTTCGAGCACCGGTCCCCAGCGCTGCGCCCACAGCGCCAGGCCGATCATCACTACCCCCCACACCAGCGTGATCCAGCGCGAGCGTTCCACACTTTTTTCTGCTGCCGTCCCGTCCCGTCCACCGAAATCCACCACCGTGGAGGCAGCCAGCGAGTTCAGCGTGGCGCTGGAGGTGGACATCGCCGCCGCCAACACCGCGGCCACGAACAGACCCGCCAGCCCGCTCGGCAGCTGCGTCACCATGAACCGCGGAAGAATCTCATCATTCTTCACAAACGCTGTCGGGGGAGGGAATTGCTGGTAGAAAACGAAGAGCAGCACGCCGATCACCAGAAACAGCGCAAACTGCGCCAGCACGATAAACCCGCTCGCAATCAGCGCTACTTGGCTCTGGCGGAGCGAGCGGCCGGCCAACAGCCGCTGCACCATCAACTGGTCGGTGCCGTGGCTGGCGAGCGACAGGAAGGTCCCGCCCAGCAGACCGGCCCAGAAGCTGTAGGTCTTGTTCCAGGCGAAACCAAAATCGAGCACGGCGAACTTATGGCTGGCGGTCTGGACGACCTGCTCCCAGCCGCCCGAAATTCGCTGCAGCAGTTCGCCTAGCACGACCAGTCCACCTGCCAGATAGAGAAAGAACTGCACCACGTCCGTCCAGATGACCGCGCGCATGCCGCCCTGAAAGGTGTAGAAGAGCGTAACCAAAGTAATGACGAGGACGGAGGTCAGCGCGTTCGTGCCCAGCATCGCACTCACCACCAGCGAGGTGGCAAACACCCGCACGCCCTCCGCCAGCGCCCGGGTCACGAGAAACAACCCGGCGGTCAGCTTCTTGGTCGCCGCCCCGAAGCGGCGTTCGATGTACTGGTAGGCGGTGTAGAGTTCGCCCGCGAAGTACTGCGGCAGCAGCAGCAAGCTGATGAGGAAGCGCGCGATGATGTAGCCGAAGACGAGCTGGAGGAAAGCGAGGTTGGAGCCGTAGGCGAGCGCGGGCGTGCCGATGATGGTCAACGTACTGGTTTCCGTCGCGACGATCGAAACCGTCAGCGCCCAGGTCGGCGTCGCGCGCCCGCCGAGGAAATAATCCTGCAAGCTGCGCTGGCGCCGCCGGAAGTACGTGCCCAGGAGAGTGACGCCGATCAGGTACAGGACAACAATAGTGGAGTCGAGTGTGCTCAGCGCCTGCCCTCCGCGCTCCGCCTCTTGAAGTTGCCGCGAGTCTAGCCCAAGCCTCCTGGGCGGGCAAGCAAGGGTGAATCTGCTATGCTAAGAAAAAGTGGCCGTGAGCTTCTTTTTGGGCATCGACGCCGGCGGCACGAAAACCGAGTGTGTTCTGGCTGATTCCAGCGGGATGATCCTCGCACGGGGCGTCGGCGGGCCTGCCAACCTCCGCCGCACGCCCGCCCCCATCCTGTACGACTCCCTGCGCGCGGCGGTCATGACCGCGCTCCACAACGCCAGCCTGCCGGCAATCGAGCTCGAAGCCGTCTGCGCGGGCTTCGCCGGAGCCGGCCGCGCCGAGACGCGCGGTCCCGCTCGTGAGCTGCTCGCCGAACTTACTCGCGCCCGCCATATTTTCATTGTGGGCGATATGGAAGTAGCTCTGGAAGCGGCAGTGGGAGCCGGCCGCGGCGTCATCCTGGTCGCTGGAACCGGTTCGATTGCCTACGGTCGCAACGATCTTGGGCGGCAAGCCCGGGCCGGGGGGCACGGGCCCGAGCACAGCGATGAGGGCAGCGCCACCGACATCGGCCGCCGCGCCGTTCAGGCGGCAGTGGCGGGGCGAAAGAGCCGGCACGCATCTCCCCTTGCCCGTGCGCTCTGCGAGCAGTTGGGTCTGCACAGGACGGAGGACTTGAGCCTCCTGTTGGGCAGCGGCGAACGAAACGCTGACCTTGCCTCGCTCTTCCCCACTGTCATGGCGGTGGCGCGGCAGGGCGACGCGGAAGCTCGTGCCATCCTGGAGGCGGCCGGAGATGCGCTTGCGGGACTTGCGCTCAGAGTCTTGCGGGCACTGCAGCTTGAAGGGAAGGTCACGCCGGTGGCGGTAACCGGGGGCGTCTTTGCCGCAAGCGCGGAGGTGTTCGAGCAAGTGGAGAAGCGACTGCGCGAATCTGCTCCCGAGGTGCGTGTGGAACGGCTGGCCAGGACGCCGGCGGAAGGCGCAGTGCTCTTGGCGCAGCGGCTCTGGCTGCAAGCAGGCGCCGGCGCGAGGGCAGCGCGATGACATCGCTGCAGGAGCGCATCCAGCAGGCGACTTCTGGGACACCGAGCCAGATTACACTCCTGCTCCATGACCCCGCGCTCGAAGTCTTGCAGGCGCTGCTGCAGAACCCTTTTTTCAGCGAAGACCATCTGCTGACCGTGCTGAATCGCAAGGACATTCCGCGCGAGTTCTTGCAGGCGGTGGCAGATCATCCGGAATGGATGAAAAGCTACGCCATCAAGCTGGCGGTGGTGCGGCATCCGAAGGCGCCGCGGCTGGTGTCGCTGCGGTTGCTGAAGCACCTCTACGTGTTTGATCTGGTGACGCTGGTCCAGCAGCCGGCGGTGTCCGCCGAGATCAAGCGGCTGGCGGAGGACAACGTTGTCAGCAA
This sequence comes from Acidobacteriota bacterium, assembly GCA_037442885.1. GTDB lineage: Bacteria > Acidobacteriota > Terriglobia > Acidiferrales > 2-02-FULL-67-57 > JACQTG01. The sequence goes on along the minus strand of JBBIPK010000019.1, from coordinate 35,553 downwards.
GCTGGATCAACTCGCCCTCGGGCAGCGCATCACGCTCGCCCGGCGGGCTTCGGCGCGCGTGGTGGCCGCCTTGCTGGCGCTGGGGGACGAGCCGGTGATTCCCGTCGCCCTCGAAAACCCTTTTCTGACCGAAGCCGCGCTGATCGGCTTGCTGCACCGGCAAGAGGCAAAGCGGCGCGTGGTAGAGCAGATTGCGCAGCACGCCAAGTGGTCGCAGCGCTATGACGTTCGGCTGGCGCTGGTGCGGAATCCGCTCACGCCGCTGGCTCGTTTCCTGGCGTTTCTCCCCGACCTGACGCCGGCCGACCTGCGCCTGATCGCCACCGACTCGCGGATGCCCGCCGACCGACGCCGCTATGTGGAGGAGTTCGCTGCCCGCCGGCTGCGCCGCGTGCGCTAGGCAGCCACGCAGGCGTCAGGGTTTCTGGGTGGGGCGGATGAGGACTTCGCTTACAAAGCTCTGCTCGGCTTGCTGGACGAGGAAGCCAACCACGCCGGCTACATCTTCCGGCCGCAGCATGCGTTTCGGGTCCTTGCCCGCGTGCGGCGAGAACTCGGTGAGCACCGAGCCGGGACAGATGGCGCTGACGCGGATGCCGTAGGCGCGGAGATCTTCGGCCATCGAATAGGTGAGTCCCAGCAGGCCGAACTTCGAGGCGCAGTAGAGGCTGCCGCCGGCGAAACCGTTCTTGCCGGCCAGCGAAGCGATGTTGATGATGTGGCCGCTCCGCTGGCGGAGCATGTGCGGGATGACCGCTTTCGAGCAGTAGAAAGCACCCCGCAGGTTGGTGTTAATGACCGCATCCCAGTCGGCGTCGGCAATCTCGTGGACAGGACCGAAGGTGCCGACGCCGGCGTTGTTCACCAGCACGTCCACGCGGCCGAGCTGCGCCAGGATTTTCGCGAAGGTTGCCTGCACCTGGGAGGCGCTTTGCACATCGCAGGCCAGGGCAGTGGCCTCGGCGCCCTGGCGGCGTAGCTGCTCGGCGGCTTTTTCCAGCTCCTGCGCGTGGCGGGCCAAGAGCACGACCCGGCTGCCCAGGCGGGCCAATTCTTCGGCAATGGCCAGGCCGATGCCGCGGCTGGCTCCCGTCACAATGGCCACCTGACCGGTCGAGGCTTTAGGTGCGCTCATGGGAATGACTCCGTTCGGGGGTGCGAACAAACACTTTTCGCCCGCACGCCATCATAGCTAGAAGGTGAGGGCGGCGAAAGGAGGACGGTGGCGGGGAGGCGGTTGAGCAGGAAGGTGCTTGTACCCTCTTGCGCGCACGCTTATAATTTAGTATTTGTGGTTGTTGCAGCGTAAACCCTGAGACCCCCGCGGCGACGACCTGCCCGGCCGGGGAAGAACGGGAGGAAATGCAAGAGCTATGAAGATACTTCGAGACCTCGGGATTCTCGCCCTCCTCTGCTTGGTGTGGGGGACGAGCCTGGCCGCCCAGCAAGCAAGGCCCAAGTACGGGATCGAGGAGTACAACGACTACACCGCGGCGGTCAACGAAGCCGATCCCGCCAAGCGGCTCCTGGCCCTGGATGCCTTCCTGCAGAAGTATCCCGAGTCTGCCCTGAATGCCTTTGTTTTCCCGGCCTACGCCGTCGCGGCGCAGCAAGCGCAGCGGTGGACGAAAGTCCTGGAGTTTGCCGATAAGTTCCTCTCGTTGAATGCGGAAGAAGTCGCCGCTCTCTACAAACAATCGAATTTCACCGACCAGCAGCTCAATGCGGTCTATTACCAGCAGTTTCTCTTGCATGCCTACAGCTTTCTATTGTCGTCCCGGGACGACCGGCAGCCGACGGAGGCGGTGGCGGAAAAAACAGCCGGATACGCGCGGCGCGGACTGCAGTTGCACGAGCAGTTGTATGCGCAGGCGCAGCGGCCCGCCAACGTTACGCCCGAGCAGTTCGAGGCGGTCAAGCGCGGAGAGGCAATGACGCTGCGCAGCGTGATTGCGGCCACGGCGTTCAGCCGGAAGGATTACGACACCGCGGCGCGCGAGTATGCGGTGCTGGCACAGCAGAATCGGAGCGATGCCATGTTCGCCTATCGCCTGGGGGTGTCGGCGTTGCAGGCCCGGCAACGGCAGCCGTTGCTGGGTTTCTGGTCGCTGGCGCGGGCTCTGTCCCTGCTCCCCGAGAACCAGCGCAAGGGCGTGCGGGATTACCTCGTGCGGAGCTTGACCGCCCACCAGGGATTTGCCGATGCCTGCCCGGGGCGCCACGTCGAAACGCAAGCAGAGATGTTGATCGCCAAAGCCCGGGAGTCCGTCAGCCCGCCAGCGGACTGGATCCTGCCGACGGCCGAGCAGGTGACGGCCTTGCGGAGCGAGCTTCCTGTCAAGCGAATCTTCGACGAATTGAAAGCCGGCGGCGCACAGCGCGACTTGGTGTGGGTGGCGAGTTGCGGGCTGGAGCTGCCGGAGCTTTCGGGCGAAGTGATCGAGGTTTCCACCGCGACGGACAATCTCGTCACGCTTAAACTGGCCGTAGGGGAAGAGGCGGCGGACGCCAAGGTTCCTACCGTTGAAGTGAAGGTGAAAGAGCCGCCGGAGGCCAAGAATCTCAAGGCGAGCGACATCATCCGGTTCACCGGAATCCTGGCCGACTATCAGTCGGAACCGTTCCTGCTGCGGCTGGTGGAAGGCAAGGTGAATCCCGAAGACATCCCCAAGCGGGAGGCGCCGGCGCCGCCGCGGCGTCGTCCGCGTCCCGCGCGCTAGTTCGCTCTTTGCACGGATCGGGCAGAAGGGGAGGGGTGTCCTTGTTAGCGGCGGTCGAGTCGTCCCCGGTGGTCGAGTTTGTACTGGTCAATCTTGCGGCTCAGCGTGTTGCGGTGGATGCCTAGGAGGCGGGCGGCGCGGGACTGGTTTCCTTGGCTGCTGTCGAGCACGCGTTTGATGAAGCGTTTTTCGAATTCCGCACGGGCTTCATCGAACACGATTCCGCGTTCCACCATTTGGTTGATGAGCGCTTCCAGTTGGTCTTTCACGGCTTCTCCCCTCGAACAAATCTGGCGACGATCTCGGTGCGCGCCGGCTCAGGGCAGTTCCTGCCCCGTCAACCGCCGGTAGGCCTCGCGGTAGCGCTCGCGCGTGGCCTGCACGACCTCGGGCGGCAGTGCCGGTGCCGGCGGCTGCTTGTTCCAACCGCTCTGTTCCAAGTAATCGCGCACAAACTGTTTGTCAAAGGAAGCCTGGGCTTGCCCGAGCCGGTAGGTGTCCACCGCCCAGAAGCGGGAGGAATCCGGCGTGAGCACCTCGTCAATCAGCAGGATGCGGCCGTCCTGGTGGCCGAACTCAAATTTTGTGTCAGCAATGATGAGGCCGCAGCCGCGGGCGTAGTCGGAGGCGCGGCGATAGACCTGCAGGCTCAGGGCGCGCAGCTCTTCGGCCAGCGGCCCGCCGATGCGCGCGGCCATTGCGTCGAAGGAAATGTTGACGTCGTGGCCGGAGGTGGCCTTGGTGGCGGGAGTGAAGATGGGTTCGGGCAGGCGATCGGATTCGCGCAGGCCAACCGGCAGACGGATTCCGCAGACCGCCCCGGTCTCCCGGTATTCCTTCCAGCCCGAGCCGGAAAGGTAGCCGCGCACGACGCATTCGATGGGAATGGGCACGGCGCGCTCGACCAGCATCGAGCGCCCCTCCAGTTCTTCCCGATGAGGTCTCAGGCTGGCCGGGTAGTCCTGGGGATTGGCGGTGACAAAATGAGTGTCAACGTCGTCCTGCAAGAAGCCAAACCAGAAGATGGAAAGCTGGGTCAGCACGCGCCCTTTGTCGGGGATGCCGGTGGCCAGCACGTAGTCAAAGGCGGAGATGCGGTCGGTGGCAACGATGAGCAGGCGGGAATCGGCTTGGTAGAGGTCGCGCACTTTTCCGCGCGCGAGGAGTTTGACTCCGGAAAGATTCGTCTCCAGAACGACGTTGCGGGTAGTTACTGCCACAGGTGTTCCGTTGGCGGAGAGCATTCTATTCGCGAGGGAAGCAAAGTCAACCGGAAAGAAAGGCGAAGAATTCTGTCAGGCGGCGGAGGTGACGGGTTCGTCGAAGCGCACGGAAACAATCTGCGAGATACCGCCCTGCATGGTGACGCCGTAGAGGACGGGACAAATTTCCATGGTCTTCTTGTTGTGGGTGATGAGGATGAACTGCGTCTGCGTGCTCATCTCCTGAATCATCCCGGCGAAACGTCCGACGTTGGCTTCGTCGAGCGGCGCGTCCACTTCGTCCAGGATGCAGAAGGGACTGGGCTGATAGCGGAAGATGGCGATGAGCAGGGCGATGGCGGCCAGAGCTTTTTCCCCTCCCGAAAGCAGCAACACGTTCTGCAAGCGCTTGCCGGGGGGCTGGCAGATGAGGTCAATGCCGCATTCGGCGGGATTCTCGGCGTCGGTCAGGCGCAGGCTCGCCGAGCCGCCGCCGAAGAGGACGCGGAAGGTCTCGGCGAAATGCTGGTTGATCACGCTGAAGGCCTCTTCGAACTGCCGGGCGCAGACCGCGTCAATTTCCTGGATGGCGCGGTGCGTGTCGGCAATGGAGGCGAGCAGATCCTCGCGCTGTTGGGTGAGGAAAGAGTGGCGCTGCTCGACCTCCTGGAACTCTTCCAGCGCCATCATGTTGACCGGGCCGAGATTTTCCAGCTTGTCTTTGAGCTGGCGATAGTTCTCCTCGGCCTGCGCCAGCGCTTCACCGGCCAGGGATTCAACGTCGCTCGCGAGCTGCGCGCCGGTGAGCCCGAACTCACTTTGGCAGGAGGCCTCGAGGTGGCTGGCCTGGGTTTCGAGCCGCGCTTGTTCCACTTCCAGCGCGTGGCGAGCCGCGCGAAGCGTTTCGAGTTCCGCGCGTTGCGCGCGGAGGCGACCTTCAGTTTCGAGCAAGCCCTGGCGGAGCGAAGCAAGCCGGGAGGTGGTTTCCTCGCAGGCAGCCTCGGCCGCGCGTTTTTCCTGCTCGCAGAGGTCGCGGGCGGTCGCACCTTCGGTGCGTGCGCGCTCGCTCTCAGCGCGCCGGAGATTGAGCGTGCCGGTGAGCTCCTCCTGTCGGCGTTGTTCCGCGACCCCCTGTGCGTGTTCCATCTCCAGCCGATTCTGTTCCTGACCGCACGCCGTCTGGCGCTCTTCCAGCGCGGCCAGGCGTGCGGACTGATCCGTGATGTGGCTGGCCGTGAGAGCTTGCTGCCGGCGGAGCTCCACCAGGGCTGCCCGCAGGCTCGCCATCCGAGCCTCCAGTTCTGCCACGGCTGCGGCCGAGTGTTCTTCCTGCCGGGTCAAGTCGGTCGAGCGGCGGGCCACGCCGTCCTGGGCGTTGGTCTGGCTTTCTAACTCCGCGAGCGCGTCCTGCTCCGCTTGCGCCCAGCGGGTGAGTTCGAGGGACAGGGTTTCCAGGTGATGTTCCTGCTGGATGAGTTCTTTTTCGCGCGCAAAGAGAAACTGGCGAGCGGCGGTGAGCTCACGCTCGCACGCGGCAGCCTGAGTTTCCGCCGCCTGCAGGGCGGCCTGCAAGGAACTGACGGTCGGAGCGAGTTCTTCCCGGCGGCGGGAAACGGTTTCGACATCGCGGCGGAGGGAGACCGGCCCGTGGCCGTTGCGGCTGCCGCCGCTGACCAGCCGGCCGTGATAGCAGGTGCCGTCGGTGGCGAGGAAGAAGAGTTGCGGATAGCGGCGCGCCATCTGCTCTGCGGCTTGCGGTGTGCGGACGAGATAGGTGCGGGAAAGACGGGGCAGGACGCGCGCGGCTTCCTCGCCCAGGGGACCGTTCAGGCGCACGAGCTCGCGCAGGGGGGCGACGACGCCGTTGCCCGTGTGGAGCGCGGCTGCTTCAGCCTCGGAAAGTCTCCAGCCTTCGCCTTCCAGCGGGCGGCGGCCAAAGGAGTCCACGAGGAAGGTGGCGCGGCCGGTCGCCTGCTCGCGCAGAATCTCGACGCCGCTGCGCGCAGCCTCGTAGGTTTCGACCACGACGTACTGCAGTTCGTCGTGCAGGTATTCTTCGAGCAGGGGAGCGTACTGCTGGTTGAATTCGGCGAAATCGGCGACCACACCGACGGCGCGGAAGCCGAGCCCGGTCGAGCCGCTGTCCAGGCGGAGGAGTTGCTGGACGGGTTCGGCGAAGGCCGCGCGCTCGGCGAGCAGAGTGGTGAGCGCTTCCTTCTGCGCTTCGACGGCAGCGAGCGCCTGGCGGGCCGCCTCCGAGCGTTCTTTCTCTTTGCGCTCCTGCTCGTGGGCTGCCGCCAAGGCTGCTTCGGCCGCGCGGACCGCCGCGTGGGCCTGCTGGAGTTCGCGGCGAGCCTGCGTCAGCGCCGTCTCCAGCTCCACTCGCTCCTGCTCGAGCCGCTTCTTCTCCTGCGCAGCCCGCGCCTGCTTTTCCGTGAGCTGCTGGAGGTGGGCGACCGTGGCGGGGGCGATTTCCTTCAGGTGCGCCTTTTCGGCCCGCAGAGCGGCGAGTTGGTTGAGTCGGGCAGCGTGCTCTTCGACGATGCGTTCGAGCTCGATGTCGTGGGCGCGGATTTCACCTGCCAGCCGGTCACGCTCCGCGGTGTGGGATTGCAGGGCGGCGCGGGCGGACTGCACCTGCTGTTCGAGTTCGAGGAGCGAAGCTTGGTTGGCAGCTGCGGCCGCGCGGTTCTGTTCCAACTGCTGCCGGAGCCGGTCTTGCTGGCGGCTGAGCTCCGCGAGTTGACGCCCGAGCTCGTCGTACTCGCGCTGGGCATCCGCCACCCGCGTGCGGGCGCGCTCGGCTTCAATCGCGAGCTCTCCGGCGCGGCTTTGCTGGCGGCGCAGAGTGTCTTCGAGTTCATAGCTGCGGGCCTGGTTCTGTTCGTGCGCCTGTTCGAGCGAGCGGACTTCGGCCGTGAGGCGCTCGAGGTCACCGGCATTGGCCTGGAGTTGGGCGGCGAGGGCAGCCTGGCTGGCCCGCAAGCTCTGGAAGTGGCTGGCGAGCAGGGCGCGACGGAGCCGGGTGGTTTCCGCCTTCAGTTCCTGGAAGCGGCGGGCGCGCGCGGCCTGGCGCTTGAGGGAGTTCAGTTGCCGCGTGACCTCTTCGAAGATGTCGCTCAGGCGGAGCAGGTTCTGCTGGGCGGATTCGAGCTTGGCCTCAGCCAGGCGGCGCTTGGTCTTGTAGCGGCTGACGCTGGCAGCTTCTTCGATGATGGCGCGGCGGTCGGAGGGGCGGGAGGAGAGAATCTGCCCGATGCGGCCCTGCTCGATGATGGCGTAGGACTCGGGGCCGAGGCCGGTGCCCATGAAGAGTTCCTGGATGTCGCGCAGGCGGCAGAGTTCGCCGTTCAGGTAATACTCGCTCTCGCCGGAACGGTAGAGGCGGCGCGTGACGACCATCTCGCCGGGGAGAATCTTGAGGTTCAGGCGGTTCCGCTTGCGCTTGGGTTCCGCGCTTGCGGTGGCTTCACCGGGAGCCGCTGCCTCCTGCGGTGGTTCGGGCGGTGGGGCAGCGATGGCAGCCGGGTCAACTAGCCAGAGGGTGACTTCGGCGAGGTTGGTGGGCAGCTCCGTGGCAGTGCCGTTAAAGATGCAGTCAGCCATGCGGCCGCTGCGCAGCGTGCGCGGGCTTTGCTCGCCCAGCACCCAGAGGATGGCGTCGGCGATGTTGGACTTGCCGCAGCCGTTCGGGCCGACGATGGCGGCGATGCCGGTGCCGCCGAAGGTGATCTGCGTCCGGCGACTGAAGGACTTGAAGCCGAACAGTTCGACCTTGCGCAGCCGCAGCAAGCGCGCCTCCTGACTGACAGGTCGAGAGCCTGACAAGGGAAGCGATCCCGAAGAAGCGTTGGGCGGGTCTACCATCGAGCCCGTTCAGGGCGAACCCGACCGCGGCGCTGGATTGCGGACAACGCGCGCAGCCTAGCACAGTGGCTGGGGAGTGTAAAGAGGAAAGGCCGGGCGACCAGCGACCAGTGACCGGCGAAGCCCAAGACTGAAAACTGAGGGCTGATAGCTGAAACGCTGATGGCTGCCGCCGGCGTGGACGCCACTGCTCTGACCGTGGACACGGCGTGGACAAAGAGGGACGGTTGTGCGGTTTCCCCGCTGTGGTCAGGGTTGGGGCTTGGCCATCAGCGCCCGGGCGCGGGCTTGCAGTTGGTCGGCCTCCGCCGGGCGGTTCAAGTTGCGGAGCAGGTCGGCATACCTGAACAGGTAGGAGGCCAGATCGGGATGTTCAGGGCCTTTGTGTTTTTCCACGATTCGGATCACGCGCTGGAAGAGCGGCTCGGCCTCGCTCAGCCTGTTTAGTGCGCGTAGAGGTGGGCCAATGTGTAGAGCGGAGTAGAGAGATGGTAGCTGTCCGAGCCCCAGCGCTTTTCCTCGATGGCTACGATGCGCTCATAGAGCGCCGCGGCTTCTGCGTGGTGCCGTTCCCGGGAGTAGTGATTGGCTAGGGTGGTCAGGGCCGCAGAGACCTGCCAGCTGTCGGGCCCGTACTGCCTTTCCCGGGCTGCCAGCGCCTGCCGGTAGGCTTGCTCGGCTTCGTCCGCTTTTCCCAGTTGGCTCTGCAGCGTTGCCAGGGCGCTCTGCGTCTCCGCCACCGCCGGATGATTCGGGCCGAATGCCTGTACCCGAATGGCCAGCGCCCGCTGGTAGAGCTTTTCGGCCTCGGCAAGCCTGTTTTGCCCACTGTAGAAAGACGCCAGTTGGCTGAGGCTTCGGGCTATTTCGGGATCGCCCGGGTCTAGCCCCTTCTCCCGAAGAGCGAGCGCCCGTTGGTAAAGCCGCTCGGCCTCCTCATTTCGGCCTTGCGCGGCATGGGCGAGAGCCAGGTTGCTCAGGCTGTGGGCCAGATCGGGATGCTCCGGCCCGAGCGTCTTCTCTTGCAGCTCCAACGCGCGCTGAAACAGGCGTTCCGCCTCGGCATACCGCTGGCCAAGGTAGAAGCGGGTAACCCCTAGTTGGATGTGGATATCCGCTAGCAGCAGGGGATCGGCATCAGGCGATTCCTCCCGAATTCTTAATACGCGCTCGAGCAGCGGTTCCGCCTCTTCGTGCCGGCTCAGGCGCTGATAGACGACGGCTAGGTTCGCAAGGGCAAGGGCTACATCGAGGCTCTCCGGGCCCAGCGCGTTCTCCCAAATCGCCAGTTGCCGCCGATGGAGGCGTTCGGCCTCAGCATAGCGCCCTAGTTGTGCGTAAAGACTTCCCCAGTTGTTGAGGATCTTGCCCAGTTCGGGGTCTTCGGGTCCCAGTGCCTTCTCCGTGATGATCAGAGCGCGCTGATAATTCTGGTCGGCCTCTGCGTAGCGGCGCATGTCCCTGTAATGGTTGGCCAGGTTGTAGAGGCTCCGCGCCACAAAGAGATGCTCGGGGCCCAACGCCTTCTGGCGGATGGCAAGCGCTCGCTGTTCGAGTTCGATCGCTTCAATGTACTTGCGCTGGTCGGATTTCAGGTTGGCGAGGTCCACCAGGTCGCGCGTCAGGCTCAGGTGTTCCCGTCCGCGGAGCTTTTCGATGACGGCGAGGGCGGTGCGGTGCAGCCACTCGGCTTCGGCGTAGGCGCGCCGCTCACGGTAATAGTGGGCCAACTGCGAGACGCCAATCAGTACCTCGAAGTACTCCCGTGTCGGCTCCACCGACTCCCGGCGAAAGGTGAGCAACTCCGCGATGGTGGCATCTCGCTCGGCGGGCTCCTTCTCCTGCAGCGCCTCTAGCGCCGCCGCGGTGAGCACAAGGATGAAGGCGCCGCGACCCGTCACCCGCGCTTCTCCGAAAAGCCCCAACAGACGCTCGAGCAACGGCTGCGCCGCGGCGTAGTTCTCCTGCGAGAGAGAAACCCAGGCCAAAGCGTCGAGGCTGACGGCCAGCCGGGCATCCTGGCGCCCAAGCTTTTCCGCATCCCGCAGGGCGGCTTTTAGATGCTTCTCTGCATCTCGGAACTTCCCTCTGTCGTAGCTCTGGGCCGCGGCGGTGAGGCGCTTCTGCCAGGAAGCTTCGCTGGCGGCTCGGGCCCGAGCCGGTGCGACGCCCACGATCAGTATCAATCCGGCTACGAACAGCCAATGTCGCCTGCGTCGTCTCACCCGAGTTCTCTCCTGTCTGCTAGGGCCTGGTGCTGGTTTGGCTCAACAACCAGATAGAAGACTGACAGCCGCTTGCGACGGCGACCGTGCCCAACAGAAATGATGTGCAGCATTAGAGCGGAGAGGCCGCCAAGTCCGCAATAGGAGAAGAGTCCCGTGGGGAGCTGCGGACAAGGAGGGCGCCGGCGCAGCGGGGCATTGCCTTCTGCTTGGCTCAAGGATGTCGGGAAAGGGGGCGCTGAGCCACATGCAGATTCTTCCACATGCGCTTTCAGAGATGGCAATCGTCTGGGAGCTAGAGCAGGGCCAGACGCAAATGGCGGGTGAGAAAGAAGATAGCCCGGAAAACCGCAAAAACCGTACCGTCCGTATCAACCGTACCGTCCGTATCGTCCGTACCATCGGTAGACAGGGGGGGCGGAGGTGGTAACTCGTGACTGCTGACCCTTCGGCCTGCGGCCTCAGGGCAGGCTCGTGGGTGGTGAGTCGTGAGAGTGATTCGTGGATGGTGGCGGGTGCCTACTGCCTTGTACCTTGTGCCTAAGGGCAGGGGAATGGCCCGCCTGTGCTACAGCTATGGCGGGCAGCCGATGCGGCACAGCGGCATCCGGTGGAATGCGACGCCATCCATCGCGATGAGTACGGCTTCCACCGCCGTGATATCACCATTGGCGGGACCTTCCTTGACCTGTTTGGGAGCGGAATCTAGAATGATTCGTTTTGCGTGCCAGCGCGGAGGCGACTGAATGGGGCTGCGGCTGCGGAACACGCTGAGCGGCGAGCTCGAGGAGTTCGTGCCGCTCGAGGCCGGCCGCGTCCGCATGTACACCTGCGGGCCGACTGTCTATCAGTACGCGCACATCGGCAACTTCCGCACCTTTGTCTTCCAGGACATCCTTCGCCGCTACCTTCGCTATCGCGGCTACGAGTTGCGCCACGTCATGAACATCACCGACGTGGACGATAAAACCATCGCCAATGCCGCCGCCGCCGGCCTCAGCTTACGCGCCTACACCGAGAAGTATCTCGACGCCTTCTTTGCCGACGCCGACTTGCTCGGCCTGGAACGGCCCGAGATTGTCGCGCGCGCCACCGACCACATTGACGACATGGCAGAATTGATCCAACGGCTGGAAGAGAAGGGCTATGCCTACCGCAGCGACGGCTCCGTCTACTTCCGCATCGCGCGCTTCCCCCGCTACGGCGCGCTCTCGAAAATCGATCTGGGTGGGATTCGCGCCGGCGCGCGCGTGGACGTCGAAGAGTACAGCAAGGATGACCCGCGCGACTTCGCTCTCTGGAAACAGGCGAAGCCGGACGAGCCGTTCTGGGAGACCCGGCTCGGCCCGGGCCGGCCCGGCTGGCACATCGAGTGCTCCGCGATGTCCATCAAGTATCTGGGGCCGCACTTCGACATTCATACCGGCGGCGTGGACCTCGTCTTTCCCCACCACGAAAACGAAATTGCCCAGAGCGAAGCGGCGACGGGAGAGAAGTTCGTCAACTACTGGCTGCACGCCGAGCACTTGATCGTCGAAGGCGAGAAGATGGCGAAATCGAAGGGAAACTTCTACACGCTGCGCGATCTAATCGCAAAGGACTACCGCCCCTCGGCCATCCGCTACCTCTTGGCTTCCGTCCCCTACCGCAAGCCGCTCAACTTCACCTTCGACGCGCTCCACCAGGCCGCGCAGTCGCTCGAGCGCCTGCGCAACTTCCGCCTCCGCCTGCAAACGGAAAAATTCCCCGCCGGCACCACACCGAAATTGGCCGAGCGCGCCGCCGCCGCGCGCCGCCAGTTCGAAGCCGCCCTCGACGATGACCTCAACACGGCCGAGGCGCTGGGGGCTCTCTTCAACCTCGTGCGCGAGGCGAACACTGCGATGGACGCCAGTGAATTCCGCCAGGGCGATGCGGCGCCGGTGCTCGAGTTCCTGGCGCGCTGGGATGAAATCTTTGCGGTGCTGGCTGATGACGACCGCGAACGTCTCCGCGCCTACGCCGAGCGGCAGGCGGAGCCCGTACCGGTAACGGTCGGGGCGAACGGCTTGAGCGAGGCTGAGATCGAAGCCCGGCTCCGCGAGCGCCAGGACGCCCGCCGACGCCGCGACTTTGCCCGCGCCGACCAGATTCGGCAGGAATTGGCTGCGCGTGGTATCATTGTCGAGGACACCAAGGACGGTGTCCGCTGGAAGCGGAAATGAAGCCTCTCCGCCGGCGATTCATCCTGACACGGCTCCGGCTGCCCGTCTGGGCGCGTCCCAGCCTGTTTGGCGCCGATTGACCCTCTGGAAAGTTCGTTCAGCCCCCTCCACCCTGAGCTGTACTGAACCTGAACGAAGCAAAGGAGGAGTCATGGCCGTCGCTCTGGCAGGAAAACTCCCGAAAATCACAACCGAATTGCCCGGGCCGGAATCCCGGCGCATTCTGGCGTTGGATGAAACCTACGTTTCCCCCTCCTATACCCGCTCCTATCCGCTGGTGGCGCGGCGAGGCCGCGGCGCCTTGATCGAGGACATGGACGGCAACATCTTTCTCGATTTCGCCGCCGGCATTGCCGTGGTCGCCACCGGCCACTGCCATCCGGAAGTCGTGCGCGCCATCCAGCAGCAGGCGGAAGAGCTCATTCATATTTCCGCCACCGACTTTTACGAACCCCGCATCGTCGAAATGGCCGAGAAGCTCCAACAAATCACTCCCGGCTCATTCCCCAAGCGCGTCTTCTTTTCCAACTCCGGAACGGAGGCGGTGGAAGCGGCCCTCAAGCTCGCGCGCTACGCCACCGGCCGGCAGCTCTTTATCGCGTTCTTCGGTTGCTTCCACGGCCGCACCTTCGGCTCGCTCTCGCTCACCTCGAGCAAGCCCGTGCAGCGGCACCGCTTCGGCCCGCTCCTGCCCGGCGTCGTGCACGCGCCCTACGCCTATCCCTATCGCTCCCCCTACCCCAACGACCCCAAGGCCTGCGCCGAGCACGCCCTGGGCTACATCACCGACACGCTCTTTCGCACTACCGTCAACCCCGAGGAAGTGGCCGCCATCGTCGTCGAGCCCATCCAGGGCGAGGGCGGCTACGTCATCCCCCCGCGGGAATTCCTGCAAGGACTCGAGCGCCTCTGCCGCCAGCACGGCATCCTCTTCATCGTGGACGAGGTGCAGACCGGCATGGGCCGCACCGGCCGCTGGTGGGCGAGCGAGCACTTCGGCATCACCCCCGACATCCTCTGCGTCGCCAAGGGCATTGCCTCCGGCATGCCCCTGGGTCTTACGATTGCCCGCGCCGACTTGATGACTTGGCCGCCCGGCGCCCACGCCTCTACCTTCGGCGGCAATCCTCTCGCGCTGGCGGCGGCCTTGGCCACCATCCGCTTGCTCGAGCGCGAGTACCTGGAGAACGCCCGCCGCATGGGCGACTACATCCTCAAGCGGCTGGCCGACTGGCCGGCGCGCCACCGCCTAGTCGGCGAAGTGCGCGGCTTGGGGCTGCTGATTGCGCTCGAGCTCGTTCGGGACAAGCGGACGAAGGAAATGGCTACGACCGAGCGCGACCGCGCCGTCGAAGCCGCCTTCCGCCGCGGCCTGCTCGTTCTCGGCTCCGGCAAGAACGTGCTGCGCCTGATGCCACCGCTGATGATTGACCAGGAGCAGGCCGATTGCGCCCTGCACATCCTCGACGAAGCCTTGACCGAGGTAGAAGCTGGAAGCTAGAAACTGCCGTACTGCCACTTCTGTCATCCCGAGCGGAGCGAGGGATCTGCTAGTGAAGTGGAAGAGCGTCTACTATGTTTACATGTTAGCCAGCCGGTCACGAAATCTGTATGCTGGTGTAACAAATGACCTCAAACGCAGAGTCCTCGAGCACAAACAGAAGCTAGTAGGAGGCTTTACCAGCAAGTACAGGATTCACCGTCTTGTTTACTTCCAGCCGTTTGAGGATGTGCGCCACGCCATCGCTCGCGAGAAACAGATCAAAGGCTGGCGGCGCGAGAAGAAGGTTGCGTTGATCAAGGCCAACAATCCTACGTGGGACGACTTGGCCGCGGACTGGTACCACTCGCCCCCTCGGAAAAAGCAGATCCCTCGCTCCGCTCGGGATGACAGGGGGAAGCAATGAACTATATCAATCACATGATCAAAGGTGTGCCATACGGGAAGGAAAAGAGTCGTGGAGACACTGAGGCAGCCGAGCGCTGGTCGCAGCAGATTAGGGAACAAAGCAAGAATCTACCTCGAGTGAAGGATGCATGTGTTTTGAAGGTGACATTTCTTTTACCACCTGACAAGTTTCCCACTGACTATCCTTACGGCCCGGACCTGGACAATCTCTTGAAACGCTTCTTGGATACACTCAACGAAACAGTATTCTCTGAGGCCATGGGCCTAGACTCATGTGTTGTCTCAATGACCGTGATGAAGACAAAGATCGCATCAACTGACGAACCTGGGGTTCATTTCGAAGTCATGCCTGTGGCAGTTCGATAAGTAGTAACCGAAGAAGCCGTGGTGCCGAACGGTACCCTAAAGCGCATCCTCGATGTCGGTTGCGGGAAAAACAAATTTCCCGGCGCCGTCGGCCTCGACCGCAATCCCGCCACCGACGCCGACCTTCTCTCCGACCTCAATCGCGTCCCCTATCCCTTCCGGGATTCGAGTTTCGATGAAATCCGTGCCGTGCACGTGGTCGAGCATGTCGAGGACGTCATTCGCTTCATGGAGGAGATGCATCGGCTCCTGCGGCCGTCCGGCCGCCTCTACCTGGTCACGCCCCACTACACCGACAGCGGTTCCTATCGCGATCCCACCCACCGCTGGCACCTCAACAGCTTCTCCTTCTACTACTTCACCGAGCCCCGCGACTACGGCTTCTACTCTCCTGTGCGCTTCCGCGAGCATCGCATCGAAATCCGCCTCCTCAAACTCTGGCGCTGGCTCGGCCTGGAATGGCTCGTGAATCGCTCCCGCGCCTTCCGCAAATTCTGGGAGCACTACCTCTGCTATCTTGTGCGCGGGAAAGAAATCCACTTTTGGCTGGACGCCATCAAGCCGGACACTTGGGTAGGGCAGGGGCTTGCTTGCCCTGAGGATCGCCGAAGGGCCCCTGCCGGGAATACCTAGATGCCGCGCATCCTCGACGTCGGCTGCGGCCGCGGCAAATACCCCGGCGCCATCGGCATTGACCGCAACCCCGCCACCGATGCCGACGTCCTCTGCGACTGGAGCCGCGGCTACCCCTTCGCCGACAGCCAGTTTGACGAAGTGCGCTTGGTTCACGTCATCGAAGAAGTCCCAGACATCCTTGCCACCCTCGCCGAAGTCCATCGCGTCTGTCGCCCCGGCGCCCGCGTCGTCATCGTCACCCCGCACTACACCGACCACAGCTCTTACTGCAGCCCCACCCATCGCTGGCACCTCTCCAGCTTTTCCCTCTGGTTTTTCAGCGACAAGCCCCGCCAGTACAGCTACTACGCGCCGGCTAACTTCCGCGAACGGCGCGTCACCGTCACCCTGCTGCGGCTGTGGCGCTGGCTGGGGGTGGAATTTCTCGTCAACCACCTGCGCTGGTTCCGCCGCTTCTGGGAGTACTACTTGTGCTTCGTCATCCGGGGAAAATACATTACCTTCGAGCTGGAAGCGGTAAAGTGAAAGTGCCCGTCTTTGCCCGGCTGATGTTCGCCACCCTGAACTTCTTCGCCGCCCGCGGGGGCCTGCGCGAGGAAGCACCAGCCCAAGAGGACGAAAGACTCGCTGCCCGCCAAACCGGCATCCGTGGCGAAACCTTTGCCTACTGGTTCCTGCGCCGCCAGGGCTACCGGATCATCCGCCGGAACTTCCGCCTCCCCACCCGGCGCGGCGAAATTGACCTGATTGGCTGGGACGGCCCCGTGCTCGCGTTCATCGAAGTCAAGACCCGAACCACCGAGGGACTCCTGCCCCCCGAAGCCGCCCTCGACGCCGACAAGCAAGAGGACCTGCGGGCGATGGCGCGCGCCTACCTCCGCCGGCGCCGCCTCCTCGAGGTTCCCTACCGCTTTGATTTGGTGGCCATTGAGGCGCCTCCCGGCAGGGCCCCGGCCATCCGCTTGCACAAGGCGGCCTTTGGAGGCCCAGTTGCCACGAGCTAGCGAATTCAGCCCAGTTCTGCGATAATTAAATAGGCTTTGACGAGAAGCAGGTCGCATGACCTCAGTTCAAGGCGGGTCAGGGCTTTAGCCCTGACATCCAAGAGCCCGAAGCAGAAGGGCTTTAGCCCCTGAGGGCTTCCTGGCAAGAGGTTAGGCGACGGACTCGCGTCAACAGGTTGCAGACGAAAGGAGCCAAGCGTGCCTGAGCTGCGAAAGGATCCGATTATCGGTCGCTGGGTCATCATCTCCACTGAGCGGGCCAAGCGGCCGTCGGATTTCTTGCGCGAACCCGTTCACCCCAAGCCGGGAAGCTTTTGTCCCTTCTGCTACGGGAACGAGGACAAGACCCCGCCCGAAATCATCGCCTACCGCAGCAACGGCACCCGGCCCAACACCCCCGGCTGGAGCCTGCGCGTGGTCCCCAACAAGTTCCCCGCCTTGGGCATCGAAGGCGATCTGGACCGTCAGGGCGAGGGGCTCTTTGACAAGATGAACGGCATCGGCGCTCACGAGGTCATCATCGAGACGCCCGAGCACGAGGCCTCCCTCGCCGACTTGCCCGACAAGCAGGTGGAAGAAGTTCTCTGGAGCTATCGCGACCGCATCGTGGACTTGAAGAAAGACCGCCGCTTCAAGTACATCCTCATCTTCAAGAATCACGGGGAAGCCGCCGGCGCCTCGCTCGAGCACGGCCACTCCCAGCTCATCGCCCTCCCTATTGTTCCCAAGCGCGTGCGCGAGGAAGTGGACGGCGCCAAGCAGTACTACATGATGAAAGAGCGCTGCATCTTCTGCGACCTCATCCGCCAGGAGCGCCAGACCGGTGTGCGCGTGGTGGACGAGAGCGAACACTTCATCACCCTGGCCCCCTACGCTCCCCGCTTCCCCTTCGAGACCTGGATCCTGCCCAAGAAGCACGGGGCCGCGTTCGAAAATGCCCCCTCGCCCATCTACGAGCAACTCGCCCGCGCCCTGCGCAACCTCCTCCAGCGCGTGGACAAGATCCTGGAGCGCCCCGCCTACAACTACGTCATCCACACCAGCCCCGTCCAGGAAGACACCGAGGCCTTCTTCCACTGGCACATCGAGTTCATGCCCAAACTCACCAAGGTCGCCGGCTTCGAGTGGGGCACCGGCTTCTACATCAACCCCACTCCGCCGGAAGAGTCCGCCCAGTGCCTGCGCGAAGCCGAAGTCTCCGTCTCCCCCTAACCCCAATCAACCAGTCAACCAATCAACCAATAAACCCTACGGCGCGGTACCCAAGTTGAGGCGCTTAGCGGGCGTGAGTCCCGACGGAGTCGGGGCGGGAGCCCGCAGGCGAAATCCCGAGCCCCGAAAGCCAGCCAGGGCAGGCATTCGGGGCGAGGGATCTACTTGCCGGCCGCGTGCGGCCCGCCCCCGTTTTCGTTATACTGGAATCCCTACGGCGCGGTACCCAAGTGGCCCAAGGGAGAGGTCTGCAAAACCTCCATTCGTGGGTTCGAATCCCACCCGCGCCTCCACCCGACTTCCTTTGGGAGGAATCCACCGAGGTAAGTGCTGCTTGCCTGATTCGCTGCTCAGGCCGACAGCGGGTCGGCTACCGATGACGCGAGCGTTCGATTTCGCGCTTCCGGGGCTGTGCTCTGCAAGCGCTGGCAGCGTGTCCGGGCCAGCAACGCCGCGCCCAGCGCCCCTGCCCATTCCGACTGCGGGCTGACGTTCAGCTTGGTCTTCAGCCGCTCTTCCAGCGCCTGCACCATTCCGGAATTCTTGGTCACGCCCCCTGTCAGCGTGATTTCCGGCTGCGGGCTCACCTGGCGTACCAGCGCCACCAGCCGCTCGGCAATCGAATTGTGCGCGCCCCGCAGGATGTCTTCCACGCTCGCGCCCGCAGTCACGTGGTTGATCACCTCGCTCTCCGCCAACACCGCGCAGATGCTGGAAATCGGCTGGGGATTTTGCGAGCGGAGGGACAGCTCGCCCACCTCAGGGAGGGAAACTTCCAGTGCCTTCGCCACGCGCTCGAGGAATCGCCCCGCGCCCGAAGCGCACCGGTCGTTCATCCGGAAGGCGACCACGCGGCCGTTCTCGGCGATGCGGATGGCGCGCGAGTTCATCGCGCCGATGTCGAGCACCGTGCGCGTGCGCGGGAACAGCCACAGCGCTCCCATCGCGTGGCACGTCATCTCCGTGATTTGGATCTGCCGAAACGGAACCCGGTAGCGGCCATAGCCCGTGCTGGCTAGGTAGACAACGTCCTCGGGCTTGGCGCCTACGCAGCGGCAAAGCTCTTCCAACACCGCCTGCGCCGCCTGTTCCAGGCGCGAACCTGTTTCGCGGGCGGCCTGCGCCTGCACGCGTCCGTGCTCGTCGAGCAGCACCCCGCGCGTCATCCGGCTTCCGAGGTCGATCCCGACGACTGCGCGCATTCAGTTACCTCCTGGCACGGGGCCGAGAGCCCGTGATTGGTTGTTCCGCTGGCTGACCGCACCGTGGGCCGCCCGTTCCCAGGCAAACAAGGCGGCTCCGATGGCCCCGATGTGCTGGGACTCGGGGGCCACGTTGAGTCTTGCGCCCAGCCGCTCGCTCAGCGCCCGCACCACGCCCGAGTTCCGGGCCACCCCTCCGGTGAAGGTGATTTCCGACTCCAGGCCGACCCGACGGAGCAGCCCGATGCTGCGCCCCGCAATCGTCCAGTGCAAGCCCGCCAGAATCTCCTCGACCGGGCAGCCCCGCGCCAGATGCATCACGATCTCCTGCTCGACAAAGACCGTGCACACGTTCGTAATCTTCAGCGACTTTTTGGCGCGGGCCGACACCTCTCCCAATTCCTCCAACTTCAGCCCCAGCACTTCCGCCGCCGCCTCCAGGAAGCGCCCCGTGCCCGCGGCGCACTTGTCGTTCATGCAGAAATCCTTGACCTCGGCATCGGGCCCGACGCGAATCGCCTTCGTATCCTGCCCGCCCATGTCCAGAATCGTGCGCGTGGCCGGGAAAATGAAGTTCGCTCCCTTCGCATGACAACTGATTTCCGTTACCTGCAAATCCCCAAACGGAACCCGATAGCGACCGTAGCCCGTCCCCACCGTATAGGCCACGTCCCATTCCTCCACCTTGGCCTGCGTCAGAGCCGTGTGCAAGGCGCGCTCGGCTGCCCGCACTACGTTCGCGCCCGTGTCCACCAACGCCAGCGCCACTACGCGCTTGTTTTCGTCGATCAGCGCTGCCTTGGTCGTCGTCGAACCGACGTCCACGCCCGCCGCCAGCATCGCTTCCTCCTCTAGGCTCTGCCCGGATGCGGCCCCGCCACCCGCCGGTGCTCCAGTGCCTCAAAGAACGCATCAATGCGGTTGCGAATCTGCGCCTCGGCAAAATAGCGGGGGTCGGCCAGGTCGGACTCCACAAACAAGGTGGGGAGGTCGCATTCCTTCGTGAAATACTCCCGCACGTCGGCCTGGCCCACCGAGAACGACCGACAGCTCTTCACCGAGTGAATCACGAGCGCGTCGGCTTGATAGTCCTTCACGTAGCGCTCCATCATCCGCCGCCGCAACTGCCAGCCCCAGTTCGTGTAACAGTTCATGGCGTACTCGGCGAGACTTTCCAGCGGCCGGCTCGGATCGTGGCGAAAGCCAAAGTCCCAGATGCCGCCGACCTTGGAATAGGTCGAGGCCACGCAGCACACCCCCCAGCGCTTGAACAGCTCCCAGAAGGTCCGAAAATGCGGCCACGGCGGAGGCCCTTCCAGCACAATGCGGAACCGTTCCTCGCTCACCGGCCCCAGGCGATGCGTGATTCGCTCTTCGATTTCCTGCGCCGCCGCCCGGTAATACTCCACACATTCCGGCATCCCCCGCAGCACATAGATGGGGGCCATGAAGAAGACCGCTTCAAAGTAGGCATCGAAGGGAGAAGGCCGGTGGCGCGCCGAGTGCAGAATGTTCACCCACAGCTCTTCGGCCTGGCGGGAATTTTCCAGCAGTTCGCTGAGATGGTCGGGATTGTAGGGGCGGCCGGTGAGCTCCGCGCACACCTCTGCGAGCTGTTCCAATTGCGCCACGACGTAATCCCGATCCTGCTGAAGCTCTTGCTCGCCCGTGCGCCGGTAGGGCACGTCCAGCATGAACAAGCGCGCCCCGTAGAGTTCGGCCAGCGCTTCAAACCATTTGATGTAGGTGTTGCAGCCCGAGTAGGTGCAGACCAGCAGGTCCGGTTTGGGCAGCGTGCCGAACGGCCCCCGGTTGCCGCTCGCCGCCAGTCCGATGTCGTTCTTCACATAGCCGCACACATCGGAGGAGTAGCCGAGATCCTCTGCCTTCAGGATGAAGTCTCCGGCCACCTTCTTCACCCCGCACTGCAGCGCATTGACCTCCGGAAAGACAAGCTCGAAGCCGAAGCTCCGCAGCAGCTCCCCGATGTTGCCGCTGATGAAGAGGTAGGCAACCGGAGTGCCCGTGCGCGGCGCGTTTTCCAGCCGCTGGTACCACTGGCCCAGCAAGTCTTTCTGCAAATCCCGCCCGACGCCCTGAAAGCGATAGGCTTCCGCCATCAGCTTTTCTCCGAGAAAAACAGGATGGACTCCACAAACGTCTCTGCCTGCATCCGCACCGTCTCAAACACCGTCATCTTTTCTTCGTACTCGAACTCGAGGTAAGGCGTGCCGGCGCGTTCCAGTACCTGCTTGAGCAGAACCGAGTCGTAGAGAGCCGGTTCGCAGAACTTGGGGCTGGCAAAAATCACCCCCTGGGCCGCCGCGGCCTGCACCCGCTCGAGCAAGTCCACCGAGCGCGAGCGTTTGCCCGGATGATTCACCGGCGTCAGCACCGATTCGCGGAGATAGGCTTCCGCGAGCGCGGCGAGCGGGTCGCCATCCGCGCGAACCGGGCCCAGCAAAAAACGACTCCCCACTTGCAAGTCATCGTTCACCACCGCGCAGCCGGCTTCCTCCAGCACCTCCAGCAATTCCAGCGGTGGCTGCTCGCAAAACGCCCCGCGCAACAGCACCCGCACCGTGTCTCGCTGCGGCGCCCGCCGCGCTGCTCCCAGTTCCAGGGCCTTTTCCAGCAGTGCATTGTGCTCCGCGCGCGGCAGCACGTTGCCCGCGGCGGCCAGCACATAGACCCCGGCCGCCGGCCACTGCTCGGGCGCTTCCACCCGCCGCTGGTGAAGGGAATCGAGCAGTTCCCGGTTACGGTTGTAAGTCCGGATGGCCTCGCGCAGCGCCTCATCGGTCGGCGCGCGGCCCACCCATTCGCCCACCTCGCGCCGCAATCGTCCGAGCTCGCTCCGGTAGTAGGCAATCGCGGCCGCACTCTCGGGGTTCTGCGGCAGGTGGAGATAGAAAACAAACTGGCCAGGAAAGTTCCGTTGCCACACGCCCGAGAGATTGCGGGCCACATCGCAAATGGAGGGGACGATCAAGCCGTCGAGGCTCCGCGCGCGGCCGACCAGGCCCAGCTCCAACGTGCTGCGGGCAATCGAGCAGACAAACGACTGGATGCGCGAATCGGCGTGATCAATCTCCACTTGGCCGCGCGCGCCGTACACGGTCACCGGCAACGCCCCGGCTGCAGCCAGCACTTCCTGCGGCGTGTAGACGGGGAAGCAAGCAATGGCCTTTCCGCCCGGATGCATCTCCTTCCAGGCTTCCACCGTCGGAAAGCTGACATCGGTAACCAGCGGGCGGCAAGCCGTCACCAATTCCTCCCAGCTTGCTGCCTTCTGCCACGACCCGTTGGGCTTGGCCACGCGCGCTCTCCTCAGGCGGTCTGGCCGCCATCCACGACGATGACTTGTCCGGTGATGTGCCGTGCCTGCTCGGAACAAAGAAAGAAGATGACCTCGGCAATGTCTTCCGGCGTCCCAATGCGACCCAGGGCGCTTTCCCGCAGCGCTTGCGCACGCACTTCGGCGGGGAACTTCCGCGTCAAGGGTGTGTCCACCCATCCCGGGGCCACGGCATTGACGTTGATGTTCGACGGGCCCAGCTCCCGGGCCGCCACCCGCGTCAGTGCGATGAGCCCGCTTTTGGCCGCGGCGTAGTTGGCGAGCCCTGCCTTTCCGCGCAGCCCGTTGATCGAGGCCACATTGACTACTTTTCCGCTTTTCTGCTGCCGCAACACGGGCGCGGCTGCGCGCAGGTAGTTGAAGACTCCTTTCAAGTCCACGTCCACGACCTCGTCCCATTCGCTCTCGCTCATCTTCCAGAGCACGTGGTCGCGGCTGATGCCGGCGTTGTTGACGAGCACATCCAGCCGGCCCGCCGCCGCAACCACTTCCTCCACAATCGCTTCCGCGCGCGCAAAGTCGCGCACATCCGCCTGAAAGCACCGACCCCCGCTCGCCTGCACGAGCTCTTTCCCGCCAGTCTCCTCAGTCAGGTCCACCACGGAAACCCGGTCACCCCCGCGGGCAAAAGCGGCAGCCGTCGCCAGGCCGATCCCCGACATCCCGCCGGTGATTAGAACCACTCGCTCCACGTCCTCATCCCAGCCGGGCCCCACAGAGCCCGCAATGGCGGAAGTTTTCCGGCAGTCCTTTGGCGCCGCACTGCGGACAGGTTTTTGTCGGCGGCCCGTGGAGATATTCGCTGGACTGGTCTTCCGCGGCGCGGCGGCGGAGTCCCAGGTAATCGGGCGCGCGCTTCTCGACGAACGCGCGCATCCCCTCGTAGGGCTCGGCATCGGTGAAGTGCAGGGTCAGCCAGTCGCGGGCGTGCCCGATGGAAAGGTGCCAGACGAAATCCTTCCAGAAGTTCACCTGCTGCTTCGTGTAGCGGAGACATTCGGGGAACTTGTTGAGAAGTTTGTCGGCCAGAGCGTCCACGGCCGCATCGAGCTCTTCCTTCCGCACCACTTGGTTGACTAATCCCCACTCGCAGGCCTTTCGCGCGGGCACCTCTTCGCAGAGGAAGAGCATCTCCCGCGCACGCCGATCCCCAATCGTGATGGGCAGCCACTGCGTGGCGCCTCCGGCAGCCACCGAACCCACGCGCGTGCCCACCTGGCGGAATACTGCGTGCTCGGCCGCCACCGCTAGGTCACAGGCCAGATTCAACTCGTTCCCGCCCCCAACGACCATTCCATTGATGCGGGCGATGACGGGCTTGCCCGTGTTGCGGATGGCGTCCAGAGTCTCCTGAAAGCAGGTCATATACTTCCAATAGTCGCGTGGCCGCCGGGTGTAGACTTCGGCGTACTCCTTGACGTCGCCGCCAGTGCAGAACGCCTTGTCGCCGGCGCCCGTCAGCACGATGACCCCGACCGTGTCGTCGAAGGCGGCCGCCCGAAAGGCCTCGCGGAGTTCGACGAGGCAGGGCGTGTTGTAGGCGTTGTACGCCTCCGGCCGGTTGATGGTGATGCGCGCCACCATTTTCGACTGGCTGTACTGGATGAATTGGAATTCGCGTGTCGTCTCCGGTTTGGGCTGAAAGAATCGCATGAACTACTCCTCTGCCGCTCAGCGGATCGCAGCCTGATCAAGGACAACGATGCCGCGCAGCCCCTTGCCTTCCCGCAGGGCGTTGAGCCCCTGCTCGATGTCGTCTAGGGCATAGCGGCCGGTTACTAGCGGCTTCAATTGCACCCGGTTCGTCCGCCCCAGCTCGATCAGCTCGGGATAATCAATCGGCGGGCATCCCAAACTCCCCACCACCTCCAGTTCGAAGAACATCAGCTTGGAGAAGGGCAGCGTGACCGCCTCGGCGCTGTAGCCGATTACGCACAACCGTCCTCCCGGCCGCAGCGACTCGTAGGCGGCGCGAATCGTCTCCGGCTTGCCGATGGCCTCGATCGCGATGTCCACGCCGCCGGCCGTTTTTTTCTTCAGCTCTTTGTCCACCCGCTCCACACTCTTGGGGTCGAGCACCTCGGCGGCGCCGAACTGCCGGGCCAGCTCCAGCTTGCGGTCGTCAATGTCCACGGCTATCACGCGTCCGCCTGCCAGCGCCGAGAATTGAACGGCATTGATGCCCACGCCGCCGCATCCAAAGACCGCCACGACGTCGCCGATGCCCACCCGCGCCCGGTGCTTGACGGCGTGATAGGGCGTCGAAAGCGCATCCCCGATCAGGCAGGCCTCCGCCAGGGGAATCTCCGCTGGCAGCCGGAAACAATCTTTCGCCGGCGCCACCACGTACTCGGCGAACCCCCCGTCGAGGTGATTGCCGAGCATCCGCATCTGCGTGCAAATGTTCTCCCGTCCCCTCCGGCAATTCCGGCATCCGCCGCAAGAGAAGACAGCCGGCAGAAGAATTCGCTCCCCTTCGCGGAATTGCGAGACCCCGGCCCCGCAGCCGGCCACGGTGCCGGATATCTCATGCCCCAAGACAACTGGGGTCTTGAACGTGCTCACCCCGTGGTCGAGGTAGTGGAGATCGGTGTGGCAGATGCCGCAGGCGGCCACCTTGACCAGAACTTCCCCCGGCCCGGGCTGCGGCCGGGGCACCTCGCGCAAGGCGGCCTTTCCCGGCGATTCAAGCAGGAATGCTTTCATGGCATCACTCGTCTGTTTCCGTTGGAGCTGCGAGCGGGTTTTTCTTCTGCCGCCGCGCCCGATGGGACTCCGCGCTCATAGCGCAGCAGGTCAGCCAAGGTCAATTCCTCCAGGGCGCGGCGCGTGGAACCGTATAAGAGCTCCCACACGGCAGGGAATTCGGATTCCCCGTTGGAGGTGAGAGCGTCAGAGGGGCCTTGGAAGATCTCGACCACCTCCTTCAAGCGAATGCCGGCAGGGTCGCGCGCCAGCCAGAACCCGCCCCCGCGGCCGCGCTTCGAGTGCACCACACCCTGCCAGCACAGCACGTGGAGGATTTTCGCCAAGGAGGCGGGATGGATGTGCTCCTGCTCGGCGATTCGGCGGACAGACATCCGCTGACCCGTCCGTGCCAGGCAGGTCAGGCTGCGCAACGCATACTCGGTGAAGCGCGGGATGCGGATCAGCGTCACAAAAGCTCCCTTTTCTAGACCGAATTTCCATTTTTTCCCCTCGCTTGCAGTGACCGAGGACACTGTTGGCTGTGGCCGCCATCACGGAGAGCGGACAGGAACTCTATCTTTCTGTCCGCTCAGCACTTAGATTTCGGTGCGGAAGCGGAGAATCCGGCTAGAGGTTGCGTTCGCGGGTTTCCGGGGTGTCGGGAGCCTTGCAAAGCACGACGATGCCGGTCTCAGAGACAAAAAAGCGCTGGCGGTCACGCTCGAGGTCATAGCCAACGGTGTCGCCGGCTTCGATGCGCACGTTCTTGTCGATAATGGCGCGGCGGATGCGGGCTCCGGGTCCGACGTAGACGTTTTCAAACAGAATCGAGTCGCGGACGTCGCAGCCAGCATCGAGGAAGACATTTCGACCCAGCATCGAGTCTTTCGCATAGCCGCCGGCAAGAATGCAGCCCGGCGAGACAATGCATTGCACGGCGGTGCCGCGCCGCCCTTCTTCATCGAACACGAACTTGGCCGGCGGGTCATTAAAGCTGGCGGTCATGATGGGCCATTTCCAGTTGTAGAGGTTGAGTTGCGGCTCGACGTTCTTGAGGTCGAGGTTCGCCTCGTAGTAGGCCTCAATCGTCCCAACGTCCCGCCAGTAGGCCAATTCCTCGGCCACCAGGCTGCCGGGAATTCGGTTCTGCGTGAAATCGTAGGCATACAGTTTGTAGGAACTCGCCAGGACGGGCAGGATCGAGCGGCCGAAATCGTGGGCGGAATCGGGTCGCGCGGCGTCTGCCTGCAGCACCGCCACGAGCACATCGGGTTTGAAGATGTAGTTCCCCATGGACGCCAGAGCTTGGTCGGGTTTGCCCGGCATGGGCGGCGGCTCGGCAGGTTTCTCCACGAACGTCCCCACACGGCCCCGGTCATCCACCGAGACAATCCCAAAGCCGCGCGCCTCCTGCCGCGGCACCGGCAGACACGCCACCGTTGCGTCCGCGTCGCTTTCCAGGTGGAAGTTGAGCATCTGCCGAATGTTCATCTTGTAAATGTGGTCGGCACCGAAGACCACCACCACGTCCGGTTGGAATTGCTCCATCAGGTTGATGTTCTGAAAGACGGAGTCCGCCGTTCCCTGGTACCAATCGGGGCCCAGTTGCATCTGGGCCGGGACAACGCGGATGAAAGCGTCGCGGCCGACCACGCGGTGGACCCAGCCGCGCTGCATGTGTTCCAGGATGGACTGGGCCTTGTACTGGGTCAGGACGTAGATGGCGTGGATGCCGGAGTTGACGAGGTTGCTCAGAACGAAATCAATAATGCGGTAGCGCCCGCCAAACGGAACCGCCGGCTTGGTGCGATCGCGTGTGAGTGGCCCCAGCCGCTCACCGCGGCCGCCGGCCAAGACAAAGGCCAGAATGCGCGGAGCTGCCAGCATGATGCGAGGAATTCCCTCCTCGGTTGCACCCGCAGATATCCTCCCCCATCCCAGAGAGCCGTTGCGCGAGCTTGCGTCCTCGGTCCCCCGTGCAGAGGCGGATGCATCGTAGCACGCACCTCGGAAGACGTCAAACGACCTGGGGCGCGGAAATTTCTGCTTGGGAATTTAAGGCGCTGCGCTTAGGATGAAAGCGGGGAGGATTGCGGTGCGGCAGCGCGAAATAAGAGGAAGGCGCAACCTCGCAGGATTCGTGCCGGGCTTCGTTTTCCTCTTCCTCTTGGTTCCCGCAGGTGTGGCGCAGCATCCTCGGCCGGAACCCCCCGCAGATCCGGTCATGACTCCCAAGCAGCAGCGCGAATGGTTGCAGTGGAACCACCGCCGCGTCCAGCGAGATATTCGGAGACTCACGGAGTTGGCGCAAGAGATGAACGAACAGGCAAGTAAACTGAGTCAGGAAGAATTGACGCCCCCGCAGCGTCAGAGGCTGGACGTCGTGATGCAGCAGGTCATCGCGCTGAACCGGGAATTCGAAAAAACCAATCCCCACATCCTCTCCCTCAGCGTGGTGGGGTATGCGGAGGGGATTGAGGAGGAGACGAAATCCTTTCGGGAGTCGCTAGGCCTGACCAACCCTACGGCTTCCCCGCTGGCGCGCCTGCGTCACTTGTGCGAAGAAATCGAGCAGCGCGCCAAACGCGTCCGTGATCGCTTGCGCCAGCCCTGAGAAGAGAGCTTTGCCTCTCAGGCTTCCCGGATTCCCCCGCGCTTGCTGAACCAGACCGCCACACCGAGCAGAATCACACACAGAGCAATCACGCTGCCGCGGACTGACCAGGGATATCCACGCGCGGCCACGGCGAACGGGGCCACCAGAATGCTGACCAGGTTCATCACCTTGATGAGAGGGTTGAGCGCCGGGCCAGCCGTGTCCTTGAAGGGATCCCCGACGGTGTCGCCGACCACCGCGGCTTTATGCGCGTCGGTTCCTTTGCCGCCCAGCAGGCCGTCTTCGATCTTCTTCTTCGCGTTGTCCCACGTGGCTCCGGTATTGGCCATGAAAACAGCCAGCAGCTGACCGGTGAGGATGGCGCCGGCCAGGTAGCCGCCCAGCGCGCCCGGTCCCAGCCAGAAAGCAACGAGGATAGGCACGAAGATGCCCAGGATGCCGGGGCCCAGTAGCTCCTTCTGCGCCGTGGCCGTCACGATAGCCACGCAGCGGCCATAGTCGGGTTTCTCCTTCCATTCCATGATGCCGGGCTTCTCGCGGAACTGGCGGCGGACTTCCTGAACGACCTGGTAGGAGGCGCGTCCCACCGCTTTCAACGCGAAGGAGCTGAACAGGAACGGCACGGCGCCGCCGATCAGCAAGCCGACGAAGACGTCGGGCAGATTCACCTGGATGCCGGTCTCGAAAAGTTTGGCTTCGTCAATGAAGGATTTGAACAGCGAGATGGCGGCGATGACGGCGGTGGCGATGGCCAGGCCCTTCGTGAGCGCCTTGGTGGTGTTGCCGATGGCATCGAGCCAGCGCAGGTTGCGCCCGACCTCGGCCGGCGCTTCGACCCGCGCCATCTCAAAAATCCCCTGCGCGTTGTCGGTAATCGGCCCGTAGGTATCCATAGCGAGAATGAAGCCGGTGGTGGTCAGCAGGCCTAGGCCGGCGAGGGCGATGCCGTAGGCGGCCAGGGCGACGTTGCCGCCGAAGATGACGCCCGAGGCCACGATGGTCAACCCGATGGCCACGATGGCCCACACGGTGCTTTCCATCCCTGTGCCCATGCCGGTCAGCAGCATCGTGGCCGGGCCGGTGCGCGTGGCGTGGGCGGTTTCGGTGGCCGAAGGCTTGTCCGGATGGGTGAAGCGGTTCGTGAGCCAGAGCGTGACCAAGGCGAGCACGATGCCCATCGTGCACGCCCAGGCAAAGCGATAGTCGGGTCTGCCGGTCAGCGGGTCGAGCAAATAGAAATGATTGATGACGAAGAAGCCCACTACGGAGGCCAGGGCCGCGACCCAATAGCCGATGCTGATGGGTCGCATCGGGTCGCGGAGGGAGTCGCCGCGGACGCGCACGCTGAGAATCCCCAGAATCGAGGTGAACACGCCCAGGGCGCGGACGAGCAGACAGAAAAGAACAAGTTTGAGCGCGAAGCCGCTGGCCTGTTCGCCGTAGCGCGCTAGGAAGCCGGCATCGAGGAGCACAGCGGCGCCGAGAATGATGGCCGCGACCAGGGTGACTTCGTAGCTCTCGAAAACGTCGGCTGCCATCCCGGCACAGTCGCCCACGTTGTCGCCCACGTTGTCGGCGATGACCGCGGCGTTGCGGGGGTCATCTTCCGGGATGCCCTTCTCCACTTTTCCGATGAGGTCGGCTCCCACATCGGCGGCCTTGGTATAGATACCGCCGCCGATGCGCATGAAGAGCGCGGCCAGCGACCCGCCGAAGCCAAATCCCACCAACACCTTCATCGCGTACTCGGCAAAGAGAAGGAAGATGATGGCGGCGCCCAAGAGTCCAAAGCCAACCGTGAACATCCCCGAGACCGCGCCCGCCCGGAAGCCCAACTCCAGAGCCTCCTTGTAGCTCTTCAGCGCCGCCGCCGCGGTGCGGACGTTGCCTTTCACCGCCAGCCACATCCCGACGTAGCCGGCGCCGTAGCTCGCCAGCACCCCCATCAGGAAGGCCATCGAGATGCCAAACGGCAGCGGGAGTTTGGCCGAGGCTGGTTGGGCGGGATAAACGGGGACGTAGATGAAATAGAGCACGATGGTCAGCACCACGACGAACAGAATCATGGTGCGGAACTGGCGGCCGAGATAGGCCATTGCCCCTTCGTGGATGGCGGCCGAGATCTCCTGCATCCGCGCGCTGCCCGCGGGCTGGCGCAGCACGCTCCGCACGAGGCTGCCGCCATAGAGGAGTCCGAGAACGGCGGAGGCGAGCACGCCCCCGAGGATCATCCATTCGGTGGGACCGAACGCGGGCAGCACAATGTCGCCCTCCGCGGCCCGCAGGGACTGCGGCAAGAGAAGAGCGGTACACGCGAACAGCCACCGTTTGATCCGCATGGAGCGTGCTACTCCTGAGTTGTTGGGATGAGCGCAGGTCGTCCGGATGCTACAGACTGGCTTGTGGACCTCCACCCGCCCGTCCAAAACCCAGCATTCTAGCCTAGACCTGTAGGCACAGCAAGAGCGAAGAGGTGACGAGAACTCGCCTAATTCAGTTTTTCATCCCGCAGCCGGGAGCCCTTCGGATGCGCTTCTCTCGACTCCGCTCGGGACAGGCAGGGCAGAGCTGGGGGCTCGATGCGCGTCTTGTCATTCTGAGCGCAGCGAAGAATCTCAGCGGAGCACTCATCGCGGCGTTGAGATGCTTCGCTTCGCTCAGCATGACAAGCGGAGGCGGCTTTGGCTACCCAGCAAATTAGGACATCCACAGGTAAGGCGGCTTGCGGAGGGGGAGGCGAGAACATAGAATACGTCCTTCTTCGGACTCTATGCAGGCACCTCCCGTTCCCACACACCTGCCCGGGTGGATGCAGAAGCTCATCGCGGCGCTCACGCCGCTGGGCGGGTGGGGACTATTTGTCATCGCGTATTTGGACTCTTCCTTTCTCACTTTCCCCATCCTCAATGACCTGCTGGTCGTCTGGCTCTCCATCCGGCGCCCCGAACGGATGCTGTTCTATTCGACGATGACAGCCGCGGGATCGATCCTGGGCTGTCTGACCCTCTATTACTTGGCCAAGAAGGGCAGTAGCGCTGTCCTGCGCCATCGGGTGCGCCCCGAGCAGATCGAGCGGATCTCCCGCTGGTACGAGAAATACGAGTTCCTCACCGTGGTGCTGCCGGCGGTGCTGCCGCCGCCCACGCCGTTCAAGGTGTTCATCGTTTCCGCCGGGCTTTTTCAGATCCGCCTTCGGCACTTCCTCACTGCCATCGTGCTGGGTCGGGGGGTCCGCTACTATCTGGAAGGCTTCCTGGCCGTTCGCTATGGCGAGCAGGCCATCACCTTCGTCCGTCAGAATTTCTGGCAGGTCTCGCTGGTGGCGGTGCTGGTGGTTGCGGGGCTGTTTTTCTTGTTCCGGTTGCTCGCCCGCTCGCGTTCCCGGGCTTCGCAAAGGCCCGCCGCGTAGCTTTGTTAGTCGGGCACCGCCCGGCGGAATCCTTCCTGCACAACCTGCAGGTTCGGGTCGAGTTCGATCTGGGCCACGATGGTAGCCCGGGCATCGCGCGTAGGGGAAAAGCGGAGGTCGCGGAGCACGATGCGGTGACCCTCGGGAATGGGTTCGACGGTGGCGAGGGGGAAGCGGGCGGTGCGGAGGAAGACGCGAGCAATGGCGGTGGTCCGCGCGGCTTCCAGCACGGGTGAGGGCGGAGGCTTGTAGTAGGTGAATTCGATGCGTGTGCCCGGCTCAGGGTCGCGGAGTCGCACTTCTACCAGCTCAAACGTGCTGTCGGTCTCGACCACGCCGCGCCACAGGAAGGGATTGACCGGGTCGGAGAACGCGCCAACGTGCAAGGGAGCACGGCCGCGGTAGCTTTGGCCGTCCAGGCGCGCCGCCGCGTCCGCGTGGAGCGAGCCCCGCAGCGCGCACAGAAGAAGGAACAGGACAATAGCCGCCCAGGCCCCGCGCGAGCCACCGCGCGGGTCGGTGCGTGCCCCAATTTCCTCCCCGATCAAGCGGAAGAGCACGGGAACGGCGAGTCCGAGCAGAAAAATGGCGAGGACCCAGGGGTCAGTATTGGAAAACCAGTCGAAGGCCGGGTTGGCGTCGCGAAAGGGCCAGAGCGGATGGATGCCGCGGGCGGTGACGAGATCGAGGAGCAGGTGAGTGGCAATCCCGAGCCAGGAGGCCAGCAGGATTCGTCCGAAGGGTTTGCGGGGCTGCTGTGGCCGCGCCTGCAGCCAGAATCCCAGAGCGGAGAGCGTGCCGAGGGCGGCAGCTCCCAGCGGGGAATGAGTCCAGCCGAGACGGAACTGAAACAGCGTGGGTGTGGCTCCGTAGAGAAAAACGAGGTCCACGTCGGGCAGGACGGCGCCCGTGGCGAGCGCCGCCGTAGCTCCTCCGGTTACCCGGTGGGTTCCGCTGCGTGCCACGAGGAGCCCCGAGAGGAAGTGTGTGGCCGGGTCCATTTCACTCCACCTGTGTCCTCTCGGGAACTACGAGCGAGAGGGCGTCCGGAACAATCTCAAAAGAGCAGGGAAGCGTCCCCGCCAGTTCTCCGTCCACTTCAACGCGCAAGCGTGTCGTCGGATGCACCGGCTCGCACCGCACGCGGGACGCTCGGAGGAAGCGCACGTCTCTGAACCGTTCGAGCAGTCCTAACCAATTGGCCAGCAAGTAGAGGAGGAATTTCATTCGCTGCCGCCGCAGAAAGAGGGCGACTTCGAAGTCGTTGCCGAAGAAGTCAGCGCGGCGCGTGATTTGGATGGGCCCGCCGTAATGGCGTGTGCGGCTCACAACCGCAAACACGGCGCGATGGCGAACGCCTTCCGCTTCCACCTGGAACCAGGGGAAATCGTACGCGAACAATTGCCGAAAACCTTCCAGCCAGTAGGCAAGAATGCCGAGAGAAAGTTTGGCGCGCTGGCTGAGTCGGTAGATGATGTGCGCATCGGGCCCCACGCCCGCCAAACAGATGAAGTAGCGTTCGCCCGCGCGGCCGAGCGCAATCCGGCGCACTCTGCCGCGAGGGATGAAACCCACCGCCCGGCGGATCCGCCGCGGCAGCCCCAGTTCTTTGGCCAGAACGTTGGCCGTCCCTGTGGGAAGAATGGCCAGCGGCACGTTCGAGTGCGCCATTCCGTTTACCACTTCATTGATCGTGCCGTCTCCGCCGCAGGCGATAATGAGGTCACACCCGCGCTCGACCTGCGCCCGCGCCAGCACCGTCGCCGTGCCCGCGCCGGTCGTCGCCAGCGTCGTGATTCTCATCCCCCCAGCTTCCAGGAACCGAATCGCGTCTGCGAGCTCCTGCTGACGGCGCCAGCGAAAAAAGCCGGCCAGCGGATTGTAGATGAGCGCGACCTCGCGGGACTGCGCTTCCCCCACGGCGGCGCCATTATTGAGGAAAAGAACCAGCGAGTCAAAATCGTCCCCGCGACACCGCGCGCTATAATAGCCTCCGCGATGACGCGCAAGACCAAATCCCCGGCGCGGGAAATCGAAGACCTGCGCGCGCGTATCCGCCACCACGAGTACCGCTACTACGTCCTCGACCAGCCGGAAATCTCCGACGCCGAATTCGACCGCCTGATGGAGCGTCTCAAAGCTCTGGAAGCGGCCCACCCCGAGCTGATCACGCCCGATTCCCCCACCCAGCGTGTCGGCGGCCAACCACGGGAAGGTTTCGTCAAGGTTCGCCACCGCCGACCCATGCTCAGCCTGGACAATGCCTTCGGCTTTGACGCGCTGCGCGAGTTTGATCGTCGCGTGCGCGAGGCGACGGGCAGGGAGATCCTCGACTACGTCTGTGAACACAAGTTTGACGGCTTCAGCATCTCCCTCCTCTACAAAGACTACGTCTATGCCCGCGCTGTGACGCGGGGCGATGGCAGCGAAGGCGAGGATGTCACCCCGAACGTGAAGACCATTCGCTCCCTTCCTCTGCGGCTGGATGCGGAAAAACTGCGCAAGGCCAAGCTGCCCGCCGACCTGGAAGTTCGCGGCGAGGTCATCATGACCCGCGAGGCGTTCACGACGCTCAATCGCGAGCAGGAGGAGCAAGGTCTGCGCGTGTTCGCCAATCCGCGGAACGCCGCGGCCGGCTCGGTTCGCG
Organism: Acidobacteriota bacterium; assembly: GCA_037442885.1. Classification (GTDB taxonomy): domain Bacteria; phylum Acidobacteriota; class Terriglobia; order Acidiferrales; family 2-02-FULL-67-57; genus JACQTG01. The sequence goes on along the minus strand of JBBIPK010000019.1, from coordinate 2,287 downwards.
TGCTCGATCCGGGCATCACAGCGCGGCGACAGCTTGACCTCTACGCTTATCTGCTCTTGACCGATGGTCGCGTGCCCCTCCCGCGCCATTCCGAAACCCTGCGGACACTCGCACTGCTCGGCTTCAAAGTGAACCGCTACTGGGAGAAGTGCCACGGCCTCGACGCCGTCATCCGCTACTGCGAAAAATGGGAGAAGAAGCGCGAGACGCTCGACTATGAGATTGACGGCATCGTGGTCAAGGTAGATGAAACTCCCCTCTGGGAGGAGCTGGGAACCACCGCCAAGGCCCCGCGCTGGTCCGTCGCCTACAAGTACGCGGCCCGCCAAGCCACCACCGTCGTCCGGCGCATCCGCGTGCAAGTGGGCCGCACCGGCACCTTGACCCCGGTCGCCGACCTCGACCCTGTCGAGGTGGGTGGCGTCATCGTCAGCCATTCGACGCTGCACAACCTGGACGAAATCGAGCGCCTTGACGTGCACGAGGGAGACACGGTTCTCATCGAGCGGGCCGGCGAGGTGATCCCGCACGTCGTGCAAGTCGTCAAGCACGGTCGCGAAGAAAAGCGCTTCCGCATGCCCACGCACTGCCCCGAATGCAAGAGCCGCATCCACAAGAGCGAGGGCGAGGTGGCCTACCGCTGCGTGAATTCCGCTTGTCCCGCCCGGCGGAAGGAATCCCTGCTCCACTTTGCGGGCCGCCACGCCATGAACATTGACGGCCTGGGCGACAAGCTCGTGGACCAACTGGTGGACAAGGGCCTGGTGAAAGACGCCGCCGACCTCTACCACCTGGATGTCGAGACCCTGGCCGCGCTGGAGCGGATGGGGGAAAAGTCGGCGCAGAACCTGCTGGCGGAAATCGAAGCGAGCAAACAGAACAGCCTGGCACGCTTGATTTACGCTTTGGGCATCCGCTTTGTGGGCGACCGCACTGCCCAGTTGCTGGCGGAACACTTCGGCTCCCTCGACAAACTCCGCCGCGCGCGCCCGGAGGAGTTGCTCGAGGTCGCGGAGGTGGGCCCCACAGTCGCCGACAGCATCGTCGAGTTCTTCAGCGAAAAAGCCAATCAGGAATTGGTCGAACGTCTCCGCAAGGCAGGCTTGAATCTGGAAGAAAAAAGAGCGCGAGCCAAAGATACGCGCCTGGCAGGGAAAACCTTTGTCCTCACCGGCACGCTCGCGCAGTGGACCCGCGAGCAGGCCAGAGAATTGATTGAATCGCTCAGCGGCAAGGTCACGGACTCCGTGAGCAAGAACACAAGCTATCTTGTAGTCGGGGCGGAGCCGGGCTCCAAACTGGAAAAGGCACGCAAGCTGGGGGTTGAAATCTTGGACGAGAAGCAGTTCGAGCGACTCATCAAAAGCAGGTAACCGGAGTAGAAGATGACGGGACTCGACTACGACGCATTGCTGGGCCGCCTGCGGCGCACGGGAATCCTGATGGTGGCGGTGCTGGTGTTGGTCGCTGCCTTGCTCTGGCTCGGCACGCAGGGGACGCGCCGGCTGGTCGAGCGGCGTGTGGCCGGACGAGAAAGCGAGACGGTGAAGACCTTGCGCGTGCTGGGGGCTGCGTTGGAGGCTTACCAGCAGAGGTACGGCGGCTATCCAGACACGCTCGGCCGTCTGCGCGGGAAAGAGGAGGGCGAGGCGAGCTATCTTCCCCCCGAGCGCGCCCGCCTGCTCGAAACCAAGCTCGCCCGCGACCGCCTCGAACTCGAAGGCTATGTGATTACCTATGCACCGACGGGGCCAGGTCAGACTTGGGCCGCCAGCGTCCCACTGGTCAGCGGCTATGTTCTGCAGGCACAGCCGAAGGGGGAAGTGACGAGCGGAGTGAACTTCTTCTACGCAGATCAGACGCGCACCGTCCGGGCCAAACGTGGCGCCGCCGCCGGCCCGCAAGACGCCCCGGTGACCTACTAGCCGCACGCCCGCATGGTTCTGCTATAATGGTTTTGGTGGGCAAGTCGGGTGATCGCTCCGATACCCTGCAAGGGCGTATCGGGGAGGAAAGTCCGGACTCCACAGGGTGGCGTGCCCGCGAAGGCCCCTCGGGGCACAACGCGGGGCTCCGAGCTTGAAACGGCTCGGGGACGGAAAGTGCCACAGAGAAGATACCGCCCTTCGATGGGCCTCGTATGGCTGCGCTTCGGGTAATGCCGGAGCGACTCGAAGTGGCAAGGGTGAAAAGGTGCGGTAAGAGCGCACCGGTCCGATAGCGATATCGGACGCACGGCAAACCCCACGCGGAGCAAGACCAAATAGGGGAGGAGGACTGACCCGGT
>JBBIPK010000018.1:0-57280 GCA_037442885.1 Acidobacteriota bacterium | reverse complement strand
CATATCGCCTGCTTCATGATCGTCTTACGGAGGGTTTTGCAATAGCTTCTAGTCAGCTGAAACCTTTTCCTGCCTGCAGGATAGCTGTTCGACCCAGTTACGAGTCGGCAGTTTTCAGTTATCATACGGGAGAACCCATTCGCGTGGGGTTGAACTGGCAACCGACAACTGATAACTGACAACTGATAACTACGTCTTCGCGCTACTATAGGCCGCCATGCCGCGGCGGATTGAATCGCTGTTTCTGGCCGGCCCCGCGGGGCGACTGGAGGCGCAACTGGATTCGCCGGCGGTCGCGCGTGGCGGCTGGGTCGGTTTGGTGTGTCATCCCCACCCGCTCTACGGCGGGACCATGCGCAACAAAGTCGTCCACGCCGCCGCCCGCGTCCTGCGCGACCACGGCCTACCCGTGCTACGCTTCAACTTCCGCGGCGCCGGCCTCTCCGAAGGCGTCCACGACCGCGGCCGCGGCGAAGCCGACGACGTGCGCGCCGCCCTCGACTACTTGGCCACGGATTTCCCACGCGCACGTGTCTGCCTGGCGGGATTTTCCTTCGGGGCCTGGGTGGGACTGCGCGTGGGCTGCGCCGACCGCCGCGTGGGGGCCGTCATCGGCATCGGCCTGGCCGCCGAGTCCGACGATTTTTCTTTCCTCCGCCGCTGCCGCAAACCCAAACTCATCGTCCAGGGCACGCGCGACATCTACGGCACCCCTGCGGCCGTCTCCGCTGTCTTCGCGGCTGCTGCCGAGCCCAAAGAACTGCGCTGGGTCGAGGCCGCCGACCACTTCTTCTCCGCCCACCTCGCCGCCCTCCGCTCCACCCTCGCCTCCGCCCTCCCCGTCCTGCTGAGAACTGGCGACTGAGGACTGAAAACTGATTCCTGAAAACTGACCGCTGAAAGCTGTCCGCGTGGACGCCGCCGCCCTGACCGTGGACACGCCCTGGACACCCAGGGACGCCCGCACGCCCTGCCGGAATCGAAGGGCGAAGTCGAAGGGCTCCCGCAGGCTCAAGAGTCCAAACGCATCTTGCGGAGGAGCGCAGCAAAGCGCGGGTCGCCGCGGAGAGGATCGAGGAACGACCAGGTTTTAATCGGCTCCATCATGCGGTCGGGTGCGTCAATGGCTCGGTGCATCCACAGGAACGCCTCATCAATCTCCCCCAGACCCAGATGAGTCCATGCGAGACTCGTTGGTGGCACATAGCGTTCGGTGGTGAGCGCGCGCAGGCGATCCAACACCATCCGCGCTTCCGCTGTGTGTCCGCCCAACCCTAGAGATAGTCCGAGGAACCCCACCACCACGGGCAACTCACCGGAGAGTTTGCTTGCCTTTCGGAAGGCAGCGGCACTCTCATCAAACCGCTGCAGCTCCCGGTAAACATGCCCAAGGTTGTAATACGAGAGGAAGTGTTCCGGTTCCAGATCCAGGACTCGGAGGGCTTCCTCGAGGGCCCGGTCTAAGCTCCGTCCCAGGTAGAGCATGACCACCAGCCAACAGCGCAGGTCGAAAGCCAGTGGGTCGGATTCGAGTGCCTGTTCCAATTCCGCAGCCGCCTCAGCAACACGCCCGAGGATCGCCAACACCATCGCGTGCCGGAGACGAACCAGCCGTGACGTGGGGTCGAGCTCCCGCGCGCGCCCCACTAACTCCTGAATCTCCTCCCAGTTGTAGTAATCGATCTCGCCGGGACACTCGCGCTTGCCGGGATAGTAACTCAGCAACGCATGCGCTTCCGCCAACGTACTGTCCGCTGCCAGAGCCCGGAGCACGTAAGACCTGCCAAGGGGATCCGTCTCTTTGGAGGGCGCATATCCGACTATACCCAGGTACCAGTAGAGTTCGGCAAGGGCAGTGCAGGCCCGAGCAAACTGCGGGTCGCGAGCCAGCGCAGCCTCGAAGTGGCGTCTCGCTTCGGCCAACCCCTCCGCGGTCATCTTCCACATTTCGTGGCGGCCCTTGATGTACTCGTTATACGCGGTGAGATCTTCCGTAGGCTTTCTTCGGACATGTCCGCGCCGGACTGCTCCGTCGCGAATTGCTTCCGCAATCGCCGGGACATGCCGAGTCATCGCTTCCGCGATACGCCTGTGCAGGCTGAAAATATCGCGCATCTCGGCGTCGTATCTCTGTGCCCAGACGTGCGTCTGATCCTTGGTCCGGATCAGCTGCGCGTTGATTCCAATCCGATCCTCGGCGCGGTGGACTCCCCCTTCCACGACGTAGTCCACGCCTACCTCGTGGCCGATCCGGGCCACATCCTTGTGGCTGCCCTTGTAGTGCATGGCCGTCGTGCGCGCAATCACGGCCAGTTGCTCGGGGGCCAGGCTCGCCAGCGCGGTGATAATCTCGTCCGTCATCGCATCGCTGAAATACTCCTGCGTCCGATCCCCGCTCAGATTGATGAAGGGAAGCACCATGAGTCTCACTCTTGGCGCCAGCCTCGGTTCCGCTGCGCGGGGGGCTTCGAAAACGTTGGCCAGAAAGCGATAGCCGTGTTTCGGCAGCGTCTCGATAAAGCGCGGGTGTTCGGCCGAGTCGCCCAGCGCTTCCCGCAAACGCGCCACCGCCGTGTTCAGGTTATTGTCGAAATCGACGAAGACGTCGTCCGGCCACAGCCGCCGCCGCAGTTCCTCCCGCGTGACGACTTCGCCCGGCTGTTCCAGCAGCGTCGCCAGCACCTGGAAGGATTTCTCGCGAAGACTGATTCGCAGACCGTGCTTGCGGAGCTGGCCAGCCGCCAGGTCAACTTCGTAGTCACCGAAGCGCACTACCTTCGGCACTGGACGTGCACCCGGCATGCCAGCCATCGACCGTACCTCCCCCCTCTGAAACGGTCGACTCATTCAAAGCCTACCATTTTCAGCACGATGCGCGGTAGGGAAAATTTAGGCGCAAGTTAAGCCGCCGTCTATTTCCCTCCGCCTGCCACCCGCTCAGAATGCTGGGAACGGTTCGCAGGAGGTGTCGGCCATGACTCCCAGAATTACCGCGGCCGCGATTGGGCTCCTGCTTGCTGCAGCGCTTGCCGCCGGACCCCTAGCTACGAGAGCGAAAGGGGACTCAGGCTCGCCCGCCGGCCAGCGCACCGGGCGCGCGGCTCAAGCCAGGCCGGCTGCCCGCGCCAAGTATGCGCCGGATCAACTCCTCGTGCGGTTCCGCCGCGGCGTGGACAAATTCGCCATGCGGGCCGAGCATGCGCGGATGGGCGCCGAAGTTCTGAGAGAATTCCGCCTCGTGGACAATTTGCATCTTGTCCGCCTGCCGGCCGGGACGTCGGTGAAGCACGCGGCGCGTTCCTATCGCGCACGCCCCGACGTTCTCTACGCCGAGCCCAACTACCGCCGCCACACCGACCAATCCTCGGTCACCCCCAACGACCCGCGCTACGCAGAGCTGTGGAACCTGCATAACACCGGCCAGTCCGGCGGGACCCCCGGCGCCGACATCGAGGCTCCGGAGGCGTGGGGCCTCTCGACGGGCAGCGGAAACGTGGTGGTGGCTATCATCGACACCGGGATCGACTACAACCACCCCGATCTGAACGCCAACATCTTCCGCAACGCCGCCGACTGCGACTCCAACGGCCGCGACGACGACGCTAACGGCTACGCGGACGATTGCCACGGCATTGACACCGCCAACCACAATGCCAATCCCATGGACGACGCCGGCCACGGCACCCATGTGGCCGGGATCATCGGTGCCAGCGGCAACAATGCCATCGGCGTGGTCGGCATCAACTGGTCGGTGCAGTTGCTGGCCTGCAAGTTTCTCGACGAGTCCGGTAGCGGGTGGGAGGCCGACGCCATCACCTGTCTCGAGTACGTCGCAGATATGAAGGACCGCGGGGTGAACGTCGTGGCCACCAATAATAGCTGGGGCGGCGGCCCGTCCTCCCAGGCATTGTTCGACGCCATTGACGCCCACCGCCAGCGCGGCATCCTCTTCATCGCCGCGGCCGGCAATGCCCGCGCCAATAACGACTTCCGTTCTTTCTATCCGGCCAACTACGAGCTGCCCAACATCCTCAGCGTGGCCGCCACCGACCACAACGATGCCCTGGCCTGGTTCTCCAACTTCGGGCGCCACAGTGTCCACCTCGGCGCCCCCGGGGTGAACATTCTGAGCACAGTACCCGGCAGCATCGTCCCGGAGCTCTACCTCGCCGCCAGCGGCACTTCCATGGCCGCCCCGCACGTCACTGGCGTGGCCGCCTTGCTGGCGGCCCAGGACCCCTTGCGCGACTGGAAGGCGATCAAAAACCTCATCCTGGCGGGCGGCGACGCCATCCCCTCCCTCGCCAACACCATCAGCCGGAAGCGGCTGAACGCCCGGGGCGCTCTGGCCTGTTCCAATTCCCTCCTGCAAGAACGGCTCTTGCCGGAGGGCGAAGACGCTTACGTGTCCGCGGGCGGCTCGCTTACCTTTATCTTCCTGAATATCAACTGCGCCGAGCCCAACGGCCTCGTGGAAGTGCCTGTGGACGGCGGCGTGGAAACACTCATCCTGACCGACGACGGCTTGGCTCCCGACCTCGAAGCCGACGACGGCCTCTATGTAGGCCAACGACAATGGTTCTCCTCCGAGGTTGGAGACCACACCCTGGTTTTTCCCAACAACGATGTCCTCACCGTCCACGTCCTCCCGCCCTTGTCCCCCTACGCCTACACCACCGACGTTCCCTTCGCGTACCGCGAAATCGCCGGAACCGACCTGCATCTGCGGGATGACGACAGCGCCATGATTCGCCCCCCGTTCCCCATCCAGTTCGGCGGGGTCAACTTTCCCACCTTGAATGTCAACACCAACGGCAACGTCACTTTCTCCGGGCCGTTCATCGAGTGGGAGAACTCGCCGCTCCCGGCGCCCGGCACCATCACTCTGGTCGCCCCCTTCTGGGACGACCTCTATACCACCTTCGACACTATTGGCACTGGACGGTGGGAAGGGATTGGCTCCTCTCCCCAAATTCTTGACGCGGCCGACGAGGGCAGTAACAGTGTGCGGTGGGATGTTCTCGGCTCCGCCCCCTACCGCGAGCTGGTAATCGAATGGCGCGACGTCTCCCAGACCGCCTGCTGGGTGGCACCGGGGCACCCGTATGCGAAGTTCCAGATCGTCTTTTTCGAAGGCTCCAGTGACATCTTGTTCAACTACGCCGATGTAACCTTCAGCGGATTTCTCCCCTGGGAGCCGTTCGAAGGGTGCTGGGAGGAAGTGAACGCCGGCGTCAGCGCCACCGTCGGCGTGCAGTCCGACACCAATCTGGCCAACCAGTTCAGCTACCTCACCCGCAGCTTGACCGCCAACTCTTCCATCCTCTGGCGAACCGGCGACCTGACCCCCTCCATCACGCAACTCTCGCCCGTCAGCGTGTTGACCGGCGCCGCGGAGTTTTCTCTCCGCGTGACCGGCCGCAGTTTCCTGCCCGGTGCCGTCGTCCGCTGGAACGGCAGCGACCGGCCCACCACATTCGTCCATGGGAGCGAATTGAGGGCGACTATCCCCGCCGCCGATGTCGCCACCCCCGGCACCGCCGAGGTCACCGTCCTCAACCAGGGACCGAACGCCGGCGGGGAGTCGGCTCCGGCCCTCTTCCACATATACTCTTCTCACCCGGTGCCCACGCTGACCGGCTTAGTTCCCGACACCATCGCGCTGGACTCGTTGGACTGGGGCCGGGTGGTGACGCTGACCGGCACCGGATTTGTATCCACTTCCGTGGCGCGCTGGAACGGCCTCGACCGGGCTACCACGGTGCTCTCCAGCACCCAGTTGGAGATGAGCCCCTCTCGGCCCGACGATCTCTTGGTTGCGGGACCCGTCGAGGTCACCGTTTTCAACCCCAGCCCTGGTGGCGGCACCTCGAACCCGTTGACGCTTCAGGTTTTCTATCCTGTGCCCGTCCTTGACAGTGTCGAACCGGCCTATGTCGGGGCGGGCGCGAGGGAGTTCGATTTGTGGGTGCGGGGTTTGAACTTCACCCCCGCTTCGGTCGTTCGCTGGAACGGCAGTGACCGCCCGACCACGACTCTCACCAACCGCAGGGGAATCCCCTACGATACCGTGCTGATCGCCAGGATTCCCGCCACCGACGTCGCCGCGCCGGGCACGGCCCAGGTGACGGTGTTCAATCCCGCGCCCGAAGGGGGCGCCTCCGATGCGCTGACGGTTACGATTGTCACCCCGCCGCCCAACGACAACTTTGCCAACGCCACCCTCATCCCCACCTATCCCTTCAGCCAAACGCAGAGCGCCGTGGGCGCCACCACCGAAGCCCTCGACCCGCGCCCGCTGTGTCAATTGCAGCCGCCGAACGTGGAAGAGACGGTGTGGTTCCGTTTCACCCCACCCGCGGCCGGCGCGGTCGTGAGCGCGGATACGCTCGGCAGCGACTACCAGACCTTCCTCTCGGCTTGGACCGGCTCGCCCGGAAACTTCGTCAACGCCGGCTGTGCCTTCTACGTTCCCCTTGACCCCCTTAACCCCCCTCCCTTGCGTATCACCGCCACCTCGACTTCGCCCGTTTACTTCATGGTTTCCACTGCCTGGCTGGGAACTGCCCGCACCCTGGTCTTCAATTTGAATGTGGGGCCCGGGTTCAGGCTGGAGGCCAGTCCGACAACCGCCACCGTTCCGCGCGGCTCCTCCGCCACCTATACGGTCACGGTCACGCCGCAGTTCGGCAGTTTCAACGATCCGATTGCGCTCTCCTGCAGCGTGGCGCCCGCGGGCCCCACCTGCTCGCTCTCCGCAACCAGCCTCACGCCCGGCTCCACCCCCACGTCTGTCACCCTCACCGTCGCCACTAGCACCATGGCCGAGCTGGTCAACCCCCACGTGCCTCCGCCGGTGTTCGCTTTCTGGCTCGCCCTGCCAATCATCGGGCTGCTCGCCACGCGACGCCGTCTGCCCGGCAGGAAAAAAATCCGGTTCCCCCTCTTCCTCGCCTTCATCCTGCTGGCAGCCATCCTGGGACTGCAGATCGCTTGCGGCGGGGGCAGCAGTCTTTCTACTCCTTTTCAGCAGACGCAGAGTTTCACTATTACCGTGACCGGCACCTCGGGCACCATCACCCAGCAGACCTCCATCCGACTGACCGTAACCCTCTGAGTGCCCCCGCGGCCCGCGGCCACCCGACCCCCACGCCGACGCTCATGTCTGCCTGGGTGCATTCGATTCCGGCTTGACGGGACCGAGCCGACGGGCGTAGGGTTTGGCCTGCCTGTATCTCAAATTGGGGATTCCCGATGAAATGGCCTAGAGCAATTCGTCCGGTGTGTTTCCTTCTCGCCCTGGCGGGCGTTTCGGCGGCGCAAGAAGCCAAGCCCATCCCCAAGTTCGAGCCGATGGACGTCTTCCAGCTCGAATACGCCGCCGACCCGCAAATCTCCCCCGACGGCACGAGCGTCGTCTACGCCCGCACCTTTATGGACATCATGAAGGACGCCGCGCGTTCCAACCTCTGGCTCGTCTCCTGGGACGGCAGCGAGCATCGCCCGCTCACCTCCGGCAGCCGCAACGACTTCTCGCCTCGCTGGTCGCCCGACGGCAAGAAGCTGCTCTACGCCTCCACCGCCGAAGGCTCCGTCCAGCTCTACCTCCGCTGGATGGATACCGGCCAGACCGCCCGCCTGACCCAACTCACCCGCCCGCCCGGCGGCCTCTCCTGGTCGCCAGATGGGAAATGGATTGCCTTCCTGATGTTCGTTCCCGACCCGGCCGAGCCCCTGGCCGCGCTGCCCGCCAAGCCCGAGGGCGCCGAGTGGGCGAAGCCCCCCAAGGTCATTCGCAGCCTGCAGTACCGCGCCGACGGCCTGAGCGGCTTTCTCGAAGAAGGCTACTCGCAGTTGTTCATCCTCTCCGCCGAGGGCGGCACGCCGCGCCAACTCACCGAAGGCCGCTTCAACGTTGGCTCGGCCACCTGGACCCCCGACAGCCAATTCCTCCTTATCACCAGCAACCGCCGCCCCGACTGGCAATACGACCCCCTCAACTCGGAAATCTATGAGGTCGCGCTCGCCGATGGCGCCCTTCGCGCCCTGACTGATCGTCAGGGCCCCGACACCGACCCGGCGGCCTCCCCCGACGGCCGCACCATCGCCTACCTCGGCTTTGACGACCGCTACCTGGGCTATCAGCTCACCCGGCTCTACCTGATGAACCGTGACGGCAGCGGCAAGCGCCTGCTGACCGAGAAGTTCGACCGCGACATCGACGCCATCCGCTGGAGCGGCGACGGCCGCGGCCTCTTCTTCCAATACGACGACAAGGGCAACACCAAGATCGCCTACGTCTCACTCGACGGCCGCATCGAAACTCTGGCCGGCGATGTGGGCGGGCTGGTGCTCGACCGGCCCTATGCCGGCGGCAGCTTTACCCTCGCCCCCAACGGCCGCTTCGCCTTCACCTACAGCCGCCCCGACCACCCCGCCGACGTCGCCGTCGGCGAGCGCGGCCGCCCCGTGCGCCGCCTCACGCGCTTGAACGACGACCTGCTCGCGCACAAGACGCTGGGCACGGTCGAGGAGCTCTGGTGGGAATCCTCCTACGACAAGCGCAAGGTGCACGGCTGGATCGTCAAGCCGCCCGGATTTGACCCGTCGAAGAAGTATCCGCTCATCCTCGAGATTCACGGCGGCCCCTTCGCCAACTACGGCGACCGCTTCGCCGCCGACATCCAGCTCTACGCCGCCGCCGGCTACGTCGTGCTCTACGCCAACCCGCGCGGCAGCACCAGCTACGGCGAAGAGTTCGGCAACCTCATCCACCACAACTATCCCGGCCAGGACTACGACGACCTGATGTCAGGCGTGGACGCCGCGCTCGCCACAGGCTACGTCGACCCCGAAAACCTCTTCGTCACCGGCGGCAGCGGCGGCGGCGTGCTCACCAGCTGGATCGTAGGGAAGACGAACCGCTTCCGCGCCGCCGTCGTCGCCAAGCCCGTCATCAACTGGTACAGCTTCGTGCTCACCTCCGACGGCGCCCGCTTCTTCTACAAATACTGGTTCCCCGGCTTTCCCTGGGACCACCCGGAGCACTACCTCAAGCGCTCGCCGCTCTCCCTGGTCGGCAACGTCACCACCCCCACCATGCTGCTCACCGGCGAGCAGGACTACCGCACCCCCATCGGCGAGTCCGAGCAGTACTACCAGGCGCTCAAGCTGCGCAAAATTGACACCGCCCTGGTGCGCATCCAGGAGGCCTCCCACGACATCGCCGACCGCCCCAGCAACCTCATCAACAAGGTGGCCTACATCCTGGCCTGGTTCGAAAAACACCGCCGCCAGAACGAGTAGCCCCGCGGGCGACTGGGGTGCGGGCCCAAAGGTGAAATCGGAAATTTCAGTTGAAAGAAAGTTCCGGATAGGATAGAAAACGCGAGAGAGGGGAGTTCACATGAAATATGTAGATGGATATGTCTTGCCCGTGCCCAAGAAAAACCTGCAGGCCTACCGCCGCATAGCTCAGAAGGCGGGAAAGATATGGCGGGATCACGGCGCCCTGGACTACAAGGAGTGCGTCGGTGAGGACCTCAATGTGAAATGCGGCGTCCGCTTCCCGCGTGCGGCCAAGGTCAAGCCCGGGGAGACCGTGGTGTTCTCCTATATCGTCTTCAAGTCGCGCGCACACCGCGATCGCGTCAACGCCAAGGTGATGAAAGACCCGCGTCTCGCGAAGATGATGGATCCAAGAGCGATGCCCTTCGACACGAAGCGCATGCTCTACGGCGGCTTCCGGGTTCTGGTCGACGCCTAGACCAATCTTATGGCTTTCTGGCCTCGTTCCTTTTCATCCGCGCTCTGATCAGCTTCTTGACCAGCGCAATCGAAAGCGGCTTATCGTTCGGAAAACGCACGGTCGCCTTGGCTGTTTCGTAATCCTTCAACTCCTTCTTATACTCCTCGATGACGGGAGTGGGCACGTAAAGTCCAATATGGTTTTTGAACGCCGCAAAATAGGCCAGACGCCCTTTGTACCCGTAGTACGGCATCCCGTAACTGATGGGTTCCTCGGCCCTCGGCGCGACTTCCCGGATCGCCGCCCGCAGCTGTTTGAGTTTTCTCTGTACCTCTTTGGGCGCGGCGGCAATATAAGCGTCTACACTTTTTGGTCTGGGTGTTCGTTTCATATTCTCCTCTGGCTGCGACTGAAGCTCGGCCTCGGCCAGCGGCAGCCCCATTCCATACCTTGGGCTACTTGCTGGAGACCGGAGTGAGGTTATCAAGCAGGATCTCAGGACAGCGGCCCGAAAGCTTGAGATGCTGGCGAGCGGCGAGGATCTCGATGCCGTGGACTTCCCCGTCCGGGCCGATGTCGACCGCGATATCCGCGCCCACGCGCACGGTATGATCCACCCCGTGCCCCTTGAGGGTTATGTAGACGGCGTCCGCTTCTGGATCGTAGGTAATCTTCATCCGTGAACCTCGCGCTGCGAGAAGAAAGTATACACCGTAATCACCACAATGCGGTCTGGTTCCTCAACAAAGACGGGTACGACCTCCTTAGCGGCATAGAAGCGACCGAAGTGCTCTCGCCCGAAGGGAAAAACTCTCGAGGCAGTGTAGCGGGCTCGCTCACCGATCTCCCACGGCGCAGTTCGAATGACCGCTTCCACTTCCTCCTGCGTCGCGTTGCGCGCTTGCATCTGGCGGTGTGCATGCTGGGTGAAGTAGATCGGCTTGGTCTTGGTCAAGGTCATGCTCGCTATTGAAACAGCCGGCGGAACTCTTCTTCCGCCAGTGGCGGTCGCGCGGCTACTTTGAGGTTCTCTTCGACGTGCTCCAGCCGGCTCATCCCCACCAGGGCCGTAGCGACACCCGGCGCCGAGCGCGCAAACTGCAGCGCGCGCTGCGCATCTGTCTCGCCGCCCAGCGCCCGCCGCAGCTCTTCCGGGATGCGGTTCAGGATCTGTCCCTGCAGGACGGCGGCGCTGGCAAACACGGTGATCCCCAGCCGCTCGGCCGCCTCGAGAAAACTGACCCGGCCGCCCGAAGCGTCAGGATTCAGCGTCTGGTTGCCGCGGGTGAAGGCTTCCGGCATGGCCAGATTGAAAGGCAGTTGCACGGCCCGGAAGTGGTGGTTGCGTCCGCCGACCTCTTCCGCCAGCGCCACGAGTTCGGCCAGCGAGAGGAAGTCGCGCGCCTCCGGCGCTTGCCGGTAGCCGTTCCAGGTCGCCGTCCCGTAAACGCGGATTTTCCCCGCCGCTACGAACCCTTCCAGCGCCGCAAACGCCGCCCGCAGCCGCTCCCGAAACCGCCCGCGCGAATGCACCTGAAGTTGCGTCTCAGGGTTGTGCACGTAATAGATGTCGATTGTCTCCAGATTCAGGTTGCGCAGGCTGCGCCCGAGCTGGTCTTCGAGGTAGCGCGGCGTCAGGCAGTGCATTCCGCCGACGACTTCCTCTTGGCTCGTGATGACGCCGGTCGCAACGTACTGCTCGTGGAAGTAGCGGTTGGGGTCGTGCGGCGTCTCGCCGTCGAAGGTCAGGAAGCCGGCCTTGCTGGCGATGATCACCTCGTCGCGCGCCAGTTGCCCGCCCTGAATCAGCCGCCCCAGCGCTGCCGCAACGCTGCGCTCGCTCCGCTGCAAGCGGTAGTTGATGGCCGTATCAATGACGTTCGCGCCCAGCTCCAGTGCGCGCCCGATGGCCTCGGCGTAGCGCGTGTCGGTCTCCTTGTCCGGCTCCCCCAGATACGTCCCGATGCCGATGCTGGCGAGCCACCCCAGCCGCGTCTGCCGGAAATGCCCCTCTGCCACCCGCCCCGCCAAGCGCTCCGCATACCGCCGCGTTCCCTCCTCAGTCGCAAATCCGGCTACCGGCATCTCGATTCTCGCAAAAGCGCGCAGTATAGCAGAGCCCCGCGAGTACGAAGGCGCAACGCGAGTTTGCGGCCGGGGAGCGTTGCCGCTAGGATAGGCCAGGGATAAGACCCATGCGGAGACGCATCGTCACGCTGCTGACTGTGATGGCGTTCGCTCTCGTCCTTCTGGATTGCCGGACGCAGCCGGTGCCGCTGCTCGCAGGTGGCCCGGTCGCCGGCTGGCCTGTCTACGGCGCCGACCCCGGCGGCTCGCGCTACTCTCCCCTGACTCAAATCAACCGCGAGAATGTGAAACACCTCAAAGTCGCCTGGGTCTATCGAACGGGGGAAAGCCTCACGGGCGAGGCCGCGCACAAGAAGGCTTTTGAGGCCACGCCCATCCTCGTCGAAGGCACGCTCTACTTCGCCACCCCCTCCAACCGCGTGATCGCGCTCGACCCGCAAACCGGAACCGAAAAGTGGAAATACGATCCCGGCCTGGACCTGTCGGTTTCCTACTCCGAATTCACCTCCCGTGGCGTCTCCGCCTGGCGGGACGCACAGGCCCCGCAGCGCCAAGCCTGTAGTCTCAGGATTCTTGCCGCGACCATTGACGGTCGCTTACTCGCCCTTGACGCCCGCACCGGCACTCCCTGCCGGGATTTTGGGCAAGGCGGTCAGGTGGACCTCAAGCAGAGCGTGGGCCGAATCGAGCCCGGCAATTATCAGGTAACTTCGCCGCCCGCTGTAATCGGGGACTTGGTGATCGTCGGCTCGGCCATCGGCGACAACCGCCGGGTGGATTCCGAGCGCGGTATCGTGCGCGCCTTTGATGCCCGCACGGGAGCTCTGCGCTGGTCGTGGGATCCGGTCCCGCGTGACCCGAAAGACCCGGCGCGAGCGACCTGGGCGGGGGATAGCGCCGACCGCACCGGCGGTGCCAATGCTTGGTCAATTCTCTCGGTCGATCCCGAGCGCAATCTGGTCTTTATCCCCACCACCAGCCCCAGTCCGGATTTCTATGGCGGCGAGCGCTTGAGGAGCAACTCCTATGCAGATTCCGTGGTGGCCTTGCGCGCCTCCTCCGGCAAACTGGTCTGGCACTTCCAGGTTGTTCATCACGACCTGTGGGACTACGACGTCCCGGCCCAGCCCACCTTGATCACCCTGCGCCGCGGGGGAGTCGAAATCCCTGCCGTTGCCCAAGCCACCAAGATGGGCCACCTCTTTATCCTCCACCGCGAAACCGGCGCGCCGCTCTTCCCCGTCGAAGAGCGGCCCGTGCCGCAGACCACGGTGCCGGGCGAACAAACTTGGCCCACCCAGCCTTTCCCCACCGCCCCGCCTCCTCTGGTCCCGCAGAAACTCACTCCCCAGGATGCCTGGGGCTTGACCTTCTGGGATCGCGGGCGCTGCCACGACTTGATTGCCCGCCATCGCTCGGAGGGCATCTTTACCCCGCCCAGCTTGGAGGGAACCATTGCCTTCCCTGGTTTTCTCGGTGGAACGAACTGGGGCAGCGTGGCGTTTGAGCCCGAGCGCGGCTTCGTGGTAGTCAACAGCAGCCGCTTGGCCTTTGTCGTTGCTCTCATCCCGCGCGCGGATCTGCAGAAAGCCCGGGCGGCGGCTCCGGAGTCAGAATTCGGTCGGCAGGAGGGAACACCCTACGCAATGCGACGCGAGCCGCTGCTCTCGCCTTTTGGCATCCCCTGCAACCCTCCGCCTTGGGGCACGCTGGCGGCGGTCGAGGTAGCCACCGGCAGCATCCGCTGGGAAGTCCCCCTGGGGACCCTCCGCGACATCACGGCCATCCCGCTCCCCTTCCGCTGGGGAACGCCAAACCTGGGTGGACCTGTGGTCACCGCCGGCGGTCTGGTCTTTATCGGCGCGGCGATGGACAACTATCTCCGTGCGTTCGATGTGGACACTGGCGAAGAGCTCTGGAAAGCGCGTCTCCCAGCCGGAGCTCAAGCCACGCCGATGACCTATCGGCTCAGCGAAAACGGCAAGCAGTACGTCGTGATCGCCGCCGGTGGACACGGCAAATTGGGAACCAAGCTCGGCGACTACGTCATCGCGTACGCGCTGCCGGGCGCACCGGCGACTCAACGCTAGCCGATGGGCGTATAATTACATCCGCCAAGGAGGAAACATGGCCACCACCGTCGTGCGAAATTTTATGCGGCAGCAGGGCTTCGCCGAGGAGCCCGACCCAACCTGCGGCCTGCATTTCTCCGCCCTCTACTTCCAGCCCTACCTCATCGGCGCGCTCCTCCTGGTCGCCATCCTCGCGCGCTCGCCCCGGCTATTCCTATTCCTCTCGGCGATGCTGTGGTGGAATGCGCTCTTCCCGCAGTGGAATGCCTTCGAGGCCTACTACAACCGCTTCCTCGCCGCCCCGCGCGGTACGCCCAAGCTGACCCCGGCGCCTGCCCCGCGCCGCTTCGCCCAGGGCATGGCGGCCACGTTTATGCTGCTGGCGGGCGCGTCCTTGCTCGCTGGCTGGACGATTGCCGCCTGGATTTTTCAGGGCTTCATGGTGATTGCCTTTGCCGCTTTGCTCTTCGGCAAGTTCTGCCTGGGCGCCTACGTCTATCATCTGCTGCGCGGCCAGTTCGCCTTCGCCCACTCCACCCTCCCCTGGTCCCGCCCCCAGCCCTAGGTCTGCTCCTGCTGCACGCTCCCAAGGGTGCGTTCCTGGGTTGAAATATTCATCGGCGAAAAAACTGCACCCTTGCGTGGAAATCCGCAGCAGACCCGATTTGGGTTCTTCGAGAGTTTCCGGTTTGGAAACAGCCAGCTCGCCCAACGCGCGCGAGGGCGGTGCTAACCCGTTGGAAACTCAAGCACCTCTTCCGGAGCCGTTGCTTTACTGGCAACCTCGCCCACTTTGGAAACGTAGCTGCTTCCCACGCCAGTGATGTCGGGGGAGAGTGCGTCTTGAGCTTTGTCTCCTCGAAGTGCTCTCATCCGCACGAAGCAAGCTATTTCTGCCCGTCAGCTATTGTCCCTCCAGGAGCAGACTCCCATGAACCGGCACGCGCTCGCTCGAACTACACTTCTGCGACTCCTGTTGCCCATCTTGATTTTCCTCGGGGGTTACGCCGCCTTTCCCGCGGCCGCGCAAAAAGCGGAAAAGCCTAAGCCCGCGCGCTCCGCCTACTGGAACCAGCTGGAGTGTGCCGCCTGCCACCAGGAGGTCGTCGCCGACTTTGCCGGCACGCGCCACGGCCGGGCCATGGAGTTTGGCGGCTGGCGCGAGGTGAACTGTCAGTCCTGCCATGCTGGCGCGAGCGACCACGCCGCCTCCGCCGACCCCGCGCAGGTCAAGAACCCGGCCAACCTGCGCGTGGCCGAAGTCACCGAGAACTGCATGTCCTGCCACGCCACCGACCGCCACGCGCAGCACTGGTACGGCAGCGCCCACGATACCAGTAATGTCTCCTGCCTCGACTGCCACAGCCTCCACCACCCGAAGTCAGAAGAAAAACTCCTGACCAAGCGCACCGATGCCGAGCTCTGCTTCACCTGCCACGCCGACGTCCGCAAGGCCCAGTTCCAGCGCTCCACTCACCTGCTGCGCAACGAATGGAGCGAGATGCGCGTCTCCTGCGCGAGTTGCCACCAGCCGCACGGCTCGGCCAGCGAAAAGCTCCTGCGCGCGGCTTCGCTGAACGAGACCTGCTACACCTGCCACCAGGAAAAACGCGGCCCGCTGCTGTGGGAGCATATGCCGGTGCGAGAAAACTGCCTGAATTGCCACCGTCCCCACGGCTCTAACCATCCCGGCCTGCTCACCCAGCGCACCACCACGCTCTGCTAGTCCTGCCACCTCCAGGGCCGGCACCAAACCGTGGCCAGCCGGCCGAACGCCGCCTGGGTCATCAACCGCGGCTGCCTGAACTGCCATCCGCAAGTGCACGGCTCCAACCACCCCTCGGGTGTCATCTTCCAGCGCTAAGGTGTTGCCATGAAGACCAAACTCCACCTCATGGTGCTCTCTGCGAGCTTCTTTCTTCTGGCTGCCTCGTCTGCGCCCGCGCAGAATTCACCGCCGCCCGAGCAGCCAGCGGCCCCCGCCGAGCTCCAGCTGCGCTTCAACGTCACGCTGGGCGGCGAATTCCGCGACCTCACCAACCGCAAATCCAGCAAGTTTGAGCTCACCCGCGAAGTGCCGAGCGGCTTCTTCCTCCGCAGCTTCTTCTTCGACGCCGAACGCCCGGGCCGCCCCTACTACTTCTCCCTCTCCGGCACCGAGGCCGGCGAGCGCGACCAGCGCTTCCGCCTCGTCTTCGAACGCTTCGGCAAGGCCCGCACCGACCTCCGCCTCGACCAGTTCGCCCGCTTCTCCGCCGACAACATCCAGAGCTTGTACACCGCTGGCGGCAACGGTGTGCTGCTCGTCCCCGACCTTATCCAATCCCAGTTCGAGGCCGCTCTGGACGCCGACCTGCCCGGCCTGGTGCGCTCCACCTTTGCCGCCATGCCCTTTGGCCGCCTCCGTACCACCCGCCGCCGCCTCACCCTGGAGCAGGAATTCACTCTCACCTCTCAGTGGCGCGCCCACTTCGGCCTCCTGCACGAACGCCGCACCGGCGACCAGCAGTTGGCCGTCGGCAGCTACGAGCGCACCGGGACGCCCCTCGGCAGCACCTTCCGCGTCCTCGGCCTGGGCTTGCCCGAGCCGCTCAACTACCGCACCACGGAATTCAATGGCGGCGTCTCCTTCGCGCACGACCGCGGCTTTCTCCGCGCCGACTACCGCGCCAGCCTCTTCCGCAACCGCGTGGATTCCCTCATCTTCGAGAACCCCTTCCGCATCACCGACCTCGAGGCCAACCCGCCCGGCGGCGGCACCGGCCGCTGGCGCTTCACCCGCGGACAGGTTGACCTGCCGCCCGACAACTCCGTCCACACCCTCAGCTTCTCCGGAGCCTATTTCTTTCCCCGCGACACCCGCCTGAGCGGCGCCGTCAGCTTCAGCTACTGGGATCAGAATGACCCCTTCCTGCCCTGGACGCTCAACACTGCCGTGACCACCGGCGTCCCCGCGGGTACCGACCCCACCGACCCTGCGGACCTCCCCCAGCGTAGCCTGAACGGTAAGGTCACGCTTCACACCCAGGATTGGGCCCTGACCTCCCGGCTGACCGATACCGCCCGCCTCGCTGTCAGCTACTCCCTCTATGACTACGACAATAACTCCGACGACATCCTCTTCCCCGGCTATGTCGCTTTCGGCGATGCGTTCTGGCGACCCAACATCAGCGGTACGCCGGTGGAGAACGAACTCTCCGCCTTCCTCCGCCAGCGCTCGGCGGCGCAGCTCATCTGGAAGCCGCGCGACACCCTGAGTTGGAAGAATTCCTTTGCCTGGGAAGGGTGGAATCGCGAGCACCGCCAGTTCGGCCGCACCAATGAGTGGATGTGGAAGTCGCAGCTCATCTGGAAGCCCGTACCGTGGCTCTACACCAAAGCCCACTATCGCTACGGCGACCGCATCCCGCGCGACGCGTACAGCTCCGGACTCGAATTCAGCGAGCTCCGCCAGTTCGACCAGCAGCACCGCATCCGCCACGACGCGGATTTCCTCTTCCAGCTCAACGCTACCGACAAGGTCAGCTTCTCCGGCTCCTACCGCTACGCCAGCGACCGCTACGACGAGCGCTTCTACGGCCTGGCCACGAACCTGCTCGGCTTCTTCGTCCTCGATGCCAACTTCATCCCCACCGACCGCGTTGCCACCTATGTGAACTTCACCCGCGAGCGCTATCGCTCCACCGCCAAGCTCATCGCCAAGACCGGCGCCACCGACTTTGCCATCCCCAACACCTTCGAACGCGACCTCAACGACCGCATCGACAGCCTGGGCGCGGGCTTCGACACCCACTTCTTCGATCAGCGCCTCACCTGGAACCTCACCTATGCCTTCGCTTTCTCCCGCCTCCGCACCGGAACCCGCAACCCCTTCCCCATCGAAACCCAATCCACCCTCGATGCCACCGCCTTCCCCTGGCCCACATTGAGGAAAAATTCCACGACCTGCGCACCACGCTCAGCTACCGCCTGCGGGAAAACGTCGAAGCCGGCCTGCGCTACGTCTTCGAGCCGCGCTCCTTGCAGGACTTCATGTGGGACATCGTTTCCCCCTACGTCTTCGGCTTCGAAGCGCCGGAAAGCACCGCCCTGCGCTGACTCCTGCTCGATGCCCGCGACTTCAGCTACCACGGCCACGCCGCCGCCGTCTTCCTCCGCTACACCTTCTAGCCGCGGTTCACCGTCCCTTCCCGCCGCCGGGCCGCCCCGCCCGCGCGTTAGTGCCATGCTTGACAGGTCGGCTCCGGGAGAGCATAATCGATATTCGACAACGAAGTTCGATATGACACCTGCTGCCCGTCCGGCACAAGAGCTCTATTCGGGGCTGATTCGGCTCCACATCCTCCACCACGCCGCCGAGGAAGGAATTTTCGGACTCGGGATTATCGAGGAGCTGGCGCGGCACGGCTACAAGCTGAGCCCGGGCACGCTCTACCCCATGCTCCACGGCTTGGAGCGCAAGGGCTATCTGCGTTCCCGGCAGAAGCGCAACGGACGTCGCCAGCGCCGCCTCTACCGCGCTACCCCCCTGGGACGCCGCGTGCTGCAGGCCGCCAAGGGGAAGGTGCGGGAACTGTTTGAGGAAATCTTCGAGGAACGATGACCGGAGGCATGCAATGACCAATGTAAAGGCTCTGGAAATTTGGACTGCGCAGACGATCTGTGACATCGGGATTCTGTTCTCTCTCATCTCCTTTCTCCTGCACGTGGGCCGGCCCTACTTTGAGCGCATTCTGGCGCGCCTGAGCTTGCGCGTGGCGGCCGACATCTGGTGGTTGCTCTACGTCGTGCTGCGAGACGGCTCGCTGCTCTTCGCCGTCGTCTTTGGGATTTGGAATCTGAACCTGGATCTCATGGCCGACATCAAGATTGGCCTGCCCTTTGTGCCGTTTGGAACCGTGGTGCTGGCCGCGGCGCTGTTCGTCAAGGTGTTTCGCAACGCCGAGGACATCACCCCTTCCTACCGCATGGCGAGCTGGCTTGTGGCCTTCGGGGCGGCCTTGAACACAATCGGCTACGTGTTCGTGATGGAGGGACCGGGCAAGGAGTACGCCGCAGCCAACACCTATTTCTGGCAATTGATGCATTCCTGGCGCTCCAACACCAATCCCGAACTCGCCACCATCACGTTTTACCTGACCATGCCCCTCTTGCTCCTACTCGGCGGGATCGCCTGTGTGAAAGGTCTGCGCTCGATGCGCCCGAACAGCCGCGCGGCCATCGCTGCGGGAGCCTGACGCCCTTCTCGGCGGAACAGGATGCGCATGTACGAACTGGGATTGGATGCCAAACAGTGTGTTTCGTGCGGCATTTGCATGGACGTTTGCCGCCCGGGCGCGATGGGAATGCGTCGCTGGAGATCGCGAACCGTTGAAGGCCCGGCCCTTTCCTATCTGCGGCTGGGGACGAAACACAATCAGGAAAAACCGCCGGCGGTGATGATGAGCTTTCCCTATCTGGCCTGGCCGGAACGCTGCGACGGTTGTATGGACTGTGTCCGGGAGTGCCCGGTGTCGGCCCTCGCACTCGCCGCCAGAAACCCGACGGGCGACCCCCGCGCCACTCTCTGACAGGCCGGGCCGCCGCGCACCCTCCCGCGCCTCGGCGCGACGACTCCGAGTTCATACTTCGGGCAAAGAAGAAAGGAAACAGAATGGCAAAGTCAGACAGACTGGCCTTCGCTGCCGTGGTGATTGCCCTTGCTGCTTGTGCCATCTCCATCGTGGCTTGGCGCTGGAGCAGCACCGGATGGCTGCCGCGGCGACAGCTTGCCAGCCCCAGCGGCGGCGAATGGCTCAAAGGGTCGCCCCCGGAGCAGGTCCGTACGATCGAAAAACAACTCCGCGGCCTCGACGTAACCATGGCCGAGATTGGCTATCGGTTCACCGAACTCTATTTCGCTGGTCAGGACGGGAATTGGGACTACGCGAAGTACCAGGCCGAAAAAATTGACCTGGCGCTGCGCCTCGCGCTGGAACGCCGGCCCAAGCGTGCGCAGTCCGCCCAGCCGTTCTTGGAGCAAGATCTGCCGTTTGTCCGCCAGGTCATCGAGGCGGGGGATCGTGCGCGCTTCCCCCAAGCCATGGACCGCCTGCGCGCAGCCTCAATGAAATGCCACACGAATGAAAATGTCCCCTACTTCACGGTGGAACTTCCGGAACATCGCATCTCACCGGTTCGAACCATTCGCTGACGAGGCCGACTTGATTCAACGGCAGAGAATTCTTGCTTCCGACGCCCCGCAGGCCGTCCTCCTCATCCGGATGATCGTGGGTGGGGTCTTCCTTTCCGAAGGAATTCAGAAATTTCTCTTCCCGGATGTGCTCGGCGTTGGCCGCTTCACCAGAATCGGCATTCCGTCGCCCGAGATATTGGCCCCGTTTGTTGCGGTGTGCGAGATCGTCTGCGGCCTGTTGCTCTTGCTCGGCCTACTGACGCGTCTGGCGACCATCCCCATGATCAGTAACATGCTCGTGGCCATCTGGACCACGAAGATTCCCATATTGTTCGAAAAGGGCTTCTGGGCAGCCACCCATGAGTCGCGAACTGACTTCGCCATGCTCCTCGGCTCGTTGTTCCTCTTCATCGTCGGCGCGGGGCCGCGGTCGCTGGACGCGCGGCTCAGCCGGCCCACCGGAGGCTAGGTGCCAGAGGGTCAGGGCAAGCCAGCCGCGTTGCGCCATCTGGTGCTTGTCTTTCTGAAACTTGGAACGATTGGTTTCGGAGGGCCTGCCGCCCACATCGCCCTGATGGAAGAAGAGGTCGTGGCGCGGCGCCGCTGGCTCACCCGCGAGCACTTCCTCGACTTACTCGGTGCCACTAACCTCATCCCGGGGCCCAATTCGACCGAGATGGCGATTCATGTGGGCTACCTGCGCGGTGGCTGGGCGGGTCTCGTGACGGCGGGCCTCTCCTTCCTTTTCCCGGCTGTTCTGATCACCGCCGGATTCGCCTGGGCCTATGTAGCCTTCGGCTCCCTCCCCCAGGTCGCCCCGTTGTTGTATGGCGTCAAGCCTGTCGTTCTCGCCGTGATTCTTACTGCCGTCTGGCGTCTGGGAAAAACTGCTGTCCGCGGTTGGCGGTTGACGCTGATCGGCTCTGCCACACTCCTGGCATCTCTGTGGGGAGCCAACGAAATTCTGGCCCTCCTCGGCGGAGGCATCCTGGGCGGAGTGTGGTTACGGATGGCGGAGCAAAGGTCGTCAAGGAACGCAAGCTCCTTCATGGCGGCAATGCTCCCGGGGTCGCTCCTGGGGTGGAGCTTTGGCTCCGGCCAAACGGTGGTGACACTGGCTACAACCATGGCGAGTGCAAGTTTCTCGCTCGGCAAACTGGGCCTTTTCTTCTTGAAGGTCGGTGCCGTTCTCTATGGCAGCGGTTACGTGCTCGTGGCTTTTCTGGAAGGGGGTTTAGTCCACGAACACGGCTGGCTCACCCAGCAGCAACTGCTGGATGCCATTGCCGTGGGGCAATTCACGCCTGGACCTGTCCTCTCGAGCGCCACGTTTGTGGGTTATCTGCTGGCAGGCTGGCCGGGTGCGATAGTGGCAACGCTGGGTATCTTCTTGCCTTCCTTTCTTTTTGTGGCTGCGCTGGGTCCCATCCTGCCGCGCTGGCGTCGCTCCGGGCTCGCTGCCGCTTTTCTCGATGCGGTGAATGTGAGTTCGGTGGCGCTGATGGCCGCGGTCACCGTCAAATTGACTCAATCGGCCCTGACCCACTGGCCCGCCTGGGTTCTTGCTCTTGCAGCCGCTACCGCTTCCCTCGTCTGGAAGGTAAACCCTGCATGGCTCGTATTGGGAGGAGCCCTCTTGGGTTGGGTTCTCCGCGCATGGGCGTAGAGACGCGTTTTTGAGACCCTTTCCGAGCCTCCGCGTCTAAGCCAGCAGGGCGAACTTTTCGCCTGGCGCTTCCGTACTCAGGAATAGGACGGGGATGAAGTATGCAATTGCGGGAACTCTGGGAGCAGACGGTCCAGACGCTCTGGGCGAACAAGCTCCGCACCTTCCTGACCATGTTCGGCATTGCCTGGGGAATCATCTCCATCACCATCATGGTGGCGGCAGGCGAAGGCCTCCGCGTCGGTCAGCGCCGCGTGGCCGAAACCTTCGGCAAGGACATCATGATTGTCTTCGCCGGACGCACCAGTATGCAGGTCGGCGGCACGCGCGCCGGCCGCCGCATCTGGTGGCAGAACACCGACCACGTCGCCGTGGCCGCCCAATCCCCCTCCTGCGCCTACGTGCTGCCGGAGCTCGGCCAGGGCGGCATCCCCGTCCGCAGTTCCTACAACAACGGCTCCTTCCTTGTCACCGGCTCCCTGCCGCCGTTTGCCCGCCTGCGCAGCCTCGAGGTCGGCGAGGGCCGCTTCCACAACGACGAGGACGAAGCCCTCGGCCGCCGCGTCGCCTTCATCGGCAGCGAGGTGCAGAAACAACTCTTCGCCTCCCGCGCCGCCGTCGGCCAGACCATCCGCGTCGGCGACTTCCCCTACACCGTCATCGGGGTGATGAAGCACAAGGACCAGGACTCCAGCTACGACGGCCAGGACGTCACCAAGGTCTTCATCCCCTTCAGCTCGGTTGTGCGCGACTTCCCCGACA
Organism: Acidobacteriota bacterium; assembly: GCA_037442885.1. GTDB lineage: Bacteria > Acidobacteriota > Terriglobia > Acidiferrales > 2-02-FULL-67-57 > JACQTG01. Next base: position 34,769 of record JBBIPK010000018.1, on the reverse strand, counting down.
AGCCCCCCGGCACCCCCTACACCATCGATCGGCTGCTGGTGGCGCCGAAGTCGCTCGAGCAGCACGAGGACTGCAAGCGTCAGGTGCGCACTGCGCTCGCCCGCATCCACAACTTCGATCCCCGCGACGAAGAGGCCGCCGGCATCTGGGACACCGTCGAAGACGCCAAAGCCTTCCGCCGCATGACCGACGGGATGAAATACTTCATGGGCGCCGTCGGCATCATCACCCTGTTTCTCGGCGGCATCGGCGTGATGAACATCATGCTGGTGAGCGTGCGCGAGCGCACCCGCGAGATTGGCCTGCGCAAGTCGGTCGGCGCCACGATTCGCTCTATCAAAGGGCAGTTCTTCGCCGAGACCCTCATCATTGTCTTCGCCAGCGGCGCCCTGGGCCTGGGCTTTGCTTACGGGTTGTGTTTCCTCTCTAATGCGCTCGTCTTCAGCCGACTGCCCCAGGACGCCTACTTTGCCGGCATGCTGCCAACGCTCGGCTCGGGGCTGCTCGCTTTCGGCTTACTCGGCCTCGTGGCCGTGCTGGCGGCGATGTATCCCGCCAGCCGCGCCGCCGCCGTCAACCCCATCGAAGCCCTGCGCTACGAACCCGGAGGATAGCGTGAACGGATGCGGGCCTCTCTTATCCAAACGCTGAAAGCTGACCGCTGATCGCTGAGAGCTTGCGATGCTGCGCGAAATTCTGAATCAAGCTTGGATCGCCCTCCGCCGCCACCCGCTGCGCAGCTTCCTCACCATGCTCGGCATCATCTGGGGCATCACCTCCGTGGCCATCCTGCTCGCCTACGGCCAGGGCTTCCACTTTGTCCTGGTGGATGGCTTCAACGCCTTCGGCAAGGGCGCCGTCATCTGCTGGCCCGGGCAGACCAGCGAGCAGGCCGGCGGCGAGCGCGCGGGCAAGCGCATACGATTCGAGCTGGAAGACATCGAGTGGATCGAGCAGCGCGCCCCCCTGGTCAAGCACATCAGCCCGGAATCGGTCCGCTGGCTGCCGCTTACCTATGAGGGACGCCTCCAGAACACCGCTGTCCGCGGCGTCTGGCCCATCTACGGCGTCATCCGCAGCGAAGTGCCTTCCGAAGGCCGCTGGCTCACCCAGGAAGATGTGCTCTATCGCCGCCGCGTCATCTTCCTGGGCGCGCGGCTGCGGGAAAAGCTCTTCGGCGGACGCCCGGCGGTGGGCGAAACCGTCCAGGTCAACGGCGTCCGCTTCACCGTCATCGGCACCATGGAGCGCAAGCTCCAGTTCTCCAACTACTTCACCAGCGACGACGACTCCTGCTGGATTCCCCTCTCGGCCGCCGGCGACCTCTGGAACACCCGCTACCTCAACGTCATCGTCTTCGAGCCGATGGCGCCCCAGTTTGAGCCCGCGGCCAAGAAGCAGGTTCTGGCCGCCGTCGCCGAGCGCCAGCGCTTCTCCCCGACTGACGAGCGCGCCATCCGGATGTTCGGCCGGGAAGAGTTCCGCCCCATCATTGACGGCCTGGGCATCGGCCTGCAAATCTTGCTGCTCTTCATCGGCGCGCTGACGCTGGGCATCGGCGGCGTGGGGGTGATGAACATCATGCTGGTATCGGTCAACGAGCGCATCCGCGAAATCGGTCTGCGCCGCGCCCTGGGCGCCCGCCGCTTCCACATCCAGGCCCAATTCATCTCCGAGGCCTTGCTCTTGACCCTGCTCGGCGGCCTCATCGGCATCCTGCTCTCCTACGCCCTAGCCGCCGGCATCGGTACCCTGCCCCTGCTGGGCGAGGCCTTTGAGGACACCTCCGGCAAGCGCGACATCCACCTGGCCATCTCCACCGGCACGGTGATGGTTTCCACCTTCATCCTGATTCTCGTCGGTGTGCTGAGCGGTATCCTGCCCGCCCTCCGTGCCTCCCGCTTCGACCCCGTCGAAGCCCTCCGCTACGAATAGCTCTCTTCCTTGATGCCGAGCAGCGTTAGCCAGTGACGGCGTTGACTTCCCCGTTACTCCGCCGTAGGATGCCCCGAGGCTTCCCCACAATGGGGCTGATCAGGCACTGGGCAGCGCCGTAGCGCGCGAAGGAGGAGGGCTATGTGCATCGCTTTCAATAAAATGGAATGACAGCCTGCCCGTGGGACGAATCCCCTGATGATTGGCCGGGTGCTCTCGCACTATCAGCTCGTAGAAAAAATCGGCGCGGGCGGAATGGGCGAGGTCTATCGCGCCCGCGACCTGAAACTGGAGCGCGATGTAGCCATCAAAGTCCTGCCCGCCGGCTTGCTGGGCGATGAAGCCGCCCGCCACCGCTTCCGCAAAGAAGCCCTGGCGCTGAGCAAGCTCAATCACCCCCACATCGAAACCATCCATGAATTCGACACTCAGGAGGGGGTTGATTTCCTGGTGATGGAGTACATCTCCGGCGTCAATCTCGACCACAAACTCGCCCAGGGCGCGCTGCCGGAAAAAGAAGTGGCACGGCTGGGCGCGCAGTTGGCCGAAGGGTTGGCGGCGGCCCACGGCCAGGGCCTCGTTCATCGCGATATCAAACCGGGCAACCTTCGCCTCACGCCGGATGGCCGCCTGAAGATTCTCGACTTTGGCCTGGCCGGGATTCTCCAGCCAGCGGCCGAGACTCCGCCTACGGAAAGCTTGACTCAAACCCAGGCGATCCGCGGTACGCTCCCCTACATGGCGCCAGAACAGTTGCGGGGCGAGCGCGCCGACACCCGCAGCGACATCTGGGCGGCCGGAGCCGTGCTCTACGAGATGGCAACCGGCCAGCTACCCTTTCCGGAGAGCCACGCCCCACGACTCATAGCGGCGATCTTGCACGAGGTCCCCACTGCGCCCAGCGCCGTTAATCGCCGCGTCTCGCCGGCCTTGGAGAACATCATTCTCAAAGCCCTGGATAAGGAGCCCGAGCGCCGTTACCAGGCGGCCAAGGAACTCCAGGTTGACCTCGAACGGATCACTACCCCCGTCCCCGTGCGGACCATCCCCCGGGCACGCTGGTCTCTCCCCCGCTGGTCTCTGGCCGCCGCGGTCGCTCTGGCCGTGCTGTTGGCGCTGTGGGTGGGCACCATCCTCCGGCAGACCGGCCCAGCACCTGCAACACCCGCTGGGCCGCGCTTGAGCACGGGTGCCAGGCCATCCGCGAACGCCGAGGCCAACGAGTATTTCGAGAAGGCCATGCTGGCGATGGCGGCCCGGTTCGATTTGCCGCACGCACGGCAAATGCTGGAGCGGGCGCTGACCATCGACCCCCAGTTCGCCGCCGCTCGAGCCGAGTACGGGTTTACGTATCTGCTGCTGATTGACAGCGGCTCCTCCAACGACACCAGCGTGCTCTACAAGGCGGAAGAAGAGCTGCGGCGCACGCTGCAGGATGACCCCACCTCTGCCCGCGCCCACTCCGCCTTGGCGGCTGTTTATCTCTACCAGGGACGCAAAGAGCTGATGCCGCAAGAGGCGGAAAAAGCCCTGGCGCTCGATCCCAACAACCTGGATGCGCTGAACTGGCTCCAGAACTACCACGACTTGAACGGAGAGCACGCCGCCGCCGAGGCGCTGGCCAGGCGAATGCTGGAACTCTCCCCCACCTTCTTTCCTGCCCGCATGAACCTGGGAGAGATACGTCGCGAGCTGGGAGACGCGGCGGGGGCGATTCGCGAGCAGGAAAAGGTTCTGGAGCAGGACCCACAGAACATCTTCGCCTTGGTGTACCTGGGCCGGACCTATCTGGAAGCGGGCGACCTCCGCCGGGCTCGTGAAACCTTGGCGCGCATACCCACGGAGCAGCGGGGCAACTTTCAGGCGCGGTTGGCCTGGGCCGTCCTCCTGGCTCGGGAGGGAAAACGAGCCGAAGCGCGCAAAGAAATGGACGAAGAAGTCCTCAAGTACGGTGCGGTCGTTCCCAACCTCACGGCGATGCTGGCGCAGTTTTATGCCGGCATAGGCGATGAGGAGAAAGCCTTGGACTGGCTCGACCGGGCGGTGCGCGGCGGCGACGAGCGCTTGGAATGGTTCCTGCGCGACCCACTCCTGGGGGGCATTCGCGACCACCCCCGATTTCAACAAATCGCCGACTCGATTACCTTCCGCCGCCAGCAGCGAGCGCAAATAGCCCGCCAACCGTAGACTTCGGCAGCTGCCACGCACTGGATCCGGGGCTAGGAATACCCCCCGGTCGCACTGCACAAAATTTGTGCAACTGGCCGCCTTCTTTTATCATCTGATTTAGTAGGAAGCCACTAGAGGGGTGGCCCGCGCTCTCTCCTGCTAGACGCGGGCTGCCGGAGGGTGCGGGTGGTGGGAACCCTCGGGGCCTTACCCCCACCCCCAGGAATTCGGCCCCATCCCCCCTCGCACCCTCGCTACTTTTCCTGCTCTTCCTCAGGTGTAATGTCTCTGAAAGTGTGCTAGGCTACCATATCTGTCCGCGGGACGCAGCCTGCCGAGGAGCCCGGCCATGCGTACCATCCGCCATCTCATTGAAGCCAAGCGCGAGGTCTTTCACATCCCGCCTACCCTGACCGTCTTCGAGGCCGCCCGCTACATGGGCGAGCGCAACATCGGCGCCGTCTGCATCCTCGAAGGTGACCGCCTGCTCGGCATCATTTCCGAGCGCGACATCATGAACCGCGTCGTCGGCGCCGGCCTCGACCCCCGCACCACCCGCGTCAACCAAGTGATGAGCGCCAAGCCCGTCACCGTCGAGGCCGATGAAAGCTACGCCAACTGCATCAAGCTCATGCAAAAGGGCAAATTCCGCCACCTGCCCGTGCTGGAAGGCAAGCGCCTGCTCGGCCTCATCTCCTTCCGCGACCTCCTCCAGGTGGACGTGGAGGAGAAGAGGGAAGAGATCGAGATGATGCGCGCCTACATCCAGCAGGCCCCGCCCTCCAAGCCCGAGTTCTAGTCTGTTCTTGTGAGCACGCTCGCCCCGCCGCTTCGAAGACTCTACCAGGCGCGGCTCCTGCGCGCCCTCCCGCTCGTCCCCGACGCCACCACCAAACACTTCGAGTTCGCTCTCGCCGCAGGCCACCCGTTCACCTTTCGCGCCGGCCAGTTCATCTCCATGCACCTGCCGGGCAATGGCGCTGACGACGTTCGCGCCTATTCCCTCGCCTCCGCTCCCCGCCCGGCTGGCTTCGACCTCTGCCTCAACCGCGTGGCCGGCGGCCGCTTCTCCAACTACCTCTGCGACCTCCCGCCCGGCAGCACCATCCGCTTCGCAGGCCCCTTCGGCTTCTTCACCCTGCCCGAGCGGCTCGAGCGCAACCTCGTCTTCGTCGCCACTGGCACCGGCATCGCCCCCATCCGCAGCATGCTCCAGGAACTGTTTGCCCCCGGTCGTGCCCCCGAGCGCGAAGTCTGGCTCATCTTCGGCGTGCGCTATCCCGAAACCATTCTCTACCGCAGCGAATTCGAGCAACTCGCCGCCGCCCACTCAAACTTCCACTTCTGGCCGACCCTGTCCCGTGCGCCCGAGAGTTGGACCGGCCGCCGCGGCCACGTCCAGCCCCACCTCGAAGCCCTTTGCCGCGACCGGGTCGGCCGGCTCGACATCTATGTCTGCGGGCTCAAGCTGATGGTGGACGACGTCCGCGCCCGCCTGAAAACAATGGGCTTCGACCGCAAAGCCATCCACTACGAAAAATATGATTAGCGCGGCTACGATAAGATGGTCATTCTGAGGACCCCGGACGGGCGACGAAGAATCTCACAGAGTGGACTTGACCCCAACCTGAGCGAGCGAGGTGAGCAATGAGTCCCAAGACCTCGGGACGGGTGGTGGGCCTCTACGTTTCTCCCGCCAAGGGGGAAGCAATGCTGGGACGGCCGGAAGTCGAAGCCGTCGCCGACCACGGCTTCGCCGACGACGCCCACGCCCGCCCCGGCGGCAGCCGCCAGGTGCTGCTGATGGATTCGGAAACCCTGCGCGCGCTTGCGGTCAAGCCGGGTGCGGTCAAGGAAAACATCACCACGCTGGGACTGAACCTGCAAGCGCTGGCGGCGGGGACACGGCTGCAAGTGGGGGACGCGACGCTCGAAATCACCAAGCCCTGCACCCCTTGCGACAACATGAACCGGATTCGTCCGGGCTTGAGTCAGGAACTCGAGGGGCGTCGCGGGATGCTCGCCCGCGTGTTGACGGGTGGAAAAATCCGCGTGGGCGACCCGATTGAAATTGTCGCCACGAAGCTCTAGTGCCGTTCCAACTAACCGGAACTATCTCAGTCGAACAGGAAGCTGCGCATCTACGCGGAAATCTGAACCCAAGAAGCTAAGCCAGAAAAGGTGGAGCGGCACTAGCGACGCTTCTTTCGCCGCCGGGGCGTCTTGGCTCTCTTCTTGGGACGCGCTTTCCGTGCTGGCTTCTTTTTCTTCGGGGCCTTCTTGGCGGCTTTCTTGCGGGCCTTCTTCTTCGCCTTGGCCTTGGCGGCGCGCTTCTGGGCGGCGACTTCGGCCGGAGGGGGCTCGCCGAACTTGGCCACGCGCACGTTGCTGAGCCGGGCGTAGTCGGCGTAGCCCATCCGCACGGCCTCGGCGTGGGTGCCGGCGTTGAAAACGATTTCCCTGTCGGCGGTCAGGCTCTCGTCGGCGTAGGTGGGCAGGTTGTAGAGGCTGCCGAAGGGCGGCATCGCCCCCACCTCGCAGTCGGGAAATAGTGTCTTGAACTCACCCTCGCTCGCCAGTTGGCACTTCTTGGCTCCTCCCGCTGCCGCCAATTGCTTGAAGTTGATCCGCAGTGGTGCCGGCAGCACCGCCAGCGCCGCGTTGCCGTTGAGCTTCACCACTACCACCTTCACGAACGTTCGCCCCGGCACATGCAGCGCCGCCGCCTGCTGCTGGGCGGTAAAGGCCGGGTCGTGCCGGATGACCTCGTAGGAAACCCCGCTCTGGTTCAGGAAATCTTTGAGTCGCTCGGAGACAGCCATGGTCGCTCTCCTCTCCCCTGGCTGGGTGGGGCAGCAGCATAGCAAACTCTGTCAAGCGGAATCTAGCCGCTCGGCACGTTCAACCGCGTGGCTCTGGCCACGGGGCCCAGCGGCAAGAGCCACTGGGTTGAACTGAATACAAACATGAGCCCGGTGAGATGCCACCCGAAAGAGGTGGCGGCGGGTGGGGGGAGGCCACCCGCCGCCGTGTCCCGATGGGGTCGGGACGTGGGGAGTTACTTGCGGGCCAGTAAACTCGTTCGTTTCCGTCGGGGCCGGGTGGGCGGCTCAACGTCCAGCCGGAAGCGCAGCATCGGATGCTCGCTCCGCAACTGGTCGGCGGCCGCGGCCGCCGAGGCGAAATCAGCGTACCGACGCGCCACTTCCCAGCTCTTCCCTCCGTCGTAGCTTTTCAGTACGTAAAACGTCATCGCTCCAGCCTCTAGCTTCGAGCCTCCAGCCTCAAGCAAGTTGCGATGCCAGCCGTTCCAGCCGCGCAAACCGCTCCGGCTCGCAGCGCGCGCAGACCACGTCGCAGACCTCCCGCCCGGTCTCCTCCTCGGCCAGCAGGAAATGGAGCAGCAGGAAGGCGTGCGGGGTCTGGAGCCGGCACTGCGGGCAGCCGTAGGGGGAAAACTGGAGCCGGTAGCGCCCGCCGTAGAGCGGACGTGCCTGGTTCGGGCGCGCCGTCAGCGGTGCGCTTGCTGGAGACGTAGCTTCTGCAGCCATACCTCCTTGCCCTCTCGCCCTGCGGCCCTCGGTGCTTCCGGGGGCCGCAGGGCCTAAACTTCCTGGCCCACCCAGTTCAACCCCGCCTGTGGCGGGGCAGGTCTCACGCCACGCCGTGCCCCACCCGTGTCGTCCAGCCCTCGTCCACCAGCTTCTGCGCATCTTCCGGGGTCGCAAACCGCAACGCCCAGTAGCGGTCGGCGTTGCAGATGGCGCAGGCGCTGAAGAGCTCGTCGGCTTCCTTGCGCCGTTTCCCGTTCTTCAGAAGCTGGTAGAGGATCGCGTGCTGGGTCTCGACGCGGCAGGTGGGACAGTAGCGCGGGGTGAGTTCGATTTTCAGCTCGATTCGTGCCATGGCTAGCTCGCAGCTTTCAGTTTTCAGCCCTCAGGTACTACTTGCCGCTCCGCTCGAATTTCTGCACCAGTTTGGAAGAGCCCCGCCGCGCGGGGCTGCTTCCTCTTACCTCCGCATCTCCGCTTGCAGCCGCACGAACTCCCGCGGGTCGCACTCCAGGCAAACCGTGCGCTGCAATTCCCGCCGCCGGCGCCGGCCCGTGGCGCTCTCGGCAATCACCAGCGCGTGCGGCGTCAGCCCGTGATCGCTGCACCGCTGCCGCTTCACCACCAGCCGCTGCCTCACTTCCCCTGCCATCGTCTCGCCCATTCCCTCCGTTCCGCCCAGCGACTTCTGCCGCTGGGTCCCACGGGCAGAAGCCCGTGGATTGAACAATTAGCTGCACCCGGAGGTCCCGCCGCAGTTGTGGCACTTGTAGCACGAGCCGTTGCGGGTCATCAGCGAGCCGCAATCGGGACAGGTCGGCGCGTCGGGCGGAATCTCGACCGGCGCCGGCACCCCGACCTTCACTGCCTCGGCTGCCCCGGAAATTTCTCCGGCCGCCTGCACGGCGGGCGCCGGCTTGCCCGCTTCGGGCTGCGCCGCCTCCAGCTCGCCCACGCCGTTGGTGACGCCGATTTCGAGCGTCTTGTATTCCGAGGAGATGAACTTCGCCCCCAGCCAGCGGAAGATGTAGTCCACGATGGACTTGGCCACCGGGATTTCGGGGTTGGTGGTCCAGCCGGACGGCTCGAAACGCACGTGCGCGAACTTGTCCACGAAAATCTTCAGCGGCACGCCGTGCTGCAGCGCGATGGAGATGGCCAGGGCGAAACTGTCCATCACGCCGGAAAGCGTCGAGCCTTCCTTGGCCATGGTGATGAAGATTTCCCCCGGCTGGCCGTCGGGATAGAGCCCCACGGTCAGGTAGCCCTCGTGGCCGGCGATGGAGAACTTGTGGGTGAGGGCATTGCGGGTTTCCGGCAGCTTGCGCCGCCGCGGAGTGGCTGGTGCCCCGGCGAGAGCCGGCCCCTCGCCAAAGCTCGGGGCGGGCTCCGGGCTCGGTGCCGGTCGGCCCTCTGCGGCTGCTGCTACCTTCTTGGTGGAGAGCGGCTGGACTTTCTTCGAGCCGTCGCGGTAAATCGCCACCGCCTTCAGCCCCAGCCGCCAGCCCTCGATGTAGGTCTCCAGAATCTCGTCCACCGTGGTCTCTTCCGGCATATTGATGGTCTTCGAGATGGCCCCGCTGATGAAGGGCTGCACCGCCGCCAGCATCTTCAGGTGGCCGGAGTAGTGGATGGCGCGCGTGCCGGTGGCCGGCTTGAGCGAGCAGTCGAAGACCGCCAGGTGCTCCTCCTTCAGGTGAGGCGCGCCCTCGATGCTGCCGGTGCGGTCAATGTGGTCAACGATTTCGTTGACCTCTTCCGGGCTGTAGTCCAGCCGGGTCAGCGCCGCCGGCACGGTGTTGTTGACAATCTTGATCACGCCGCCCCCCACCAGCCGCTTGTACTTCACCAGCGCCAGGTCGGGCTCAATCCCCGTCGTGTCGCAGTCCATCATGAAGGCGATGGTGCCGGTGGGCGCGAGCACGGAGGTTTGGGCATTCCGGTAACCGTGCTTCTCGCCTTCGGCCACGGTTGCGTCCCAGACTTCTCTGGCCGCAGCGTAGAGCGCCGCCGGCACGTTCTTTGCCTCCACCCCCCGCAGCGCGTCGCGGTGCATCCGCATCACGTTGAGCATCGGCTCGCGGTTCGCCGGAAAGCCGGGGAAAGGCCCCAGGGCTTCGGCGATGCGGGCGCTGGTCAGGTAGGCCTGTCCGGTCAGTAGCGCGGTGATGGCGGCGGCCAGGTCGCGTCCCCGGTCGGAGTCGTAGGGGATGCCGGAAGCCATCAGCAGCGCGCCCAGGTTGGCGTAGCCCAGCCCGAGCGGCCGGTAGTCGTGGGAATTGCGGGTGATCTTCTCGGTCGGATAGCTGGCGTTGTCGACGATGATTTCCATCGCCGTGATGGTGACGTCCACCGCGTGCCGGAAGGCTTCGACGTCGAAGTTGCCGGCGGCGTCGAGAAACTTCAGCAGGTTGAGCGAGGCCAGGTTGCAGGCGGTGTCGTCGAGGAACATGTACTCGCTGCAGGGGTTCGAGGCGTTGATGCGCCCGCTGTTCTTCGAGGTGTGCCAGCGGTTGATGGTCGAGTCGTACTGGATGCCGGGGTCGCCGCACTGGTGAGCGGCCTGCGCCGCCCGGCGCAGCAGGTCGCGCGCGCGCAGTTCCTTCAACGGCTGGCCGGTGGTGACCGCCCGCGTCCACCAGGAACGGTCCTCGACCACCGCCTGCATGAACTCGTCGGTCACGCGGATGGAGTGGTTGGCGTTCTGGAAGAAGATGGAGCTATAGGCTTCGCCATCGAGCGAGCTGTCGTAGCCAAGCGTCACCAGCTCCCAGGCCTTCTGCTCCTCCCGCGCTTTGCAGGCGATGAACTCCTCGATGTCGGGGTGGTCAACGTTCAGGATGACCATTTTGGCCGCGCGCCGGGTCTTTCCGCCCGACTTGATGACCCCCGCGAAGGCGTCGAAGCCCTTCATAAAGCTCACCGGGCCGGAGGCCAGGCCGCCGCCCGAGAGGGTTTCCATCGAGCCGCGCAGGGTGGAGAAATTCGTCCCCGTGCCCGAGCCCCACTTGAAGAGCATCCCCTCGGTCTTGGCCAAATTCATGATGGAGTCCATTGAGTCATCAATCGAGTTGATGAAGCAGGCCGAGCACTGCGGGTGGGGCTGCACGCCCACGTTGAACCAGACCGGGGAGTTGAAGGCCATCTTCTGGTGCAGCAGCAGGTGGGTGAGCTCGTCGCGGAAGGTGTCGCGGTCGGCGGCGGTGGCAAAGTAGCCGCCCCGCTCGCCCCACTCGGTCAAGGTGTTGGCCACCCGGCTGATGAGCTGCCGGACGCTCGATTCGCGCTCGGGCACGCCGCGCTTGCCGTGGAAGTACTTCGACGCCACGATGTTGGTGGCGGTCTGCGACCAATCCTTGGGCACCTCGACGTTGCGCTGCTCGAAGATGACCTCGCCCTTCTCGTTCGTGATCGCCGCCACCCGCAGGTCCCAGGCCACCTCGTCATAGGGCGAGACGTCGGGGCGCGTGGCGCGCCGCTGGAACTTGAGTCCCGCCCGTGCGCCGACTGTTGCCTCGAGGTGCCGCTCACCCATGATTAGAGTCTCCTGAAGAGTAGGATGCCCTTGCCCTCGCCTTGCGTTTGCGTGCCTGCCGCAGGCTGGCTCCCCAATGCGGCCTCCCGCCTCCCCCGCAAGAGGGAAATCGCCCTCGAACATCGCGCCCCGTCCCCAACCCCGAAACATCGGGGCGGGATCGGGACTGGCTGCTGCGGTTGCTGTTCTACCCGCCTACGAGCCCCAGGAGCTCGCAGGTCGAGGAGGCCTGCCCCGCCCGTGGACGGGGCCTGAGGAGCGATCCCGCTGGCGGCTGCTTATACGCCTCGTGATTCAGGCTGTCAAGCGAAAAAATGCAACCTGTGGGAGCGCCTCCCCGCAGCCACTCTATATATTGTAGGCGAAATCCCAGCGAATGTCACTAGCCACTTCCTTTTGTCATCCCGACCCGTACGGGGAGGGATCTGCTTTATTTCCCGACAAGCAGATTTAGGGCGAGGAAGCGGTGGAGGTCGGCATGGGCTGTCCTGTCATGCTGAACGAAGTGAAGCATCTCAGCTGAGATTCTTCGCTCCGCTCAGAATGACAGCCTCCAGGCCAAAGCCGGTTATGAACTCTGCACCCGCTGGTAGGCGCGGAGGGCGGCGAGGAAGCGGTCGAGGTCGGCGAAGCTGTGATAGATGTGCGTGGAGAGCCGCAGGCGCGACGGGTCGCCGCCGCGAATGCGAATGCGGTGCTCCTCGTACATCCACTTCTGCAATTCCATTCGCTTGAGGCCGGGGAGATTCACCGACAAAATTCCGCCGGTGAACTCCTCGCCCGGCGCGGACAGCAACACCGCCCCCGGCCATTCGGCAAACTTCTGCTTCAGGTAAGCGTGGAGCTGGCGGATGCGCGCCTCGATGCGCTCCGGGCCAATCATCTGCCAGAAGTTGATGGCCGCGCGCAGGCCGGCGAGCAGGGCGACGTTGGTAGTGCCGAATTGCTGCAAACGCGCAGCGCGAATCTGCCGGTTGTCCCAGTCGCCGGTGGCGATGGTGCTCCACAAGCGGTCGCAGACTTCATCGCGGACGTAGAGAATCCCGCAGCCTTTGGGGGCGAGCAGCCACTTGTGGGGGCTCGAGACGTAGAAGTCGCAGCCGATGTCTTTGACGTTCACCGGAATCATCCCTACCGCGTGCGCGCCGTCAATCAGAGACAGGATGCCGTTCGCGCGCGCCCAGGCGGAGAGTTCCCGCGCGGGCAGCACGCAGCCGGTCATCGTGGTGATGTGGCTCGCCAGCATCACTTTCGTCCGCGGTGTGCGTGCCTGCTCGAAGAGCTCCACAACTTGCGCGGCTGACTGCGGCGGCTTGGGCAGCGTCACCTGCTTGACCACAATCCCGTAGCGCTTCGCCTTCAGCAGCCAGGGATTGAGGCCGCTCGGATGCTCCTCATCGGTAGTGATGAGTTCATCGCCGGCGGCGAGGTCGAGCCCATTGGCGACGTAGTTCAGCCCTTCGGTGGCGTTGCGGGTCAGCGCCAACTCGTGCAGTTCGCAGCCGATAAACTCCGCCACCGGCCGGCGATAGTCGTCCCAGGGGCCGTAGCCCCAGAGTGGATAGAGCTCGGTGTCGGGGTGTTCCATCTGCTCGACTTTGAGGATGGCTTCGATCCAGGCGCGCAACACCGGCAGCGGCATCGTGCCTACCGTCCCGTTGTTCAGGTAGAGGAATTTGGGGTCGAGGACGAACTGCTTGCGCATCTCCGCCCAGTAGGCTTCCGGCTTGCGCTCGTAGAGCGCATCGCTCGGCAGCGGCGGAATCCGCCCACAGAGGATTTTTTCAATCAGGCTCGGCGGGGCATGCTCAGCAGCCTCTGCTGTCGCTACCGCTTCGCCCAGCGCTCCGAGGGTTCGGGGAAAGCCCAGCAGCGCCCCCGCCAGCGCCGTCCCTTGCAGAAACTCCCTTCGCTCCAACATGACTGCACCTCACTTCTCGCTCTGGAGGTGGCCGACCATGGCCAGCGGCTCGCCGGCGCTGACGGGCGGGGTGGCGACGACGTAGAGCACCACGCCCGCGAACGGCGCCCGCACGTCAGCCAGCTTGTTGCCGAAAAAGTCCGTCACCGTGCCGAGCAGCGCCCCCTGCGCCACCGTCATCCCCGGCTCCACTTTCGCATAGAAAATTCCCGTCACACTGCTGCGCAGCACCTCGTAGCGGTCAATCCAGACGGGATGCTCGACGCGTGCGGGCTCGCCGGCGAGCATTTTTAGGTGCCGCAGCAGATTGAACACGCCGCGCTCGACCAGCGCCTGCCACTTTTCGTCCGTGCGCCCCACCTGTCCGGTTTCGGTGGTGATGGCGGGCTTGCCGCGGGTGATGGCAGTGTTGGCGCAATAGACCGAGGCGTTGGGGTCGTTCGGCCGTTCGGTATCAATGACGATGTGGTCGAGGCCGAAGGCAAGCGCGAGCTGCTTGGAGCCTTCGTCTACGGCGGCGTTGCCGCTCTTCATCCAGTAGGCATAGGGGCGGAGGGCTTCGTTGCCGTCCCCGCAGTGGAGATCCACGAGATAGTCGGCGCGCTCGATCACCTCGCGCGTGATGACCCAGGCGATGCGCTCCGAAAGCGTCCCATCGGCGCGCCCGGGATAGACGCGGTTCAGGTTCTTGGCGTCCACCGGGCTGTAGTAGATCGTCCGCCGCAGGAACGACGGCAGATTGGCCACGTGGACGACGATGACGGTGCCGGCGATCTCCCTCGGGTCGAGCCGCGGCGTCACGCGCTGCATCGCCACGATGGGCGCGTACTCGTAGCCGTGCGTGCCGGCTATCAATGCCAGCACCGGCCCGGCCTGCGCGCCGTGGATGAGGGTGACGGGGATCTGCGTCTTGCCGTCAGGCCCTTCCGGCACGTCGAGAAAACCCGAAGCGCGCGTGCCCGGCTGCGCGGCGATCGCTCCCACGGTGAAGGCGCCCTGCGCGGCGGCAGCAGGGGTCAATCCCAGCAGCAATACCAGCAAGATTCCCACGCGGGCCAAGAGTCGGATTCGTTTCACAGCGACGCTCCCGGACAGAGGTGGGCCGATTCTACACCGGTAGCGGCGAGGAATGCGCGGCATTCCTCCTCGGCGGGCTCAGGCGGCGGTGGGCTGGGCGGCGAGCAACTGGCGCAGGCGGCTGCGCGCGTCGAGGTCGAGAACAACCATCTCAAAGCCGATCCCCTGCGGCAGGGTGTTGCGCACCACCGCGGTGGCGTGGATGCGGCGCAGGAGCGTGTGGAACTCGATCTCGGCGGTGGTGCCGCGCGGGACTTTGAGTGGAGAAAACGGTGTGGCCGTCCGCGCAGAGGTCTCGACCGGGCGGGCGAAGCCGCCGGCTAGGCTCAACACCTCGGCCAGCAGGCGCGACGTGCCATGCAGCCAGGTGAAGCTGAGCGGGAGCGGTTCGCTCAACTGCACGCGCGGGTAGCGGCGCTGCCGGACGCGTCCGGAAGCGAGGGCAGTGGGCTCGCGCCCCATCGGCATCAAGGCCACTTCGCGCTCCGGCAAGCGGGCGCTGGCCGCCACCTGCTTCGCGTGTGTGGGCTCAATCTTGGCGATGGACTGCAACGCGCAGATGCGCAGCTCGCGCGGATGCTCCCAGCGCCAGACCTGCTTGGCTTCCACCAGCCGAGTCAGCAGCGGCACCGCCAGCGGCGAGCCGATGCGGCCGAGCGCTTCGATGGCTTTGACGCGAACGTAGAGGTCGGCGGCCTGCAAGGCTTCGCCCGCGGCCAGCCGCATCAACCAGGGCGCGCTGTAGGCTTCCCCGGCCGAGCCGATTTCGTCAATCACCACCGGCAGAACGTAGGGATGAACGTGCTCGGCCAGATTCTGCAACAGCCGCGCGCGATGGCGGCTGCCGGAAAAGCCGATGATCTTGACGGCGGCATCCTGACGCGCGTGCTCCCAGCGCATCAGCCGCGGCAAGAGGTGCTGGTCGAGGAACTCGTGCGCCAGGCGGGCCAGCAGGCCGACCGAACGCACCGCCTCCTCGGGCGAGCCCTTGAACAGGCGGCGCTTCAACTGCTCCAGGCCAAGCAGCCCCAGCCCCGAGGTCAACTCCACCAGCCGCTCGCGCTCGTCCAGCCGCTCGCAGCGCTCGAAGCATTCGGCCAGCAAGTCGGCGCTGGCTTCCGGCTGCTGTTGCAGCACCGGCAGCAGGTCGGCGGGCAGGCTGCGCAGGTTCAGGGAACGCTGCAGCAGGGTGCGCAGTTCGGCCGAGGCAAACGGCCCGTCGTGGACGGTGGAATTCGACGCCGGCTCGGAAGCAGCCATGGGGGCTTGCGTGGTTCCTCCCCGCCTTGCTGCCAATAAATAAAGGTCAGGAACAAAGGGCGCAATAGGAGAATAGTCTGGGAAAGACAGTACGAAAGTACCGCCCCCGCGCCTCACCCAGCCAGAAAGCTCGGATGCAGTCGGTTCGCGTCGCAGGCCCTCGGACCGCGCCGGACTGTGTCGCACAGCCTCGTCATCGCGGGCCTTCCGCATCCCCCTGGCATCGCTTTCCTGGCCTGCTGCCCCCACCCCGCCCGCCGGCCCCAAGCCACCAATCAACCCAACGTCCGCGGCCAGGCGGCGTAGCGGGTGAGCCGGCTGTCGCAGACGTTGCCAATGTAGCGCCCCTGGTGGCTGAACTGCATGATGCGGGCCCCGCGCCGGGCGCGCGCCGCCCAGACCGAGCCGGTCGCCGGGTTCTGCTCGATGCCGGTAATCGCCAGACCAGCCACCCGGAAATCCACCGTGCGCAGCTTCTTGTTGCGCGTCCGCCCGACCGAGAACTTCTCCCCTTCAAGCTCCACGACCCTCTTCTCCTGCAGCAGCGCCTGCCGCCAGACCTCCACCAACGCTTCCTCCAGTTCCATCCCGTTTCCCCACTCAACCGATAACGCAATCAACCCCTCAACCAGCCCGCATCCTAGCGCGCCCGCCCGCCTGCGTCCACCGCCTGCATCCTTGGCTGCCCTGCTTCATCCAAAGGAGAAAGGGCAGGCGCGCGGTGGCCAGGGCTTCGGGCATCCGGGCGCGAGCGCCAGCGAGGAGAACATGGGCGAGCTGATTCACCTCTCGAAGTTCCGCATCGTGCAGCACAAGCGACCCCTGCGGCACGCCTACCTCGAGGGGTTCAAAGACCCGATCGAGTTCGGCGTGCACGGAGGCATCAAGCATTTCTACAAGCTGGAGCCGGAGCGCGACATCCCCTCGACCCTCGACTACGTCGTCGGCGCGGTCGCCGGCTGAATGACCGGCACGCTCGCCGGCGTGCTGGAGGCACGCCAGATTCCGAGCCACCCGGATAAACTCGTGGCCGACGTCGAAGGTTTCATCGAATCGGTGGAGGGCAAGCCGCGCATCACCCGCGTCAAAGTGCACTACACCGTGAAAGTCCCACGGGGAAAGAGAGCCGAGGCCGAGCGTGCTATCGCCTTGCACGAGCAGCACTGCCCCGTTTCGCAATCCGTCCGGCGCGGCATTGAAGTCGAGTTTGACGGAACCGTTGAGGAGGAGTAGAAGGAAAATATGCGGCAGCAGCTGGCAGCAATCGTCTTCGCCTTCGGGCTGGCGCTTCCGTTGGCCGCCCAGCAGACCCAGCCCAAGGAAGAGCGCATCGGCGACGGTTACCTGATTCAGGTGCTGCGGCCGGGCGCGATTCCCGCCATCGTCGCGCCGGAATTCGTCTCCCGCGAGGAAGGCGACAAGTTCATGGCTGACCGCGAGCCGGTGCTGGGCGTCTTCGACGGCCAGGTGGCCAAGGCCTACTCGCTCTGGCACCTCGACCGCCACGAAGTCGTCAACGACGCCACCCCCGCGCTCGGCCCCATCGCCGTCACCTGGTGACCCCTCGCCCACACGGGCGTCGTGTACGCCCGCGACATCGGCGGCCAGCCGCTCACCCTGGAAGCTTCCGGCGCGCTCTACAAAGACGCGCTGGTGATGCTCGACCGCGAAACCCAGACCCTCTGGACGCAGATAGACGGCTCCGGCATGCGCGGGCCGCTCGCCGGCCGCAAGCTCAAGCCCCTCCCGGCGGTGCAGACCACCTGGGGCGAGTGGAAGCGCCAGCACCCCGACACGCTCGTGCTGCGCAAGCCGGAAAAAATTCGCGCCTCGCCCTACGCCAACTACGCCCTCGACCCGCACGCCCTCGGCATCTCCGGCCGCCAGCAGCCGGACGCGCGCCTGCCGGGCAAGGCGCTGGTGGTGGGGCTGCGCGCAGGCGACGACGCCCTGGCCGTCCCGCTCGAAAGACTGCGCAGGAAGCCGCTCGTGGAAACGACCCTCGCGGGCGAGCCCATCCTGATTGTCTACGACTCCCAGCGCAACACCGCCCGCGTCTTTCGTCGCCAGCAGGGCGGCCAGACGTTGAAGTTTTCGCTCGCCGGCCGCGGCAAGGAGAAGCAGCTCCTGCTGAAAGACCGGGAGGGCAACCGCTGGGAAGCCGCCTCCGGCAAAGCCATCGAAGGCCCGCAAGCGGGAGCGAGGCTCGAACCCGTCCCCTATCTGGTCAGCTACTGGTATGCCTGGATCGCCTACTCGCCCCGCACCCGCCTCGAACCCTAACCGTCTCCTCCATTGAATGCTCGCCTTGGGCTTCCAGGGCTGGGAGGGCGCGACTTCTAGGCGTGCCACAAGCAGCGCTAAAAAAGAGGGGGGCTTCAGCCCCTGCGGTGGTTGGTCACTCTCTCGGACGAATTGTGAGCTCAAAGTAGTGGGGCCGCGGAGGTTTTTGTTAGAATGCGGCTCGACTGGCTGCGCCGAGAGCGCGGGGAGGAAAGCATGAGCGGGAGGCAGAAAACACACGCCGACGACAACGATGCGCTGGCTGGTGCTTCTTGCCGCCTTCGCGCTCGCCGCCGCTGCCCTGGCCGCCGCCGCCGGCTACAAGGCCAAGTACACGGGCGGCACCATTGCCGCCATTCCCTTGAAGTGCAGCGGGTATTTCAACCTCGAGGATGAGCAGGCGCTGCGCTTCATCTGCAAGGGCGCGGTCTGGGAAATCCCCTACACCCAGGTGCGCGCGCTCGAATACGGCGGCTCGAAAACCCGCACCCTCTTCATCTCCGGCCGCAAGCATCTCCTCACCATCCAGTTCAGCGACAAGGACGGCAAGCAGCAGCTCGGCTTGTTTGAGCTCAGTGGCGACTCCGCCCCGGCCGTCCTGAAGACGCTCGAGCTGCGCACCGGCAAGCAGGTCAAGTACGAAGCCGAAGAAGCCGAAAAGAAACCCTGATCCCCGGGGGAAACACGCAATCCCCGCCACTGTTGTTTTCCGGCGCTATAATAGGCGGAGCAGGAGGCCTTCCATGGGACGCAAGCTCGTGCTGCTGGTGGCGTTCATTCTCGTGGCGCTCGTTGCCGCGGCCGACTATACGATTGTGCTGCGCGACGGCCGGCGGATTGTCGCGCGGGAGAAATACGCGGTGGACCAGGGCGTGGTGCGCTTTGTCGGCACCGACGGCCAGAGCTATCAGTTCGCGCTCACCGAAGTTGACCTCGCCGCCACCGAGCGCGCCAACGCGCCTCCCGGCGAGCGCCCGCGCAAGTTCGTCTGGACGAATGACGAGATTGAGCGGCTCGGCCTGAAAGGCCGCATCAACATCGTCGGCCCGCGCCCGGCCGAACCCGCCCCGCCGGAAGCCAAGTCGGTGGAAGCGGCTCCGGCAGAAGTCGCCCCGCCAGAAGCTGTGCCTGCCGTAGAGGAAGTGCCGCGCGAACCCGGCAGCGAGGATGAATACGCGCGCCAGCCGGTGGGACAACAGGCGCCCCCGCCGCCTCCCCTGCAACCACCTCCAGCCGTGCCGGCTCCCGCAGCGGAAAAGAAACCCGCGGCACCCCCCGTTCTCCCTCGGGAACAAGACCCGGAGTATTACCGCACCCGGCTGCGGCCGTTGCAGAGCGAACTGGCGCAGGTGGAGCGCCGGATTGCCGACATCCAGCGCGCGCTCGCAGGCAAAGGCGGGAGCGGGGCCGGTGTGGGACTGTTTCAAACCAATCCCGGCGTGGACCCCCGCGACACCCTCGCCAGTCTCCAGCGCCAGCGCGACCAGTTGCGCGCCCAGATCGCTTCCCTGGAAGCCGAAGCCCGCCGCAACGGTATCGCTCCCGGCCAAATCCGCTGAACCCTCAGCGCTCGATGGGCGCTTCGATCAGGTTGCCCCACTCGGTCCAGGAGCCGTCGTAGTTCTTCACCCGGTTCACCCCCACGAGGTAGCGGAGCACGAACCAGGTGTGGGAGCTGCGCTCGCCGATGCGGCAGTAGGCGATGGTTTCCTTCGCGAAGTCCACGCCCGCCGACTGGTAGAGCTCCCGCAGCTCCTCCACCGAGCGGAACGTGCCGTCGTCGTTCACCGCCTTGGACCAGGGGATGTTCTTCGCCCCCGGGATGTGTCCGCCGCGCTGCGCGGTCTCCGGCATTCCCGGCGGGGCGATGATTTTCCCCCTGTACTCGTCCACGGAGCGCACGTCCACCAGGTTGTGCGTGCCTTTGCCGAGCAGCTCGAACACCTCGCCCCGGCGGGCGCGAATTGTCCAGTCCGGCTCTTTGGCCTTGTAGGTCGCGGGCGTGACGCGCGGCGGGTCGGTCGTGAGCGGCCGCTTCTCCTCGATCCACTTCTTCCGCCCGCCGTTCATTACCCGCACGTCGCCGTGGCCGTAGTACTTGAACTGCCAGAACGCCCAGGTGGCGAACCAGTTGTTGTTGTCGCCGTAGACGATGACAGTGGTGTCGGTGCCGATGCCCGATTGCCCGGCCAGCTTTTCGAACTCGCCTTTGCTGATGAGGTCGCGCCGCACCTGATCCTGCAACTGCGTCTGCCAATTCCACCCAATCGCCCCCGGGATGTGCCCCTGGTCGTAGGCCGTCGTATCCACGTCCACTTCCACGATGCGCACCTTCGGATCGTTCAGATGGTCGGCCACCCACGCGGTCGAAACCAAGACTTCCGGATGTGCATAGTTGCTCATGGATAAATCCTCCGTCAAATTTTCGACTTCTAATTGAAAAGAAAATTAAAGAGGCGCGGCATCCCGAAGCTTCGGGACGCCGCTACAGGAGCACAGGCAGAAGCCGCAGGGGCAGCAGCCCCGAAGATTCGGGACGCCACAGCAACCCAGCATGCAAATCCTGATGCCCATTGCCCTGAAGCCCTTCTAGCTTGCCGCTGCCCGTACTGGTTGTCAAGCGTGCTCAACAGACAGGGAGGCAGGGAAGAGGGAAGCTGTCAGCGGTTTGGGCGGGTAGGGGCTTCAGCCCGTACCTCCAAGCCTAGCAAGATTACTGGGCGTTAGCCCCTGAGCTCATCTGGCGGGCTTCCTAGACAGCTTGGAAGCGGTGCTTTGCACCCGCTCCGGCGACCTGCCTGCATCCTCCGCACCTCTGCGGTGACCCTCCTCACTTTCTCCATCTGTCATTTGTCATGGTCCACTCCTTATCGGTCATTCCTCGGTGGCCGGGTCTATAATGGCGGCTGAGATGGTTCGCACGAGCAAACACGTTGCTGTTGCGCTGCTGCTGGCGATTACGCCGCTGGCTGCGCCGGAAGAGGACACCTACCGCCGCGCCCGCCTGCAGATGGTCGAGACGCAAATCGCCCGCCCGCCTGACCACCGCGATCCTGTGCGCGACTCGCGCGTGCTGGAAGTGATGCGCACCATCCCGCGCCACCTCTTCGTCCCCGAGAGTCAGCTCCGCTACGCCTATGACGACCGCCCGCTGCCCATCGGCCTCGGCCAGACCATCTCCCAACCCTACATCGTCGCCATGATGACCGACCTGCTCGACGTCAAGCGCGACCACCGCGTCCTCGAAGTCGGCACCGGCTCCGGCTACCAGGCCGCCGTCCTCTCCCCGCTCGCCCAAGAGGTCTACACGATTGAAATCTTCGAGGAGTTGGCCACCAAAGCCCGCGAGCGCCTCCAGCGGCTGGGCTATGCCAACGTCCGCGTCCACCACGGCGACGGCTACTGGGGTTGGCCCGAGGAGGCTGGACGGCCCCGCGAGGGCTTCGACCGCATCATCGTCACCGCCGCTGCCGGCCACATCCCCCCGCCCCTGCTCGCCCAACTCAAGCCCGGCGGCAAAATGGTCATCCCGGTCGGCAACGTCTTCCAGGTCCAAAACCTGCTGGTGGTCGAGAAAGGCAAAACCCCCACCGACCTCCGCACCCGCTCCATCATGCCCGTATTATTTGTCCCTTTACTCGGCAGCCACGAATCCCCCAAACAGTAGCTCCGATCTCGCAGTGCCTCTTCTGCCTCCTCTGCTTCCGGTGTAGAATTCCCCCACCTTTCTACGTGGGGACGCCGATGCAAGCCACGATGATGGACTACCCCCTCACACTCACCACCATCCTCGAGCGGGCGGGGAAGCTCTTCGGCAAAGTGGAAATCGTCTCGCGCCTGCCCGACAAGTCCCTCCACCGCTACACCTATGCCGACTTCTACCGCCGCGCCCGTGCCCTCGCCGAAGCTCTGACCCGCGCCGGCCTGAAGCGTGGCGACCGCGTCGCCACCCTGATGTGGAACCACTACGCCCACCTCGAAGCCTACTTCGGCGCGCCCGTCGCCGGCGGCGTCGTCCACACGCTCAACCTGCGCCTGCACCCGGCGGAGCTCGCCTACATCATCAACCACGCTGCCGACCGCTTCCTCATCCTCGACGACGTCCTGCTCCCGCTCTATGAGAAGTTCAAAGACCACATCAAGCTCGACCGCGTCTTGGTCGTCCCGCTGACCGGCAAGCCCGTGCCGCCGGGCTACGAGAGCTACGAAGACTTCCTAGCCTCAGCCAAGAACGATTTCGTCTATCCCCAGCTCGGCGAATACGACGCCGCCGCGATGTGCTACACCTCCGGCACCACCGGCGCCCCCAAAGGCGTCGTCTATTCCCACCGCGCCATCGTCCTGCACAGCTTCGCCACCGCCCTCCCCGACATCGCCGACCTCGCCCAGCGCGACGTTATCCTGCCGGTCGTCCCGATGTTCCACGTCAACGCCTGGGCGCTCCCCTTCGGCGCGCCCATGGTCGGCTGCAAGCAGGTCTATCCCGGCCCGCACTACGACCCCGAATCCCTGCTCGACCTCTTCGAGCGCGAGCAGGTCACCTATTCCTGCGGCGTGCCGACGGTCTGGCTCGGGCTGCTCGAGGCGCTGGAGAAGAATCCCGGCCGCTGGAAGCTTGCTCCCAACCTCCACCTCACCGTCGGCGGCGCCGCCGCGCCCGAGCCGATGTTCCACCGCTTCGACAAGCTCGGCATCCGCCTCTGCGCCGGCTGGGGAATGACGGAGATGACGCCGGTGGGCTCCGTCAGCTTCGTGAAGAGCTATCTCGAGAGCCTCCCCGAGGCCGAGCGCACCGCGCTCCGCTCCCGCGCTGGCCTGCCGCTGCCCTTCGTCGAAATCCGCGCCCGCAACGACGCCGGCGAAGTCCCCTGGGATGGGAAGACCGTCGGCGAGTTGGAGGTGCGCGGCCCCTGGGTGGCGGCCAGCTACTACAAGCTGCCCGAGGAGACCAGCGTCAAGTGGACACCCGACGGCTGGTTCCGCACCGGCGACGTGGTGACGATTGACGCCGAGGGCTACATCAAAATCGTTGACCGCTCGAAAGACCTCATCAAGTCGGGCGGCGAATGGATCAGCTCGGTGGATCTGGAAAACACGCTGATGGCGCACCCGGCGGTGCGCGAAGCCGCCGTCATCGCCGTCCCCGACCCTCGCTGGCAGGAACGCCCGCTCGCCGTCGTGGTGCTGAAAGACGGCGCGCAGGCTACGCCGGACGAGTTGCGCGAGTTCCTGGCGAAGCGGTTCGCGCGCTGGCAATTGCCCGACAGTTTTGTTTTCGTCAACGCCTTGCCGCGCACCGGCACCGGCAAAATCCAGAAGACGCTTCTGCGCGAGCAGTACGCCCACCTCCCCGCCAGTACCACCGCCAAGCAGTAACGCTCGCTCCGGTGGCACCGGCTTGCCCGACGCAGTGCCGAAGGGCATCCCGCCGGTACTCATTTCCTTTGCCGGGCGCGTTCGAGTTCGTCCCAGAAGGCGGGTGGCATCTCGAGGAAGTCGCTGAACTGGCCGCCGGTGCGGAGCCACTGGCCGCCATCAATCGTCACGCACTCGCCGGTGATGTAGTCAGCCTGCGGGCTGATGAGATAGGCGGCGAGATTCGCCAGCTCGTCGTGGCGGCCGTGGCGGCCGAGCGGAATGCGTCGCATACTCTGCTCCTCAAATTCTTTCGCCAGCATCAGGCGCGACCACGCCCCCTCGGTGGGAAACGGCCCGGGCGCAATCGCATTCACGCGAATCCCGTGACGCCCCCACTCCACCGCCAGCGAGCGCGTCAGCGCCAGCACCCCCGCCTTCGCGCAGGCCGACGGCAGCACGAAGCCCGAGCCCGTCCAGGCATAAGTCGTGACGATGTTCAGGACCGTCGCGGGCTGTTTCTTCTCGAGCCAGTGGCGCCCGAGCGCCAGCGTGCAGTGGAACGCCCCGTGCAGCACAATGCCGACAACGGCGTTGAAGCCGCCCGGCGTGAGCCGCTCGCTCGGGCAGAGAAAATTGCCGGCGGCGTTGTTCACCAGCACATCCACACGGCCGAACGCAGCGAGCGCGCGCTGGGTCATCTGCTCCACCGCCGCGAAGTCGCGCACGTCGCAGCTCGCCCACGCCGCCCTCCCGCCCTTCTTGCTGATTTCGGCAGCTGTTTTCTGTAGCGGCTCCTCCCGCCGCGCCGCGAGAAAAATCTGTGCGCCCAGCTCGGCAAAGCGCAGCGCCATCGAACGCCCCAGCCCCGTCCCCCCACCAGTAATCAGGATCACCTTGTCCTTCAGCAAATCCGCCTGAAACATCGCCCGCTCCTTGAAGTAAGTTTCTGTGCCGCATTCTACCTTTGAGCGAGCCGCGACTACCCTGTCATTCTGAGGAGCCCGTACGGGCGACGAAGAATCTGCTTGTCGCTCGTTCTGGAAAAAGCAGATTCCTCGGGCTGCGCCCTCGGAGTGACAGGGGGAGGGTGGGGTTTGAACTCGCGCTGTGAAAAGATGTGGGCTTTAGCCCCTGAGAGATAGAATGGCGTCCGCACGCTGGCGCATTAGGTGTTTCGCGGAGGGATGTGATGAAGAAACTCGCTTTCATCTTTCTCGCAAGCGTGATGCTTCCGGCGACCATCAAGGCGCAGCAGGTGCCATTACTGCCGGAGCCGGTCATTGCTGCGCTCGCTGAAGAACTTTCCGGCGAGACGGCCAAGCGCAACCTGGAATACCTGACGCGGCTGCACCGCATGCGCGGCTCCCGCCAATTCCGCGCCGCCGCCGAGCACATCGCCGCGCAACTCCGCGCCACCGGCCTGGCGGACGTCCGCATCGAGCAGTTTCCCGCCGACGGCAAGACCTTCTACGGCACGCAGAAGGCGCGCCCGGCCTGGGACGCCGACTTCGCCGAGCTCTGGGAACTGCGGCAGCAAGGCAACGACTGGCTGCCCGCCCTGCGTCTGGCGAATTGGGACGCCATGCCGATCTCGCTGGCGCAAGACAGCGAGAGCGCCGACGTCACCGCCGACCTCGTGGATGTCGGCGAGGGCACCGCGGAGGCCGACTACGCGGGCAAAGACGTGCGCGGCAAGATTGTGCTGGCGGCGCAGCAGCCCGGCGCGGTTGCGCGGCTCGCGGTCGAGCGCTTCGGCGCCCTCGGCATCGTCAGCTATGCGCAGAATCAGCGGCAGGCCTGGTGGGGCGAGGACGAAAACCTCGTCCGCTGGGGCCACCTCGACAGCTTCGCGGCGACCAAAACCTTCGCTTTTATGGTTTCGCTCAAGCGCGCGCGGGAATTTCGTCAGCGGCTGGCGCGGGGCGAAACGATTCGCCTGAAAGCTACGGTGCGCGCGGGCCGCCGACCCGGCTTCTACGACATCGTTACCGCCACCATCCCCGGCGCCGACCCCAAGCTCCGCGAGGAGGAAATCGCTTTCAGTTGTCACCTCGATCACCAGTTGCCCGGCGCCAACGACAATGCCAGCGGCTGCGCCACCATCCTCGAAGTCGCCCGCAGCTTCGCCAAGCTCATCGGCGAAGGCAGGCTCCCGCGCCCGGCGCGCACGCTGCGCTTCATCTGGCCGCCGGAGATTGAAGGCACGCTGGTGCTGCTGAACGCCCGGCCGGAGCTCGTCTCGCGCATCAAGGCGGTGGTGCATATGGACATGGTTGGCGGCGGGCCGGAGACGAAGGCGGTCTTCCACGTCACGCGCAGCCCGGCGAGCCTGCCCTCATTCGTCAACGACGTCGCCGAGGCCTTCGCCGAGTTCGTGAACGATCAGACCTACCAGTTCGCCGCAACCGGCCGCGCCCGCTATCCGCTGATTGCGCCCGAGGGCGGCAAAGAGCCGCTGCGGGCGATGCTGCAGGACTTCGACGCCGGCAGCGACCACCAGGTCTATACTGAAGGCTCCTTCCGCATCCCCGCCATCTATTTCAACGACTGGCCCGACCGCTACATCCACACCAACTTCGACTCGCCCGCCAACATTGACCCGACCAAGCTCAAGGGCGCCGGCTTCATCGGCGCCGCCAGCGCGTACTTCCTGGCGAGTCTCAAGCCCGACGACGTTCCCGCTCTCTGGCGCGTTTTACAGGCAAACACTTTGCGCCGGCTGGCGCTGCGGCTTGAGCGCCGCGCGCAACTCCCGTCGGACGAGGCCGCCAACTACACGCGTTTCCAGCTCAGTTACGAGCGTGGCTTGCTCGATTCCATTGGGCGTTTTGTGCTGGTGCCGGCTGACTTGCGGGCCGAGGCCACGCGCTTCTTTGAGGGAATCGAGAAAGCCGTCGTCGGCGGCGTTGGCCCCGTGCCCGCTGTGAGCGGCGACGGAAAGCTCATTTTTGCGCGGAATCCGGAGGTGAAAGGGCCGATGTCAGTCTTCGCCTACGATTACTTCACCGACCACTACGGGGAAGAGCGCGCGCGGGAGATCCGGCTGCTGCGCTATCAGGGGCTCTGGGGTGCTGGCGGGGACTATGCTTACGAGGTGCTCAACTTCGTGGACGGCGCGCGCACCGCCCAGGCCATCCGCGACGCCGTCAGCGCCATCTACGGCCCCATCCCCCTCGACGTCGTGGTGGAGTATCTGCGCGCCCTCGCATCCATCGGCGTCCTCCGCCCGGTCCAATGACAGTCCTTCTCTTGCTGTCATCCTGAGCGAAGCGAAGGATCTACCTTTCTCGCTTACTGGTCGCGGGTCGCCGGCCACCGGTCGCTCTACAGCTTCCGGTCGAAGGAGAGGTTCTGGATGAGGGCGTCGAGTTCTTTCTGGGCGGCGTTGCGCTGCTGCTCGAGGATGGCGCGTTTGTCGCGCAGGGTGGCGAGCTGCGTTTCCTGCGTGCCCAGTTGCCGCACGTAGCGCTGGCGGAGTTGCGCCTCCTCGGGCGAGTTCCCCAGCCGCGCCAGATTCTCCCGGATGCGCTGCTGGTCGCGGAACATCCGCTCGATCTCCTGGTCGGCCTCGCGCATCTGGCGGTCGAGGTCGGCAATCTGGTTTTTCTTGGCGATGATGCCGGCGAGCGCCTGCTCGATTTGCTTGTCAATCGTCCGCTCGCGCACCCAGAGCGCAATCATCTCGGGGGTGATGTTGGTGAGGGCGAACGTGGTCTGCTGGGGATTCTCCTCGCGCACGGCGAATTCGGTGGTGGTCTTCGGCTTCGCCTCGACGCGGAAGCGGTGGTAGCTGGCGCTCGACTCGGCCGCCGGCGGCGTCTCGACGAGCGTCCAGCCGCTGCGCACCGGATGCTCGAGCACCACCGCGCGCGGCTTCTCGTCGTTGTTGCGGACGATGTAGGTCTTCTTCTCGGTGAGCTTGGTGTGCATTCGTAGAACGCCGCGGTTGATTTCCACCCGCTCGACGCGCTGCCGTTCGGTCTCGCGGTTGGCGTTGACTTCGACGCCCAGGTCGAGGGCGTAGCTCAGCAGGCGGCTCTCGTTCGGCCGCAGCGTCTCGGTCAAGCCTTCGCCGGCGAAGGCGCCCGAATCAATCACGGTGAAGGACCCGCCGTCGAGCGTCAGCCCGCTTGTGTTCTTCAGCCACACCGCCAGGCGGGGCTGCTTCTCCCCAGTGGCTTCGTTGAAGAGCGAGACCTTCTCGCCCTGCACTTCCGTGTGGAGAATCGGCAGCAGCGCCGACTGGTTCCGCCCGATGGTGACCCGTTGCGGCAGCTTGTATTCGAACTGCTCGCCCAGCTCGCGCGCCTGCGCGGTGGCGACGCGCGCCTCCCGCAATGCCTCTCCAGGACTCACGGGCATGGCGGCAGGCATCGGAGCAGCCAACCGCCCGGCCACAATGCCTTCGCGCCGCGCCTTCGCGGCCACATCTCTCTGCGCTTCTTCCGCTTCGACCATTACGGTTTCTGCAATGGCTGCCGGTACAAGGGAGAAGTCAAGTGCACTCAAACGGCCTGAATTGGCCGTTACCGCGGTGTACACAACGGTCTTAAACCCTGGAGAGCTTGCCTGAAGGCGATACATTCCTGGTGCTGCTTCGATTCGATATCGCCCGTTGTCGTCCGTTGCAACCTGCTTGACCAAATTTCCTGCTTCATCAAGAAGCGTGATCTCCGCACCTGGTATGGTCGCGCCAGTTGAATCCAAGACAGTCCCGGCGAGGGCGGCTTGGCCGCGCGGGACTTCGAGGGTGGCTTCGTGGACCTGCGGGGTCACCTGCAAGCCTTCAGGCAACGGCACGACCGGCCGGCGGGCGTAGAGCGGTTGCGAGAGGTTCTGCACGAACGACACGGGCGCGCCGGCCACGAGCGAGAGCTCGACGTCGGCCCAGTCCTGCGGCGTGGTGTTGTCCACAATCGCCCAGCCTTGCAGCAGCGGGCGCTTGGCCGCATCGAGCACCAGCCGGTAGGTGGTCTTCCAGATAGGGGCTTCGGAGGTGTAGCTGACGTAGAGGTCGCGGGAGCCCGAGCCGAGGGTGGAAATCTTCAGCCGGCGGACGTCGCGCTCGTGCGTCGTCGTCAGTAGATCAAGATAGCGGCCCACGTCTTCGGCCAGGGCGCGCTCGGTCAGGCGCAGGGATTCGGCGGATTCCAGCTCGACCCGGCGCAGCTCGCCTGCGTCCGTCCAGAGGACGACGTCGAGCGACTCGGTGGTAATGTCGCCCGGCAGAGTCTTCGTGCGGCGCTCGGCGCCGAGGAGTTTTCCGGCCACGACGCCGCCGGGCGCGCGCACCTCGACGCGCGTGCCGCGGATCTGGTTGAGGAACTCGGCAACCGAAGTCGCGCCGCGCAGGCTGATGGGGAGCTCGCCCAGACGGCGCTCGAGCGGCGCGGCCGAGTCGTAGGTGACTCCGGCGACCTGACCGCGGCCGAGGTCAATCACCGTCAGCGACTTCAGCACGTCGTTGAGTTGACCGCTGGGCAGCGTGATTTCGACAGCCTGATTGCCGCTGACCTTGCCCAGGTGCTCGAAGTAGCCGATACCGTTCTTGTAGAGCACGACTTTGCGGACGGGCAGCGGCACCGCCGTCTGCGCCGACGCGCCGAAGGCGCAGAGCAGGATAGACGCAACACCGAGAGCAACTTTCTTCATGACAGCCTCCTCGACCCCTGCCCCCACGATAGTCCTCACGCCAAAAACAGGCAAGCCCCGGGCGCGCGCAGTAGAATGCCGGCGTGCCGTACCGCTTCGCGCTCCTGCTGGTCAGCGCCGCCACGCTCGCCTACCAGATTGCGCTGATGCGCGTCTTCTCCATCACCGGCTGGCACCACTTCGCCTATATGGTCATCTCCATCGCCCTGCTCGGCTTCGGCGCCAGCGGCACGTTCATTTCCATCATGCGCCGCCGGTTGCTGGAGCGCTTTCCCGCGGCCTTCGCCACTGCCAGCGCGGCGTTTGCCCTGAGCATTTCCCTCTGCTTCTGGCTCGCCCAGCGCATTCCCTTTGATCCCTTCCTCATCGTCTGGGACACGCGCCAGTACTTCTATCTCGGCGGCTACTACGCGGTGCTCTTCATCCCCTTCTTCTGCGCCGCCACCGCCATCGGCCTCCTCCTCATCCACGAGGCGCGCGAGGCCCCGCGGGTCTATTTCTTTAATCTCCTGGGGTCGGGTCTGGGTTCCCTGGTACTGGTGGCTTTTCTTTTCTGGATGCCCGCCGAGCAGACCATCACGCTCGTCTACGTGCTCGCCGCCACCGCCGTGCTGTTGGTTCTGGCGTCTCTGCGCCGCCTGGCCGGGTTCGTCGTGGTGGTTCTGCTGGTGGCACTCTTCTACTTGCAGCTTTTCAGTTCTTTTCTGGCGCCGAGGATTTCCCAGTATAAAGGCCTGCGCGTGAATCTGAGTTTGCCCGGCGCGGAAATCATCGCGCGGGATTCGAGTCCGCTCGGGCGGATTGACGTGCTGCGCAGCCCGGCCTTCCACTACGCGCCGGGATTGAGCTTTGCTACGCGGCCGACCCCGCCCGAGCAGCTCGGTCTGTTCGTGGACGCTGAACTGGCCGGGGCCATCACGCGTTTCCGCGGTGCTGCAAGCGATGTGGCGTTCCTCGACGGGACTTCCTCCGCACTGCCGTTCCACGTACTGCGTGCGGATGCAGGCAGCAAACGCGTGTTGATCGTCGGTGCAGGCGGCGGGGCCGACCTGTTGCTCGCGCTCTACCACAACGCCGAGCGTGTCGAGGCGCTGGAGCTCGACCCGCGCATCGTGCGGCTCGTGCGCGACACCTTTGCCGACTTTACCGGCAGCCTCTACCGCCATCCGCGGGTGTCCCTGCACATCCGCGAAGCGCGCGGCTTCTTTGAGGCGTTACCGGCTCAGGAGCGCTACGACGTGATTCAGATTTCTTTGCTCGACTCGTTCGCGGCTTCGAGCGCCGGCGTACACGCGCTCAATGAAAGTTATCTCTACACGGTCGAGGCCTTCGCGCGCTTCTTCGATCACCTGAGGCCGCGCGGGCTGCTGGCCGTCACTCGCTGGGTCAAGAGCCCGCCGCGCGACAACATCAAGGTGTTTGCCACGGCGGTCGCCGCTCTCGAAGCCCGCGGAATCCGCGAGCCCGCCGCGCATCTGGCGATGGTGCGGAGCTGGGCGACCGCGACCACGCTCATCAAGCGCTCGCCCCTGACTCCAGAGGAAATTGCCGCACTCCAACGCTTCGCCGAAGAGCGGCTCTTTGATCTTGTCTATTATCCGGGCATCCGGCCGGAAGAAACCAACCGCCACACTGTGCTCGCGCATGACCTCTATGCCGAAGCCGCCCGCGCCATTCTCGCAGGCGGGGAGACGCGGGAGAGCTTCTTCCGCGACTACAGCTTCAACGTCCGCCCGGCGCGCGACGACCAGCCCTACTTCCATCATTTCTTCCGCTGGCGGGCGCTGCCGCAGTTGCTGGCGACGATGGGCCGGCAGTGGGTGCCCTTCATCGAGTGGGGCTACATCGTGCTGGCCGCGACGCTGGTGCAGGCGCTCGTCTTCAGCGTGGTGTTGATTCTGGTTCCCCTCTTGTTCATTCGTGGAAACGGAGGGGCTGGCTTGGCGGCGAGGGACAAGCCCTCGCCCTACCCAAGCATTTCGGCTGCGCGCGTGTTCCTGTTTTTCTTCGGCATCGGCTTGGGCTACCTGTTTGTTGAAATGGTGCTCATCCAGAAGCTGACTTTCTTTCTCGCCAATCCCATCTATGCGGTGGCGGTGGTGCTGACGGGGATTCTGGTCTTCTCCGGTCTAGGCAGTTTGGCCGCGGCACGCCTCGGCCCGCGCTGGCTGCCGCGCGCAGCCATGCTGGTGGCCGCGCTGGCGGTGTTGGCGGCGTTCGTTCTCCCGCGCCTGCTGCCGCTCTGGGTGGGCTTGCCGGATGCGGCGCGCGTCCTCATCGCGTTGGCGCTGATGGGGCCGCTCGCTTTCTTTATGGGGATGCCGTTTGCCTTGGCGCTGCAACGGCTGGAAGCAGCGCGGCCGGAGTTGCTGCCCTGGGCCTGGGGTGTGAACGGCTGCGCCTCGGTCCTGGCGACGATTCTCGCGACACTCGCGGCCATGGCCGCCGGCTTCCGCGTCGTGCTCTTGTCCGCGGCTGCCCTCTACCTCCTCGCCGCATTCAGCTTGAGTGGCAGACCTGCTCTCAGGAGCTAGGTCCGCCGGGCATCGCCGCTGACCGTCGTTGGTATATCATCTCTGGTTGCGTCGGGAAGGAGCACCGACACTCGTGGTGGAGCACGAGCAGCGGGAGAAGAAGGCGGTCGCGCTCTCGAGTGTGCTTGCCGCCTTGCTTCTGGTCACGCTCAAAGCGATTGTGGGACTGAGCACGCACAGTCTGGGCGTGCTCTCGGAGGCGGCGCACTCCGGGCTCGACCTGGTCGCGGCCGGCGTCACCTATTTTTCCGTGCGCGTCTCCGATAAGCCGGCCGACGCCGACCACCAGTACGGCCACGGCAAGATCGAGAACCTGTCTGCCTTTCTCGAAACCGGCCTGCTGCTGCTGACCTGCGCCTGGATCGTCTGGGAAGCGGTGCACCGGCTTTTCTACCGTGCAGTGCACGTCGAGCCGAGCGTGTGGGCCTTCGGCGTGATGGCGATTGCAATTGTGATTGACCACTTCCGCTCACGTGCCTTGAACCGCGTGGCGCGCCAGTACGGCAGCCAGGCGCTGGAGGCCGATGCGCTCCACTTCAGCACCGACGTCTGGAGCTCGTCGGTGGTGATTCTGGGGCTGGCGCTGGTGCTGGCGGCCGATCGCTGGCAGATTGGGTGGCTGCGGGCAGCCGATCCCATTGCCGCGCTCGTCGTCGCCGGCATTGTCATCTACATCAGCGCACGCCTGGGACGCCGCACGGTGGCCGTGCTGCTCGACGAAGCCCCGGCGGGCTTGCGCGCGGCGGTGGAGGAGGCGGCGCAGAGCGTGGCGGGCGTGCTCAGCGTCGAGCGGGTGCGCACGCGGCGGGCCGGCAATCGCGACTTCATCGACGTAACGCTCACCATGGGTCGCACGCTCCCCTTCGAGCAAGTCCACGCCATCTCCGATGCGGTGGAGAAGGCGGTGGAGGAGCGCATTCCGCGCGCCGACGTGGTCGTGCACATGGAGCCGCGTGCGGCCAGCGCCGAAAGCTTGTTCGACGCCATTCGTGCCGTCGCCCATCGCCATAACCTGAGCATTCACGACCTGAGCGCGCATCAGATCGGAGAGGCGGGCGGGAAGCGCCGCCTGGTCGTGGATCTGCACCTGGAAGTGGACGCCGCGCTCTCTCTCGGCGCGGCGCACGAAATTGCGACCGCGTTCGAGGAGGAGGTGCGGCGCGAGCTGCCCGAGATTGACGATATCAACACCCACATCGAGGCTCCGGCAGCCACCATCGCCGCCGGCGACCCGCTCGACAGCCTGGCCCGCGCCCTGCACGTGCATTTTGCCGAGCTCTGCCGGGAGATTCCCGAGCTGCGCGACTTCCACGAGTTGCAGGTGCGGCGCGTCGAGGGCCACGTCGTCCTCTCCTGCCACTGCGTGGTGGCGGGCGACCTGCCCGTGACCCGCGTCCACGACCTCACGAGCGAGATTGAGCTGCGCATCCGCGCGCGCTTCCCGCAGCTGCACCGCATCGTCATCCACACCGAGCCGCCCGAAGCCCGCTGAGCGCATCTAAGGTTCAAGCGGAGGGCGCGAAGCGAGCAGGCTTTCGCGCCGTTGCCTTTTGGGGAGCGGCGGCGTAGAGTGAAAGCCTCCGCAGCCAAGGAGACGATGCGATGAAGCATGCCCGTGCATTGCTGATTGTCTTGCTCGGTCTGGCGTTGGTGGGTTCGGCGTGGGCGCAGGGCAAGCCTGCCCAGGCAGGCAAGCCCGGCAAACCAGGTGCCCCCGCCAAAGAGGACAAAGCTGAGAAGCAGAAGGGGGAGAAGAGCAAAACGGACAAGCCGGTGCACGTCCCCGGCTTTGCCAGGGAGGAGATCAACACCATCCGCGCGTGGTTCCACACCAACCGCGCGGGGCTCCCGCCCGGGCTGGCCAAGCGCGAGGAGTTGCCGCCGGGATTGCAACGTCATCTGGAAAAGAACGGGCAGTTGCCGCCCGGCTTGCAGAGGCAAGCGCAGCCACTGCCGCCCGACCTCGAGGTGCACCTGCCGCGGCTGCCGCGCGGCTACAAGCGCGTGGTGATTGGCGGCCACATCATCCTGCTCGAGGAACGCGGGGCGCGAGTGGTCGACATCATCCGCGACGTCATCCACTGAGACGAGCGCGTCGTACGACCAGAGGAGAGAGATGAACCACTCTAGAGGTGTCGGCCTGCTCGGAGTTGTCCTGGCCGGGCTGGTCTCCGCGCTGGCACAGCAGCCGGCGGCGCCGCCGCGGGCGAGCGTGCCGCATCAGGCGGCTCACATCGTCTTGCTCAACGCGCGCGTGTGGACGCTGGACGACGCTCGGCCGGAGGCCGAAGCCGTGGCCCTCCGCGGCAACCGCATCGTAAAGGTGGGCACGAACGACGAGGTGCGGAAGCTGATTGGCGAAGGCATCACCCAGGTGTTGAAGCTCGACGGCCGACTGGTGCTGCCGGGCTTCATTGACAATCACACGCACTTCGAGGCGGCGGGACGGCTGCTGCTGGGCTTGAACCTGCTCGACGTCAACGACCGCACGGCGTTTGTGACGCGCGTGGCGGAAGTGGCCGGACGGCTGCCCAAAGGGAGCTGGATTACGGGCGGCGACTGGGGTGCCTACGCGCAATGGCGCGCCGGGGAAGCGGGCCCGGCCGAGGCAGCGGTGGAGTTGCTCGAGCCGCACAAGGAGTGGATTGACCCCGTGACGCCCGAGCATCCGGCTCTGATTCGTCGCTTTGACGGCAAAGTCTGGCTGGCGAATTCGCTCGCCTTGGCGGCGGCCGGCATCACGGCGGAGACGCCGGATCCGGAAAACGGCGAGATCGTTCGGGACGCGGAAGGCAACCCCACCGGGCTGTTGCGCGGCGAGGCCTACCGGCTCGTCGAGCAGATCATCCCGCCGCCCTCCATCGAGCAGCGGCTGGCCGAGGGTCGCCGCGCGCTGGAGGAAGCGCGCCGCTGGGGCGTCACCTCCATCCACGACAACACCAGCTTCGAGCAGTTGGAAATCTTCAAGGAGTTGCGCAAGCGGGATGAGTTGACCCTGCGCGTGTGGGCGCGCATGCCGCTGGCGGAGTGGGAGCGGCTGAAAGACTACATTCGCCTCTACCGCGTTCCCTCCGCGCCGGGTGTCTGGGGCGACCAGTACATCCGGCTGGGCGGGCTGAAGGGCTGGGTGGACGGCATCATGGGCAATTCCACCGCGCTTTTCTTCGAGCCCTACGCGCACGAGCCGGAGAACCGCGGCCGACTGCGCGACATCATGTTCCCGGAAGGGAATCTGGAGCGGCTCATCCGCGCCGCCGACCGGGAAGGCTTCACCGTCACGGTGCATGCCATCGGCGACCAGGCCAACCGCCTCCTGCTCGACACCTACCAGAAGGTGTTCGCGGAGAATCCGGCGCGCGAGCGCCGCTTCCGGGTGGTGCACGCGCAGGTCGTCCATCCGGACGATTTCAAGCGGTTCGGCGAGCTGGGCTTGATCGCGGAGGTGCAGCCCTACCACTGCATTGACGACATGCGCTGGATGGAGGAGCGCATCG